>NZ_SCFM01000016.1 GCF_004138295.1 Ectobacillus funiculus | reverse complement strand
GCACCGCTTGTGTCTGTAGATTTTAATACAAATCCAAGTTCAGCCATTATTGATGGTTTATCAACAATTGTGATGGGAACCCGTAAGATCAAAGTTCTTGCTTGGTACGATAACGAGTGGGGCTACTCCTGCCGCGTAGTCGATCTTGTAAAGCTAGTAGCAGGTGAGTTGGCTGGCCGGAAACATATGCAACATATTTAAAGGGTTGACCCGATAACTATTGATAGAAATTTTTATAAAAAAGATAAAGGATGGTATAGATATGAGTACTGTGACTGCCCAAATAGAATTACATGAATTATTAAATAGAAGCAATGCACAGGTTCAATTAAGTGTTTCGCAGCTAATAGAAAAAGTATTAATGAGAGAAGAAGGAACATTAACTTCCACTGGTGCTGTTTCTGTTGCAACCGGTACATACACAGGTCGTTCTCCTAAAGATAAATTCATTGTAAAAGAAGCATCCACTGCAGATAAAATCGATTGGGGCCCTGTAAACCAACCGATTTCCCAACAGCATTTTGAACGTCTCTACACAAAGGTATTAGAATACTTACAAGAAAAAGAAGAACTCTTCGTATTTAAAGGTTTTGCTGGAGCGGATCCCAGCTGCCGTCTTTCTATTCAAGTGATCAATGAATATGCTTGGCATAACTTATTTGCCCACCAATTGTTTATTCGCCCGACAGAGGTGGAGCTCGCTAAACACGATGCACAATTTACAATCGTATCTGCTCCGACATTTAAAGCAGATCCAATTCTTGACGGCACAAATTCTGAAACGTTTATCATCGTTTCGTTTGAAAAGCGCATTGTACTGATCGGCGGTACTGAATATGCAGGTGAAATGAAGAAATCCATTTTCTCTGTGATGAACTACTTGTTGCCAGAACAAGACATTTTATCCATGCACTGTTCTGCAAATGTGGGTGAAGAGGGCGATGTAGCATTGTTCTTTGGCTTATCCGGAACAGGAAAGACAACGCTATCTGCAGATCCAGACCGCCAGCTAATCGGTGATGACGAGCATGGCTGGTCTGATGACGGTGTGTTTAATATTGAAGGCGGCTGCTACGCAAAATGTGTGAATCTATCTCGCGAGAAGGAGCCGCAAATCTTTGATGCGATTCGATTCGGTTCTGTATTAGAAAATGTGAAGATTGACGAGAATACTAGACTTGCTAACTACGACGATATATCGCTAACTGAAAATACACGTGCCGCGTATCCCATTGACGCAATCGATAATATTATGCTTCCAAGCGTTGCCGGACATCCCAATACCATTGTGTTCTTAACAGCTGATGCGTTCGGCGTATTGCCTCCAATCAGCAAGCTATCCAAAGAACAAGCCATGTACCATTTCTTAAGCGGTTACACGAGTAAGCTAGCCGGAACAGAGCGGGGGATTACTTCTCCGCAAGTCACGTTTTCAACATGCTTTGGTTCTCCGTTTTTACCGCTTAACGCATCTCGTTATGCAGAAATGCTCGGAGAAAAAATTGAAAAACACAATGCAAACGTATTCTTAGTGAACACAGGCTGGACCGGCGGTGAATATGGCGTAGGTCAGCGTATGAATCTTTCCTACACACGCGCTATGGTAAAAGCAGCACTTAACGGTGAATTAGACAACGTGGAAACTGGAAAGGATGATATCTTCGGTCTGGAAATTCCGCTCCATGTTCCAGGTGTACCTGATGGCGTATTAATGCCAGAACAAACCTGGGCTGACAAAGAAGCTTATAAGGCCAAGGCATTAGATCTTGCCAGCAAGTTCAAAGAAAACTTCAAAAAGTTCACAGGCGTATCTGAAGAGATTGTTGAGCTCGGCGGACCTTTGAGCATATAAGCTGGACGGAAGCGACGAAGCTAATACAATAAAGCAAAAGAAAACAGAGCAAGGAACTTTTTGTAAGCAGTCTATATAGACTGCTTACTTATTTTAGTTGCAAAGTACATTAATCAAATGTATTTGTTACACTGTAGCAACTACACCTTTGTCTTCGCCCACGGGCAGGAGGCACCAATCGGCGAGTTTTCTTTAAATTACAAAAGGTCTTAAAAAGTTACATATATATGAATCTTCAAGAAAAATCAATAATAGAAAGCAATTAAAGAAGGTAACATCGAACAAAGGATTGATAGTGAAATTGACATCATACTAAGGATAATACTAAAGAGAGATTCAATTATTACATTGGGCAAACCAAAAGTCTTAACCTTTGTGAGAAGCTGAGTGCCTTGGTTTTTGTGTGTTTCTAGGGTTTTGTGGAGAGACTTCCCACTTCTTTACCGGCTTTAAATGGTTTATAATTATCAGATAATAGTAGATATTTTAATCTATAAATAATTATAATAGATTATGATGCAGTTATAATTGAGATCGAAAAGATGTGTTCCTAGGCGGCGCCTTACTGTTTGTAACAACTAAGCAGGAGTGCTTACTCTTTTTGCAAATATAGAGGATGAAGGAAGGTTATCATGAGCAACATACAGAAAAAAACAGACGTTATCTTAATTGGTGCGGGAGTCATGAGCGCGACTTTGGGATCATTACTAAAAGAATTAGCACCGGAATGGGAAATCAAGGTGTTTGAGAAACTCGCAAATGCAGGAGAAGAAAGCTCTAACGAATGGAATAATGCGGGTACAGGCCATGCTGCACTGTGCGAGCTTAACTATACATCCGAAAAATCTGACGGATCTATAGATATTAGCAAAGCTATAAAAATTAATGAACAGTTTCAGCTTTCAAGACAGTTTTGGTCTTATCTTGTAAACAACAATGTGATTCGTAATCCGCAGGACTTTATCATGCCAATACCTCACATGAGTTTAGTACAAGGGGGGAAAAATGTATCGTTTTTGAAAAAACGTTTTGAAATGCTGTCAAACAATCCGCTGTTTCAAGGGATGGAATTTTCCAATGATCCAGAAAAGCTGAAGGAATGGATTCCGCTTATCATGGAAGGCCGTACATCGAATGAGCCGATAGCGGCAACAAAAATCGATTCTGGAACTGATATTAACTTTGGTGCCTTAACACGTATGTTGTTTGACCACTTAAAGAGTGAAAACGTCGAGGTAAACTACAAGCATAGTGTTAAGGATATTAAACGTGCTAGCGACGGCTCTTGGGAAGTGAAAGTGCATGATATCGATAGCGGTAAAATTGAATACCATAGTGCAAAGTTCGTCTTTATCGGCGGTGGGGGCGGAAGTCTGCTTTTGCTACAAAAAACTGGTATTCCTGAATCGAAAAATATTGGCGGCTTCCCAGTAAGCGGACTATTTATGGTATGTAATAATCCAGAAGTTGCAGCACAGCATCATGCAAAAGTATACGGTAAAGCTAAGGTTGGTGCTCCTCCAATGTCTGTTCCGCATCTTGATACAAGATATATGGACAACGAAAAAACATTGCTGTTTGGACCGTTTGCCGGCTTCTCACCAAAGTTCTTAAAAACTGGTTCCAATTTTGATTTGATAAATTCCGTAAAACCGAATAATGTCTTCACTATGTTGGCGGCGGGCGCAAAAGAGATGTCATTAACAAAATACCTGATTCAGCAAGTTATGTTATCCAACGAAGATCGCATGGAAGAATTACGCGAGTTTATTCCGAACGCCAAAAGCGAGGATTGGGATATAGTGGTAGCGGGCCAACGTGTGCAAGTTATCAAAGATACTGAGGCCGGCGGTAAAGGAACACTTCAATTTGGTACAGAAGTTGTTAGTGCCGCTGATGGCTCGATAGCTGCATTACTCGGTGCTTCTCCAGGTGCTTCTACTGCCGTTCACGTTATGCTTGAGGTATTAGAAAAATGCTTCCCGCAACATATGAAAGAGTGGGAACCAAAAATAAAAGAAATGATTCCTTCTTTTGGCGTGTCGCTAGTGGAAAACCCAGAGCTTTTCCAAGAAATTCATACTTTAACAGCACAGACGCTAGGTCTAGACGAAAAAGAATTAGCCTATAGTTAATTCTTTGGATATAGAAACAAAGGCATTTTAATGAAACGTTTAAGCGACATTGAAAATAAAACATAGAACCTTTGATCTATCTTTGGATTGAAGGTTCTTTTTTCAATTGTGCAGTTAGAGAGGCTGCGGTGAATCCAGCCACAAGTAACAGTGAAATATAACATTGTACTTGAAATCATAGATCATTACACCCGTTATTATAACCAAGAACATCTATTATAACCAAGAACACCTCTAGGGCAAATTAAATGACCAGTATCCAGTGTCATAACAACGACTGTAATCTGAGAGCTTAGCCCATTCATTTGAACAAGAGGTTCACTAAAGCTAAACATCCTGATTATGAAAAGAGAGAGAAACAGTTGTTTTGTATAGTGCTGCTAACATCGATTGGGATTACTATTTCTTTTTCTCTTCTGTAACCGATAGGATATAAGCCCCTGCTCCATATTCTCCTCGAATGGTTTTTCTTGCGTCCACAGATGTTCTCGCGGTGACTGACTTGATTTGCTTTTCTCCCTTTATCTCCATTTCAACAACAAAGCATTTTGATCCGCATCTCATGAGGATCCCTCATTTCTTGGGCGTTCATCCCTTTTTACATCATTGTAAACGAAATCCGTTTGAAAAGGAAATTCCTAGGGTGCCGAACTTTGGAATTCAAGTTCTTTTAGAGTGGTTGCCCTAAGGGTCTTGAAAGAGGAGGTAACATCGGAATCGTGTGGGACAGTAACATTCAAACGTATATACCGAAATCGCAAGTGGATCTGATTCACTAGAACAATGCTCAGGATTTGAAAGGATTAAATGAAAAAAGACAGTCTAACATTCAGAGGAAAATTCGAAAGGTGGACTGTCTTGAAGCTATTTATCATAAGTCATATAAATGGAAATCTGGATTTTTGATCATGTATAAAGACTAATCAAATCGATACTAATATATAAGAAGAGGTAACAAAGTACCTTCCTATTTCTGTGTTTTAAAAGGATACAGCTGGCGGTAACTGGTAGGCGTCATTCCTTCGTGTTCTAAAAAACGTTTATTAAAATAACTTATACTCGGATAGCCCGCCTTTAGAGCAATTTCTTTAATGGTCATTTCTTTCTTATCCAGCAGCCATTGCTTGCTCATTTGAAGCCGGCATAATGTAATAAACGCCATTGGCGTCATTTGTGTAGCTCGTTTAAAAAGGCGGCAAAAATAATAGGTGCTCACACCTGCTTGTTCTGCCCAGAAATCCAATTCAAATGGTTCACAAGCTTTACTTTGCATTAAGGGTAGCAAAGATTGAATTCGATCGTCTAATTCCTGCCTTCGATCAGATGTTCGAGGCACTACATTTGTAATAAACTCCATTAAGAAGGTATAGGTAAGAGTGGACAAACGGGACAAATGCAAAAAACTATTCTTCTCTGCTTCAAGGAGAAGCTGTTCATGTGCTTCTTCTAATGGCTGAATAGGTTGAACATTCCAAAGCGAATGTCGATGAAACCCTTTTTCCGATAAAAATGGATTGAGGATACTTCCATAAAAATGAACCCACCGAATATTCCACGGGTCATGACGGCTGCTGTAATAACGCTGTTCCTGCATAGGAAAATACAGAAAAGCATCCCCGCCCTTCAAGGAAAATTGTTTTCCGTCAATTTCTACAAAACCAGATCCAGAGACAACAAAATGGATACTAAAATTATTAAGCGTTCCCACTTTTCGGTCTACCTGATGTTCGGGCTCATCCCAATACCATCCGATTGATTCTGGGAGGACCATATATTCATGATCATTAAGTGTGGGTAATAAATATTGTCTTTGCATTTGCTATCACTCTTTCCATAGCAATATTGTTTCATATGTAGGGCAAAAAGATGTTATTTTTATTTTATTATGAGTTTAATATAATGACAATATAGTATTATTTACATGGAGGAGAGGAACGGAATGAAAAAAATTCGTTGGGGTATTATCGGGTGCGCCGGAATTGCGAAACGCTCAGTTATACCAGGAATCCAGCAATCTGAAACAGGAGAAGTCGCTGCGATTGCTAGTCGCGGATTGGACAAGGCCAAGCAAACAGCTCAACAATTGAATATACCGATAGCTTATGGAAGTTATGAAGCATTGCTTACTGATCCTACTATTGAAGCCGTTTACATTCCGCTGCCTAACCATCTGCATAAAGAATGGGCTATTCGTGCAGCAGAAGCCGGCAAACATGTATTATGCGAGAAGCCATTAGCAATCAATGCAGATGAAGCACAAGAAATGGTAGAGGCTTGCGAAAACGCTGGCGTTGTATTTGCTGAAGCGTTTATGTACCGGTATCATCCACGGTATACCACAATTTGCGACATTGTTAAATCGGGTGAAATAGGAGAGCTTCGCGGAATTCATAGTACATTTACCTTTAACAATTCAAAGGACATGAGCAATGTTCGTTATCAACAAGAGTGGGGCGGTGGCTCATTATATGATGTTGGTGTTTATCCGATTAGTGCAGCGCGCATGTTGTTAAACGAAGAGCCGCAAGCTGCAACTGTTCACGCTTTATTTTCTGAAGAGCATGATCATGTAGATATGATGGCCTCTGGCATTTTGGAGTTTAATCGCGGTGTGGCTTTAACCTTTGATTGCGGAATGTGGGCAGATTTCAGAAATACGCTCGAAGTTTTGGGGACAGAAGGACGAATTGAAGTGCCTAGCGCTTTTGTAGTGAATCAGGATGAACGAGATAACTTTTTTGTATATACAGAGGACGGACGCAGAGAAGTGGAAGTCCCTCGCTTGAACCAATATGCCCTGCAAGCGGACGCATTAGGAAGAAGCATTCGGAACGGAGAACCACTTCCTTTTCCAGCGACCGATGCCGTCCTAAATATGAAAGTTTTGAATGCTTGTTTAACATCAGCTAGAGAACACCGCCGTGTTGAAATTTAATTAATTGGAGGTCAAAGTAATGAAAGCGATTACGATTACAGGTTTATCAAAACCAGTAACGACTCTGATTCAAGGCTCTGATTATTTTAGGCCAAGCGTTTATGAAAAAGTTTGCAATGTGCTGGACCGTTATGTTGCAATAGGCGGGAATACGATTGATACTGCCCATATTTACTGTGGCGGAGAGAGTGAACTGGCAATTGGCCAATGGATGAAAGACCGAAACAATCGTGAAGACGTCGTCATTTTGACGAAGGGTGCTCACCATGATCAGAACGGACCCCGCGTAAATCCTGAAGCAATTTCAAGGGATCTTTTTCAGAGCTTAGAAAGACTTGGAACAGATTATATCGATTTATATGCGCTGCATCGTGATGACCAGAATGTCCCGGTTAGCATCATTATTAATGCCTTAAATGAACATATTATCGCTGGAAGATTTAGGGCGATTGGCGGGTCGAATTGGACGACTCAACGGTTGCAGGAAGCGAATGAATATGCGGCTGCTAATGGATTAGTTGGCTTTACTTTTAGTAGTCCAAATTTAAGCTTAGCCAAAGCGAATGAACCATTTTGGGCAGGCTGTGTATCAGCTGATGGTGCTGATTGTGAGTGGCATAAAGAATGTCAGCTTCCCATTTTATCGTGGTCTTCCCAAGCAAGAGGTTTCTTTACAGGTCACTTCACGCCGGAAGATCACAGCAATGAAGATCTTGTTCGCGTTTTCTACAGTGATGACAACTGGGAACGTCTGCACCGGGCTGAACAATTGGCAAAAGAAAAAGGTGTCAGCACAATTCAAATTGCCCTTGCCTATGTTCTTAATCAACCATTTCCGACATGTGCCCTTATCGGTGCGCAAAATGAAGTAGAGTTGATCTCTTGTTATGAAGGATCGAAAATTGTTTTAACGCAAGAGGAATTAAGATGGTTGGAACACGTTGAAATAAGTGTGAGATAAACACTCATAACAAGGTCAACGTGGAACTTCAAGTTACTAACGTAAAAAAAGCTTAATGATGAAAGGGCTCTATATCATATTAACGGGTTCTGATTCGGGGGCAAAAAAGTAAATCACAATGAGACTTTAGCGTGAATTCACATGCGAATTCACGCTTTTATTGTTAAACCGTTTACTATAGGATTCTTAATTATGATTTATACGGCCGGTTTTCCTATTAATGGAAAACTAGCCGTATAAATTTTCTATAGAACAACAATATTTGCTTTTCTAAAGTTTATCTGTTATGCTGAACAAGCATTATTTTTGTTCGGTCTGTAGAGATAGAATAAGTATTTAAACTTTTCGTCTTTGATATCTAATTGAGCAATTATAGTAATAAATCGTGGATTATAGCCACACAGGAGGAAATACACATGCAACAAGGTACAGTAAAGTGGTTTAACGCAGAAAAAGGTTTTGGTTTCATCGAAACTGAAGGTGGACAAGATGTATTCGTACATTTCTCAGCTATCCAAGGCGAAGGGTTTAAATCTTTAGATGAAGGTCAAAAAGTAACTTTTGACACTGAACAAGGTCAACGCGGACTTCAAGCTACTAACGTAAAGAAAGCTTAATGATGAAAGGGCTCTATATCATATTAGAGTCCTTTTTTATTTCACTTTAAGAAAGTATAAATTTCTAACCAGAAGACAATTCGACGTAGTGAGAAATTTTAGGAGCAAAGTATAAGTGCAACTTCGCCTCTGTCTTCGCTCAAAGGCAGGGCTCGCCAATCGGCGCGAGTTTTCGTTAACAAAAAGCGGTTGATGATTTAAACATATACTTTATCTATATCAACTTTAATGAATGAATAGGGTGGATGGTATTAAGATGGAGCCAATGTTACATATTTATAATTATGCATACCGAGAAGGAGAGGACGCTTTGTGTGCTTTAGAGATGCGCTCTTTGTTTGGGAAGGATTCACAATCAAGTACATTGGAAAGTAACTTGAAAGTTGATCCAAGCCGAAGTCCATTTATAAGGGAAAGGATCGATGTAATCTACGAGGGTTATCATTTACAAGATATCATAAAGCAAGTACAAGACCTACCTATAATAGAAGCGACATTTAAAGTTATTTTCATTCAAAATGGGAATCTTGCTGAATCCGAGAAAGTAGATTTTGAACAACGGCGTACGATTGAGCGGGAGATTGGCTTGCATATTCCTGGTGAACCAAACCTATTGAATCCGGAATTGTTATTTGGAATTATGAAGATAAATGGCCGATGGGTATTTGGTCATTATCACAAGAACAAGGCGGCCTGGTTACACCATCAGAAAAAGCCGCATAGTTATTCCACATCACTCAGTACACGTGTGGCCAGAGCAGTAGCTAACATTGCTGTTCCTGATCCAACTGGAATAAAAGCAATTGATCCTTGCTGCGGAATTGGAACAGTATTAGTCGAAGCATTGTCGATGGGAATTGACATTGTCGGTAGTGATATCAATCCCTTAGTACTTCCTGGAGCACGAGAGAATATAGCACATTTTGGCTTAGTAGGGGAAGTGACTCGTAAGGACATCCGAAGCATTTCTAGCAGTTATGATGTGGCAATTATTGATATGCCCTATAATTTATTTTCTGTAATAACACCTGAGGAGCAACTTGAAATGCTCGAAAGTGCCTGGAGATTTACGGATAAAGTGGTAATCGTAACACTTGAACCAATCGATTCCATAATAATAAAAGCTGGATTCGAAATCGTAGACCGCTGTGTTGTAAAAAAGGGAACATTCACTCGGCAGATTATCGTTTGTGAAAAATCATCTGGTAAGATTTAATAAGATTCATTACCAATTCTCCCCAACGTACTGAGGCTTGGACACTCGTACCGAGCTATATTCCAATCATAATTAGAATATATAGTTCTTAGCGGATTTTTAAATATGCTAAGAGCTTTTTTATTTTTTTGTTGTTTAAAAACTCAAATAGCCTAGAAAACTTTGGGAGTTTAGATTATGCATTTAATAATACTGCCAACGATGAAATAACATTTGCTTACATAGCAGAGTTTATCATTTTCCGACAGAAGACCTCCACTTCAAGCACGTGATGGGCGTAGCCCAGTGGTAAGTGGAGGATGAATGTCGACTAGGCGATTCGCCTAGCATGTTTGAATAGGAAAACCTCACTAGACAAACATATGTTCCTTTGGTAATATATAATTACCAAAATGAACCAGAAGGGAGGAGGAAGGAATGAAGAAGTGTTATTTTTCCAATCGAATCTATAAACACAAGGTCCCCCACGATGTGAATCAGGAACTTTCTCATTCTCTCCGTCTCTATAATAGAGCCGTGCGCATGGCTTATGCTTGGCAAACAAAACATCTACGCACGGGGAACAAGCCGTATGAAGGCACGCTTCACCTTGCGATTAAGAAACGATTTCAACTGGATAACTACTATACGAATAGCGCAGTCCAACAAGCAAACGCCCTTCGGACATCGCAAAAGGAACTACAAGCGTTGTATGTCAAACAGGTAGACATTGTCATGAAATCGATTCAAAAGAAATTAAAAAAGGAACGCAGCAAGCTGACGGCATTGCGAAACATGAAGCAATCCATTGTGGATAGAAAACCGAAATTGCATAAGAGAATGGGGTACCGGATGCATCAAACAGCTTCCGGTGTGGTATATGCGCTTCATCGTAAGAACGAGACACAGGTTTGGTTCTCCCCCTACCTGTTTGAACACCGACATCTAGATAAAGAAATCAAACGCCTCAAGGCAAGAATCGGACAACTCCGGCATCGTCTCCTTCGGCAGGAGCAGAAAAAGGAGAAACTAAGACGAGAGATTCCTTCGGTTTTGTTCGGCTCTCGTTCCTTCTTTCGTAAGCAATATACAATGTGTAAGGATCAAAAGAGTTATGTGGCGTGGAGACATGCATTCTGTTACAAAAGAAACGCCAAGATGACGCTTTCTGGACGGAAGGATGCGAAGTATGGGAACTTTGTGTTCCAATATGATGCGCCAAGCCAAACTCTACATATCAGAAGTACAACAGGGCGAGCACTTGTACTTCCGTATGTGTATTTTCCTTATGGACAAGATCAGGTGCAAGAATCCATCGCCAGGCAGCTTTCCTGTCAGAACAAAAAGAAGGATGGCAAGCCAATCGGTTGGTCCATCGAAGACCATGGTACGTACTATATCATCAAATGTATCGTAGAAGAGCCAGAACATCCTCATCTCAATCACGCAAAAGCAGATGGTGTCATCGGTGTGGACGTCAACTACAATCATATTGCCTTCTCCAACGTGAATGGACAAGGACAATTACTTTCCTCCTCTTGTCTCTATTTCTCCTTAGCAGGAAAACGAAGCGGACAAATCACCAAAATTCTAGAAGCAGAAGCGATTCGTTTGGTGGACATCGCCGTTCAAAGGAATAAGCCGATTGTGTTAGAAGCATTGGATACAACCCTCTCCAAGTCTGCCGGACGTTACCGCAATCGGAAGCAAAATCGAAGAATGAGCCTGTTTGCCTATAAAAAGATGCAGGATGGTATTCACAGCCGAGCGGCCAAAATGGGAATCGCTGTATTTGAGGTGAATCCTGCCTTCACAAGCCAGATCGGGAAGATGAAGTATATGAAACAGATGCATATTTCGATCCATCAAGCGGCGTCCTACGTCATTGGCAGACGCGGCATGAATCTGAAGGAGCAGGTACCAAAGCTGTTGCGAATCTATACAGAACGCAAGGATGGGGAGCATCACTGGAAACAATGGAGTGTGTTGACAAAAGCATTCAAAGCGCTTCGTCCGCACGTATTCTATCATGTATCGGGCCAATCTTATCCATTATTCAATAAAGAGATTTGTAATTATGGGCTGACACAAGTAGAACGTGATAGTTTGCAGAAGTATGTACCAAAAATTTGGTTAGAAGAAAGGGAAGCCTGACTTCGTTTGGAATGGCATCATCTGTTCTTGCATCACCATCATTTTGCCGCAAAGGCCAGAGGATCTAGCTCCAGAATGGTGGGTGCATTGGTGCAAGAACATTGCAACACGTATAGGGTGAAAAAAGAGAAGCAACTATCACTACTTGTATGAGACAAGGTTACTTCGGTGGCTTTGTCACGTACAAGGAAGTGTGAGCTCTCCCTATTTGTCCTATGAGAAGCCTGTTGAACGGCTCTGTATTTCGCTTCTTAGGAAGAAAATACAGAATCCCCCACCTCAAGGAGCGTTAGCGAGTAGGTGGGAGTAGTTCAATCCTGCACGTCTTTATAAATATAGAGAAAGTGTTTAGAGAAGAATAAAGGGGGATAAGACAACAGGAAGGCTATTTAAAACAAGGGTAGGAGGAGAGAGATGAAAAGCATTTGGTATATCTATAAAACAGATTTACAAAGTGTATTTACAACACCTAAATTGGCGTTATTAGTCGCAGCAATTATGCTTCTCCCCTCTGCTTATGCATGGATTAATATTAAAGCCGTTTGGGATCCATATAGCAATACGGCTGGTATTCGAGTTGCTGTCAGTAATGACGATGAAGGAGCAGAGGTACAAGGGAAGCCTATCAATGTGGGAGAAGATACTGTTAAAAACCTCAAAAAAAATCCTAAGCTTGGTTGGGTCTTTGTCAGTCGTAAAGAGGCTGAGAGAGGGGTGAAGTATGGGGACTATTACGCATATTTGTTGATTCCAAAAGACTTCTCCAAGAAATTGACTAGTATTTTAGAAGTAAATCCCCAACAACCCGTCATTGAGTTTGGTGTGAATGAAAAAATAAATGCTGTTGCACCAAAAATTGCAAGCTCAGGGGCCTCTAGTATAACCTCACAAATTAGTCAGGCTTTTACCAAAACTGTTGGTGATGCTATTTTTTCTGGATTTCATACTGCCGGTGTAGAACTTCAACAAAAGTTGCCATCTATTCAGAATGCAGAAACACGCATTTTGGAGTTAGAACAAGCATTGCCGCAGATTGAAGAAATGGGGAATAAAGCAATTGAATTGGAGCAAAAGTTGCCGGACATTCGGCAAAAAGCACAAAAAATTATTGGACTCAAACAAAGAATACCTGACATTCAAAAAGCAGGTGACAGCATTCTAAAGGTGGAAGCGAGCTTGCCACTCGTACAAGAAGCAGGCAATAAAATTGTAGAATTGCAAGGGAAAGTGGCAGATATGCAGCGTACCACAGCAATCATGACAGAAATAGAGACAAACTTGTCTGCTATTGAAGCAAATATAAAACAAGCAATTGAGAATACAAAAGCAACTAATGATTCACAAGCCGATACCTCAGGAAATCAAGAACAGTTGGCGCGTCTTCAAGAAGATCTTGTAAAGATTCATGATACGATAGGAACAATCCGTGCAGACCTTCAACAAAGGGTAGATCAAGTTGTCAAAGGAATCAACGCGGCAGCAAGCTTTGTGGAAAATGATTTACCAGCCGTAGAACAAAAAATCCACCAGGCTGCTACGTTCGTACGAAATGATTTACCTAAGCTTGAAGATGATATTAGAAAAGCGGCAGATTTGGTTCAAGAAAAGCTTCCTGCATTTGAGGACGCAGTTCATAAGGTCGCAGATTTTGCTCGAAACGACTTACCTAGTTTTGAACAGAAGATCAGAAACGCAGCAGATCAAATCCGCAAATTTCAGGGCAGTGTCAACATAGGTGATGTTATTTCTTTCCTTATGCACGACCCACAAAAAGAGAGCAGTTTCTTAGCGAATCCCATCTCATTGCATACAAAGCGAATATACCCGATTCCAAACTATGGTGCAGCTATGACGCCACTATATACGATGCTGGCATTATGGGTTGGGGGAACCATTTTAATTTCTTCTCTGCCCGTAGACGTACGGAACTCAGAACGTGTATACAGAAATCATCACATCTATTTTGGCAGGCTTTTGACGTTCCTTACTGTTGGTGTCTTCCAGGCAGTTATTATAGCATTGGGGAATTTGTTTTTACTCCATGTGTATATCGTGGATAAACTCTGGTTTGTATTGCTCGCAGTTTTTATTAGCATGGTGTTTGTCGTGATTACTTATACGTTACGTTCGGTATTTGGCAATATAGGGAATGGTATGGCGTTGATTTTCCTCGTCCTTCAAATATCTAGCTCAGGAGCAACTTTTCCGGTTAGCATGACATCTCCTTTCTTTCAGAAGATTAGTCCCTTTATGCCATTCACCCATGCGGTGAGTATGCTGCGTGAGGCAGTCGGCGGTATGATCCCCGAAATCGTGATACAAAATGCTTTAGCCCTTAGTGTATTTATTATCATTTGTTTTGGCATTGCTCTGTTGCTAAAACGATCTCTGAGTCAGGAAGTCGTACTAAACAGGGGGGATAGTAAACTGGATTGAAACATGGGGGTTCATAAAGTAAAAAGTCCTGGGAATACAGGGAGATATGCTCAATTACTTCATTTAATCTCCTGTACATTGAATCTTTTTACGCGGCAAAAGAGAAGGGATCTAAGGAGTATTTATAAAAAACGCTATCCTTATCAGTGATTTCAACAAAAAGGATAGCGTGCTTTCACTACAATTTAGTAATAGTCGTTCGACTTCCAAATTGGTTACGAAAACAGGGGTAAACCAAATTGGGCTCTTAAATATGTCGAAACATTAAAATGGACTTATATAGATAAATAAAATACTTCTATAGAAAACTCCTTTAAGAACTACGGGTACGGTTCATCCATTAAACTGTTATTTTAAAATTCCACAGTGCTATATACAGATAATTAAGAAATGTATGAATGTCTTTATTCCTTAGCAGGATATTTTCTAACTTGAGATAAAAGAGAAGGGAAAGATTATAGACATGAGGTTATAACTCAATCCTTTCCAATTTCGCATTAAATATTAATTTAACGCATAATTAAAGTGATAAAAATAAAACAAAGTGGTATAATTGTATATATCTACCTACAATAACAATTTGCGAGCGTGAGCACCGATTGTTCTAGAACTCGGCACTTGTAGTAAAATACATTGCGAAACATAATGAGATGGTGAGGTGCAAAAAATGACAGAAAAACTAAGGTATAAACTAGAGAATTACGAAAAGGCACTTTATCGTTTACAAGAAGCTGTCCAACTTCCGCTAGAACAATCTATTGTACTCGATGGAATCATTCAACGTTTCGAGTTTACATATGAAATGGCATGGAAGCTAATGAAATCTTTTTTAGAATATGAAGGCATTACGGAAGTGAATTCGCCACGCACTGTATTTAAAGAAGCTTACAGCGTTGGCCTGATTAACAGTGCGGACGATTGGCTTAGTATGATTACGGATCGTAACATGACATCCCATACATACGATGAACAGATGGCTTTCCTCGTATGTGAGCGCATTACAACGCAGCATGTACACGTTCTAGATGCATTATTTCACTCCTTAAAAGAAAGGTTACAATCTATATGATACAGGATAACGTACTGCAACAAGTTATTTCTTTGCTTACCTCATATCCAGGTGTAGAAGAAATACATCTATTTGGCTCTCGCTCTAATGGTACTGCTAGCGAACGATCTGATTATGATATTGCTATCAGAACAACTGGAATTTCTGATAAAGAGTTCAATCTACTAGCCCTACAGGTTCAGGAGGAAGTCTTTACTCTTCATAAAATTGACATCGTCCATCTCAACACCCTTAGCAACCCTGTATTGTTGGATAACATTATTCATAAAGGGCAGCTTTTATTTAAACGAGTTCCACAATCCTAATTAATGGTGTCTTTCCTCTAGACGTATTGAAGAAGTAACAAAGGAAGTATGACTTCCCTTATTGGATAGCTGTTAACCTGTCCTGATGTAAGCACCACTCGAAGGAAGGAAGTTTGCAAGAATCTTTTGCACTTCTGGGCAGTTGACGCAGTATAATCATAATATGAACCTAAGCTATGTATGCCTATGGCTACTTTATAATTGGGGTGACCAACATGGCCACGTGTGAACAAGTAACACTCATAAAGGAATTTTTAATTACAAAGCTTTCCCCATTTGTCAAACAGGTACTATCCTACGAAGCTTGAGTACAGGAACTATTACAATTCAGGAGGAAAACACGGGGGCTTATGCTTGGGCCTGACTCCCCCTCCCTTCCTTCAAATTTAAACCACATTTTCTTAAAATAGATTGTGTCTGTCTTAGAAAATATAGATAACCATAAAATTATTATGTAAACTATTATGCATTAAAATTGTATTTAATGCGAAAATCGATATATTTCGAGAAAAATCGACTATATAAGGAGGGGCTATTTTGCGTAGAGAACAATCTATTCACCTAGAGCGTTTGCGTGCAAATATGCAAGAGTTACCCTGGTATATCCAAGAGTACATTGACGCAAAGGAAGACTCAGCCTCCCCCTCTACCCTACTCGGGTATGTACATGATTATAAGCATTTTCTGCAATGGCTTATAGCAGAGGGGCTTACTGAGCAGCCAGTTATCGGTGATGTTCCATACTCTGTTCTGGAGCTGTTACGTCGTAAAGACGTAGAAAACTATATAAAACATCTCAACCGACGAAAGAAAATGAATTCAGATAAGGAGGATATTAAGAATCAAAAATTAAAAAAAGCAACTGTTCTCCGTTCTATATCAGCCTTAAAATCCCTCTTTCATTACCTGACTACGATAACAGAAGATGAAAAGACTGGCGAACCATACTTCTATCGTAATGTTATGGCAAAAGTGGAAATAACAAAAGAGAAAGAAACCATTAATGCAAGAGCCAGTCGTATGCGCAGTAAAATACTACATAATGATGATGATCGCAAGCTATTGGAATTTGTAGCAACAGAGTATGAACAACTCATAGCTGGTACGAGAAAGGAAATTTATTATCGTAGAGATCGGGAACGTGATTTGGCCATCCTTTCCCTATTCCTTGGATCAGGAATACGTGTAGGAGAATTAGCTGACTTAAAATTAGATAAGATTAATGAAAATGAAAGACTCATATCTATCATTCGTAAAGGTGGCAAAGAGGATTCTATTTGGATCACCCCCTCCGCCCTTTTAGATTTACAAGCTTATCTACAGGTACGTAAAGAGCGATATAAAGCCACAGACGATGAGCAGTCTGTATTTCTAACATTACAGAACGGATCATGTCAAGCTATGTCCATACGCGCTATCCAAAATATGGTGGATAAATATACAAAAGCCTTTAACATCCGGCTTACTCCCCATAAGCTGCGGCATACGTTTGCAACGAACTTCTACAACAAGGAAAAGGATTCCTTACAAGTGATGATGCAACTAGGGCATTCTTCTACAGACACGACTGTATTATATACACAGCTAGGAAATGAAACATTAAAACAGTCATTAGAACGTTTGGATGAAGATTGAATTTCAACAGTTACTCACTACATTCCGATAAAAAATAAGAGGCAATTAATTTAAGCCTCTTATTTTTTATCCAAAGGGAGAATTCAAGAACACAGTGCTATTACTCATTATATGATTGTATAAATGTCCAGGAGTAAGAAAAAAACACAAAACAAAGGGGCAATCCATCCTTTTTCATTATTTGCCCCCCTCGTGATGCTATCGATAGATGAAAGCTAGAAAGAATTTCAGTAAAGTATCTCGTATTAAGAAAATCTGAGGAATGACTTATCGTAGCTGATTTTCCGTTAATGGTTTTAAAGATTTGTTCCAAATATCCTATCACGGTAGTATAAGAAGTGAACTACCCACCACTTATCCGCTGCGCATCTTGAAGTGGGGGCTTCGAAAGACAAACAACATCTTTCTCTTTTATTGCTACTTCACTCACAAACCTAACGGTTCATGTCCATAGCCTTGCATTCGCGGCGTTCCTACCGCTATTTAGAAATTGATACAAATTATGCAGACAGCCCGTTCCTTTCATGCAACATACGAATTCCATACTGTCTCAAGTTGCGTGCTGCATTATAATCTCTATCAATTTTTGTCCCACATTCGGTACAGTTGTATATCCGTTCAGACAAAGTGAGTGTATCTTTCTTGTTTCCGCAACAACTACAAGTTTTGCTGGATGCAAAATACTTGTCAGCAACCAGATAATGTTTGCCTCTTCTTTCACATTTATATTTTAGCATCGTACGGAACAGCCCAAATCCGTTGTCATGTAGCTTTTTCCCTAAACGTAAGCATTGTGCCAGGTTTCGTAAATCGATATCTTCTACCACAACAGCCTAATAATCATTGGTTATCTGATTCGTCATCTTGTGGAGAGTATCTCTTCTTTTGTTTTTTACTTTTGTCATCACTTTTTGATATTCCCATACTTGTTTTTGATAGTTTTTGCTGTATAAAATAGTACCGTTTTCATCTGTCTTGGCATTGTTCTTCTTACGAGCAAGGGATTGATTCATACGCCGTTGACGGTTTTCCATGATCTTATGGTATCTAGTATAACCGGCAATGTGACCATTGCTATCTACATACAGGTGTTCCTGACTATAATCTAAACCTATTACATCATCAGGAGATAGATCCTCTTGAGGTTGAGGTACCTGGAACGGATAATCGATGGACAAGGAGACCATATATCGAGTTCCCTCACGCTTTACCGTCGCCTTTTTAATCACACCATCCGCTGGAACATCTCGATGTAGAATCATAAAAATTCCTTCTTTAAATTTCGGAATACATAAAAAACATTCTCCGTTTTCTTGTCTTATTTTTATATTTCCGTTTGTTTGGTTTGTCGTATAACTAAACTTCCCTTGCTTCTTACTATGGAATTTAGGAACACCTTTGATATCTCGAAAAGTAGGAATATAACCCATGGTTTTCATTTTTTTACGTACAGACTTTTTATACTGCATAGGCTTTTTTGCATATTCCTCATTGTATTTCTGAATCGCTGCTTGAAACCTCATTTTCGCATCATTGTAGACAAAAGAATCATTGCTTGTATCTAAATAATCATACTGGGCAGTAATTGTTGTATAAGAAGGAACTTTATAACGAATAAAACCACCTTCAAATCCAATCCCTTCTAAATGCTCATATAAACCAGCTATCTATCTGTTCCCCACTATAACAAATTGCTTAAGATATACCATTTCAAATCTTTGGTTATAGATATTCAGTATTTTTAGTTTCCTTTAAACATTGAAAGGCGGTAACAAATAGAAAATAGAGCTCTCCAACACAACGCTTTCCATAACTTTTGGAAAACTCATTGCGGAAGAACTCTAAATTATAAAGAGTACCTTAGATATTACTCATGAGCATTCATAAAACGTATTGATTATTAAGATACCTTTTGCGTTTCTCTTAAATACTCTTGGCCTTTTGTTTTGTTGTATTCGCCTTCCCACTTGGACATCACGACCGCTGCGAGAGAATTTCCCACTACGTTTACAGCTGTACGAGCCATATCAAGAATACGGTCGATACCTGCAATAAACGCTAATCCTTCTGCAGGAATACCTACAGAGCCGAGTGTTGCTAATAATACAACGAAAGAAACGCCCGGTACACCAGCAATCCCTTTAGAAGTTACCATCAGCACAAGAAGAAGCGTAATTTGCTGGGAAATCGGCATATCAATACCATACATTTGCGCTAAGAAAATGGCTGCAATGGCTTGATATAGTGTTGATCCATCTAGGTTAAACGAGTAACCTGTCGGAATAACAAAGGATGAGATAGCCTTCGGACATCCGAATTTCTCCATCTTCTCCATGATTTTTGGTAAAACAGTCTCTGAACTCGCTGTAGAGTAGGCCAAAAGCAGTTCGTCTTTTAGAATTTTCAGGAACTGGAAGATATTGATTCCAGCTATTTTCGCTACGATGCCCAATACAACGACAACAAAGAAAATCATAGAACCGTATACTACTAGTACTAGTTTTCCTAAAGGGATAAGTGATCCAACGCCAAACTTAGAAACCGTTACACCAATCAGTGCAAATACACCAAATGGAGCGAACTTCATCACTTGATTTGTTACATAGAACATCGCATCTGCTACACCTTGGAAGAAATGAAGCACTGGCTTGCCTCTTTCTCCAATTACAGCTACTCCAAGTCCAAATAAAACAGAGAAGAAAATAATTGCAAGCATGTCGCCTTTTGCCAATGCATCCATAATATTTTTAGGAATAATATTTACAAAAGTATCGGCCATAGAATGACTTTGTACTTGCTCACTTGTGCTCACATACGTAGAAATATCTGTTTTTTGCAATTGTTTCATATCTACGCCAGAACCAGGATGGAATACATTTGCAACCAATAATCCTAGTGCAATTGCAATTGTTGTGATGATTTCGAAATATAATATGGTTTTACCGCCCAGTTTGCCAAGTTTTTTCACATCGCCGACACCGGCAACACCTACTACGATACTTGACACAACGATTGGAACAACAATCATTTTAATAAGACGAATGAAGATATCGCCAATCGGCTGTAAATAGGTAGCAATTGCAGGATTTCCATAAAATATGGCACCTACAGCAATACCTACAATGAGACCAATTAAAATTTGCCAAGCCAACCCTATTTTTTTCATATTTGTCCCTTCTCCCTTCCTTACTACCTTGTGAATCTCCTATTCCTTCAGAAGCTCAGAAAAAATCTTACAGATGAATTTAAGCGCTTTCATTCATTGCTATTGCTCTAGAACAACATATCTTTAATGTATAATAAAAACTACATAAACAAACAAAAAACTACAAAAATAATATTTTAATTCTCTAATTATTTAAAATATTGAAACGGGGTTAGCGTTCGTCGTCATCAAGGTGAGGAAAAATGGCTCTGGTGCAAACATGATTTTTTAGAAACATAGAAACTCAATATCCTTTTCATCTATGAATTAAGTTACCTACCTTCTAACCTGTCAAAAAAGAAATACCAATAGCTAGACTTCATCTCAACAATTGTTTCAGGAAGTCTAGCTTCAGTTTCGCATTATCCTTGGTGATAATATCTATACCAGTATCAATATTTTTTGCCACTTTTTCTCCTTTTATCACCTTTAATGCAGTTTCCACGCTTATATACCCCATATCATAAGGGTTTTGTGCTATTGTACTATTTAAAGTTCCATCTTCGATTAACTCAACCATGTCACTAGTTCCATCTGCTCCCATGACCGGCATGTTATACCCATGTTCCTTAATAACCTCTAGAGCACTTAGTGCCCTTATGTCATTTAAGGCAAATACACCTTTAACATCAGGATGCTTTCGTAAAATCGTTGTCATTACTTTTTTAACAGATAAAATTTCATTGGGTAACGTTACTGTTTCTGTTGCAATTCTACTTCCTACATCATCTAAATTAAATTTATCAATTTTAATTCCTGCATCTTCTAAACTAAATTTAGCTCCTTTGATCCGTTCACTGAAAACTGGATGGATTAAATCCCCATCAGAAAAGATAAAGGCCACTTCATCTCCAGGTTGTAACCCTGATGCTAGTAATTCCCCTGCTTTTTTGCCCAGCTCAAAGTTATCGGTACCAATATAAGCCGTTTTATTTTCCAAAGGAGCATCTGTATCTACTAACAATACGGGAATATGATGTTCGTCAAACTCCTTTAAGATAGGAAGATTAGATGAAAGAATTGGAGAGACAATTAATACATCTGGTTTTTCTTTAAGAACAGTTTCTAATATCCTGTTCTGTTCTTCAACAAATCCGTCACGAGTTGCGATCACTTTACCATCTATACCAAAATCCCGAAACCCCTTTTCTGCCCCTGCTTTAATAATGTTCCAATACTGTGTGTTTAATTCATTTAAAACAACGACCACTTTAGGCTTATCATCTTCTTTAAGGAGCTTAACTGCATATCCTACTAAGGAAGCAAGAAAAAAAACACAAAGCAAAAGGATGATCCATCTCTTTTTCATTATTCACCCTCTCCTCATGGTGCTATAGACAAATGAGATCTAGAAAGGATTTCATTAAACTATCGCGTATTAAGAAAACCTAGGGGATGACTTGTTTTAGCTGATTTTCCATTAATAGTTTCAAAGATTTATTCCAAATATCCCATCACATTGATAATAATAAGTACTATAAAAATCACCTATATTAGCTATTGGTATCCATAAAACCTATATGTATCCAAAAGAAACAATCACAGCCCCTATAATAACCCTTTCCCCAATGGAAGAGATCTTGGATAATACGACCAAAGGCTAAAAGGATACGGTAAGAACTGGGAGACTTTCACTAATCCCTAACAAAAATTGAATTCTAACAGCCCTCATCTACAGGATTCAGTAACTGCCAGCTATCTATCTGTTCCCCACTATAACAAATTACTTAAAATATAACGTTTCAAATCTTTGGTTATTGATATTCAACATTTTTAGTTTCTTTTAAACATTGAAAGGTGGTAACAAATATAAAATAGAACTCTCCAACACAACGCTTTTCATACTCTTCGGAATAACGCGGAACTGGAGAACTCTAAATCATCAAGAATCCTATATATCACTCACGATTATTCATAAAATGTATTGACTAATAACAAAACGTTTGGTTACTGCCTCCGTCCAAAAAAACCACATTTAGGTATAAGTTGAAAATGGTTCAAAAAAACTCGTAAGAAGATATACTTCTAAAAAGTCATACTTGCACTAGAACTGTATATATGACCTTACTTCTGTAAGATTCCTCCTCTTGAGTTTGTAAACGTTGCACAAATGAAAGCGGTTTTTTTCATTCAATTTTCCTATTTCCAGCTTGGACCCCTTAGGATACACTTAGTAACAAGGAAAACGATTTCAGTTTATGCAGGGGGCAATCAAAATGGCTGAATTAAAATTGGATAATATTTATAAAATTTACGATAATAATGTAACAGCAGTAACAGACTTCAATCTTCATATTGCAGATAAAGAATTCATCGTATTCGTAGGCCCATCTGGCTGTGGTAAGTCCACAACACTTCGCATGATCGCAGGATTAGAAGAAATCTCTAAAGGTGATTTCTCTATTGATGGCAGACGTGTGAACGATGTAGCGCCAAAAGACCGTGACATCGCGATGGTATTCCAAAACTACGCGTTATATCCTCACATGAGCGTATATGATAATATGGCATTCGGTCTAAAGCTTCGCAAATTTGATAAAGCGGAGATTGATAAACGAGTAAAAGAAGCTGCTCGTATCCTGGGACTTGAGCAATACTTAGATCGTAAACCAAAAGCTCTTTCCGGCGGTCAGCGTCAGCGTGTTGCATTAGGACGCGCGATCGTTCGTGACGCAAAAGTATTCTTAATGGACGAGCCTTTATCTAACCTTGATGCAAAGCTTCGTGTATCCATGCGCGCAGAAATTTCTAAGCTTCACCAACGCTTAGGTACAACAACGATTTACGTAACGCATGACCAAACAGAAGCGATGACAATGGCAACTCGTCTTGTAGTTATGAAGGACGGACTCATTCAACAGGTCGGAACACCAAAAGAAGTGTACGAAAAGCCAGAAAATGTATTCGTAGGCGGGTTTATCGGTTCTCCTGCGATGAACTTCTTCCGTGGTGCATTAACAGACAAAGGCTTCAAGTTAGACAATGTTGTCTTATCTGTTCCAGAAGGTAAAATGAAAATGCTTCGTGAACAAGGCTATGTAGGACAAGAAGTAATTATGGGAATTCGTCCAGAGGACATTCATGATGAGCCTGTATTCATTAACGCAGCACAAGGCTCCGTTGTAAACGCAAAAATTGAGGTATCCGAGTTGCTAGGCGCAGAGTCTATGCTCTACTCCCAAATCGGCGGTCAAGATTTCGTAGCGCGCGTTGATGCACGTACGGATTTCAAACCTGGTCAAACAGTAACACTAGGCTTTAACATGAACAAAGTTCATTTCTTTGACTCTAACAGCGAGCAACGCATTCGATAAAATAACAATAACCCGTCTCTGAAAATGAGAGACGGGTTATTGTTATTTACTGAACCTTAATAGAAAAATTTTGCTCCCAAGTAAGTCCCGAGGAGTGTTCTTATTTGTCTTAAAACTTGGATACTGGCCACTAATACATTTTCTGCAAGTTAAAACCTTGATTTCCTTTCGCTAAGCTAGAGACAAAATCTATCTTTTATTACCTCCCTTAATTCGGATTCTTTAGCAAGCTCTTAATGATTGCAACCTCTCCGTACTGGAAATCTCTTTCAATTCATGCTGTTGAACAAATAACTGGTACATAGTTGTATTTGTCTCATGGATGAATCCTTCTGTTTTCCGATAATTGAATTGATGGATAATTAAATCCTATTCATACTATTGAGTTCACATAACCCCTCAATATACTGGCTACATTATAAAGAGAAACTTTCCCTTTCATTCTTACTTAGATTCCATCTTTTCTTAAGGAGTATGATTTTATTGAAAGTATTATTGATCTTTCTTTTATTGATGCTACTGATTCATCTCTTCGATTTTTTTCTTCTACTTTTAATTGGTCTTAAATCAAACACTGTCATTGCAAATATTATGAGTCAATACCAAATGATGAGTACAGCAGAATACATTATTTTAAGTTGTTTCCTCTTATTTTTTTTAATAGCTATTCTGTATCCTTTTTATAAAAGAAGATCGCAAATAAAAAGTTAGGACGTTCTAAAATGCTTACGAATCAGTGCTACTATCAATAACAATAAGGGAATGATGACGGATATTGGAATATGAGCATAAAGCGGGAGTAACCCCCCTCCAATTTTTATATGTTCGGCAAAGTTTCCTGCGACCGTCAGTGATGCTAATAGTATAATGATTCCGACGGGGAGAATAAGGGTTTTATGATTCTTTACCTTAAACAGGTCCGATGCCCCAATGACTGTGGCATAGAAAAAAATACCAACTTTAAAGAAATCACCGATAATAAGTGTTAAGAGAACAATGGGATCTAAACGTTCAATAAATTCCATGAGACTTACTCTTCTAATGGTCTCTAGTAAAGCAAAGTTAGATCGGGTGAAAACATCAACACCAAGAACTGAAATATTCAAAAGAATTGTAAAACTCAAGACTACCACACTAAAAAGGATAGCCGACAATCCTGTTCTCATCACTGACCGTGGGTTATTTAAATGAGGCAAAATCAAGGTAAAAGCCGACATTTCTCCCCAGGGTATGACAAATAAACTTGGAAATGATTGGGATACCATTCCCTTCAATCCATGTTCTAGAATGGGAAATAACTGATTAATATCTGCCTTTCCTGACAATAACACTGAAATAGTCGCTATAATACCTAACCCTAAAATGATCACAACAGAGATTTCGGCAAGTCTCCCTAGAACTTCAATTCCAAGGTACAGAACATAGATCAGGGTAAGAATCATCATTACATGCACCATAAATAATGGTGTTTCAGTAAACATAGATACAGTAAGCAAATCGCCATAATCACGAAGATCCCGTGCAGCCTCATGGAGAAAGTAAATAATGAACACCACTCCCAGTAGCCAGCCTATCCATTTTCCTACTATTTGTTGAGTATACAGGACAAAAGAGAGATTTGGATAAAGCCGATGCAGACAACTATAGATCATAAATATGAGCGATCCGCCAACAGGCCCACAAAGTAAAATAGCCAGCCAAGCATCTCGTTTTGCCTCCGCACCATAACTGACCACTAATGCTGTACCAAGAGCAAATAAAACGATAAGACAAAACATTTGCAATGCGTTAATCTTTACATTTCCCATCCGAATCAGCCTTCCTTTTTCCGCCCGCACATTTGCAGATCTGTTCAATCCTCTCGGTAGATTCTATATTGAAGGATGTTACTGGTTCTTAAGTGGTTTATTTCGCAAGCCAGAACGACGAATATACACATGTGACTTCACTTCAACCTCAGTCTTGCTAAAATGGCGATTCCAATCCTTCCCCAATTTTTTCCACTGTTCCGGATGAGAGCGATAAATAGTAGTCCCTAAACCAAAAACGTCGCTTTGATGTTTTTGGGCAATAAAGATTGCTTCATTAGCCTCTTTTTTAATTTTCTTTTCCACTTTCTCTTGAATCCAAGCAATTTCATGAGGATCGGTCAAATCAATGAAACATCCCATTTCTCCTACGCTTGCCTCAGCACTTATCATAACTTTCATTTTTAATCTTCCATTTTTCATTGTAGGATGAATTTGAGCCTTTGAACGAACTATTTCGACATTAATATGATCTTCTTTATTTTTACATGTAATATTAACAACAGTAGTTTTAACCTTTCCCAGCACCCATAATAGCCCCCTAGCTGAACCATCTTTTAGCCAGCCCTGGAG
The DNA here is from genome assembly GCF_004138295.1 of Ectobacillus funiculus. GTDB lineage: Bacteria > Bacillota > Bacilli > Bacillales > Bacillaceae_G > Ectobacillus > Ectobacillus funiculus. The sequence continues at coordinate 131,614 of NZ_SCFM01000016.1, read as the reverse complement.
TTTTTCACCACGGAAAAGAGCGATATCACCAGTTGCAATAATAGCCTTCGGTTCAATCTGTTTAATATTTTCAGCCTTTGCCGCTTGAGCACTTCCAATCACTTTCACACCACCGATAAATGGCTCTTTGCCTACTGTTCCAATGGCTTTGACTATATCATCAATATCAACACGAATACTCAAAGCCGATCTCCCTGCAGCCATTTTACTCTTTTCTAATAGGGCATCAGACGGAAGTCTTTCAATTGGATTCATAATAGTAAGAACAGTCTTTGCCTTTATTCCTTTGGCAATGAAGATAGTCGTTAGAGGACGCAGTTCGTGCTCTCTCTCGAAAATATCCCAAAAATCCTTTAGCCCATCTTTTGCCGCATCTTCACTAAAAACAAATAAACGCGTATGAGGGAAATACAGTTGATTCGGTATTTTTTGAGTTGCTTCACGGACTGCTTCAAATAATGTTTTTCCCTTTTGCGAAATAACAGTTACAGGGGCTTGTTCGCCCCCACCACCTCCTTGTACAGAGGACACCTGTTTAGGGATAATAATTTGAAACGTAAAAAGATAACTATCTTCATCCGGTACTTTATCTACCCCAACGCTCGTAACCATGGCAATGTCATTTAATTCTTTTTGATTCCAACAACCAGTAAGGAATGCGACCACAAATAGGGAGTATAAGAATATCGACATCACCTTCAACCAATTCTGCTTCATATAACTTCCCTCTTTACAAATATTCAGGATTTCAGTAACTGGATGCTCCTTTTATTATTCCTAGTAAGCCTTTTCCTTAACGATTCTTCTTACTGTCTTGATCTAGAAGTGAAAATGGGAAACGGAGGATTGCCTCTTTTTGTTTCTCTAGATAAAAAGGAGCAAATGGGGACAAATAATGAATCCCAAATGAACGTAAGCTGCATAAATGAGCCACTACAGCAAAATATCCTAAAACGACCCCATAAAGCCCTGAAAAGGAAGCTAATATCATAAATGTAAAACGAAGTATTCTAGTAGTGTTCGCCATGCTGTATGAAGGAATGGCGAAATTTGAAATAGCTGTCAGTGCAACAACAATAGTCATAGTAGGGGAAACAAGACCTGCAGATACAGCTGCTTCACCAATTACTAAAGCACCGGCAATGGAAATCGTTGGTCCAATGGCTCGAGGGATACGAATTCCAGCTTCCCTCAGAATTTCAAAGGTAAATTCCAATAACAGAGCCTCAACAATAGCTGGATAAGGAACTTCTTCACGCTGGGCAATTAGACTGATTAGAAATTTTGTCGGAATAATTTCTTGGTGATAAGTAGTCACTGCAATGTAAAGTGGCGAACTGAATAGGGAAAAATGAAAAGCTATATATCGCAATATCCTTATAAGACTACTTACAGCATAGTTTTCAGTATAGTCTTCAGCTGTTTTAAAGAACTCAGAAAATACACCAGGCACAAGGAGTGCAAATGGTGTTCCTTCTACAAAAATGGCTACTTTACCTTTCAATAAACTTCTAGAGATCTGATCAGGTCTTTCCGTATTGAGTACAGTAGGAAATGGTGTAAACTTTTTATCTTGAATCAATTCTTCAATATGATTGGATTCTAAGATGGCATCAGTATTAATATTTTCTAATTGCTGTTTTACTTCAGCTACGGTACGCTCTTGCGCGATACCTTCCATATAGATGATGGCTACATCTGTATTGGATATATCACCTATTTTCATTTTCTCTACTCTTAGTTTTTCATTTTTGATCCGACGACGAATCATAGCCGTGTTGGCACTAATGGATTCAATAAAACTTTCTTTGGAACCCCTTACCACCGCTTGTGTGGTAGGTTCGGATATCGCTCTATAATTACCACCGGTTGTACTAATATTCAACGCATCATAACAGCCGTCAAATAATATAATCGTATTCCCATCTAATAGGGATGAAATAACTTCTCCCCAGTTATTGGTTACGCCTACATTTCCAGCAGTACTAGCAATTTCTTTTGTCGAATCAAAGATGGTTTGGATATAGGATATTTGATCGTGTCCTATCTCAACGATTTCGGTTGATTGAGCCATCAAGGAGTGAGAATGAGTAATGAATTCATTAACGAGTTCATCATTGGCTAAACTTTCTATATAAATCGCTGCTGCCTTGATTGGTTCTGTAATACTGATTGTAAACTCTCGAATGATTAAGTCAGCAGTGTTCCCAAATTCATGTTTAAGAATGTATAAATCCTCTTTTAAATCAGCATTCAGTTGACGTTCATTAAGGAGGGAATCACTTGGATTATTAAAGGAAATCTTTTTCTTATTCTTATAAAAATTTTTACCGAATATATCCAAATAGAACCCTCCCGTCATTTCAACCTTATTTTTCCTTCATTTCCTAATTATATACTTTTCTCTCTGGAAAATATCTTCAGGGAGGAACAGGTATGTCCAAGGATTATAGATTAGTTTCAAGTTAGCTGAAATTTTTGCACCAGAACCATCCGTCGTCATCTTAGACAAACGAATGACTTATGGAGAGTCGATGAGACCTATATTAAGATAAAAGAGGGGAATGAATGTATCTATATCGCACAGTAGATTCCAAAGGAAACACCATTGATTTTTATCTTAGCAAAGATAGAAATGCCATATCAGTCAAGTGCCTTTTCAAAAAAAACTTGACTTCTTCGTATGTATCCTCTCCCCGTGTGATTACAGTAGATAAAAGTCTAGCATATCCCGTAGCGATTCAAGAATTACAAGAAGAAAAAAGCATGCCTTCAGGCATGCAACTCAGACAAAAGAAATATTTAAACAATATCGTGGAACAGGATCATTGTTTTATAAAGAAGCGGGTTCGTTCTATGTTAGGATTGAAATCATTTCGTACAGCTACTTACATACTGAGTAGCATAGAAGCGATGCATATGATTAAAAAGAAGCAGGTTCATCAAGGGATGAAATCTGCCCAAAATCGAAAAGAATTCATTGATAAACTGTTCGGTATCGTATCATAATCCGTAAGTTAGCAGAAAATTCATATCCTATGCTTTTTATAAATTATCTTTGCACCAGAACCGTTTTATTCGATTATGGGGCAAAATAAACTAAACATGACTAATTAATTACTTTTTCACAACTTTCTGCGGCTAGTAATAGACAACCCATAACTCCCGCATTATCACCTAAACCGGGGTCAACAATATATTGATTTACATCAGGCGTTGGAACATAGTTATTCATCAATTTAACAAACTCACTACGAATTAGTGGAAATAGTTGTTTTTGCTTCATGACACCACCGCCTAAAATGATTCTTTCCGGCCTTAATGTCAACGTATAACTTACTAGTGCTTGAGCTAGATATTTACTCTTTGCATGACCCCAATGCATTGGACCCCAGCTAGAAGCATACGGGTAATATTGATAAAAAAGTTGATACTCTCCCTTATATTGCACAAGACCGTTAGGATCGTTAATCCATCCAACGGGCGCCATAAAATGGTAATTCAATCGATAAGGGGTTTCTTTCACAATATCCTTTTTATCTGCTATTTCTTGGTTTGCTTTTTCAAGAGCTGCCTGATGACTTGTATTTACCATGCTTTCTATCCTCCTAATTTCCTTTATTTATGGAGATTTTCACGAATTGATAAGCGCTTACATATCTACGTTAGCTGCACAATTCTAGATGAGGTTTTTGAGGTTAACGGGGTTGAATATATCAGCTTTACATCTTATCCAATACAGGAACACTATATGCTTTCGTATCCGAAGATTCCTTAGGGCACTACATAAACAAGTGAAATTCCCTCCTGTGATCGTTCCTATAACGTTCACAATGTCGGAAATTTCACTCTGTTTTATAAAAATCTTTCTTCTATTACACGTTATAAACTAGCTATTTATGAAACTTACTTTAGAGTATCTTTCACACGTTTAGCGTGATCAATATTACCTAAAGAGGACTGTCTTGTTTTGTTATATTTTAGTTCCATTTGATTTTTCTTTTCGCTTACGTATGATTCTTCTAGTTTCTTTGCAAATTCATAAGCTTTTTGTTGCTCTTCATTCAACTCCGGTTTTGCTTTTTGAGTTACATTAGGCATTTGTGCAACATGCGGAAGTCTTTCCTCTACCGGAAGAATATCAAGTTTCGGAGACGGCAAAGTTTGATACCAGTAAGCAGTTGAAGACCAATCATCAGATAAATGATTTGCATGCCCATGTTCTAATGTAACTTTAATGCTTTCAGAGAAATGAATTGGATCTGCAATATGGAATCTATAAGAAACTTGGTAACCTGGTTTGTCGCTTTCATGAATAATTGAGCCATTATACAAGAAGGCATTTTTTTGCATTCCCCAAGCATGTCCAAAATAATCCTCACTACCTGTTCCATTAATGCTCGGTACCTTTTCTCCATCAATAAAGATCATATCATCACCTTCACCCCACCAACTTCCTTGGAAATGGTTTACGGATAGATTACAACCAACATAATGTCCTTTTCCTTCTGTTTCTAAGATGACATAGTTATCATCGCCAGTTAAGTTTGCAACGCTTTGCACTGCAGGGCTGTTTACTTGAAGATCATTTCCCCAGCCTTCGCAAGGATTTTCACGGTGCCAATGAGCATGGAAGTATACTGTATCTTCTGGCAATTCTTGCTTATATAGCTCGTAATCGATATAGAAGTATAGACCAAATGGAAGATCATTTTCATTAACAATCTCAATTTTAGCTTTTTTGTTAAATGGCATTGGGAAAAAGCAGTTCAATGCAGCAGGTGCACCAAATTTATTAGCTTCCTCTGGCTTAACAGATACGTTAAATGGTGCTGATTCAAAGTTACCTGGTAGCGAATGACCAACGCAGAAGAAATCTCCAAATGGTGCCAATACGCTTGGTGTATCTTGGTCATCCCAAGTGATTTTAATTAATGCTTTTCGGTAATAGAAAGGATCTTGTTCTTCCCAAGTAACCCCTAACGCATTGTGGATTTCGTTTACTGGTGCTACATTACTTCCTAATGCAGGATCTACAATGCTTGGTCCCATAATTTTTCTACAGAAGGAAGTCATCCAAAAATGTGTTAAACAACCTGGACCTGCAATCTCACCTAATACTACTGACTCATGTGGTGGAATTAACCAATAATCTTGGTTTCTTCCTGTTTGATCAGAGCTTGAAAGTCTTGCTGATCTCACATCTGCATGTCTTGTTAAGTTTTGCATGAATCCATTTGAAATAGTTTGATTTGCTCTTGAAATAGTGGTCATAGTATTTTTCCCTCCATAAATTAGGTTTTTATCCTTTAACTGCACCAGCAGTCATTCCCTCAATAATGTATTTCTGGAATATTCCATAGAATACCAACTGTGGAATTATAAACAGTAAGCTTGCTGAGACAATTCCACCGTAATCAATGTTATATCTTCCTTTAAATTCCGATATTGCTAATGGAATTGTCATGTGGGAAGGATCACTGATTAATGTTGCTGCAAATGGATACTCATTCCATATATAAAGAATGTTGAAGATAAATATAGTGATTACAACCGGCTTGATTACCGGGAATACAACCTTTGTACATAGTGTAAATAAGTTACAACCATCAATAACAGCAGCTTCTTCAAGCTCTGAAGGGAAGTCCTTTAAGAACCCTATAAATAACAGAGTATTAAATGAGATGGAAGTTGCAACGTATGGTAATATAAGCGATAAATAAGTATTTTCTATTCCCAATAGAATTGTAATTCGGTAGATTGGGAATAGTAAGATAAACGGCGGAATCGCAAGTCCGATAATTAAGAAATAATACAAACCGTTTTTTAATTTCTCCCTTTTAAATATCATTCTGCTAATTGCAAAAGAACTCATAAAGGTGATAATCATTTCTAAGAATATTGAAATTGCTGCAATAATAAAGGTATTCTTATAAAGCAAGCCCATATTTAAAGTCTCAAAAGTTCGTTTATAGTTGTCTAAGCTCAAACTCTTAGGCAATGAAAATGGATTTGTAAGAATGGATTGATTATCCTTAAATGACAATACTATCATCCAAATAAAAGGAATCATTACAAGAAAAGTGATACCATAAGTAAGGATATATGCTAGTATTTTTGTTCTATTTTTCTTACGATTACCTGACACTTGGAGGTTATTACGATTAACTGATGCAATATAAGTATCATTTAAATTCACCTGCTTTACACTCCTTCCCTTAATTATTTACTCTTCTCCCTAATGTGTGAATTCCAAGAAAAGCCCCTGCAAATAAAATCGTTGCTATTAATGATGCAACCGCAATTGACATCCCATAACCATACTCTCCAGAAGTAAAGGTTGTACTGTACATATAAGTCACCAATACATCTGACAGATGGTTAGGTCCACCGTTTGTTAGTTGGAGAACGGTTTCAAAAATTTTAAAACAAAGTGTAATAACTAAAATGGTGTTCAACTTGAAAGTTTCATTTAGTAAAGGAATTGTGATATTAATCAATTGGTGGAATTTACTCGCTCCGTCAATATCAGCGGCCTCATAGAGTTCTTCTGGAATTAATGTCAGTCCAGCTAAAAATATTGTGGCAATATACCCGAGGCTTTGCCAACTTTGTACAATTGCAACTGAATACGGTGTTAATGTCTCTCCTCCAATCCAGTCAAAGGCTAAACTACTTAATCCAATCTTCGTCAAGAAGGAATTGATAAGACCAATCTTAGGATCTAAGATAAATACCCAGATCAATCCAACCATGATTGGTGCAATAATTGAAGGAGAATAGTTAATTGCTCTTAATGCGCCTACTCCTTTTGCCTTTTTATTCAATAGCAATGCAAGTAGGAACGCACCTGGTATAAGGATAGCTATAGTGACTACTAGAATAATAAAGGTATTCTTTAATGCTATTAGAAAAATCGGATCACTGAACAACCGCTGGTAATTAGACATTCCAACATACTTTGGTGTTCCAATTCCCGAGAAGTTAGTCAAGCTATAATATATTGCAATTACAATAGGCATCATGATATACGTTAAATACACTAGTATCGTTGGTAACAGCATTACTATCTTTTTACCGTTGCTACTAAACCATCGCATTGTTCCATCCACCCCTTTATATTAGACTCATGCAATAGGATTTATCTTATTGCATGAGTCCTTTGAGAATTATTTGGTTGCTGAAATCTTATCTTCAACAACTTTAACAGCTTGCTTAGGAGTGTATGTTCCATTAATTACGCCATAAATACTGTCATAGATAGAAGTGGCAATCGCTTCTGGAATAACTAAATCCGGTTGATTTGGTTGACTCTTCCAATCTTGAAGTTGCATCTGATCAACTAACTTTTTAAATACCGGATGTTGAGTTTCATCAACATTCACTGTAACATTTGTCATAGGCGGAACTTGGTTCTCCACCATAATTTGTGTACCTTCTGTACCATAGTAGAATTTTAGCAACTTATATATCGCTTCTTTTTTAGCTTTATCTTCTCCAGCTTTTTTGCTGACAAGTAAAGGTGCAGCTGGTACAACTGAGCTTATCTTCTGGTCGCCTACACCATCAGCAAATGTTGGCCCCCACCAAAACCCTACATCTTTACCAATAGCGCTTTTTTCAATTTTTTGAACATCCCACATACCGGAATCCAGCATCGCTGCCTTACCGCTTAAAAATTGCTCAACCGCTTGAAAATAGGATTGTGTTGTTACGTTCTTAGGAAATGCACCTACTTTTCTTAGTTCATCGATCTTTTCATAGTATTTTACGAAATCTGCATTATCATAGCTCTCTCTTCCAGCAAGAATGGAATTAATCTTATCAAAATATCCATATCTAGATAGCATTGTTAGAAAAGCCCATACTGAATAATCATCTTTAGCACCTTTAGCAATTGTTGTAATGCCATTCTTTTCGAATACTTTTGTTGCTTCTACTAGATCCTCAAAAGTCTCTGGAACCTTCACTCCATATTTATCAAAAAGTGCTTTGTTATAAAACAAACCTGTTACTAACGGTTGATACGGTAAGCCATATAATTTACCACTATCCTTATAGGTGTTTAACATGTTTTTTCTGAGAGAATTCTTAATTTCTGGATTTTTTTCAATAAAATCTGTTAAATCCATTAACATGTCTGCCTTTTCTAGCTCTGCAGCTGAACTTGGTAGCATCCAGAAAACATCTGGAAGTTTATCAGATTGGGATGCCATTTTAATACTTTTTACATGTTCTTGTTGTTCTTTTCCAATCAGATTAACTTTAATATCTGGGTTTGCAGCTTCGAATTTTTTTATCACTTGATAAAATGCAGGTTCTTGATCTTTTGGATTTGCTACATGAATTGCAAAATTGATAGTTGTGGTACCATCGGCAGATGATTTGGACCCTGAAGTAGAACTAGTCCCACTGTTACTACTACAAGCGGATAGGAATAAACCTAGAAACAATAGCAAACTGAAAATGATGTTTCGACTTCTTTTCATATTAAGTCCCCCTTTATCTAATTTAAGATCTAAAGTGTAGCTACTTACAAAGAATTCCTAATTACTATAGATGATTCAATGCAAATTTCCTTCGGCTCTTTCCTATCATCTTCTAGCTTCTCTAGCAAAAGTTTAGCCGCAGCCTGTCCCATTTCAAATGCCGGTTGTCTTATAGTTGTAATAGACGGATCTGTTAGTTCCATCCAAGGAAAATCATCATAAGACAGGAATGAAATATCTTTCGGAATTTGAATATTCTTTTCTTTTAAGTATTTGTATACTCCCATGGAAATTGTATTATTTACTACTACGATACCATCAACATCATGATTATCTAATAATCGACCAGCTATTTCGTATCCAGACTCAAATGAAGATTCCCCTACAAAGACTAGTTCTTCATTTAACTCAATTCGATATTTCCTTAGGACATCTTTATATGCCTCAAAACGCTCAATTGTACTTGATACATCAATAGGACCAGAAATAAAGGCTATCCTACTTCTTTTCTTCCTGAACATCATTTCAATGGCTTCATAAGTTACAAAATAATTATCGGTGTAAACTAAATCTAACCTATCTTTTAAATTTGGCTTTCTATCTACATAAACTACAGGACATCTAATGTGTAATGAATTATCTACTTCGTCTTCAGTATTGGAAGTGGGAGCGATAATCAATCCATCAATATAATCCACAAACTGTGTGTTATACATATCAATTTGATCTAACTCATTACTGATATTTTCATTGGAATTACTAATTAACAGCCTATATCCCGCCTCACTTAAAGCGTTTTCAACTCCATTTGAAAGTGAAATGAAGAATTCTCCCGATGTATCTTTCTGCTGAATTGGTATGATTAGACCTATAACTTTCGTATCTTTCCCCCTTAAGGATTTTGCAACTGTACTAGGTCTATAATTCAACTCCTCCATTGCTTTAAGAACCTTCATTCTAGTTTCTTCTTTTACAAATCTGGAAGAGTTCATTACATTTGAAACAGTCGCCGTAGATACATTAGCCTTATTTGCAACATCCCTAATGTTTGCTTTCTTTGTTTCCAAAAGAATTCACTCCTAAACTTTTTTCTCCCTTTCGAAATAAAGGAACTATTTCTTGCTTTCAGTTCAATAGATTATTAGTAAAGAGTTAAAACATCTAATAAAATTATTAAATCGATTAAATAAAGTGATAAATAAAAATTTATATATGCTCGATAACACCTCCATTTAATCGATTAAATGAATTGATAAATAAAAATCCTTACAAAAACTATAGAGACACCATCATTTAATCGATTAAATAAAGTGATAAATAAAAAACCTTTGTTAACACCTGTTAAAATTCCATTTAATCGATTAAATACATTTCTAGAAAGATACCAAGAGGATAATAAATATTGTAACCGCTTTCTTTAATTCTGATTTTAGGGTAATTTCCACTACTTGTCAATATTACTTATAGAGTTTTTTGTAGTTTTGGACACTGTAATTAACAAGAACCAGCTAAACAATGAGCCAGAGAACATAAAGAATGCTCCTGTGATCTTTACTACCAAGAATTGTAGCAAAAGTACACCTGTTAAAATGTATAAGTTTATCATTGGATTATTTATTAAGAGATGGATAGCTTTCTTTAGAATTTCTCTTTTCCCTACAACACCGTTGATATAAACGACGAGACTATATAAGAAAATCATAACTAATAAAAACACAAGGATGTAAAATAATTTAACGACTGAATGACTATACATAAAATTTAATGATGAAATAAAACGGATATCCATGATTATAATAAAGCCACATAAAATAAATGGGTAAAATAGTTGGTTACTCTTTCTGAACTCTCTCTTAAAAGCGCTAATAAACTCCTTTCTTATACTAAAATCGTCTTTTTCTACCATTAACTTTCTTATGATAAAAAGCATTGCTATTGTGGCAGGGAAAAATCCAAGAAATACGCCACCTAATAATATAAAAGTTAACCACAAAATGTTTATATATACTAAATTAGAAAACCATGTAGAAAATCCATGTATCTTACTTAGTACACCTTTGTTCATCTGCTTCCCCTCCTTTTTGAGTTTTCTGGAAATAACAAAATAAACGATAAAATAAAGAGTTAAAGAACACTTCGCAATTTTGTATTTCAATTTTACGACCCACTTATCCCTTTGTAAAGGACATTTTAAAAGGTAGAGTTCATTGTTAATTTTTAATATTATGTAACTATCAAATTGAAGTGAAGGTGTATAGATAAATGATTGCGTTGTTTGTTAGCTCTCCCTTTACAGTTGTTTTCTCTTTCTTACCTATGATGGCTATTTTAATTGAAGGGGCATTGTTTATATACCCCCTAATTTGTATGACCGTGTTCCTTTTTGTTGGAACACGGTCTTATCGATTGTTAGGCCTACTTTACCTGGTACTGGGACATTTTGAAAAGTTCTGTGCTTAACTTGATAGGCATGGGGGATCATCAGATTATGCAGATTTACAACGTTAAGGTAGAAATCCTTCTATCAATAGGGTTTAGTCTATTGATACTTAATCTGTTTTGCGCCAAATCAGGCTTGTTAGTGCCTCATATGACCTGTCTCAAAAGTCTTAACGTTGTAAATCCGCATTTTCGGGACTGGACCCCATATTTATTTATTTCTGATTAAATGTTCAGAACGGTACTGGCTTGGTGTTAGATCCACCTGTTTTTTAAAAACTTGGTTAAAATATTTTGGATCTTTGTAACCAACCTCATTACATATGTCCAAGATTTTATAATTTGTTGTTCGTAATAACTCTTTCGCTTTATTTATTCTAATATTAGTAATATATTCAAAAATAGTCATGCCAACTTTTTTTGAAAATAAACTGCTGAGATAAGGTGGACTTATATGAAAACCTTCCGCTATTTCATCCAAAATAATTGATTGGTTGAAATTTTTTTGCAAATAGCTTTTCACATCTAAAATCAATTTATCCTTATATGAAACCCTGTTATCATTCACATAATCAAAAATTTTATTAACCAAATTTTCAATCCAATGGCTAATTTCTCCAATCGATTGCAATCTATTCAGTTCTTCATATAACTGATATTCATTTCCTAAAATACTTTCAATTTCTAATTCAAATTCATGCTGAACATATTCGAAAATATAATTAGCAAGCTTAAAATGTAAATATTTAGATTTTACTGGAGAAAGCATATTATCAATTGAATAACTGAATATATCATGGATTAATAAGTTTATTTTATCTAAATTAAACTTATTTTTTTTAAAGTAATGATCGATTTTATCAATAATCTCATTGCCAACAGTATTATTTATCTTTTCTAAATCTTTGTAATGAGTAACCAATTGATTTAAATAAATCCCTATTTGGAATGCTTCTTTTGCTTCTTGATATGATTGACGAATGTATGAAGAATCATAATAAGTATTACTAACCCCGATAATAGGAGACACATTCAATTCATGTTGTAGAAGAGATGAAAATTCAATTAAAAAGTAGTCTTGAACTTCTTTTTGAATAGAATTGGCATACATTATAACAATAAAGTCTTCAATGATGTAAATAAATGTTTCATATCCTCTTTCTTCAAAAGGTATTTTCAAACGATTAACTATTCCCTGACCATCCTTTTCAATATTGTTTTTCCATGTTGCACTTTTAAAACCAGCAATTAATATTTTCCAGCCTTTAAATTTATTGCTTACTTCAAAGTTATCAATATTTCGACCTAAAATAAGATCCAACACATGCTTTTCTTCTAACTCCATTTGATATTTTTGAATCTGATCATTGTTTTCCTTTTCCACTTTCATTTTTTCATATTTAATGATCCCCTTTTTTACTGCACTGACAATTTCATCAAGTTCTATAGGCTTTACTAAATAATCAGCCGCTTCTAATTTAAGCGCTCTTTTAGCATAATCAAATTCTGTATAACCACTAATAATAATAAATACAATATCAGGATGAATTTTTTTAACCTTTTGTATTAAATCCAAACCATTTAATCCGGGCATTTGGATATCAGCTAACACAATATGAGGGGGATTATTTATAATGCACTGAAACGCTTCTTGTCCGTCTGAAGCAGTTTCGACAGTCCCAATTTGATGTTCTTCCCAGTTAATTGCAGATTTTAAGCCCTCAATTACAATCTTTTCATCATCTACTATTAGAAGTTTATACATCTTTTTTCACCTCTTATATATTTACACCACTCTACATCATACATACTCCTCACTTTTAATTCCAATCGTTAAAACAACCTTTGTTCCTATATTTGATTTACTTGTAATGCTTAATCCAAATTCAGGGCCATAATAAAGCTTAATTCTCTCATTAATATTTTTTAAAGCATATCCTTGATTTTTCGAAAAAATCTCTTCACTATTAAATCCAACTCCATTATCGGTTACTTCAAACACCATCATTCCTTCTTTTTTTACCCCTTTAATAACTATTTTGCCTTGATCTTTTTGTTGTTCCAGGCCATGTTGAACAGCATTTTCTACAATAGGCTGCAAAAGCAATTTAATTATTTTTTCATCGAGAATGGATGGGTCAACATCAATCAAATATTCAATCTTATTATCAAATCGAATGTTTTGTATCTGTAGATAACTTTTTACTTGTTCAATTTCATTTTTTACCGATGTAATATGCTTACCGTTATTTAGTGTCAGTTGAAACAACTTGGACAAGCTTACCGCCATTTTGGCAATAGGCTTTACCTTTGCCTTTTCTGCCATCCAGAATATAGAGTTCAGCGTATTATATAAAAAATGTGGATTAATATGACTTTGTAATGCTAATAATTCTGCTTCTTTTTCCTTTAATTGTGATTCATATAGCTTTACGGTTAACTCATTATTTCGATTGTACAGTTCGACAAAACGATTACCTATATTCCCAATTTCATCTCCATTATCAAATGTTATACCAGAGATATATTCCCTTGATTCCATTTTTTTCGCTACTATTCTTAATAACGTAAGTTGCTTTGTAATTTTTTTTGATATTAATAAAGCGCTAAGCACTGATATAAAAAAGGAAGTAACCAATAATAACACATTGATAATTCGTATATAATTAACTTCTTTAACAATATTTTGGTAAGGAATGATGCTAACAATCTTCCAATTTGTTTTTACGTTTGTGTGAAAATTTACACTATACTTTGTTCCATTAATTTTTTTTATTACCTTACTTTGATCGCCTGTATTTTCTAGTATGTTAGCTAGTTCCTTTGTTTTAAATTTTTTCTCACTTCCACTAAAATAAATTATATTTTTATTGTCCATTATTAAAATATCGCCATCTGTTTTAATGTCTTTGAACATATTATTAAAAACAGCTTTATCAACACTTATAATAGATACGCCAATCTCCTCTGACGTACCGATGTCTCTAATAATTCTGCCAAACATTAATGGGCTTTTATCCCCTTTTACAAGGCTTGTTTCATTTCCTTTAACCCAAACACCCGCCCAGTCACTTTGTTTTAAAACTTTATACCAACTTGCATCTTTAATATGATTATAAATATTACCTGTATAATTGCTTTCACCTTTATTTAATTTTAGAAATTCATGTTGTCCATTCCCGATGTATACTGCATTAATATATGGTTTGTTAACAATAGTAATATTTCTCAAAAGGTTTTTTGAGAGTGTTTCTAAGATATATAACCTTGGTGACACTTTTTTGTAACTTAAATAGCCTTGAATATCATCTGAAGAGAAAATTATATTGGAAACATTCTCTATATCAGTAACGAATGTATTAATGTTCCAATCCACTGCACTTAAAAAATTTGAAGTTGTTATCGAAACCTTATTTTCAATAACTTTGTTTAAATATAAAAAAGTAACTGGACCAATTATGAATAATGGAATTAATGTTGAAAAAAGGGCTAATAGAATAACTTTTCGCTTAACGGACCAATTTTTACTCATATGACATCCCTCATTACTGTTTAATATGCGCGGACTTCCATAAGGAAGCCTTCAGATAGCGGCTGATCTGCAAGTAGGTTCGCTTGCTGTTCGTCCGCAATTGCGCAAGGACGTTCAGGTAGTAGACGATCAACGCAATGTACACCTGATTGTGTACACCCTGCTGACTTTGCGTGTAGAACTTCTTGATGTTCAAGTGCTGTTTTACCCATTTGAAGAACAGTTCAATGGCCTAGCGGGACTTGTACAGTTCAGCGATTTCGTCCGCGGATAAATCGAACCGGTTCTGCGCAGTGCCGATCACAATCATTTCATCCGACATTACGACAGAGTCTTCCGGTAGTTCGAAGTGTTCGAGTGACCGTACGACTGCGTTCTTTCACAGGCGGGAAACAAAGAAATAGCCCTCGTCCCTCATGCGGTCGAATCGCTCGTAATCCAGGTAGCCGCGGTCGAACACATACATGCATTCCTTGTCATCAACCAGCACTTCCAGTTGGCCGCGATCATGTTCCTTGGCGTTCGTCAAGACCGCCTGATCAGGGTAGGAACAGCCATTTTCCATGAACACGAGCCGCAGATGAAGCTTGATGCCGGACTTGGTTTGCCGGAACATCGCCCATTGCTTAAATGCAGTTTTTCTTGTAATCTTATCCATGGGTTTGTCCTTTATTTTGGATTTGGATGGATTACTGCCTCCAATCCATTATAAAGGATTTTTTTATGGAAAAGACAGATAGAGGCTCACAGTACCTTTCTTCTGAACTCCGTCAATTACAAGACCATTTAGCCATCGTTCCATCTTATTCAAAGCTCGCTTATCCCTGGGATAATGCAGTAATAGAACCTTTTTTCAAATATATGAAGAAAGAAGAACTGAATCGTAAAAAATTTACTTCGTTAAAAGAAGTGAAACTGGCTTGTTTCGAATATATTGAAGGGTTTTATAATCCTAGAAGACCTCATTCTGCCATTATCATGCTTTCTGCAAACTTAAAAGGAGACATTTTCTGGCAGTCTCCCTAAAGAAACATTCCTTTTTTCTGTCTACTTTATTGGCATTTATCCAAATATGGGAAACACTATAAAAAGAGGCACTTCCATCGCTAGAAAGCACCCAAAAAATTAAATGACAAACGAAATAATTCAAGTGTCCGACTTGCAATTGAAACTTTGGAACAAAAACTACCACAAAAACATAGTTGAATATATTATTTATGCTCCTGGCGTTGGAGTGGCTCTGAATGCATTTACAGTCTTGTCCATAACAACCTGTGCATCACTTCCCGAATCAAGAATCGTATTTTGAAGCGATTCTTTTTCTACCAATACTGTTGTTACGGTAAGCGGCTCTGATGCTTCGGTAGTCAACAAAGCGTCTACTTGCGCAGAGAAACAAGAATCACTTATCTTGGCATGAACCTCCGTGGCAACAACATGATTATTAGAAATATAATTTCCATTACCCGAAACAATACGTATGATTACAGGTGTTGCACCTACCGGCTTGATGTTCTGAGTATTAATTACTTCAGAAAAGTGATTAGCAATTACAGAATTATTATTGCCACTGATATAGAGGAGACCATACAAATCATCTAAACCATTGTCTATTCCCACAAAAGGAGTCCAGGGTTCATGGTCACGTAAAAAGTGATTTGAAGAAACCAAGTTTTCCGAACAATTTTCCCTGAATACCACCATTCCTGGATAAAATGAATGAAGTCTATTATTTGTGATACTGGAACGTGTCACACCATCAAAATAGATACTGCTCGCACCTCGTGGAAAAACATTATTCGCTGTAATCAAAAGTCCACCAAAATTTTGAGCGTAAATTGAATATCCTTTAAAACCGGCTCCTATCAAGTTATCGGTTATTTTTGAAGCCTGTCCCCAACCTCGTAGTTCTATACAGTTACCACATTCAGCTATGAAATTATCATGTATAGTCAGTGCATCTGCATGATAAATAGTAATTCCATGCTCTAAATACACAAACCCCATGCCTGTAATCCGAAATGAGTCACAAGCACTTGCAACATAAATACCCGTTTTCCCGTTAGTGTATGTGTTTTCCGGATTTGTTGCTCCTGAACCATCTTCAATAAAATGCAAACCATCAATACAAAAGTCAGAAAACTCTACCGAACTTATTCGGGGATTTCCACTTCGTTCAACATAAAATGCAGCTCCTTTATATTCCTCGTCATTTACTTCTAGGGGAATATCTACGAGTATGCGACTTCCTCCCGGCCACAATTCATGCAAATCCGCCCATTCATTCCCAGAAGTATTAAAACGAATACTCGAAGATGTAAACCCGTGTCCAGAACCCATAATTTTAAGATAACTGATGTCTATAACTACTTGACTGACAAGATGATAATCTCCCGGTGGAATATAGATAACCGCACCCGGCTTTCCGCCTTTATTCACATCAGTGTCCGTTTGCCTACTTTTAATATCTGCTATAATGCTATTGATTACCTCACCAATATCCTCATACGGATTACCGACAGGCCACTCTGTTACGTCGTAATAATTTTTACTAGCCATAAGTAAATTCTCCTATCAATTTAGTGTGTTTGTTCATAAACTACTTTTTCCTTGATATAGCTAGAAGTAAAGCCTTACGAATTCGTACTTTTCCTGCAACTTTTCTGATAATGTTTATATTATTGAATGCTTATATAGATACCTTATATTGTGGATTTTGTGATATGTTTGTCCATTGATAATTTCTTATTAATAGGATTTGAACAGGATTACCGATTACCAATCCTAGTAAACACCCACATAGGAAGTGTTTAGTTATTGCGCATTTTTCTCAAAATAATACGGTGACTCCTATTAGATTAATTCCTGTATATATTGTTTATTAGTAATCTCTAGAAATGAAAGGTATAGTTGTCGTAGTTATTTATTAGTAAGACGCTTCTATTCCTTTACAGCTCCCAGAGTCATTCCGCTTACGATATACCGTTGAACTAAAAGTGAAAAAAGCATAACCGGTAAGCTAAATGTAATAGCAGCTGCTGTCATAGGTCCCAAATCAAGATTATAAGCTGTTAAAAACTGTGAAATCCCTACTGTTGCCGTTTTAGTATTTGTACTCGTTAAAAGTAAGGCAAATAAAAAGTCATTCCACGCTAACATAAAGGTAAATATAGCTGTCGTGGCAAGTCCCGGAAGCGATACAGGGAGAATAATACGAAGAAACGCTCCCAAACGGCTGCATCCATCAATACGAGCTGCTTCATCAAGCTCCTTGGAAATTCCGTCGAAGAAACCAATCATCATCCAGATTGCAAAAGGAACATTAATGCTGGTATAAACTAAAATTAACGCAAGTTTTGTATCAACTAATCCCATATCATTGATAATCATATACATTGGTATCGCAATGCTAATCATTGGAACCATACGTATCGCTAACGTTATAAGCAAAAAGATATTACTCACTCTTGATGAAAATCGTGAAAAACCGTAAGCTGCCAATGATCCTATAAAGACACTTAACACCATACTAATTATTGCTGTAATTAAACTGTTAAGGAAATAGTTTCCGATAGGTAATTGTTTAAACATTGCAAAGTAATTTTCTAAAGAAAATTTTGAAGGCCATAATGTGGGTGGTGAACTTACTGCTTCTGCAGATGGCTTTAAAGAAGTAAGAAGTAAATAAATATATGGCCCTAAAAATACAAGAGCAATCATACAAGTCAATAAGATAACAAATAGCTGCCAAGTATTTTTTAAACTCAGCTTTTCTACTATCTTATTTATCACTGGTGTTTTTGTTGGTCTAGAATTACTTAAAAGTCTATCTAACATATTGAAATCACCTCTCCATTATTAAGCATGTTTTTTACCTGGAGACCACATTCTTGTCATAAAGAAAGAACTTAATGCAAGCAGCAGGACAATAAAGATAACTGCCATTGCACTAGATTCACCAACAGCGCCATACCTTGTTAACGTTTTGTACATATACGTACTTAATACTTCAGATGAAAAACCGGGTCCTCCTTGCGTTAATACCCATACAATGTCAAATGTTCTTGCTGCATCAATGATTCGAATGACGAGCGCAACAGTCGCAACTGGTACTAAAGAAGGGATGATAATATAGCGAAATGTTTGCCATTTATTCGCACCATCAATTTGTGCCGATTCATATAAACTCTTTGGAATTCCTTGAATCCCAGCAAGAAAAATAAGCATCATAAACGGCGTTGTTAACCAAACATCTGCAATAATAGTAGACAATAGAGAAAACTTTGAATCGGATAACCATAAAATTTGATGAGGATCTGAAAGAATTCCCAGTTTGTAAAGTCCCCAGTTTATGATACCGAATTGATCATTGAGCATGAATTTCCATATTAATCCTGATACTAACGGAGCTAACATTAATGGACTTAACAATAATGTTCGAATAATTTGACTGCCCTTAAAACCATTACTTAACAATAAGGCTAAAATAAGACCTATTGTAAACTCAAATCCTACAGCCACAACGATAAAGATAACCGTATTAAGTGCTGATTGTAGGAAACGTGCAGAGGTAAAGGTATCGATATAATGTTTGATCCCTACAAATTCTTTTAAGGACGGATCATTTAAATCAAACGTAAATAGACTGTCTTTTATGAGTAGAAAAATCGGATAGACGAAAAACATGAGTAAGACAACTGCTGCGGGCAAAAAAAACAAGAAGGCTAGCATTCCATTTTTCATTTTCATATTGACCACCTCTTCCTAAATCGAAATAACATTTTATTTTGTTTAATAAATAAGCGGGGAATTCAGTTGCAAATCTACTTAATAATCTATTCCCTCTCTTCGATAGATAAAGAACAGAATCTCCTCATTCACAAAAGTTAGATTAACTACAACATGATTTTGAGGAGAATTCTGTCTGTTATCAATTAAATACAAGCATTTTTTGTAAAGTATGGTACAGTTTCTTTATCCTTATTGTTGTACAATACCTTTAATAATAGTTGCAGCCCAATCAAGTGCTTCCTGCGGTGTTTTTTCGCCTGATAATGCATATTGCACAGCAGGAATTAATGCTTCACTTTCAATTTGCTGCCATTCTTTAATAGCAGGACGATTTTGAGTCTGCTTCCCAGATAGAGTTGCCATTAGTGGTTCTAAATGTTCATATCCTGCTTTTTTACTGTATTCTTCAAATACTGATTTTCTTGCCGCTACACCTAGCGCTTCCATATATAATGCATTTTTATCATAAAGAAATTGAATGTACTTCTTAGCAATTTCTTGTTTCTTAGATGATTTCGGCACCACTTGATACCATGGACCTGGAACAGCGCCAATTCCTTCAGAACCAGCAATCATTGGTGCAACCCCAACTTTACCAGCAACTTTTGATTTGCTCGGGTCATTTGATGGTACATAAAAGTGTCCCCAAGCTAGCATCATTGCGTCCTTTCCACTCTGGAATAACTCAGCAGTTTCTGCTGAAGAAATTTCAAGAGCACCAGGAGGAACAGACTTATCCTTCTTTAACATATTTGTCAATAATTCGAGTGCTTGGACATAAGGTTTAGTGTTGATAAGTACCTTACCATTATCCACAACTAATGGCTTGGCTCCCGCTTGTGCCGCCATATCTAACCAACTCGCAACTGTATCACCGTTGTTTGCGCCAAAAACAGTTGTTCCATATTGATCAATTTGTCCATCTCTATTTGTATCACGTGTAAAAAACTTAGCTGTATCTTCATATTCCTTCCACGTTTTTGGTGGTTGAAGTTCATAACCATACTGTTCTTTAAACGCTTTCTTATTAGCTTCATCTTCAAATAAATCTTTACGGTAAATTAACGTTTTCGCATTTGTCCAAACAGGCATTCCATATGTGTGTCCTTTATAGCTACCGCCATCGATAAGTCCAGGGAAAAGATCGTTTTTCACTTCATCTGTCATTAGATTATCAAGAGGGAGTAATCCACTTGCAAGTGAAGGAAACCAGAGAATATCAATGGTTGCAACATCATAAGACCCTGCTCGTGAAGCAACTTCTGCCTTCAGCTTGTCATACACACCGACATAAGGAACAGACTCAATTTTCACTTCGTAACCAGTTGATTTTTTAAATTCATCTGCGGTTTTCTCAGCTACTTTAAAGGCAGGACTCCCACCTTCAACAAGTACCGTTAAAGATTTGTCACTATTACCATTTGAGTTACCTTTACTATTTTGTGCATCACCGGAAGTCTGGGTACCAGAACATCCGGTGAGGAAAGCAGAAAGAAGCATTGAGCATGTCATCAAACCTGCAATAGCTTTTCTTTTAAACAAATCTATTTCCCCCTTGAAAGTTTTTTCTACAAAACATTATCTATCCCATAAGTCGTGTTCTGGCCATCTTCTAGGTAACTGTTCTTTCACAGGTGGAAGTTCCGGCAATGGTTTATGAGGCTCAAGCTGATACCAATATGCTACACTTGAAAATTCATTTCCTTGAACATTGGCATGCCCATGTTCAATGGTTGCTCGAATAGATGTATTGAAACGGATTGGGTCTCCAATATGGAAACGATACAGGCTCCATTTTCCAAAGTGTTCCTGTACACCTCTTCCTAATGAAATACCATGATATGGCCCGGCATACTCTCCACTTGGGAATCCCCACGCTGCATTAAAGTAATCTTCAGTCCCTGTACCACGAATGGATAATGGATGGAGGCCATTGTTCACCATCGATAAAGAACATATCATCCCCTTCTCCCGGCCATGTAAACTCTTAATTCGATGCATCAAAGTTGTCAATGTTTAACACATATCCAACATAGTGTCCTTTTCCTTCTGCATCTAAAATCACATAGTTTTCGTCCCCAGTTAGATTCACACCTGGAAGATCCCAACTTGACTCCCGTTTTGTACGCGCATCTTTTATGATTGGTAATCCCCCTAAAGGACTATTTGGTTCTCATACGTTCATGCTTTTTTCCCCTTTCATATTCTTTACATTAGAATCTTTTACTTTTTTCATAAATTTGTTATGATTTAATCAGGCAATTTTAAAAGGTACACACTTTTCATTTGTAATGAAGGGATTATTCCTTCATTTTCTTTTTATATTTTACGAAAACGCTTTCAAATTAAACCTAAAATAGAATACCGATGACTAATAGCAGTTCAAAAAAATAAATGATTTTATTAAATAGACCTATTTCAATAATGCATCACCTCTTTCAAAGTTTTGTTAATTGATAACGTTTACATATACAATATTAAAAGTATTTTAGGAGTTTGGAAATTCTAATATTTTTTAAAAACGTCATATATTTTTAGAATCCAATCAATTAAGGATCTGGATCATATCCTAGCAAAAATATATGCTAAGAATAATTCGTTCTAAATCCCAAAAGATAAGAGAGAAATTGCTTTTGAGTCGTTTTCATCCCAATCTTCCATACGTAGATAGTGTTTGAAAATTCGTTTCTTTCAGGAGGTCAATAAGATTAATCGTCTACCTTCTTTTCTTAACTTCCTTTTTTAAATAGATCAATTGCTTCCTTTCATAAAAAAAAGAAACAAAAACTTTTCTACATTTTTCTATGTATTCACCCTAAGATAGTCTACATTGTATTCATAATCTAATGCAAGTTTGTCATAAGCTTGCATGATTTCATTTTTTATCAATTTGAACTCCTCCTACTGGATAATACCTTTTTATAAGTTCGTATTTTATATGAAGAATCCCCCATTCTTCATATTGTATATCTCATACATGTCCAGTTAACATAACCCAGCATTCTCAGCAGTAAATTTTCTCTAAAACACAGAAACGGCAAAGAGTTCTCATCCCTGCCGTTGTCTTTTAGTATACACATCTCTTTATACAAACCTATCACAGTAACCTTTGACAGATTGGATAGTTCCAGCAGTTTGTATAAAAATCCAGCATATTCTTAGCATATATAATATCCCGGGACCCCATTTAGAGGCCAGACCTACCAAGAGATAGCTTTAAAGAGCTGTTTCTTTGTTTGGATAGGAAAGACGCTCTCTAACATTTCCTTTTTTATTATTTTACTAGACCTTCTTTTTGCATTATGTCTTGTAAAGTAGAGATTGCATTTGCTGCATCGGATCCTTCAGCAGTAATTTTGATAGTAACATTTTTGGGAATACCCAAAGACATAACACCCATAACTGATTTTAAGTTAACTGTTGTACCATTGTATTCTAAGTTAATACCAGCATGGAAATTGCTGGCTGCTTGTACCAATTTTGTTGCTGGACGAGCATAAATTCCTGAATCTGCTATGACTACGAATTGTTTTTCTACCATGTTTATGAGCCTCCTTTACTTACTTTAAAGTACTTGCAAGATTGTCTTCGTCAGAAACGACTCCATTTTTATTGAACATATTCCATATACATATCGTAATCTTTTTTTGTTTTTCATTTACACTGTTATGACCCTATCTCTAAAGAGTAGCTTTGAGAATTACACAGCTTCCAGTAATGACCCTTCTTTTTCGTTAACCCCTCGTGTGTTCCCTCTTCTAGAATTCTGCCCTTCTCAATAAATAAGATTTTGGTAGCCTTCTGGATAGTAGAGAGCCGGTGCGCAATAATAAAGGATGTTCTGCCTAAAAGTAAATTCTCCAACCCCTTCTGCAAAGCAAGCTCCGTTTCTGTATCAATGCTTGATGTTGCTTCGTCTAGAATCAAAACTCTAGGATTAGCTAATAGCACTCTGGCAAATGAGATGAGCTGTCTTTGCCCGGAAGAAAGCCTTGTGCCTTTCTCGTTCACTTCAGTTTGATACCCATCCTTCATACGGCTGATAAATGTATGGGCCTGCACTGCTTTAGCTGCTTTGATTACTTCTTCATCGGTTGCATCAAGTCGACCATAGCGGATGTTATCCATGATAGTCCCTGAAAAAATAAATGGATCCTGAAGCATAATACCCATTTGCTTTCTAAGAGATGGGATGTTGACAGTCTTGATGTCAATCCCATCAATTTTTATTTGTCCGCTTTTTACATCGTAAAATCGGCTAATTAAACTAACAATGGTGGTTTTCCCAGATCCTGTCGCTCCAACAAGCGCAATTGTATCTCCCGGATTCACCTTAAAATGGATATGGTCAAGAATCTTTTCTTCTCGTTCATAACCAAAAACAACATCCTCAAACTCTACCTTTCCTTTAATCGTTGGAAGTATAACGGCATGAGGATCATTTATCATAGCTGGTTTTTCATCAATCGTTTCAAAGATTCGTTCCAAGTAGGCCATCGCATTGATGATAGCGTTATAAAAATTCCCTATGTTGGATAACGGCATCCAAAACATCCACATATACCCAATAAAGGCGATCAAAGACCCTACAGTAATTTCCTCTCCAATGGAGGATATCCCAATTACATAGATGAAGGATACGGTAAGAGCTGAGATATTCTCAATTGACGGCGATAGCAGGAACTGGATTCTAACAGCCTTCATCCATGAGCTTCGGTAACTGCCAGATACTTCATTGAAAATTTTCTTATTTTCTTCTTCCCTGATAAATGCTTGAGTGACCTTAATCCCATTGATACTTTCATGAATATATGCATTCATGTTTGATTGCTTGTTGCTTAAATCTTGCCAAGCCCTCCGCTGAGCATTCTTTATAACAAATATAATGATTGCAAGAATTGGAAATCCTGCCATCCCCATAAGCGTCAGTTTTACATCAATGACAATCATAAAACCAACAATAACCGTAAGACTGAAGAGATCAGTAATCAGGTTAATGATTCCATTGGAAAGTAAATCACTCAAGGAATTCACATAATTTACCACCCTGACTAGAATCTTACCATGGGGCCGACTGTCATAATACGAAAAGGAAAGTTTCTGCAATTGGGTAAATAAATCTTCTCGAATATGCTGGATTACTCCCTGCCCGACTTGTGACATTATTCTAACCCTATACTTCATACACAGCCTGGTAACAATGATAGCTATTAAATAAATGCCTGCCAGCATAGCAAGACCCAACATATCATTACCTGGAATTTTTTCATCAATAGCAAGCTTAATCAAATACGGACCAATGAGGTTTGCCCCACTCGCCATGAGCATCAAGAAAACAGTGAGAATCATCTGTTTTTTGTGAGGGGTCAAATAACCTAGCAATCTTTTAAAATGAACGAGTCTAAAGGGAGACTCCAGTTCCTCGTCAACATCAAATTTGTTGCGTGCCATTTACGATCACTTCCTCCTCACGATGCATTCCATCAAAATTTCCATATTGATTTTTATATACGTTATAGTAGTAGCCCTTTTTCATAAGCAATTCTGTATGCTTTCCTCTTTCGATGATTCTGCCGTTTTCCATTACCAAAATCAAATCTGCCTCTTTAACAGAAGAAATGCGATGTGCAATAATAAAGCAGGTTTTGCCCTGATTAAAGGTCCTCAGAGTTTTTTGGATATGAAGCTCCGTTTCCATATCAACACTGGAGGTTGTATCATCGAGGATCAGAATGGCCGAATCCTTTAACAGTGCCCGCGCAAGAGCAATCCGCTGTTTTTGCCCGCCTGAAAGACCCACTCCTCTTTCACCGATAATCGTGTCATATCCATCCGGCAAACGGGTAATGAATTCATGAGCTTCAGCCATTTTTGCCGCTGTTTGAACCGATTCAAAGGAGGCATCAGGAACTCCATAGGCAATATTGCCTTCAATCGTATCTGAAAAAAGAAAGATATCCTGCATCACCATTGCCATATTTTCTCGCAATTCTCGTATATTCCAATCCTTAACGTTATGTTCACCAACCAGAACTTCTCCCCTGTCAGTGTCATAAAATCGGCAAAGAAGGTTGATTACCGTCGATTTTCCAGCACCAGTCGGTCCAATCAGTGCTACTGTTTGCCCGGGCATTGCTTTAAAACTGATATCGGTTAATACCTGCTCTTCACCATAGCCAAAGTTAACATGATTAAATTCCACTACACCAAGAGAAGTGTTTATCTTTTTAGAATTAGCGGGATTTACTATTTGGGGTTCTGTATTCATCAAGTCTTCAATTTTCTCTGCGGAGGCAATAAATCTTTGCACATCATTGATTAGCCAACCAGCCATACGCATTGGATTATTCAAGGCCCAAATAAGTGAATTAAACATAACTAGTTCCCCAATCGTAAGAGAACCTCGAATCACCATAATCCCGCCTGCAAAAATCATTAAAACTGTAAGCAATCCGGCAAGTGAGTCAAGAATCGGTAAATACTTTTCCCAAACTTTTGCGGACTCGAGATTTTTCTCCTTAAAAGCATTATTTTCTATAGAAAACTTTTCAATTTCATAATCTTCTCTGGCAAAAGCTTTTACAACCCGGTTTCCACTTATGTTTTCCTGTACAACTGAGTTTAATTTTGAAAACTGTTCTCGAATTGCCGAAAATGTAGGTTTAACGTCATACGATAGCCTATAAGCAAACAATCCAATGATAGGAGTAACAGTCAACAGTGTAAGTGCCAAGGGAACATGAATATAAAACATAAATCCAATAGCGAACAATAATGTGGTAATATTTTCAAAGATTATATAAATGCTCCACGCAGTAAAATGCCGTAATGCCTCTATATCACCCGTCATTCGGGCCATAATATCTCCTGTTTTTGTCCTATCATAAAAGCTGAAATCTAATCGTTGGAGGCGATTATACAGCTGCTCCCTGATTTTGAATATCACACTTTGTGAGACGCTTTCGAACATCAGTTGATAACCGTAACGGATAGCAGCTTTACAAAACGTTACGCCAACCATTGCCCCCAGCAAAGGCCATAACAAATCTTCATTATGACCGTAGATGACCCTATCCACGATCTTCCCTGCAAAGTAAGGATTAAGCATATTTAAGCTAGAAACGACCAAGACGAGTAAAAGTCCCATGAAATATCTAGCTTGGAATTTCTTAATATATCCCCATATCCATCGTAAGCTTTGCATTCTTCAATTCCTCCTTCCTTGGTGTATCAATCACATAAGTATAACTCTTCCACTATTAGGAGATTTCCGACACATAAGACGTGGTAATTAACACCACGTCTGTAGTTCACGTTCATCACTCACTTAGATTCCTTGGGTATAGCTCTTTCCTTTTATTGTCTATTCAGACGGAATACTATACTGGTAATTTCATCTCTTCAAAAACTGTATCTTCATAGGTATGTTTTTTACCATTTAGTATGTCTTGAACTTTAACCGGCTGACGGATCGTTGCCGATTCAAGCGCAGCAAATACAACACTTAATGCTTCTAGACCTTTCTCAGCACTCGAAATAGGTGTCTTATTTTCAGTAATTGCTTCCCATAATTCCACATAGGAATGAGCAAATGGATGTTCAACAATGTCCGGGGCATAACGTTCAATCAATTCTGACATCAGAATCTTGCTCCCGTCTTCAAGAGCTACATGTTGTCCTGGGCGGAGGCATCCTTTACTTCCATAAACCCACACTCCGCCGGTTCCTTCACCATGAGTTGATGTTGCACACATCCAATGTCCAAGTCCACCATTTTTAAATTTGAATACTGTCACTGCTGTGTCTTCTGCAGTAGGGTTAATTGTCACCTTCCCATTACTTAACTCTTTTTCAAAAACTTCTGTATAGGCGAACACCTCATCAATTGAACCATTGATTTCAGTAAAGAAATGAGTTCGATGAACACCATGATCATTAATCCATCCTGCTCCAGCTTGACCTTTCATATGCCGCCACGGCGTACCAGCAAAAAATCCTCGATTCAATGTGACAGTTGCATAATCCATAATTAAAGATACAGATCCTATCACACCTTCTTTTACGGCTCTCGCTATCGCAACATTTTCCGCCCCTAATACACTTGGTTCGGATAAAGTTAACACTCGATTGTACTTCTTTGCATCAGCGATCATTTTTCGACCAAAAGAAGGGGAAATAGCTAATGGCTTTTGCATTTGCACATGAACGCCTGCAGCAAAGCAATCTTCTGCTACTGTATGATGCAGGTCATGGTTAATCAAAACGGACACGGCATCTAATTGTTCTTTCTCCAACATCATACGATAATCCGTATATACAGCAGGGCGCTTACCTAATCGTTTTTCCACCTCTAAAGCAAAATTGTCAGCTCTTTCCTGCTGAATATCACAAACGGCTGACAATTCAAATGTTTCTAACCCTTTTCTCTTTAACTCCTCCAAGCCTTCAACATGCGCGATCGAAATAACACCACAACCAATAAAACCTAATTTCATTGATATACCTTCCTCTCAATTCAGTAATTAATAAGATGATGGACATGCACGGCTTTACTTATGTCAAACCAAATTTGAGCTATTCACGAGTAGATCTTCAAAACTGACAACTTCCTCAAGGGGTGGTATCGCAGAAATTGCGCCTATCTTCGTGCAAACCATTGCCCCTACTTTGTTACTAAAGTAGATGATTTGTTTTAGATGTTCAAAGTCTTCTAAAATTCTTTTTGGCTCTGTTTCTTTCGCTAACTGGTAAAGGGTAGCCCCTACGAAGGCGTCTCCAGCACCAGTAGAATCGATTGCCTCCACTTCAATACTAGGAACTGTTTCAAAGTTTTGCCCATTTGAGATAAATGTCCCTTTTTTTCCTAACGTTACAGCAACTGCCTTTGCTCCTATTTTATGAAGAGCCTTAATTCCTTCTTCTAAATCATTCAACCCTGTTATAATTTTTAATTCATCATCACTCACTTTTACAAAATCAGCTAGAGCCACTCCCTTTTTAGCTAAATAAACAAAGCTATCCTCTCTTCCTTTCCAAAGATCACTTCGAAAGTTAGGATCAAATGATATAAACTTACCTTGTTCCTTTGCTATATGCATCAGCTTTAAATAGGTGGATTGAAATGGATTAGTTAATAGAGCAGTTGCTGAACCAAAATGAATAATGTGATGATTCATGATTTTTTCTTTATTCAGATCGTTTTCAGTTAAGAAGGCATCTGCGCCACGATTAAAAACAAAATCCCTCTCTCCACTTGCCTTTAACGAAACAAAAGCTAACGTAGTTGGATGCTCATCATCTAGCACAAGCATAGAGGTATCAATATTCAATTCATCTAGGGTTTTCTTTAAAAAATGCCCAAATGGATCATTGCCAACCTTACCACTGAATAGAGCACTACCCCCTAATTTCACAATCGCTGCACAAACGTTAGCAGGCGCGCCCCCTGCTTGTTTCTCAAAATTTTGACCTTCGACTAAATCAATATCCACATCTGTACAGAAAAAATCGATTAACAATTCTCCAATACAAACTACTGCTGAATTTGTGCTCATAACTCTCAACCGTCCTTTTAGATTATTCACTTTAAACATGCTCCTCTATATCAAGAGGATTCTCAGATATTAATTTGGAACATTTTCACAAAAACAAAGCTCTAACCAGATTATTTCGATTAGAGCTCTGCCTATTTTTTAAAAGAATGAATTACTTACTCCATATTGAATCAAGTTCAGTTAATGTGCATAAAGGCACATCTGTATTTCCTTCGTTTGAAAACAAAGTGATTGTTTCATATGGATGATTTGGGAACAATAAGCTCGTAACAGCTACCTTGCCATCATTCGCAAACACCTCTATGGATGAAGCATCAATAAAGATTTGAAGGCTAATCCTGCCATTTTCCATCTTCAATGAAGCTTCTTGTATTGCCGGAAATGACTCTGAAAAGCTATTTTCTCCAGAATTGGTTCGGTCAACTGATAATGTCTCCTTTACCACGTCATAACTAATAATCGTCTTTTCCGTTTCAGAACCTTGAATCACAATACCAAAGGAGCTTGCATTTAGTTTTTCGAATTCAACATTCACTTCCATTAACTGACTGAACATGTTAAAAGAAGAAGGATTGTTGGATTCAATTGTAAGATTTTGATAAGCTTCTGTAGCTTTTCGAATGGAAGCTATTTCTGATACAGGCTTCTGAACCAGACGAATTCCATCTTCACTAGAGGTTAAGGATAGTTCTCTTGGTAACGTCATCGCGCTTCGCCATTCTTGAGTTGGAACTTGATTCGCATAACGCCAGTTGCTCATCCAGCCAAGATAAATTCTTCTTCCATCTAGTGATGGTATGTCAGACCAGCTTACACCTGCATAATTATCCCTGCCATAATCCAACCAAAGGATTGTTTCATCAGGATTTTCATTTACAAAGGTAGTTCCATTAAAATCACCGATAAAATATTGTGTTCTTGATCCTTCTTTAGTTTTTGGATCATCACCAAGACTTAGAAACATCACCCATTTTTGATTGTTTTCATCACCATCTACTGACAATTTAAAGAGGTCTGGACACTCCCAAACGCCGCCATGTAATCCAGCTTTGTTTTCAAACTCACTCCCATACTCCCAGTCCCTTAGGTTAGGGGATGTATAAATAGTTATTGATTGTCCAGTAGCTAATACCATCACCCATTTATTCGTTTCATCATGCCAAAACACTTTTGGATCACGATAATCAGTAATATTCACATCAGAAAGCACAGGATTCCCTTCATACGTAACCCAAGTTCTCCCATTGTCCTTGCTGTATGCAAGACTTTGTCTTTGACGCGGACGATCCGAGTCTGGGTACGTACCAGCACTTGTATAAATGGCAACTAACCCAGGCTGATTATCAAAAAAGCCAGATGTATTGTTCCAATCCACAACCGCACTTCCTGAAAAAATGGCTCCATGCTCATCTGGATACAATGCAATCGGCAGTTGTTCCCAATGAATTAAGTCTTTACTAACCGCGTGCCCCCAGTGCATCGGCCCCCAAGTTGTGCCGAATGGGTGGTATTGATAGAAAAGGTGGTACTCATCGTTAAAAAATACCATTCCGTTTGGGTCATTCATCCACTTTTCTTCTGGTGAAAAATGAAATTGGGGGCGATACTTTTCTTTATACAGTTCTGTCATCATTTTTTTCTCCTTTTCATACGTTTTATATTAATGAAGGTACTAACCGTTAATAAAAGCAGATTGAGGATGTACCTTTGTGCTGTATATCCCCAATCCAAGAGCCTTTTATGAATCTATTATTTTTTATTTCTGTCGTATCCTGCTTGTTTAATTTGCAACCACTCTTTTAATCCTAATCGATCTAGTTCAGCTTGATAGCTTGACCATTCCTCATCAACTTTTCCATTTGTAATCCATTCAGCACGTTTTCGATTCACATAAGCAGTCAAATCTGCTTCGATAGTAGAAAGTTTCTTTAGTTCATCTAATGAGAAAAATACTTTTGGATAAATATTATCGGCTGTCATATGAGGAACCATAACTTTTTTCATTAAGTCTAATCTCCAAGCAGCATCCTCTGGTTTCGTAGTAACCTTGCCATAATACGTATCTAGAACCGCTAACGGACCACCAATACTCGTTTTTTGTCTTAACTCTACTGGTGCTGTCCCTTGTAGAGGTAAATGCTTTAACATTCCTGTAGTTTTGTCTAATTCAAAGATATTTTGTTGTGTTTTATCTCCATAAGTACCCCAGTTATCTTGTACAGACTGATGCGGTTCATATAATTGATCAATCCATTTTGCAGTTAATTCAAGGTTTTTATTAGCACTCGTAATAACCGCTCGTCCTCTATCAAAGCCCATTCCATTTGTTCTCGCTACATTAACATGGCCATCTGGACCCGCTAGCGGCGACATTAGGTCATATTTGTCATTCATCCCTGTAATATTCCCTTTATCCCATGTGAAATACAATCCATAACGCTCATCCTTACCCTTTGCAAGATACGTATTCCAATCCTGGTCAAATGCCTCAACATCTAGTAAGCCTTCTTTATACAATTTATTAAGGAATTTAATTCCTTCTTTATATCCCGGATCTGCTGCTGTGTAGATGACCTTTCCATCATTGCTTACAACGGTGTGATCCCAGTTATCACCTAGACCAAAGGAGCCGAATAAAAAGGATAGATCTTCCCCTCCCTTATTAATCATGAAGGACATTGGGATTTCATCAGCTTTCCCATTTCCATTTGGATCTTTTGTTTTAAAAGCAATTAATACTTTTTCTAATTCATCCGTAGTTGTAGGCATTTTTAATCCTAGCTTATTTAGCCATTCTACGTTAATCCAAGGAAAGCAGTCGACGGACTGTATGCTTTCTTTACCTGTCCCTAATTCTTCAATCCAAGGGAAGGAGTAAATATGTCCATCAGGGGCAGTCATCATCGCTTTATACTGAGGTGCTTCCTCTAGAACCTTCTTTAAGTTTGGCATGTCTTTATCAATTAAATCTTCAATAGGAACGATGGTACCATCTTTAGCTAATTTCAATAAATCATAGTCGCTATAGCCTGCATCTATAATTGCATCAGGTAGATCGCCACTCGCAACTGCTAGGTTTCTTTTTTCAACGAAGGCATCAGATGTGTAGTTCTTCCAATTCACATGGATACCTGTTTGATCTTCTAGACGCTGATAAATTAATTTTTTATTTGGATCAGAGGGAGCCAATGGTGAGCTTTGTGTCATAAAATTCAAGGAAACCTTTTCCTTTAAAGGAAAATTAACTTGTGATAGCTTATAATCTTTTGATGCTGATTCTCCATTGCTACTGTTAGTTTTACTATTGCTGCAGCCAGAAGCTACTAATATAGCAGCAAGCGAAGTAAACATTACCTTTTTTACATTTTTCATAAAGCTTCCTCCTACGTGTCATTTGTAAGCATTTGCAAAAGTGAATTTTATTCGTTCATTACTTCAAAGAACCAACCATAACACCTTTTTCAAAGTACTTTTGGAAAAACGGATACATTACAATTAGCGGTAAACTAGAAATTACAATA
Organism: Ectobacillus funiculus; assembly: GCF_004138295.1. Taxonomy (GTDB): domain Bacteria; phylum Bacillota; class Bacilli; order Bacillales; family Bacillaceae_G; genus Ectobacillus; species Ectobacillus funiculus. The sequence continues at coordinate 99,288 of NZ_SCFM01000016.1, read as the reverse complement.
GATGAGTATTTAATCATTTCCGAAAGCTTTTTCAGTTCGGCCATTGCCAGTTGATCGCTAATCATCCCCGGACTTGCTTGGTTTTGAATTAATATCGATCTTAAAACGAGTTGTAGTGGATGCAAACTTGGATCTTCGAGATAAATCATTGCATCAAAATAAGAGTTCCATTGACCGACAAATGCGTACAATGCTAAAACGAAGATGATCGGTTTCGAAAGCGGTAACACTAATTTAAAAAAGATTAGCAAATCTGAGGCACCATCCACTCTGGCTGCTTCATACAATTCATTTGGAATTCCCTTAAAGAAGGTTCTAGCTAAAATAATGTTCCAAACATTTATAGCACCAGGCAGTAAAATTGCCCATACAGTATTTAGCATTCCTAGGTTTTTTACTACCAAGTATGTTGGAATTAAACCGCCGCTAAAGAACATCGTAATTACAAACATTGTCATAAAGACATTTTTTCCAACGAAACCCTTAACTGATAAAGGATAGGCAGCAGAAATGGAAACCATAACAGTTATAACAGCAAATCCTACCGAATACAGAATGGAATTCATAAAGCCTCGTACCATCGCAGGATTTGATAAAATGATCTTATAACCTTTGAGACTCCAATCTGAAACATTAAAGGATATACCTTTATTTAATAACACTGTCGGATTCATAAATGATGCAATTACTATATAGACCAAGGGAACTAACACAATTAAAACCGCTAAGCATAGAAAGATATTATTAACACCCAATATCATTCGATCTACACGAGAGTGCTTTATTTTCATATCAAGACTCCTTTACGTTAATATAAGCCTTCTCCTTCATTCAATTTCTTCACGACCACATTCACCACAACGAGTAAGATAACGTTAATCACTGAATCGAATAAACCAATGGCTGATGAATAAGCGTAATCCCCTGCCTGTAAACCCTGCTTATATACATAGGTGGGTATAATTTCAGATGTTGGTAAATTCATTGCTGTTTGCATCAAATATGCTTTTTCAAAACCGATCGCCATAATACCGCCTGCACCTAAAATAAGAGTAATAGCCATTAATGGTTTCAGCGTCGGCAGGTCGATATGGATGATTCTTTGCAGAAGATTTGCTCCATCAATCGTAGCTGCGTTGTGTAATTCCGGATCAACATTTGCTAATGCAGCTACGTAAATAATGGATGACCAACCTGCTGCTTGCCAAATTCCAGATAAAATATAGACTGTTCGGAAATATCCTGGGTCTGACATGAACATGATTGGTTCTCCTGTTATAGAGGTAACAATGTGATTAATTGGACCGTTTGGTGATAAGAAAATGAATGTCATCCCAACAATAACTACCACAGATATAAAATTTGGTGCATATAACACGAGTTGAATATTCTTTTTAATAGCTGCTCTTCGTAATTGATTCAGCATGAGTGCCAATATAATTGGTACCGGAAAACCAAGTATGAGACCAAACAAGCTAAGTTTGATGGTATTCATCAAAATCGGAACGAAGTTTGGTGAAGTAAGAAAGTCCTTGAAATGCTTGAGCCCAACCCAATCACTGCCTGCAATACCTTTCATCGGACTAAAATCTTTAAAAGCAATAATTGCCCCGTACATCGGTACATATTTAAAGATGATAGTAAGAATAACAGCTGGTGCAATGAGTAGATAAAGAAAATAATTCTTCTTTATATAATCAATTTGACTCCTTATTTTCGATCCTGTTTTCTTTTGAGTTTCGGCCTGTTGTACGACTTCCTTTTCATTAACATTTAATAATTTTTGCAATCGCTTAACCTCCTATCTAATAACTTAAACAAAAGATTTTCGGCATCCACACATTGAGAATGGGAAAATCATGTTATAGGGTGTGTGCCTTTTATGAAAAAAGAACCGAGGAACATCTTCCTAGAAATCGGTTACATTTTCCCATGAATGCTTTTCCCTCTCTCGTTGTTGTTGCCCCCTTTCGTTGGTGTTGCTTAACATGTTTTGAGTATAACAAAATGATTAGAAGGAAGATTTTAATATCTTTGGTTAAGGATATTTAAAATTTTCGGCATTTGAAATCGGTTGCAAAAAAAACCAAAATCCAATATTCCTACACTCCACCCTCGCTGAATCAGCAAGGGATACACCTTGAAACATAAAATGCATCCCATCAAGACAACTTGGATAGCAATCGCCAAGCTGCACTTATACCTTATTCTTAAAGTTTCCCTCCATCTCAAATTTGCCCCAACTTAAACAGTTATCATTTTCCAAAAAATACAAAAAACCCCCTAGTTGCTTAACTAGAGGGTTACCTATGTTACGGTTTCTGAATTTCTTTTAGACCTATATTAATTTTTTCTACTGCTTCCTTCGCTGAAGCTGCTACATCTTTTCTACCGATTCCGACTTCCTCAAATAATGTCTTGATTGCATCGCTTACAACAGGATAAGCGGGAGTAACCGGGCGGTTCCGTGCAAACTTTTGTGTTTGTTGCCAAAATATATTTTTAGGGTATTCATTAAATTCAGGAAAATCTTTTGCTACAGAGTATCTTACAGGAATATCCCCAGTTTCCTTTACATATGTTTTTATTCCTTCATAGCTTGTAGCATATTTGACAAACTCCCAAGCTTCCTTTGGGTATTGAGACTTGGATGAGATTCCGAGTGACCATCCTCCGTTTGGAACAACCTGATATTTAGCCTTTGGCAAAGGAGCAATTCCAAAGTCCTCTCCTAGCTTAAAATTCGGATTATTATTTACCAAATCTGTTAATCCCCAAGAGCCAAGTACAGTCATAGCAAGTTTGCCCGTTTCAAAGGTTCGGGGAGGTAATTCAATTGCCGCAACTCCATCCCTATGATATAAATCTTGATAAAATTGTAATGCCTCTAACGCTTCTTTTGAATCTAAATATCCACTGGCAGTGGTTCCATCAGGGCTTAAAACACTTGCGCCGAACTGCCAAAGGAGCGGCATTTTAAAATAAGCGGCAGTTTCCCCTTCGCCAAACCCTTGTGCTGGGTCAATCCCATAGACTCCCTTATCTGGATTATTTATTCTTTTGGCAATTTCCAATACCTCGTCCCATGTCAGAGGTTTATTTGGATCCTCCGATGGAAAAGGAACTCCGGCCTCTCTGAAAAGATGCTTGTTGTAAAATAGAGCAACACTGGATTCAACAAGAGGAGCAAGGTAAATTTCTTCATGAAATCTCATTCCTCTTAGCGTAGATTCAGGAATATCCTCAATATTCCCTTCCTTTTTCATGTACTGGTCTAAAGACAATAGTGCTCCTGCATTTGCATAAAGAGCCAAGTTAGGACTATCTATAGCCATAATATCAGGGGGAGTTCCAGCAGCAGATTCAGTTCGCAACTTTAATTCGTAGTCACCATAGGGTATGAGCTTCATGTCAATCATGATGTTAGGATGCAGCGCTTCAAAAGCAGAAACTATGTCTTCATATGCTTTATTTTCTGCCGGGTTTCCGTAATTTCGCCAGAAGGTCAATTGCACCTTGTTTGAAACACTCGTTTCATCATCTGCATCTTTTGGGTGGCTAGAGAATGTATTAAAAAACGACAATGCATACCCAGCGCTACAAAATAAGATAAGGGCAAAAACACTTATTATTAACGATTTTTTCATCTACATTCCCTTCTTTCCAAGTTTCATTTCATCATTCAGCTGTATTTATGGAATTACGGAATTCAACAGGTGTTTGACCAAAATGTTTTTTAAATACCGTACTAAAGTAGCCGGAGTTGGAAAACCCCACTAAGTTTGCTACATCAATGATTTTAAGTTCTTTATCTTTCAGAAATTGCTGAGCTTTATCCATTCGCAAATTAACAAGATAATCGCTAAAATTTTGTCCAACATAATTTTTAAAAGTCTCTGATAAGTACGCACTATTGATATGAAATAATTCAGATAACGAAGTAAGAGAGATTTCACTTGCATAATGCTGATCCAAGTAATGTCGAACATTATCAATGATTAATTTTCCATTCGAAAAACGGGTCAGACGCACCTTTTCAATAATGGACTGTGCTAATTGGATGAGCTGCTCTATGACTTTACATTGAGAATTGAGCCCCCAAATGCTCTGCTGACAACTCCACATCGTGTTCTGAATGTCTTTTGTTTCAGCATCATATTTTCTAGCCAGTGAGCCTAATAAAAATAGTACTCGATTAGCAACAAATGAAAAGGACAAAATGGATTGGTCTTCGGTGTTTCCTAGCGCATTGTGAATATTCTGTTTAAAAGCCTCAAAATTCACATTCTCAATCGCATTTGTTAACCTTTTCTCTAAATCAGGTGAAAACTTAAATAGTTCTTCCTTCATGACCGTCGCATCGATCACCTGTGATTTTGAGCCCAATTGACTTTGACTCCAGGAAAGTAAGCTTGAAATATAGCCATTTTTAAGCTCTGCAAGACCTGTCACAGCATTCCCAATTCCTATTGCCGTTTCTAGATTCAGAAAGGTTTTTACGTTTTGTTGAATCTTCTCGACTAAACTAGAAACACTATCCAGACTCCTAGAATCTACAAGATATAAAAAATGAACGACAAATGCATAGCTTGGGTCGTAAAACGAATATGTTCCTGTATGCTCTTTCGCTATTTCTTTGCATAACATCTGAAAAGGGAGCCAGAGTTCCTTTAATCTATTTGAACCCCCGTCACGCTTCCTAATTTCCACTGTTACAAACTGGACTGCAGCATTTTCGGTTGCAAGATTTTCTAGCTGCAGCTGATGCAATCTATCAATCACTATATTAAGCTGCAGCCACTCCCCTTTGACTAAATGCAGTAAATATTGCTCTTGTACTTGTTGCAGCTGTGTGTGAACAAGCTGATGCAGCCGAGTTGATTCAGCCTGCTTTCTCTTTTCATCCTCAACTTCTGCACGGATTTTTCTCAACACCTCTACTAATTCATCAGGGGCAACAGGCTTTAATAAATAGTCTTTAACCCCTTCCTTCATAGAACCTCGCACATATTCAAAATCAGAGTATCCCGATAAAACAATTACTTTTACTTTTGGAAATTGTTCATGACAATGTTTAGCTAATTCAATACCATTCATAATAGGCATTCGCATATCTGTAATGACCACATCAACATCCATGCTTCGAAGCAATTCGAGTGCCTCTTGACCATCAGAAGCCTCTGCAACAATTTGAAAGCCCTCTTCCTCCCAATCCACCTTCATTCGTAAGCCCTTACGAATTTGAATCTCATCATCCGTTATTATGACTTTCATCATGGCTATCACCCCTATGCAAGTTTATGCGGAATGTAATCCTTGTTCCCATATTCTTTTCAGATTCAATTCCATACGAAAAATTTCGGCCATAGTAAAGCTGCAGTCTCCCAATTACATTTTTAAGCCCAATACTGCTTCCTCTGCTCTCTAATACATTTCTTGTTTCATTATTCTTTTCTTGGTTCAATAAGTTTGCGATCACTTCTTCAGACATTCCTACACCATTATCTTCTACTGAAATAAATATTTGATTTCCAGCCTTCTCCGTTTTGATTTTTATTTCAACCTCTTTATTTCCTACAAAACCATATTTAACTGCGTTTTCCACGAGCGGCTGTAGAATAAATTTAATGATCGGAAGTTCTTTCGTTTCAGCATCCTCTTCAATCACGATAGAAATTGTATCCTCATAACGCAGCTTTAATATATTAGTGAAATTTCGGATATAATTGATTTCTTCTCCCAAGTTCACTACATCACTTTGGGTATTCAATGAATATCTCATCATCCGGCCTAAATAAACACTCACATTCATTACGTCCTTACTTTTTCCCTGGGCAGCCAATCCTCCAATAATCTCAAGAGTATTATTCAAAAAATGGGGATTGATTTGTAATAATAACGCTTTGTATTCTGCATCTTTTCTGCGAATATTTGCCTCATATTCCGTTTCTATCAAATGCTTTAATCGATCAATTGTCTGACTAAACATTTTTATAACATACCCAACCTCATGATTATCAGATTTAATAGTAGGCATAAAGCGTTTGGCTCCAGCAAATTCACCACGTTCAACAAATCTCATGGCCTTTGTAAGCTTGCCAAGAGGGCTTACGATATTGGAAGAAAGCATAAAGGAAGCTATGATTGTTAAAATAAAAATAATAGCGCTTATGAGCAACAAATTTCGTTGCAACTGCTCAATTTTTGAAAACAATTCAGACTTCGTTACTTCACTAATTAAAATCCAATCACCCACTCTTAACTTTTGAAAAAAAACGAGATACTGCTCTCCTTTATAAGCAGTTTCTATTAAACCTTTTTCCCTCTTACCATTCGTTATTTCTGCCAAGCTTTTTTGTAATACATCCTTAGGAGTCTTTACTTGACCAAGTAATACATTTGTCCCCTGCTTGTCCAACAAATAAACACGACCATTTTTTCCAAGAGTAATTTTATTTAACGCATTTTGGAGCAAGGATGTGGGAACATTCACTTTAATCACTCCATACCTTTCAAATGTATACATATCAAACAACGGAAGAAGGTAGCTATTTTGCATACCTTGAAATGGCTGAAATGGATCTATATGTGCTTTTACCCATCGCTGATCATGCTCTGAAAAATCTTTAAACCACCGCGTATTCTGCAGAGAAGGATTATTCCCCCAAATGCCTGTCCCATCATTAAGAACGACGGAGATGGAAATTCCATTTGAATTATTAATTGTGATGGAGGACAACTGCTTTTTGAGTTGGTTTTTCGTTAACAAACTCTGTTCCTTAAGCGAACCAGCAGAATCCTTTTCTAGCTTCATCCAATCTTGCGTTGTTTGATTCACAAGAACCTGTTTTCCAAACTCTTCTGCTTGTGTCGTTACTGAATTAATATAAAGTGAGTACTGATCCATCATTTCTACAGTTGAATCCTGAACCTGCTCTTTCATAATAGATGTAAACCAATTTGGGATAATGATTGATAAAATAATAAATGGAATCGTTAACAGCAAGGTGAATATAAGCATTAAACGATTTCGTAAAGAAAAAAACATGTACCTCCCCCCAAACAATAAGAAACTCCCTACATGATATAATCAAAAAAGAGATGATTACATTTTCAAATCATTATATTAATTGAAACATACACCTTCCTAACTTACTACGGAATTTTTCAGTATTAATTATTTCCAGCGCTGAGTCAAATAAGAATACCACAGTCAAACTGACCGTGGTAGACTAGGATTCTATACATTCTTATCTTTTTAAAAATGCCCCATTGGTTAGTAGGAACCAATACGTGCTTTTTAACAAACGATATTTTTTCTCATTTCCTTTGTTATTGTATATCAGACGAAAGTATCCATTGCTGGCGTTCTAGATCGGGATTCCCATCATTAAGTGCCAAAATTCCCTCTCCTGATATTTCGAGTGGCTTGCCATTATGAACAGAAGTGATTCTTACAGTTCCATTATCATTTTTGGTAATAATCCAGCGCTGATTATTATAACCAAGATAGTTATACAGTTGAATTTTATTTTGCCCTGTATCCAAATCAAGCGCTTTGCCGCCCTCTGTACGTATGGAATAGGAACCATACTCATCGCCTGTTGGAATTAAAATCCAGCTTGTAGCTTTATCTGCATCAGCCGCAGTCACAGGCTCACCGTTCTGAGAATTAGCAGTATAAATTGCTTTGCCTGTTGCTACGTTCGTGAAGCTTGTTACGACTAAGTTGGCTTCTGATACATTGCTGACATTGACATTCTGATAGGAAGCTTGACCTCCAAATACATTTAAACCAAAATGGCCTTCTGCAAAGGTTCCATCCCGTAAATCCATGATTTTCTGACCATCCACATAAATCTGGATGTGAGGACCTTTCGCTTCAATTTTCACCTTATATACCTTTCCAGGCTGAATAAAAGCAGGAACTTTCCCAATTACCATACGTTCCTCAAAGCCACCGTCAATCTTATAGAAAAGACGGAAAGCCTTCATATTCGGATCAAGGTTGAAATAATAGCCGCTTCTTCCATCTTCACTTGCCCGGAACAAAATGGAACCTGCTCCTCCTGCTTGTCCCAGTATCATATCCGCTTCATAAGTAAAGTCTCCTGCAGTTTTCTTTGCAATATAGTTTGCATCACTTGTATACGTACCACGAATTCCGTTTTCAGTAATTGTCCATTTGGAGGCAGAGAGATCTGATTTCCATCCAGTCAGATTAGTATAGAATTCACCTTCGTACACTCTTACAACGACATTTGCTGAGGTCTTTCCATTTGGTGTAGAGGCTGTAATTATCGCTTCTCCTTTACTTCCAGCTTTAAGTACCGCCTTGGAGTTAGTAGAGGAATCAACCTTCACCACATCCGAATTGCTAGATTTCCATATAATTGGCTGAGTTCCCTTTCCTTTTCCGTTCCCCGCGGAAGCAAACAATGTTAGAGCATCGCCAATACTCATCTCTCTTTGATTTGTATCCATTACAATTCTGGTATCCTCATCCGCATTTTGATTCCAAGTGTTTGCAAGGGAATGTACTTTCAATGAGACAATATTCACATCGCCTCCCTTGGTGTAGAAGTTCATGCTACGGCTTGAAGGATCAGGAAAAATAACATCAGAAAAAACAACTTTTCCATCATTCGCAAATATTTCAATGGCCGAATCATCTACAAATATATTCATTTTAATACGTTTATTATCCGGTTTTAATGGAGCTTCATGTAGAGTGGTAAAAAGGCTGGAGAAATCAGTTTCTCCTGACCTAGCACGGTCAACAAATATTTGCTGATCTGCTGTTTTGTATCCAACGACTGTTTTTTGATCAGTACTTTCACGAACTTGAAAACCAAATTCGGTTATTGTGCTAGTAGAAGGAATTTCAACCTCAGCTTCTATTTCAAAGGCTCCTGAAGAGATTCCTTTCAACAAGTTTGAAGCATTATCCGGATTTACTATTTTGTTCTGCGTTTGGAAAATGGTACTGCGAATCGCCTGTAGTTCTTTAATTGGAACTTGTGCAAGTCTTATCCCTTCGTCCGTTTTCACCAATCTTACTTCCCTTGGAATGGTCAGTTCTCCCTTCCAGCCTGTAGTCGGGAAAGCGAATGGATAATCCCAGTTGGTCATCCATGCCATCATCACACGGCGGTTATCCGGCATATTAGAGAAGGACATTGAGGCGTAGAACTCTTTTCCGTAATCCGTTTTTAACACTTTACCTGCTGCATTATCATTGATGAATTTGCCATCAGCTGTCAAATGCCCTATAAAATACTCCGCATCGGATCCTTGTGTCTTCGGATTTGCCCCTGTGCTTATCATTAGGACCCATTTTTTCTCCTCTGTCCCGTCTACCTGAAGTTCGAAGAGGTCAGGGCATTCCCATACACCGCCGCGAACATAATTTCCATAACCAAAATTATCAGTAAGCTTCCAATCAATTAGGTTAGTGGAAGTAAAGAAGCGAATGTGATCTCCTCCAGATACAACCATGACCCATCGATTGTTTGCATCATCTCGTACTACCTTAGGATCACGGAAGTCCCAGCCCCCTGGATCTTCTCCATTCTTGCCTGGATTTTCAATGACAATTGGATGCTCCGTTGAATACTCCCAAGTTCGTCCCTGATCAGAACTGTAAGCAAGACCAATACGCTGATTACCATTAGGTTCATCTGGATTAAAGGAAGTATAGTACGCAATAAGACCTTTACCACCAGAATTAGTGAATAAACCGGATGTATTATTCAGATCAGCTACAGCAGAACCGGACCAAACATGCCCGTGCTCATTCCATGGCAAAGCAATGGGGAGGCGTTTCCAATTCACCATATCTTTACTTACTGCATGAGCCCAAGTCCCGCCATCTTGATGGAATAAATGATACTCGCCTTCGTAGTAGACTAGCCCATTCGGATCACTTACAGAGCCACGGGCTGGAGTATAATGAAAATCTGGTCTATACTTTTCTTTGTAATAGCTGGATGTTGGGACAAGATAAATATCCTGGAAGTAAGCAGAACCCGATGTTACAGTAAACCCAGCAAATCCAGTTTCATAACTGATATCCGTAACCTTTACAGCTGCCTCAGAATATCCATCAACATAAAGCTCGATTTGATTGCCGTTTGTTATCACTTCAAGGTGGTGTTTGGTACCCTCTTGATTTTTATAGGTGCGGTCGGATGTTTGGAGAACCGTACCGTCAGCTTTCTTCAATTGTGCTTTGACAGTGCTTCCTTCTTTAATAAGTGCGGCCTGGTAACCAGCTGTTCCTTGTTCATTCGTACGAAATGCAAGTGCTGCTTCTGATGAATTTTGATCGAACAAAACATTACCTTCAAGCACAAAGTCACTTGTACTAGTATTGTAGATTTGTTTGGCTTTCACACCATCAACAGCACTTCCCTTCAGACCTTTAATAGATGGTTCCCAGTTCCCTTCTTTATATAGGGATGAACCTAGGTTTGTTGAAAGTTCGCTCACTTTTACATTTTGAAACAATGCTGCTCCATTCCACACATTAAGGCCAAGAAATCCCTTCTTATATGTAGTATCATTAATATCAATAATTGGAGTATACTTATTCCCCCAATAAACTTTAATATTATCTCCTATCACCTTCACCTTTAGATGATAGATTCCGCCCTCTTGTAGCGTCACTTGGCGTTCCTCTTTTAATTTCTTGTCATCACGAGCGTCACGAAGACGAATGATTCCTGCATTTGGAACGATTTGCAGCATGTATGAGTCCCAGCCATCTTCACTAGAACGGAATACTAACGTGGCATCAGCATTCTTGTCTATTACTTTTACATCTGCTTCATAAATAAAATTTTCAGATATAACACTTGATATAGCCATAACATTCTCTTTCGGTTCTGAAGTAAGCAAAAGTCCCTGTTCTGTGTCCTCTAGCGTTCCTTTCCCTTTGATTTGCCAATCTGTTAGATTAGTAGCTGCTTTGGATACGCTTTCAAAAATGGTCGATCCCTCCCTCGTTTCTTTACTTACTGGTTCATTCGATTCAAGTGCCCTGCCTGTCACAGGATGAACAAGAAGCGTTCCCACGGAGGCAATGATAAGTACGGTTGGCACAAATACAGAAGTCCATTTTGTCCAAGTTGATTTCATCCTCTACCCTCTCTTCCATAATAGGTTTATCCCAAAAATGGCATCAGCAAAACTCCTTGATAGAGGAAGATCATAGAATTTTCTCTGATCTCACTTCATCAATCTTGTCAATATTTGTGCATTTATTCTTGTTCTTGGGGCGTAGGCTCCTGATTTGCTGGCCCAGCGCTTTATCATTGATTATGTATGATCCCGCAATTCAGCCCGCTGTACGAGACAAGAAGCCACAATATATTCAGCTCTTCGATGTGATTGCTATATCCATCCACAGCAAGGGAAATAAAGGGCTTTCATTTCCCCCTTACTTGCTGCAATTACAATTTATCAAAGCTATGAAATTACGTCAATGATTTTTGTAAAATTAGTATTTTACATTTGTAAATATAAAATTCAACAAAATGATCATCCTATCATTATATTTTTTATACACTAAATGTTTTTTAGATTTTCAATAACAAATAATCTAAAGAAAACTCCTGAAGAAACACAGAAAACTTATTAACACACCATCAAACAAAGGGGCGTTTCGACTCTTTTTATTTTACATTTGTAAACTAAATTGTCTATTTGTAAAACTCCAGTTGCCATTTTTCACGATCTAATATACATTTGATATAACAAAATAAGATTATGCTTATTGAAATCTTTACTTAATTAAAGACTATAAAAAGCAAGGGTGAACTTAGATACATGGCGAAGGAAAAAATAACTATTCAAGATATCGCCGATGCGCTTGGGATTTCCAGAAATACGGCTTCCAAAGCTTTAAACGGAAGCAACAATATCCCTGAAGAAACACGAAACAAGGTCATAAAAAAAGCAATTGAGTTAAAATATAAACAATTTGCTCTTATGGATAGCAGTACGCTACTCTCCAAGAATTCAGGGAATATCGCATTATTAACAGCAAATTTGCCTAACACATCTCATTTTGGTTCAAGATTGATAAGTGGGCTTGAAAAGCAAATTAGTTCTCAAGGATACAATCTGTCCTTTCATATTGTAAGAGATATTGACCAAAAGTCTTTAACCTTACCTAATAATTTCGACGCGGCGAATGTTGACGGTATTATCTGTATTGAATTATTTGATTTAAACTATAGTAATCTCGTTATGAGTCTTGGTATCCCTACAATCTTTGTAGATTGTGCCGCAAACATTTGTTATCCTAAATTCAAAGCCGATTTGCTCTTAATGGAGAATCAGCACAGCACCTATCAACTTACCAAAAAACTAATTGAAAACGGATACTCAAGTTTTGGATTCATTGGAGATTATAGTCATTGTCTTAGTTTTAACGAGAGATGGCTCGGCTTTAATCGTGCTTTAATAGAGGCCGGAATCCCTCTGGAACTTTCACAATGTATAGTGGGAGATGATTCTCTCTTCTTTAGGCCTGACTGGATAGAAGATCGCCTGCAGAAAATTACAACCCTCCCTTCTGCTTTTGTCTGTGTCAATGATTTTATAGCGGTAAACATGATGAAGGCACTGAAAAACATGAACCTCTCTATCCCTAAAGATGTGGCCATCTGTGGCTTTGATAATGGACCAGAAGCAGGTATTGTAGAGCCACCTTTAACAAGTGTCCATATTTATAGTTATGAGATGGGGATTAAAGCAGCAGAAATGCTGCTATCTAGAATTAATAATCCGGATCAACCCCACCAGGTTTCTCATATGTTCACAGAGCCAATCATTCGGGATTCAACACCCTTAATAAGCCGATAATACAAGCAATTGTATAGAATAAAGATGCTGGTATGTTTGTGTGTAAGGCCAGCATCTGGCAACCAGAAAGAAACGCGTAATGGAAAGACGGGAAACGGAAAGAACTCGACCCTTAGGTATTCCTTTGATGTGAAGAAGTGCCAGACATGTCCGTTTCAAGAAGGGTGTTACAAAAAGGGAGCCAAAAGCAAAACGTATTCTGTATCCATCAAAAGTACGGAACAGGCAGATTAGGAAGCGTCCCAGAACAGTGAGCTAAAACACCAGCACAGGTATAATGTTGCATCCTTCTCGGCCTCCTTGGCATGGAATTACAGGGGGCCATGGTCATTTTCGCGGTGAACCTCAAGCGGATTGCGAAACTAAATGTAAACTCCTTTCCCTTAAAGTTTCCTCTTGCTGTTTTTATTTTCCCTTAAAATTAATTCATTTATGATAGCTCTCCTCCATCTCGGGTTCACCTTCATAATTAATGTCTATAAGTGAGCGATGTTCACCTTTAAAGCACTGCATAGAGGTAAGTTGGTTAGATCAATGTCACGAACAACTGATAAGTGTAAATGTCCCTTTACCGTTTGCTGTGTACAGTAGTAAATAAATCGACTGCCAATCATTGGAGTTACCAATAAAAGTAGGAAAACGCTACCACCTATTCAAAGGAGAGGTCATTTACTCTCTGATGGCTATTAATTTGCGGTCAATTCCTTAACTAAAAGTGCTATTCAAATGAAAAAAAGCTAAGGAAATCAACTCTCCTTAGCTTTGATTAATCATTTCTACATTCTTAATTCCACATGATGATCGTGCCCATCATCCAGCAATTCCACATATGGTCCTGCAGAAGTGTCTTTTTCCGAAATCGGAACTTGCACACCATCAACAGTTAATCCACTTTCACCACCAGAATTATTCATAACAGTAATTCTATAATGCGTACCACCAAATCGGTAAGTCACCGAAAAACCTGGCCACTCGCTTGGTATACGCGGATCAAGATAAAGACGAGTTTCTCGTCGCCGAATCCCAAGTATCCACTCAATTCCAGCCTGATAGAACCATCCTGATGCCCCCGTATACCACGTCCACCCTGCATGTCCGTGATTTGGTTCTGCCGTATACACATCAGCGGCAATCGCATAAGGTTCACCCACATACCTTTTTACTTCTTGGTCGGTACGGGTATGAGTTATCGGATTAAGCATTGTAAACATCTCCATTGCTTTATCACCGTTGCCAAGCTGACACGAAGCAATGATGCCCCAAATAACTCCATGAGTATACTGGGCACCGTTCTCCCTAATTCCTGGCGGGTAGCCTTGAATGTACCCAGGGCTTGGCTCGGTCCGATCGAAAGCTGGGGTCAATAGCTTAATAATAGCCAGATCCTGTTCCACCAGCTCCCGATCGAACGAATTCATTGCTTGTATAGCACGGTCCCTTGGTGCTGCTCCTGAGATAACTGACCATGATTGAGCAATAGCGTCAATTCGGCACTCCTCATTTTCAACTGAGCCGAGCCATTGTCCTGCATCGGTAAAAGCACGTCGGTACCACTGACCATCCCAACCGTGCTCGTTAAGAGATTCGGCTAACTGCTGGTACATTTCCTTAAATGCTTTCACACGTTCAACATCGCCGCGCTGACCGCAAATTTCAGTGAAACGGTTCAATACGTCACAAATAAACCAGCCAAGCCAGACGCTTTCGCCTCGTCCTTTCACACCAACCTGATTCATGCCATCATTCCAATCTCCCACTCCGATTAATGGCAATCCATGCTCCCCAATCCGGCTTAAAGACCGATCAATTGCTCTTAGGCAGTGCTCATATACCGTGCCCGTTTCAGAAGAGCGTACGGTCGGTTCATAGCGTTCATGTTCATCCTCAGTAAGCGGTTCACTCGTTAGAAATGGTGCTACTTCGTCCAAAACCGTTCGATCACCAGTATGCTCGATATAACGTGACACCACATATGGCATCCATAATAAATCATCTGAAAATGTCGTTCGAATTCCACGTTCTGTTTCTTCATGCCACCAATGTTGCACATCGCCCTCTACATATTGATGGGATGCGTGGAGGATGATTTGTGACCTTGTTTTTTCCGGCATTGTATGCAAGAGCGCAAGTGAATCTTGCAATTGATCGCGAAAGCCAAATGCTCCTCCAGCTTGATAAAAAGCAGTTCTTGCCCATATTCGACAAGCGAGCGATTGATATAATAACCACCCGTTTAACAAAAAGTCCGTTTCCTTCGACGGCGTTGACACTTGAATTTGGCCTAAATGACGGTCCCAAAAAGCAGAAACCTCCTCCATCGCTTGCTCACAAGCTGAAGGTTGACTGTATTTCTTAGCTAACTGTAAGACGTTCTCTTTAGAATCGTCACAGCCCAATAAAATATAGACAACCTGTTCCTCACCTGGCTGTAGGGTGAGCTTAGTCTGAACCGCACCACAAGATTCGTAATGCGTGCCTGTCCGACACGACAAGCCAACACGCCCCATTGCCGCTGGATATTCCATACTGCCATTTCGTCCGATAAATTCCTCGCGGTCTGCCGTCCACGTTAGATTGTAAGAATGATCGGAAGCAGAAACAGAACCACTTGCTTGCTCCGAAGCAGCCTCGGAACCTGTATCTGTATCTTGTTGTGGATAAATCCCCAAAAATGCAGTCGCATCCCGGAAAATTTCTTGATACATGTTCTTGGCTATCATAAGCCGCTCAGACTCAATCCATTCGGTCACAATAAATGGTGCATTTGCTTGGCGCTGTACTCCTAAAACCCACTCGGCATAATAGGTCAAAGAAATTTGCCTTTGCTCTGAGGTCTTGTTCTGCAGCGTCAGCCGGATGATTTTTACAGGATCTTTTAATGGCACGAATACAAGCATTTCATGTTTAATGCCGTTTCTTTCGTGGTCAAACTTTGTAAATCCTTTACCATGCGTTACCTTATATGGATCCTTTGAATGGACTGTGGATGGTGTGAAGGACCACACCGCACCACTTGCCTCATCCCTTAAATAGCCTGTTTCCGTCGGTGGATCCAGAACGGGATCATTCGACCAAGGTGTTAGCTTGCATTCACGGCTGTTTCGCCACCATGTATAACCCGTTCCCATCTCGGAAATGAGGCAGCCAAAATTAGGATTGGCAAGGACATTAATCCACGGTGCCGGTAAATGATTTCCATTTTTTATCATGATCCGGTACTCTTTTCCATCAGGAGAAAATCCGCCCCAGCCATTAAAAAATAACCATTCTTTCGTTTCTTCTTGGATTGCTTGTCCGGAAGAAAAAGTCTTATCCGTAGCTGAGGGAAGCGGAATAAGTTGCTTTGGCAATTCACTCGTTGTTTCAACCTTTTGTAGCTCATTTTCCGTGCCAACCTTAGGCAATCGCATTTGCGTTGCTAAACTGGCTCCGCCTGCACGGAGTTCGATCCGAGCTACTGCCCGTAACAATGCTTTATCCTGCTCACCCAATTGATTAGAGGCAACGACATATACACCGGACAAACCTGCTCCAAAACGATCAACGCCATGCTCTGCCGCCTGCTGAAGTGCCTCTTGCAAGTGTTGGTGATAGCCTTCCTCCGATTCGTTAAGGAGAACGAGGTCGAATAAAAGACCAAGCCGCCGGATGTATTCATGACCCGCTAACATTTTTACAACGAACGGCATTTGGCTGCGGTCTTCAACTCGCAGGAGGGCGACCGGTCGATCACCAGATACCCCAAAGCCCCAGAGTCCAGACTGGCCTTTTGTATTGCTTAAAATATTGTTCATCCGATCCTTCTTCAGCGGGGATGTATATAAAATTTGTCCTGCCAGCCTTTGAAAATCAGTTGCCTCTCGATTCGTTAAATGCAGATTGCGAATTTCGATCTGTGCTCGATTCCATGATAATTGAAACGCCCGTTCAACTGCTTGATCAGGAGTAAACTTGCGCACAATTTCGATCGCATCTTCCCTTGTCTCACTAACTGAGGTAACGGCAACCAATCGAATTTGTTTACCTGGTTCAATGCAGATGCGCCGTCTCATCACAAAGGCTGGGTCGGCCACAGAGCCAACCTTGCCACGAAGGCGAGTCCGGATTCCTTTGGGCTCTGATAGTTGATAGCCCCGACCAATGAAGCTGGAGCGGTCTGTTTCAAATTCAATCGTCCCAAGAGTATTACCGTCAACCATAAGTGAATGGGCTGACCAAAGTGCCTGGTCCTTCGCTTCGCGAGGTCTTCGGCCAGCTACAAGGCAGCCTGATTCAGCATCGAAAGCAGTCCGTATAAACAGCTTGCTAAAGGCAGTATGAGCAACATCTGCTATTGGGTTTGACAAAGCTGGCTCAACAAAAGTTGTAACCTCCAGAACTTTTGATTGTTCACCGCTATTTGTCAAAGTGATTCTGCGCAGCTCCGCATTCCATTCTGACGAAACGCAAATCTCCATATTAGTCTTAATATCCCCATCAACACGCATAAACGTTGCACGGTCTAGCTCAAATTCTACACGTTGTTCCGAAGCTTCCAGTTTACATGGTTGGTAAGATGGCGACCATAGCTTATCTTGGGAGACATCCCTAATATAGACATAGCTCCCCCACGGATCCATTACTGGGTCTTCACGCCATCTAGAGACTAATAAACCTTTGTACTGGTTAAAACCACTGCCGGTATTTGTTACGACTGTTGTGAACGAACCATTTGAAAGAACGTTGACCTCAGGAACCCTTGTGTCAGGCGAAATATATTCCCTTACTGTTGCAACATCCTGAGCGTTTCTCGGATAAGGCTCGTGTACACGCCCCAAAGCTGGATGCTTAATATACTTAGGGTTTTTCGGAATTCTTTCTTGTAAGAGCAATTCCGCTGAACGTATTTGTTTATTGCGATGAAATCTCTTCACCATTGTTTTTGGCTGTAATAGGTTCGCCAGAGTTAGTAAGCTCATTCCTTGGTGATGGGCCATAAAACTTTGAATTACCTCATGGCGCTTCCCATTCGGCAGCCGTTCTTGTGTAAAATCCATTGCTTCATAAAATCCATATTTTCCTCGGCCATTTAACTCCTCCATTTTTTTTAAAGCAGTTAAAGCCTGAGTCTTTGCAAAAGGCAGCGCCATGATTGTGGCGTAAGGCGCGATGACCAAGTCCTGCTCAAGTCCCCGTTTGAATCCGAGGCCCGGAACACCGAAGGCCCGATATTGATAATTCATTTGATAATCAAACGCATAGTAGCCCGATTCAGAGATCCCGAACGGGACTCCTCGCTGGTGTGCATATTCAATTTGGCGATCAACAGCCGCTGCGTATGTTTTTTCCCATAATGTATTACGGTACGTCCTCATTAACAGCCATGGCATTAAATATTCAAACATCGTCCCAGTCCAGGATAAGAGGACGGGGTGTTTCCCAACTTTGGTCATCGTTCTTCCAAGTACATGCCAGTGGGAGACTGACACTTGACCAAGTGCAATCGCGACAAAGCTTGCAATTCTTGCCTCAGAGGCCATTAAATCATAAAGCACTTCATCTCGGGTGTTTCGATCAGCATGATACCCTAAAGTAAATAGATTGGCTTTATAATCAAATAGAGGCCGGAAATTAGTTTCTTGAATCAATTTTTCGATACGTTCAAGCAACAGGTGACCCCTCTCCTGCCAATTAACGCTTGCCTTCTTGCCATTCGGTCTTCCCGAGACATCCGGTGCGATTTCTTCAGAAAAAGCAATTTTCAGCATTTCATCATTATGAGAGTAGTCAGTCGGATGTTTCTTTTTATTGTAGGGTTCAAGCCACTCTGCCAACCCTTCTTTTACGGTAATAAGACAGCCAACTAAGTTTCCTGAATCAACTGTTGATACATACCTTGGTAATAACGGATTCAGTGTCTCTGTGTCATACCAGTTGTATAAATGCCCTTCCCATTTTTCCATCCGCTCAAGCGTCTCTAATGTACGCTCCAGCCGTAAAATTAACCCTGGGGTATCAATAAACGCAAAATCTCTTGCTGCTAAAGCGCAAGTAAGATACAAGCCAATGTTGGTAGGAGAGGTGCGATGGGCCACCCCGTTTGGCGGTGCCATCTGCACATTGTCAGGCGGCAGCCAGTTCTCTTTTTCAGTAACGTAATCTTCATAAAAAGCCCATATTTCCTGAGCCAAGTTCGTTAGTTCTTCCCTCTCATCATCTGAAAAAGTAATATGATCCTGTGGAAAAGGCTCGTTTAACCACTTAATCACAAATGGAGCGCTTACCCACATCACAATTAGTGTAAACCCAATGATTCGAACCACTATAGAGTCATTAAATAATATTGCCGCCAAAAACAGAATACAAAGCCCATAGCCTCCCAACATGCCTTGGAGGATAGGAGCACCATTCTTTTCACTATTGCGATTCTCCTCATCTGATGTAACCCATTCGAGCAATCGTTTTTTT
This sequence comes from Ectobacillus funiculus, assembly GCF_004138295.1. Taxonomy (GTDB): domain Bacteria; phylum Bacillota; class Bacilli; order Bacillales; family Bacillaceae_G; genus Ectobacillus; species Ectobacillus funiculus. The sequence continues at coordinate 79,971 of NZ_SCFM01000016.1, read as the reverse complement.
GAAAATATTAAACGATACAACGTTCTGCCAATTGCATCGAGCAAAAGGACAGCTTGAAACGGCAGGGTGACAATCCCAAACAAAACTTGACCCGCCGTGTTCAAAATACCGCGCAGATTCATTAAACCGGGCTTAACGGTGAAAAGCTGGCGAAGAACTGGCAGGAACCAAGTTGCAGCCACCAAAGCTATCCAGCGAAAAGGTGAACCTGGAAGGACTGTAACTGCTAAAAGAAGGGTGATAAACTGTGTCGTAGACAATAGACTCCGCCGCATATTATCAATAATTTGCCAACGAGTCAGCACAGACAAATCAACTGGTGCCAGTTCACCCCTTCGGTTATTTAATCTTGGCAGCAACCAAAGTAAAAGTTGCCAATCTCCTCTTACCCAGCGATGCTGCCGCTTTTGAAAGGCAATGAACTTCGCCGGATGATGATCAATTAATTCGATATCTGATAGTAGACCTGCACGCAGGAATCCGCCTTCAAGCAAATCATGACTTAACACCAGGTTATCTGGAACCCGTTCACATATGACTTGATAAAACGTATCAACATCGAATATTCCTTTTCCGGTAAAAATCCCTTGACCAAGCCCATCCTGATACGGGTCAGAAACAGCAAATGCATATGGGTCAACCCCTGAATCTGTTGACCAAAGACGGGCAAAACGCGATTTCATCGAGGCCTCATGACTCATACTAATTCTTGGTTGAAGCACACCATATCCTTCTACTACTCGAGTCTTCGCTTCATTTAGAATCGGCTGATTATATGGTAAATACAGTGTCCCAATCATTCGTTGAGCACTTTCAAGTGGCAGCTGCGTATCAGAATCGAGAGTAACGATATAACGGACATCCTTAAGTAAAGTCAAATCTGCTTCGATAAAAGCAAAGCTGGTATCCTTTCTCCCTTTTAGCAGCTCCACAAATTCTACGAGCTTTCCCCTCTTTCGCTCCCATCCCATCCATATACCCTCAGACGGGTTCCATTGCCGCTTTCGCTGAAAGAGATGAAAGTTTGTGTTGGGATAGGTATTCCGCAATCTCTTAATTTCTTGTTTTGCTGCTGTTAAAATAAATTCATCCTGTTCGAGAGACTCTGTCCCCGCATCCTTGAAGTCACCCAATAATCCAAAATGGAGATTGGCGTCTCGATTCGCCAAATAATGCAATTCAAGCCGTTCCGCTAACTCCTTCACTTCAGCTATGGATGACCAGATAACTGGAATCACAACCATCGTTTTCGCATCAGCGGGAATCCCTTTTGAAAAATCACATCGCAATAATGGGATTGGACTTTTGACTCGTTCAATGAACCAATGAGCTGCAGTAACCGCCCACTCCATCGCAGGGAACAAGAGAACTACTAGGATCGCTAGCCATTGCAACGATGAAAAAAATTCACCCCAGCCTATCCAAATTGAAAGGCCAAATAAGACAATAACGAAATAAGCTGCCAGCATATTAAAATACGTCCCCGTAGCACGGCGCATTAACCCTGTTTCTGGAAGAGCCCGGGGTTTGCCGCATATCTTTAGCGCTTGTCTCAATTGCATAATGCCATTGGGTTCTAATAAGTAATATGCAACAAACATTGGCTGATTTCTTTCCTCGCTATTTCCCTCTGCTCTTGCTTGCTCCACAGATGGATTCTCTCCATATGTATCCGCGAGCTCCACTGCCTTTGCTGCCACAAGGTTTTCGGGTAGGTTTAAGCGTCTCGCTAGCTGCTCGACCCTCTTTCGGAGAGTATCACGACTCGAGAAGTCCAATTGCGTATAAAAGCCTGTTCGCTCTTTCCGCAGCGACTGTTCAACCATGCTAATTTGCTCAAAGGTTTCCTTCCAATCCCAGCGAGAGAGCTTACGCATACTTGTAATTAGATTTCCTGTTGTCACTTGAAAAGCTGCTTGGAGCTGAAATTCATATGACAATATGTGATCAAGGCTCTCGGGTCCATTCTCCAATTTACAAATGAGCCATTCCCCAACTGTCGCTGTATAATCCGCTCGCTCGCGCAGATGTTTCACTAAATGGACAATCATTGGACCGGAAAGAGGCATTTCTTGTCCAGCTTCTTCTAATACTTGCTTCATTTTTTCGGGAGTGATCTCCGATACCTTGATACCGGAAAGCAGCTCTTCAGCCAACAAACAAACATCGCGTCTTTCCTTGACTGTATCCATGATGTCGGCCAGACGACGAATCAAAGCCACCCTCATAATAAGCGGTATCGCCCAAACCTCAGCAATTGTCAGTACGGAAACTTCCTGATAGGACTGAAGATAGGAAATAAATGAATCCATATCCAAATGCCCGTCGTTAAATTGGAGATAATCTGTACAAATAGAAAAAACCCTGGAATCCCCCGTTTTTTTGAGGTGGGGTAAAGAATTAACAAAACTTTTCGTTAAATTTTGGTTTACTACAAGTACTTGCTCTTCCAAAAACTCAGCATTATCTAATAACCATTCCTCAGCAGGCTGTGAACAGGAGGAACGATTATCTCTTAAGTCGTTAACAAAGCTGCGTAACTTCTCTAAGTCGGATTCGTTAGACCGTATAAAGCGTGCAGAAAGCTTTCGACTTATGAAAGGATCGTGCTTTAATGCCGCTTTATGTGCTTCTTCTCTTAGCTGCTCTTTATTAAAAATCATTTATATTTCCCCCAAAATAGGTTTTCTAACAACGTGTCATATTGATAAAACTACCCATTGTGGCTGGAAAATATACGGAATGATTCTATATGTTAATTTGTATTCGATGATGAGAAAGGGGGATTCTCGCCTGTTTTTTAATAAAAAAAGAGCTGAATGTTTATCTACAGCTCTCTTGCATATATTTAATGATTTGCGATGATTTCTACTATTTTATCCTCGATTTCTTTTCCTTTTTCTTCATCAAGCAGGTTATTTAATAAAATGGAAAATATCAGTGTTTCTTCTTTTTTCGTTTCCACATAACCAGATAAGGAAGTAACAGTTGTAAGGGTTCCTGTTTTTGCTTTTACGTTTAGAGATTCCATTCGTTTTCTCAAGCCTCCTCCTATCATCCTGTCGCTATTACCAGCGACAGGCAAGGATTTTAAGAAAGAGGGAAACCATTTTTCCTTTTGAACATGAAACAGAAGGTTCGAAATTTCATTAGCGGGAATTAAGTTAACATGAGAAACGCCTGAACCGTCTCTGATCACTAATGCATTTGGATTTACACCTAGCTTGGGCAGCTGCTCATTTAACACTGCTAGCCCTTTTTCCCAGCTGCCTTCTCCTTTCCTTATTTTCCCCATTTCCTTAACTAAAATTTCCGCATGTCCGTTATTGCTAAGCTTCATAAAAGGTATGAGAAGTTCAGACAAGGGAATAGATAGATGACTTGTAAGGATATAAGCATCCTTAGGTGTCTCTCCAACCTTAGCAGTTCCCAAAAGTTTGATCCCTTGTTTTGCTAATTCTTGCTTAAAGAGATCAAGGGCAAATTGAGTCGGTTCCCAAACTGCTATCCATTCTTTTTCAATTTTTGCTCCGATAGGCAGAAAGCCCTTAACGATTATGGTATTTGAACCGTGTTTTCGATCAATTGTAAGCTCCGTTTCTCCATCAGAAGATATGGTCACTGCTTGATTGATGATATGTATATCATTTGTTTTGTGTGAGAGCTGAATTTGTGCGGGATCCCCTACTTCCAAACCTGGAGATACCTCGACAAGGATCGTACCAGAATCAAAATCTTTATTTGGAGAAACTGTAAGTGCCGAAATTTGAGATCCATAATAGGCGTACTCATCACTCCAGATTAAATCAGGAGATAAACGAACATCGTCGAACCAGCTATCGTCTCCTATGAGGTCTCCTTCGATGATACTGATTCCAGAATTGGCAATATGTTTAGCCATTTGATTGAGATCTTCTCTTAAAAGTGTTGGATCGCCAAAACCTTTTACATACAGATTTCCCTTTAGGATATTTCCCTTTCTCTTTCCTTCTATTCTGACTTCAGTCTTAAATTGATGCTCTTCACCTAAGACTGATAAGGCTACTGCTGAGGTAAGGAGCTTCATATTTGAAGCAGGCCTCATCCGGATATCTCCATTATGCTCATATAAGATTTCCCCAGTATTTGCCGATCGAATGCTTATTCCCGCAAGCCCTCCTTTTAAAAGTGGTTCTTCCTCTAAGATTTGATTGATCTCTGCTTGCAAACTTTGATCTGATTCATTTGCATATGAATGGGAGGAAGGCGGTAAAAAGGCCGCCAAAATTGAAAATACCAAGATATGTATGCCGCTTTTTCGTATAATGTTCAACTGTTTCCACTTCCAAATTGTTTTTAGTACATATCTTTTCCTGTTCACTCGATTCTATTACACCACTGGAAACGTGCTGGATAGATACGAACCCAATCAAGAGTGTTGTTTTCTGATAGACTCGTTTGGATTGCACTTGCTCTTCCTCCTCCATCCCTTGCTAAGCAAGGAGGCATATACAATCTACTTCATATTGAATTTATAGTATTATAGTGTTAAACTGTTATAGTTTACTGATATATTAATGCATTAAAGCAAAATAACGTTCAATTAAAGGTGGTATTGTACAAACATGAAACAGTTAGCAACTATTATCTTAGTAATAGCAGCGGTATTCACAGTTATCGCCGGGTGCTCTAAATCACCGGAAACAGCTGAGAAAACGAACAATACGCTGGTAATCGGAATCGATGATAAATTTGCACCGATGGGATTCCGAGATGAAAATAATGAAATTGTTGGGTTTGACATTGACTATGCGAAAGCAGCTGCGGAAAAGATGGGAAAAGAAGTCAAATTTCAACCGATTGATTGGCAAACAAAAGAAGCTGAGCTAAGCAGCGGCCGAATTGATCTTATTTGGAACGGGTATACCATTACAGATGCACGTAAAAAGAAAGTTCTGTTCACAAAACCTTATTTAAAGAATGCTCAGGTTGTTGTTACGTTAGCTGACTCCAAAATTACTAAATTAGCTGACTTAGAAGGAAAGGTTGTAGGCCTTCAATCACTTTCTTCAGCATCGGATGCCTTGAATGCTGATCCAATCAAATCTAAAATCAAGACGGTAACAGAATTTGCCGATAATGTTTCTGCCTTAAACGACTTAAAAAGCGGGCGTTTGGATGCAGTCATTATTGATGAAATTGTGATTGATTACTATATGACGAAAGAAAAAAGCACATTTAAGGTGCTAGATGAGTCTCTTGCTCCAGAAGAGTATGGAATAGGTGTCAAAAAAGGAAATGAAGAATTATTGAAACAACTTCAAACAGCGCTTGATAAGCTAAATGAAGACGGCACGGCCGCTGAAATTTCGAAAAAGTGGTTTGGTGAAGATAAAGTATTAAAGTAATAATGAATATAAGACAAAACAGGTTTCCTTTGGAAACCCTGTTTTGTTTTTGGAGGAATCTCTTTATGTCTTTTGATTATGTTACTTCAATTCTTGCACCCCTTTTGGAAGGGGCACAAATGACAATCCTCTTATTTTTGATTGCCATTGTAGTGTCAATTCCGCTAGGGTTCTTATTAACACTCGCTATAAAGAGCCAATTTAAACCTCTTTCCCTGTTTGCTCAGGGCTATGTTTATCTGCTGCGCGGAACCCCGCTCTTGCTCCAGCTGTTATTTATCTGTTTCGGGCTGCCGATGCTGCCTGTAGTTGGCGAATATTTGGTACTGGATCGTTTTGTCGCTGCCTGTATTGGTTTTATTTTAAACTATGCAGCCTACTTTGCAGAAATCTTTCGTGGCGGTCTCCTGGCTATTGATAAAGGTCAATATGAGGCATCTCAGGTTCTCGGCTTAAACAAATGGCAGACGATGATAAAGATTATCCTGCCGCAAATGTTCCGCATTGCCCTGCCAGCTGTAGCAAATGAATCTGTCACACTCGTTAAGGATACGGCGTTGCTTTATGCGGTTGCTGTACCTGAATTGCTGCACTTTGCCCAAACGGCTGTTAACCGCGACTTTACTATTATGCCATTTTTCCTTGCCGGTCTTATTTATTTGTTCATGACCCTCGTATTAACGTTGTTCTTTAAATGGCTTGAGAACCGGTTCAAATTTGAATAAGAAGGAGTGATGAATATGGCGATCATTGAGGTATCCAATTTAAAAAAGTCGTACGGTAAGCTTGATGTATTAAAACAAATTACCTTTGATGTAAATAAAAACGATGTAGTAGCAGTCATCGGTCCCTCTGGTTCTGGCAAAAGCACGATGCTTCGCAGTCTGATCCACCTTGAAGAAATTGACGGCGGCAGCATTTGTTTGTCCGGCAATCATTTGGTGAAAGATGGCGTATACGCAAAGCCTCATGAGATTAAACAAATCACAGGAAAAATGGGAATGGTGTTTCAGCATTTTAACCTCTTTCCTCATCTGACTGTCAAAGAAAACTTGGAGCTTGCTCCGAAAATGCTAAAAAAGGAAACTTCGGCTGAGATTCAACAGCGAAGCCAAGAGCTGCTGGAAAAAATCGGTCTCACTAACCGGGCAGCAGCTTATCCTGCGAACCTGTCTGGTGGCCAAAAACAAAGGGTTGCCATTGCAAGGGCGCTGATGATGAACCCGGAAATCTTGTTGTTTGATGAGCCTACCTCAGCCTTGGATCCAGAATTAACTGGTGAAGTATTACAAGTAATGAAGGATCTTGCGCAAGAGCAAATGACAATGATTGTCGTAACCCATGAGATGGGCTTTGCCAAGGAAGTTGCAAATAAGGTCATGTTCATGGACAATGGAGAAGTTGTCGAATCTGGGTCCCCTGAACAGCTGTTTATGAAACCGCAATTTGACCGGACAAAAACGTTCCTAAACCGCAGTTTGAAATAATTGCTGCCGCGTTTTGGGACAAGCAAGCAAGCACAAAGATTGCTTCATAGATTTATACCTCAACTAGATTCAATATGTAACCCAAATCGGTTTTTCTACATTTTCAGGCAGATTTCACCCGTTCGTGAAATCTGCCCTTTTTCGCTTAAAGTGCAAGGAAACATATAAAAGGCTAGAGTGCAAGGAAACATATAAAAGGCTGGAGTGCAAAGTACCCCCTCTCTCATGCAGTTAAGAATTGTATGAACAGTACATTCTATTCAAAGGGGATTAAATAGGGTTCTGATGCAAATATAATTTTTGGAAAACATATCCACTAGGTACTTGGTACTTTTTCTCTAGCGTTGAGTGTATATTCTTGTTACTATATTTAATGATGATTTGATAACTTTTTAAAGGGATGGAGAGTAACAGAATGAAAAAACGATTATTTCCATTACTATTGATTCTAGTAATGGTACTCACAGCTTGTAATAACAAGGTAACAATTCAGAACACATCGGAGAAAAAACAAACTGTTGAAAAACCAAAAGTAAAAGAGACGGACCCGTTTAAAGAAGCATCATTCCTACGAGATCCAAGTAAAACATATACATATGAATATAGTAATGGATACGTTTCAATTGAAACAATTGAAAAAGATAATGGCAGTGAACAAATATGGAATATGGACTTAGGTGAATCCGGTACACAGCAAAATATTTATCAGGAGAGTAATGAAGGTCTTTTTGTTGGGATTGTCGATAGTGAAGGCTACACTGCGATTGTTTATCCTATTAAAGTTGGTGCTTCATGGGAAGTATGTACGGACCCGGAGGATTGCACCAATTATAAAATCGCTGAACTACTAGACTCTTATCAAACACCGGCAGGGAAGTTTGAACATGTTGTGGTGATTGAAGCAGACGATGGGGGTCGTACATACTATGCGAAGAATATCGGTTTGCTTGCATATATTGATAAAAATGGAGAGGTCATTTCACAGCTAAAATCACTGCAAGAGTCCGGAAATGCAGCCGCACAATCATCAAAAATTGATCCCACAAAAGAAGTATATAATTGGGATAATGTGAAGGATACAAATGGGAAGAGAGCAAATGTGAAAATCGTGGCCGAGCAAGATAAAACGTATCTTTCAGATATGTCTTGGGCAGGTGCACAGGAAGGGGACACTATTCGCGAGGGTAGCTATAAACTGTTGATTAACGACATCCCTCAAGACGTTAAAATTGGAGATTGGGTGTTTAACATGAACAAGAACAGCGGTGAGGTGATTGGAGATGCTCCAAACCTAATCGTTGTGAATCAGACGGAGGCCTCCAATTCTTATAGTAGCAAGATATTCTATATCCATGATGGAAAAATGGTGGAAGTGAAAAACTCTGATGGTACCAGCGACTTTTCTCACAGCGGAGACCATATTTATCCAATCAGTAAGGATACCTTCATCATCTCCTGGTACAATAATGCTGATGTTGAAACCTACTACGAAGTATTTACATATAAGATTGTCGACTTCGCATCTGGAAAAACCAATCTGATTAAGGAAGAACAAGTAAGCCTAGATAAATCTGAAGCTTTTTTTGCACCGCTAAAGAAATATAGATAAATTGATAGGTAACCATTAAAAAGGCAAACTTGATTCTGAACTGCACCCCAATCGTTAGCTTTTTTTGTCTAACAATTGGGGTGCAGGCATGTCAACACCCATTTGGCAAAGCACATCCGGGTGCGATCATTAACCGATTGCTTGGAATTTGATCATAAGCTGCTTTTACACGATTGATCATGTATGACAATAATTTAGTTTGGTCATTGATTCTCAAGTCATTTTCTCTCTCGACTAGTAAGATCAGTTTCTATTTCAACTTCATCTAAATCAACCCATCTTTCTTCGGAATTCGAAAGATAAATAGCATCCAATGTCTTCATAACCGCTAGCCCATCTTTTCCCGTAATGATTGGTTCTGTATCATTTTCAATGGCATCAAGAAATTCTCCGACAATAGTAGTTGGTTCCATGACAGATTGGGGCAGTTCATTTGCAAAGGTATAAACATTTTTTTCTCCATTTTCCTTCTCCACGATCACAGAATGCTTTTCCCCATATAGGGTAATCGCTCCTTCCGTGCCAAACAATTGAGTCATGCGATCATTACCGTTATAACTTGTTCGGCTAGAAATGAGCACACCTCTTACACCGTTTTGATATTCCAGAATAGTCATCGCGTTATCATCACCCGAGGCTTTTAAATTTGGATTTAAATTTGTTAAATGAGCGAATACTCTTTTAACATCCGAGTCGATGAGATAGCGCATTAAGTCAATTCGGTGGGATCCCACTTCGGCAATGGAACTTTTCCAATCTTCACTGACGGACTCCTCTTTATCACCAACACCTAGGAATGTACGAAAGGTCAACAGTTTCCCAATTTCATTTCGATCTAGCAATTCTTTAGCTTTAATAGGGGTAAGTCCGAGATAAGTCCAAAAACGGCATGATAGATAGAAAAAAATGTAAAGAGGGGTTTGGAAACGATTCGAGGGTTGAGGGGTCACCTGGGAAAATACCAATTATTCAGCAATCGGGCCAGATTGTGGAATAACCCTAAAAAAGAAAATTGTGTATTTAGGTTAAATTATATAGAAAAGATTGTGAAGGAATGTACTTAAAGTAACGGGGTTAGCTAAAGAAGAGTAAACAAAAATCCCGTATTCAATAAAGTATACGGGACTTTGAGTAAATTACTTATTTAATAAGAAAAATTAGATTCCAGCCCAAACATCTTTTCCATATCGTCCTTCACGTTGTAACTGATTCAACCAATTTTTTGCCTCTTGTTCACTGACCCCATGATGTTCTTGGTAAGCCTGACAAAGAGTATCTTCTACATCTGGAGCCATTCGACTTCCATCACCGCATATATAGAGGTGAGCTCCATTATCTAATAATGAAATTAATTTAGCTCCATCTTGTTTCATTAAGTGCTGTACATATGTTTTGGGATGTCCTTCTGAGCGAGAAAAAGCTGTGTGCAAGGATAGTAAGCCATCCATTTCATCTTTTTCCAGTTCTGTACGATAAAGATAATCTTGTTCGGGATGACGACAACCGAAATATAGATGAGCTTCTCCTAACTTTACCCCTTTTTGTTTTTGAACACGGCGGGCTTGTAAAAAACCTCTAAATGGTGCAATCCCAGTTCCTGGTCCAACCATGATAATTGGCGTTTCTGGATCTTTTGGCAACTGAAAACCGGATTGTGGAGTACGAATAAAACAAGCAATATTGTCTTCGTTGTGACGTTGAGCTAAATAGTTAGAAGCGACCCCTTTATATTCGCCTCGTCCACTCCATGCAGGTCCGCTTACAACACCGACTGTAATACTCAGGCGATCTTGGGCAACGAGTGGTGAGCTTGAAATAGAATAGTAACGTGGTTTGAGTGCAGGGAGAAGTTCTAAAAACCGCTCAAACGGCATTTCACATGCTTCGTACTTTTCGAGAAGATCTAACAGGGAAATACGTTTCTTTAATATTTGCTCCTGGTAAATTCCCTCTTCCACTAAATCTTCTAATTCGCGTTTGTGCGGAGGACAAACCGTAAACGACGCCAGTTCCCGTATTTGTGCTCTGGTTGCTGCTTCCTGCACTTCCACACTATAGCTAAGAAGATCATGTAAACTAACAGGCACATCGAGTGGCAGATGAGCTGCGTTTCGTCCACTTGCTGTCAGCACTACTTGATCGTTTCCATTCAAATTATACCTACGGAGAATGCGGCTGACATTTTCCTCACTGTTGTGCGGAAGCACTCCGAGATGGTCTCCTTCGTGATAAGTAACTCCTTGCGGTAAGGTCACCTCGATATGCCGAGTGCTCCGATCACTGCCAGCTGATTGGAGTTCGCGATTTTCCACAATAGTTGCATTCACTGCTTCGTACGAATGAGCAAGAGGAGACCCTCCAGGACCACCGATAAACTGAAGGCTTAAGGTACTGCGTTCTTTTTCTACATTTTCATTGAGCTCTAATCCAAAAGTTTTCATCGCATCCGACCACATGCTGCGTTTCCATTGGCCAAACTGCTCCTCAAAGTCTCCGCTTGCATCGCCCTCCCCGAGTGCCGAAAATCGGGTTGCTCCTTTTTGGGCAAGCTGCTCATCAATGAATCTCGGGACATGCTGATAAGTACTGGCCCAGTTATGATCTCCACAGCCAAACACCGCATAATGAACACCTTGTAGCTCACCAGGTTGTAGTTCTTCAAGCCATTGTACGAATTGTCCAGCATTGCTCGGTGGCTTTCCGTTATAAGAGGAAGTAACAATGAGAACTGCCCCCTCTTTCGGTAAGTTACCAATTCGGTCATTTAAAGGCGATACTTCAGTCCGTACGCCATGCAAACTCGCTGTATCCGCAAGTTCCCGTGCTACACCTTCAGCAGTTCCAGTATCAGAACCGTAAAGAACAAGAAGCGGACGATTATTGAGTCCTTGGAGAGAAGCTGCATTCTGAACTTGCTGTTCCAACTTGTGATTCTCCGGCGTCTCCGCTACAGGTGTTAGGACAGATGGACGGATGGCAGCTTGATTTCGGGATCGAATCCTTATCTTAAAATCACCTGGCTTTAGCGTTAATGTTTGCTTGACATCCAGCTGATAGTTTTGATAATCGATCAATTCGAAATGCTGGAGAAGCATTCCCAGTACGAGAGTGGCCTCATGAAGGGCAAACTGCATACCGATACATGCCCGTTGGCCATTTCCAAATGGCTTATAAGCATGATGAGGGACTTTGTTTGGGTCTTCAAACCGTTCAGGATGAAATTCTTCCGCATTGTCTCCCCATGCGTCTTTATCCCGATGCAGCTTTGGAATAAGAACGGTAATGCGATCTTCTTCTTTCTTAATTGGGTATTTCCCGCCAATCACCGTGTCTTCTTTTGCGTAAAGGTTGAATGCTGGTGCGGTAGGCCATAGACGCAGCGATTCATTTAAAATCATCCGGATATACTTAAGCTGCAGAACTTGTTGATATGTCGGAGTGGGACCTGTTAATACACGATCTACCTCTTCATAGGCTTTTCTCAATTTATCCGGATTTTTCAATAAGAAATAAATTGCAAAGGATAACAATCCACTTGTTGTCTCGTGCCCGGCTATTAAAAAGGTGATGATTTGGAAACGAATATTTTCATCATCCAGTTTTTCGCCTGTTTCTGGATCCTTCACATTTAACATACGGGAAAGCAAATCATTTTCTTCCTGGTTTCCATTGGCCTTACGTTCAGCAATAATTTGATCCACTAAAGAAAACATGGTTTGGATATCATGCTGAAATTGACGTTTCGTTCTCACCATGAGTTTGTCCTGTATATCCAGTCGCTGTAATTGATGCATCGCTTCATCTAGAGCACGGACCATGCTGACGATAAAAGGATGAGGAGTCTCACGATAATAACTGTTAAATCGGTAATTAAAACCGCATAGACCAATCGTGTCCAATGTAAGACGGGTCATATCCTCCGGGACATCCACCTCTTCATTCGGATTAAGCCGTGCCCATTTTTGAACGAGCTGTACGGCAATATCGATCATCATGGCATGGTAATCCTTCATTGCCCGCTGGCTGAATGTAGGCATCAGAATATTATGGGCTTTTCTCCAGTTAGGCTCGTGGGTCCCGCTTGTAAATAACCCGTCTCCACCAAAGGGACGAACCTTTGCTAAAGCACCTTCTACACTTTTATCGAACCGTGACTGGTCACAGACTTCTGCTACCAGTTCATGTCCAGAAACAATAATGGCGGTACCTCCTGGAGTTTGAAGTCGAAAAATGGGACCGTACTCTTCTGCTAGTTTGACAAACGATAAAATCGGTTTATCTCTATCGATTAATGGAATATTACCAAGCGGGCCATAGGTTTTCGGTTGAGGGATAGCAGTCAATTTTTCCATTAAAACCACCCTTTCAAAAAAGTATGTTGTTTTTATTAATTATCTTTATTTGAAAACCTCTGACTATCGGTATTACTTGATAAAGTTTACTTTTAAGCTGTGCTTAATCACTTGTTTCCATTTCTCTTCATCTTTTGTTATATCCGTGAAATTTCTCATAACATGAGGGGTGGCCTGCTGGTATGCAACGGATGACAACAACATGACAATGAGTTCCTCCGGATGCTGGTCCGCGAGAACACCTAATTCAATCCCTTTTACAATAAAAGGATAATTTTGTTCGTGAAAAGGCTTGATTAATCTAGCAAATAAATGGTCAAATCTTTCACCTTGTTGAACGGTTTCGTTAATGATAAACAAACTGAATTCTCGATGTTGAAAACTCATGTCAACCAGCTTGTCAAACAATTCGACTAATAAGACTCTCATATCAGAAGCATCATTTACATCCTCTAAAGTGAAATCATTGGTTTGCAGCACCTTATGGGAGAGTTTTGATATCACTTCTTTCCATAAGTCTAATTTTGAGCCAAAATGGTACTTTACAAGAGCCATATTTACATTAGCATCCAGGGCAATTTCGCGAAGACTCGTTTCCTCAAATCCCTTTGTGGAAAAAAGCTTAGTAGCAGAGTCTAAAAGCTCCATTTTTGCCACTTCTTTATCTTTGACAGGTCTTCCGGGTGCTTTTTTAATATCAGCATTATTCATAATAGAAGTTCCTTTCTATAATTAATCAATCGATTAATTAATATTATGTTTATTATTAATCAAATGATTAATAAAGTCAAGAGAAATACGAAAGTTCCATCTTTATAAACGAATCAAACCGAAAGTAAAAGAGGAGGTAGATGGTATGAAATCATGGACATATTGATGTAAAAGGATTGGAATTAGAAGTTAATCATATGGAATTATTCATCTTACTTCCGTCCTTATCCTTTCCCTATATGCTCATGATTATGATGCTGGGTATAGGATTGGGCAATCCAAGCCGATTCCTCACGATGGTCCTTCTAGTATTACAACTTGCAAGCAGTGGAGCTATGTTTCCGCGTGAACTGAACGGGTGCTTTACTTTGTGCGAAATGTTCCTGGCTCAAATGAAATGTGGACACACAATTTTGGTAAAGGTCAGGCAGTTTTAGATTTCTAAAACTGAAGGGTTATGTCGAGGAGTCGAATGAGGAGGTAACGCTCTGAAAGGCTCCCCCTGCGTCGAATAGCACGCTGTTTAGTAAGAAAAAGTGTGTTATAAGCTCGGCTAATAGGCATGAGAATTTACCGTAACAGTCCGGCTGACGAAAGCCTACCCGATGGGGTGGTGTAAATCATGGTGCTTGGGTTGAACAGATATGGTGAGAATGCAATGTAAATACAATAAGATGCTGTATTGCTGACGAACTTCTGAATGTACGGGTCTAGACGCGCGTTATATAGAAATGTATTTACTACTAAATGTAGGGTTAGCTGTGGATGAGTAAGAATGAAGAATATGAAAATCCATCTTGTGTTACAGGCACATGCAAGGCTAACAGGCTCATAGGAAGCACCTAAGTTTGTTCCATAATAGATGTAACTCAACGTTGTAAGCTGATAACGCGGAGAGCTTACTCTCAATGAGGCGTTGGAAAGGAAAATAGGCGTGAGAATAGCGACTGTATAACTTTTCTTCATATCAGTGAAAGTGGTGGTACAGTACCAATGAAGCGTGTAATGAACGTGGAGGGATAGCCACTAGACTAATAAAAGACTCATTCAACCATGCAAGACAGTTCTTAAACGATTAATAAGGTTCTTGTAAGACTAATAGAGGTTCAGCTCCGAAAGGAGCCACCGACTTGTTAAAACGAAAGAAACTGAGACACAACGAGTATTATGATATGCAAAGTCATTTGGATTCCTTATATGCTCGAAGTGCTAATGGTCAAAATTTTTATGGTTTACTCGATTTAATACAATCCGATGAAAATATTCGGTTAGCTTATCGCAATATTAAACGAAATACTGGTAGTAAAACGGCTGGATATGATGGATTAACGATTGAAGATATAAAGCGACTATCTGTATCAGAGGTCATATCGACGATACAACGAATGTTTGAACACTACACACCCCAAGCCGTTCGGCGGGTCTTTATTCCTAAGGCAAATGGAAAAACACGTCCCTTAGGGATTCCGACTATTTGGGATAGGCTGTTCCAACAGTGTATCTTACAAGTGCTTGAACCGATTTGTGAAGCAAGATTTTATAAACATAGCTATGGTTTTAGACCGAATCGCAATACACATCATGCGAAAGCTAGATTTGAAACGCTCATTAACAGGGCATGCTTATATCATTGTGTAGATGTTGACATAAAAGGATTTTTCGACAATGTGGACCATGCTAAATTGTTAAAACAAATGTGGTCATTAGGCATTCGAGATAAAGCACTGTTGTCTATTATTTCGCGTCTTTTAAAAGCTGAAATCATTGGAGAAGGCTTCCCAACGAAAGGTACACCGCAAGGTTGTATTTTATCACCTCTATTATCTAACATCGTACTAAACGAATTAGATTGGTGGGTCAGTAATCAATGGGAAAGTCTTGATACAAAGAAATCCTACCAATCACATAGTGGCAGATATAACGCCTTGAAACAAACCAAATTAAAACACTGCTATATTGTGAGATATGCGGACGACTTCAAAATTCTTTGTCGTACTCGTTCACAAGCGATTAAAATGTATTATGCAATCAAGGATTTCCTTCAAAAAAGGTTACATCTTGAGATTAGTGAAGAAAAATCAAAAGTGGTAAATCTAAAGAAAAACTCATCAGAGTTTTTAGGATACCGTCTTAAAGCACATCGGAAAAGGACGAATAAAAGAATTCTCTATGTTGCCCGCTCACACATGACAAAGAAAGCTCTCAAAAATGCACAGATAAAATTAAAACAAGCAATCAAAGCCATTCAGAAACATCAATCAGCTGAGAATGTTTGGCGTTTTAATACGGTTATAATGGGGATTCAAAATTATTATTCCGCAGCGTCACACATCACGAAAGACTTAAATGAGTTGAACAATCGTCTTAATAAAGCATTATATAATCGTTTAAAAGAAATGAGAAAAGAGGCAACGTTTCAAGACCTCACAAAATCCTTACAGAAACGGTATAAAGGATATGAATGTAAGCTCTATAAAATAAAAGAAATAGTGCTTGTTCCAATCCATGCCCAACGATGTAAGGTAAATCTAAATTTCTCTCAAACAATCTGTAATTATACTACCGCAGGTAGAGATAAAATTCATCAAAACTTGCGGGCAATTAATAAACACACACTCACCTATGTGATGAAACAATTTATACCGAGCCGTTCCATCGAATACAATGATAATCGGATTAGCCGGTTTATCGCACAATACGGGAAATGTGCCGTCACAGGAATTGAATTAGGACCGAACGATTGGCATTGTCATCATAAAACACCGTACCATCTCACAAAAGATGATTCATACGGGAATTTAATGATATTGCACGAATCTGTTCACCACCTCATTCATATGAGTAATCAAGAGAAAATACAAGTGCTTTTAAGTGTACTCAAGTTAAATAAAAAGCAACTCGAAGAGGTCAATAAATTGCGTGAGCAATGTCTGAACGAAGCAATCTGATTCTACATTTCATCTTGCATACACATAAAAATATTGAATGAATTGGATTAGTTGGAACGCCGTATGCGAGGAAACTCGCCCGTACGGTGTGAGGTGAGGGAAAAGCTGGCGATAACTTCAAAAGCTTACCTATCACTATAATAACGATCTTCAACAATCGGGCGCGTTTCTTGAATATTCGACTCTCGAAATAAAAAGCCACATTAAAGTAAGTTTAAGGGTGACATTTTATCTGTGTTATGAATCTCAAAAACGATTGTTTTTGAGATTTTTTATTTTAAGCAAATTTGTAACGATTTAATAACTTTTACTTCGTATCAAAACATTGCTCAAAATCTATATATCTATAACTTCCCTTTATGATACAATTTTACATAGAGGTGAAAATTTTAAATGAGTTCATATGTTTATGGTTAACGAGTACAGTATAGTCATCTGATTTAGCTTCTTTTTTTGAATAAAATTAAGCTATTGTCCTTTTAATGATGAGAATGCTCATACATTTTGCTTTCCACAGGGCGATCATTAATCTGTTTTTTGAAATAATTACCATTATAAAAAGCAGCTATCAATACAATAACTGATAAAATAACCATTATGGATATTAAAGTGTAAGAATTAATAATAGTCGGAGCTTTATCACTACTTTTTCTTACAATATTACTAATTAGAAGAAAGATTAAAGATGCAACAATAATATATAGGAAATCCATAAATACTAACATTATCTGATATTTCCCTGAAGGCAACATTACTCCCAGCATTGCTCCCATCATGCTACCCATAAGTGAAGCTGCCATTCCTTCAATTGTAACCAATAAGCCTAACTTGTTGCCTAAAAAGTATCCAACAATCAAACTTGAAATGATTGCAATCATCGTTGAAGTAGTTAAATTATTGTTATAAACAATGCCAGAGATTAATCCAATAACCAAACTAGACACCATTCCCAATGACATCACTATAATCATCCCTGTCGTTCCTATTAATTTATCTGTATTGAAATAAATTTTGCAAATCAAGTAAGCAGTATAACCTAATACTATTAATATACTTATAATTAATAACATCGACTCCCCCCTGAATAAACAAGCTTCCGTATCCTCTTCTCAATTGCTGTTTTTTGTTTATATAAAGAGAGGTAATAAAAATGGAATATAGAAATGCATAGCGCTAAAACTTTTTTATAAACAAATCCATGTAAAGAGAAGGGCTAGAAAAGAGGGATACGGCTTCTTGTAAATAATGGCTAAAAACATCCACCTGTCTTTGACACTTCGTAAATGTGATGGAAGCAAACATTACCTTGGTATCGTTAGTACAATTTTGGTAGCACAAATATGAAATACACCCTATTGTATGTTCGATACGATAACTGTTATTACCAAATCATGAAAACAAAAAGGTCCCAACAGGGTTTACCCTACTGGGACTTACGGTTTTTAAACAAGTGTCATAGCTG
Organism: Ectobacillus funiculus; assembly: GCF_004138295.1. Taxonomy (GTDB): domain Bacteria; phylum Bacillota; class Bacilli; order Bacillales; family Bacillaceae_G; genus Ectobacillus; species Ectobacillus funiculus. The sequence continues at coordinate 62,015 of NZ_SCFM01000016.1, read as the reverse complement.
AATTGCGAAGCTATCACATCCCGGTTTTCGCGATATACACCCCTTATGTGTTACTTCCTGATCTAACCTAGTTACTTCCAATAAAAACCTCATAACTGTATTAATGAATGCCCAATGGCGATACTTCACTTCAACAATTCTTTCAGGAAATCCAGTTTCTGCTTCACATTATCTTTGGTAATAAGATCTACACCAGTATCAACACTTTTTCTAAATTGTTCTCCCTCTAGCACTTTCCGTGCAGTTTCAACACTTATATACCCCATATCATAAGGGTTTTGTGCTACTGTACCAGGTAATGTTCCATCTTTTATTAACTCATTCATTTTAATAATTCCATCTGCTCCGATGACTGGTATTTTATATCCTTGCTCCTTAATTACCTTTACAGCACTTAGCGCCAGAATGTCACTTGTAGCAAAGATACCTTTTACATCAGGATAATTCTGTAAAATTGTTGTCATTGCTTTCCTAGCCGGCAAAGCTTCATTTGGTAAATCCACTTGTTTTGCTACAATTTTAATTCCTGCATCTTCTAAACTAGATGTAGCTCCCTGTATCCGTTCAACTGAAACTGGACCGTTTAAAGACCCGCCAATAAGGGCCACTTCGTCTCCAGGCTGCAGCCCTGAAGCTAATAGTTCCCCTGCCTTTTTGCCTAATTCAAGGTTATTGGTACCAATATAAGCAGTTTTATGTTCCAAAGGAATATCTGTATCTACTAGTAATACGGGAATCTTATGTTGAGCAAATTTCTTTAAGGCAGACATGACTGCAGGTGATTGGAATGGAGAGACAATTAATGCATCCGGCTGTTCTTTAAGAACATTTTTTAAAACATACTCTTGTACATCTTTTTCTGATTTGAAACCAGGTGCCACAACTTTACCATCTATATCAAACTCTTGAAATCCCTTTTCCGCTCCTGCTTTCACAATATTCCAATACTGTGTATCTAGGTCTTGTAAAACAACAACCACTTTAGGTCGATTGTCTTTTTTAAGGAATTTGACTATACATCCTATTACAGTAGCTAGAAGAATCGAGCTAATTAATAGGATGACCCATTTCTTTTTCATTATTTATTTTCCTCCTAAAAGGGATATCATTAAATTTTTTCGATTTTATCACGTTGAGGACAAGCAGATTCAGATGCAAATATGATTTTTTAGAAGTATAGAATCTCGATATCCCTTTCAACTGTGGTTATGATACTACTTCCGACAATTTATGTGTGGATGCAACCTCAGTTCGGGCAGAAATGTTTCTTCAATACCTTCCTATGACTTTATCAACAGGAAGCGTTTTCGGACAAGCTAAAATTTTAAAAACATTAACTTTTTACAAATCTCCTAAACGTAAAGAGGATATCTCAAAAGGTAGATCATAGCGCTACCTTTTGAGACATCCTCTTCTAGCTAATTCCTTCCTGCTTACCAATTTTGTTTAAAAGTTCTTGATTCACATCACAAATCGCACTCACTTGAATGGAAAGCCTCCTTACTCACTATTACATCCCTTATTAATCTTTTCTTACAAGCAGCGAACAGCACTCCACATGTCCAGGGTGCGGCAACACATGAGATGTTGGTGGGAATAATTTATAAATTAATTATTGTTTATAATCTGTTTATTTAGGATTGATGCTTTTGGCATTAAAACCCCATTAGTGAAAGTATTCACAATCTTCTTGTTTAATTAATTATAATCTAATAAAATACAACTATTCAAATAAGGAAATCCCCTATTGGGTACTTACCCTTATTTCGTAAATAAACAATTCCAAGTTGCTAAGCTATTATTGTTTTTTGACGTAAAACCACGTTGAAAGCTTTTTGAAACCCTAGGCCTAGCCTAAGGTTTTCATCCCTATAAAAAAAGGAGCAGTCTTGCTTACAATTACAAGACTGCTCAAAATATATACTTATTTAGCGTTTTTTTACTTATTGTCTACATCCAAAGATGGAAGCCCAGCGATGTACCCTACATATCCCGGGTTTTGTGAACTGTTCATGAGATAAGTATGACCATCCAGATTTTCGACCATTTGTAATCCAGTGGATTCCCCGCCGCCTGGAACGGAAAGAATTCGGGAAAGCTTCTTGGTATCTACATTGTAAGCCCAGGTATAATTATTTTCATGATGATCAGAATCTTCAGCAATAAATAAAGTTCTCATTTCTTGAGAATAGACAATGTTATCCGGGTTGGCAATCTTGTCTACGTTAGCTGTATTCCCATCTTGATCTGGAGTAACTAAGTCCTCACCCATTACAAGACCTGCCATACTTACAGGCACATAATGACTGTCAATTTTTCCGCCATCATTTGTTTTACGATTTGGTTTGAAGGAAATCTCATATACTCCGCCTGCACTGATTTTCGGTAATTGAATATCATCAGCAGGTGCGGTCGGTTCAGCAAGCATTGTGTTTTCCTGATAGGAGATGGCCACGTATGCCTTATTGTCTTTTTCGTTGAAATCGAGACCTTCCATCTTATTAAATTCTACTGTTGCACCAACGTAAGCCGCATAGCGGTGTGTTTCTAAGAAAGCAGCCGCTTTTTCCATTCCCGGCTTCACTTTCAACCATTCCACTTTTTTGCCGTTAGCAGGTGTTTTGACTGGTGTGTACCCTTCTGCTTGTCCTTTAACTGCATCATCAGTCACGTCGAAAATATCACTGAATTTAAGGGTATCAGCCATTTTTTGAATTTCTGCATCTGTTGCATGACCAAGCTTAATCCATTCAAGATTTGCCGAGCCGCCATTGTCTGTACCAGTCTGAATCCACTTTGCAGCATATAGTGTACCGGCTGATAAATCTTTTTCCTTGTCAGCCACATACATAAAGAATCCGCCCGGATTGCTGTCAATGCCATAAATCACCGTTCGATTATCAGGCATCACCTTCACCCGCTCAAATGCCATACGACCCATGCTGTAATGCTTTACAACACTTGTATCCCCATTTGCATTTACAGTAACTTCTGGGACATGGCCATAATAATAAGGATTACCTACAATGGTTGGATCGTTATAATAGTTTTGCATATACTTGGTTACCGATGATGTTTTCGGATTCGCTTCATGTGCCCTTGCATCCGGATCGGTCTCTTCGGAACCAAGATGCGTATTCCAAGGAGTCAACAATCCGGCACAAGGTTTCCAAATGCCGTGAACGGAAGAAAAATCAATTGGTTTAATATCAACAACTGTAAGTTCGCCCGTTTCCGGATCCATTTTTACAGTACTTAGACTCATCGTTCCCGGGTTTTCAAGCCCATTCTGGTTTTTAGGCATTGATTCATAGTGGCTGATTAAATAATACGTGTTTGCTGGTAACCCAGGTACCTTCATTAAACTATTCATGTCAGGTGCAGTTGATGTATACGGTGTACCATCTGCCTTAGTCATAATTTGACCCTTTGCATTTATCGTGACACCGGCTGTGTTACCATTGATGACATCACCAGGCCTGAACAATGTTTCATAGCTTAGAGGAAGTGTTTTCTTGCTTCCATTAACATATGTAACTTCTACAGAAGCCTTTGAATACATCAGGTTATTTTTCTCATCATCCGTTTTTGGTGCATCCATTCCAATGAATTCTACCGATTTGATTTTCTGTGGTTGAGCAGGTGCAGCTAAAATGGAACCGACGGAAGAAAGTAAAAAAGATGCTGCCAGTGTAGGTATAAGGTACTTTTTCAATTCTCTTCACTCCTAGTTTATAGTTTTTCCAATCATTTGCTTCCCTCCAATTTTAGAAGACTAGTATTAATCACCTGTTATATAATGATAAACATAATGTAAATGTTTCATAAAACTTTTTGTAATTTACATTACACACACCATATATACAGACATGCTTGGCGTACAAACAAAAAAAGCAATCCAATTCATAGAATTGAACTACCAATTGATTTGCCATTGATGCAAGGATTCCCTATTTAAATAAAGGTCCCTCAGAATGGGACCTTTATGCTACTGTTACATCTTTAATTAACTTACTCTAATAAGTAGTGAACAGGATTCCACATGCGCCGAGTGTGGAAACATTTCAGTATAGGAAAACAACTTCATTATTTAAGCTTATCAGCAAATCCCACACCCACATTATTCTTACGTTTCATATACTTCTCTAAATAAATTTGACTTGTTTTTATACTTTCATGTCCCAAGGTGTGCATTAAATGATACAAATCTGCATTCCCTTCTTCTACGGACATAATTGCGAATGCATGCCGAAATGTATGGGCTGTTACAGGATTCTCTCGATATTTTAAGAATTCTAATCCTGTTTTTGCTACCATCTCCGTTACTTGATTGGAGAGTATTCGAAAATTATATATTTTTCCATTTCGATTCAGGAGCAATGGCATTATATCTCCTGTTTTAATATCCGTTTCATATCCTCTTCTTTTTCGAAATTCACATATGCATTGAAAAAGATAATCTGAAATAAACAAATCCCTCTGTTTATCACGTTTCCCAGTTACACGTAACCAGTATTTCCCCTCTGCATAAAACAAGTCTTTTACTCTGGCCTGACATAATTCTTGAATACGTGCCCCTGTACTGGCTAAAGCAAGTAAAATTGTATAGCTGAAGATATCTCGCTCTTGTCGATAATACTCTAGAATTTGCATCACTTCTCCATATGAGAGATCTCGATTGGGCCGATCTTCACTCCGCACATTTGCTTTTTGTAACTCCTCATGTAAGGGTGCCTCAATATAAGACATGGTATATAAATGTTTTAAAAAGGAGCGAATGATTGTTACTTTTTTAGCTAATGTTGCCACTGAGTATGGCTTTCCTCCTCTTCCTAACTTTGCTGTCTTTAACCAATCATTATAACGCCGGATATTCCAAGGGGCTAATACTTGAAGAAGTGACCCTTTCTTCTCAACCTCCTCTCCCCTTATATCAAATACATCTGCATCCTTGATGAGCGTCTGACAAAATGTTAGTAGCTCTTTTAGATAGATTTGTTTTGTGTCTCTTTTTCGATTCTTCTTCTCATCCATATCTCGTTCAAAGTGTACATAGTAATAGATCACTTCCATATCACTTAGATACTCATATTTCTTTCTTCCCTCTTTTTCCGCTAATTCTATCTTTATATTCATTGTATGGATGTATTTGTTATCTATTAAAATGTTTATTGCATCATGGATATTGTTTTGTATGAGATGGTTATGTATAAGGTTCTGATTGATTAGATCATTAATATTTGTTATATCTAATTTATCCATATAAGCCCTTCTTTCTATTTGTTTATCTTTTATGACTTTTCATAGATATGTTAATTATAACATACCTATAAAACCCTTATTATTACTATAAATATTTAATTACATAAGTCTTCCTATAAGAATGGTCTATTCTTACTGATATAACCTACTTATTAAGTATTTTATAAATATCTTGTATTTCTTTTATTTGTTACAAGTAATTATCTTGTTATCAATATGCAATTTATTACTTATTTAACTTTTATCTTTAAATTAAAAATAACTTTTCATTAATAAATAAAAAGAAATGAATGATACATTATCTAATAGCTTACTTGTAATAAATAAGTGTAAGTGTAAGTTAGTGCGTGATATACTAGAATTAGAACTATACATGCTTCTTTTCTTTTATACATCTTTTATTTATAAAGTCAGATATTGAATATTACATAGTTTGAGAAAATATATAACCGAATAGATAGAATGCTAGGAGGATCTAAAAAATGAGTGAGAATTTATTATTTATTCAAGAGGAAACCGTGACAACCAAACAGGCAGCACAATTGTTAGGGGTAAAGGAAAGTACGATTCTCCGGTATGAAAAAAATGGAATGCTTGCATCTTTATATCCGGATTCTTGGCAGCAAGATGGTACGAAAATTTTTTATAAGAAGGATGTAGAGCAACTCCTTGAGCAGCAGCAAAAACCTGGATTGACTACTAAAGAAGCAGCCAAGATTTTAGATGTAGCCCCTTCTACTATTATTAAGCATATCCAAAAAGGAACACTGCAGGCAGAATTACAGAAATATAGAGGAAGAGATACGTATTTCATTCAAGAAGAGGAATTAGAGCGTTTCATAGATAATAATCCGATTTCTTCCTATATATATGAGCGAAAAACATTCATCGCAAATGTGGATGACACAGAAGTGTACTTGTTTCAGCCATTTGTAAATTTTGACAACAAATTAGCACGTATTATCTCTGTAGAGGGAGAAGGAAAGGTATTAACAGAGCAAGAAGAAGTATTTCCACTGCATGAACTGAAAACTCGTGGATATAAACCTAAGGTTGTAATTGAACGTGGTTCTTATAATACGAAGCGTGGGTATGTTTCGTTTCTCTTTAAAAAACCGGCTTTTCTTCAATCCCCGACGTATACTATGATCGAGTGGCTTTATCAATATCAAGGGGCAGCGAATATTCGAATGGAGGTAAATGGGGATAATATTAAAATAGAAGTAAAACCATTTTTGTTAGAAATCAATCCGCTGCAATATCAGGAAGAGATTAGGTATATGCATCGGCATGTTGTGGATGGGGAAATAGCTGTGCGCCATAATGGAGTATTATTGGATAGTAAAATTGAAACTCTTTCTTTCTATGTAGATAAACAATTTAAGGATCAGGTAAAGATGCTTGCTAAGGAGCAAGGTGTGGGATTAGAGGAATTTTTGTTGAATGCTGTAAGAGAGTATATAAATATTAATAAATAAGAGTACACTAGCAGCCCTGATTTGGGCTGTTTTCTCATTTTCTTACTGTAGTAAGAGCTTCCATTCCAAAAATCCCCTCAATGTATAATATCCGCGTTTTGCCGTCAGGGCTCCTAGAAGCTGTTATCGTCGTGGCCACTAAACCAAGCCACACCGATACCGTAAAACCTTTACTATATCCATGTCCACAATCAGTTCCACAAGTAACTCCACCATCACTCATATACTTTCTTCTTTCATTTCGAAAAGTTAATTATGGAACTTTATCTAGGTTACTTCATTATATTTCCCCCTGTTGTATTTGGGTACAAGTCAGTTATAGGTTAATTAATATACTTTTCCACCATCTGCTTAAGTCTAGTTTTATCAAAGTTATTATACTGATTTGCCGTATTACGAATTGGGTCTCCTGCATAGAAACGCTCATATAATTCATGTCTGGACCCTAATGGACTTCCAATCAAGTCCCAGGCTAGTTTAAATAGTTTTGTCCTTTTTTCGGCTTCTATAGCAGCGCCCTTAAAATATTCCTTCAAAAGCGGGGACAACGGACCCTGGAAATCATGAACACTTGAAGGTAATTGAATAAATCCTCCAGCTCCTATAAGCTGTAATATTTCTAGCGCACGTGGATAATATTTGGCCCCTAGGTTTCTTGCTGTTTCAATATAAGTAAAGTCCGGGGTAAAGGTTCCATATTGGTCGACTTTTCCTTGAAACTCGGAAGCTATTAGTAAACCATTGATTGTTTTAACCTGCATGATCAATTCTCCGATCTTTTCCTGAACATGCAGATAAGTATTGGCTCCTATAGCATCCGCAATTTCATATGCAAGAGCCGCCACAAATTCCAATTTTGTTCCCAACCGGACAATAGCCTGGTGATACGCTAAGCTATTCGATACGGAATCGGATTTGATTTGCCATATTGCTTCTGGGTTATCATGAAGTAAAACACGTTCCCACGGAACAAAAACATTATCGAAAATTAATAACGCATCCATCTCATCATACTGGGAACTGAGTGGGGAATCTGCTTTTTTTGAAGGCTCTGAGGCAAAGGATTCACGGCAAACTAGGTGCAAGCCTGGAGAGTTTGCTGCGACAATAAGCATGTGGGCTAGGGGCTTCTGCTCTTCTTTTAACATTCCAAGCGGATAAATAATCAAGTCATTGCTATATGGAGCTGCGGTTCCAACCATCTTGGCCCCGTTTACAAATACACCATCTTCTGTCTTTTTTGTAATTCTTAATAAGCCTAAATTTTTTACTTCTGGGACAGGTTGAATAGAACGATTAATTTGGGGATCCCGCTGCACAACGCTTAAAAAAAGATGGCGATCTCTTGCTTCTTCATAGTAGGTTCTTATTTTTCCGGGGAAGTGTTGATCAAATCGTTTATACTCTTCTCTCGAAGCATACCATCCCGTCAACCTGGATCTCGCATAATCAGATAAACGGCTCATAACACCGTCTGTTGCTTGGCTCCATACTTCAAAGGCTCTCCTTCTTTTCATTAAATCCTCATAAGAGTGAGGAATCAAAAATGCCGTATGGACATATTCATGTGTTTTGGGACTAATATATCCAATGGAGTCCCTTATATCCGGATCTTCAAACATGTCAAATAAGCTGGAAATGGTCGATAAAGTACCTGTAAAGTTTTGATTTTTTGACACATCAACAATTTTTCCATCCAACCAGACATTTCTTCCGTCCTGTAAGCTTTGAATAAATTGTTCTTTGATACTTGTCATGTTTTCCCCTTCCAATCTTCCTCAATGTTTGTACTCGGAATGTAAAGTTGTCCTCCATTTAATGGTGAAGAATATACATGAAATGTAACAACGGGTGAAAATGTCGGATTAAGCATCATATGGATGGTATCGCCATTCACATGAAAGACATCACCTCTTGAATATTTTTGTATTTCTTCATATATAGGATAAGATTTATTTTCCTTTTTCTTATACACTACGTTTAACAACTCCCCTTCTACTATGGCAATACACCCGATAGAAGTACCGTGGTCATGGACTAATGTTTTAGCCAATGCTGGTAAATAAATAACAATCACTTCTGTATTTTTATTTTTGAATATAACATTCCTTCCGTATTCAAGGTTCTCGGGCTGCTTTAGAAAATGGGCAATTTGATTAATATTTAAATTTAAATTCTTAACAGTAAGAGCCAAACTTTCATGTTTAAAAGATGATAAATTATTAAACGTTTCTTTAATCTCATCTAGAAAAGCCAATTGTTCCTTTCCTTTCCTTTCTTAGTGAATTCTATTTATTCTCAGTAAAATAAACAATTGTAGAGAAACATGATAAACTTAGTCGACTTTCTAGATTAGAATATGAAAAATTTGCTTGGACGTGCTTAACTTTTATTTAAATGGACGTGCTCCATGTATATATTTTTTTCAGAGAAATAGCATGGTAAAAAAGCCTTTTCTTAAGGAGGGAGCACGATTTGAAAATATCCAGTAAAGGAGAATATGCTTTAAGGACTCTTATAATGTTAGGGAAAAATGAAAACAAGCTCATTCAGGTTAAAGAAATCGCTGCGGAAACATTAGTTCCTTCACAATACCTTGAACAAATATTACTGCAATTGAAAAGTCACGGGTATGTAAAAAGCAAACGGGGAATTAATGGAGGCTATATATTGAAAGTACCAACAAATTTAATTGTCATTGGGAAAGTGATACGTGATCTCGAAGGACCGCTCGCACCAATGAGCTGTGTAAGCGTCACTGCTTACGAATATTGCCCGTTGGAGGAGAAAGCATGTGTCTTAAAACCGCTCTGGGGACTAATTCGAGACGTAGTGGCAGACCTATTGGATCACACAACCTTGAAGGACCTATTGGAGGGAAATATCTACAAAAATTAGGCGGCTACTCTCCAAGCCCTTAAAAAAATTTACATTAAGATAAAGGAGCTAAAGGAGTAGAAGTCGTCGCTAAAACTTTATATTCAACAATGTCCTTCATTTTTAGATACCATAAAATTATTATGTTAACTATAGCTATCTTCAAAATAACATCACTGAATCAGAGCTAGATTTGACTCACGTACTATTAGACACTTACAAAAATAATGTTAGTAGCGAACTTGTTAGTAAAATACCTTTGGATGGCAAAATTGCATCAAATATATCAACTTTATCAATAAAATCATATAAAAACTGATAAAAAGAGCCACCATATCAACTAACTGAATTAACTACAACTATTATAAATCCTAGTCGTCCCTGGAGGTTGCTGATTCGAATCTAGTCGGTATCATACAAATGAGAAGCCCTGAGTCCTTGGTTAAGAAAATACTGACCTGATTTGTCTACCTCCTATATCGGAGATTACGTGAACTAGCAGCCCAAATCAGGGCTGCTTTCTCATTTTCTTACTGTAGTAAGAACTTCCATTGCAAAAATCCCCTCAATGTATAATAATATCCGCGTTTTGCCGTCAGGGCTCCTAGAAGCTGTTATCGTCGTGGCCGCCAAACCAAGCCACACCGACACCGATAATAATAAGTAGGATAAAGAGAACAAGCATTAGCGTAAGACCTTTACTATGTCCATGTCCACAATCAGTTCCACCAGCAACTCCACCATCACTCATATATACTTCCCTCCTTCATTCCGAAAGGTTAATTATGGAATTTCATCTAGGTTAATTCATTATATTTCCCCCTGTTGTATTTGGGTACATATCACGAATAAATGATGAAATCGCCCATTTTTTACGTTTCTATTCTCTGGTTGGCGCTTTTATGCTATCAAGGTCATTTGTTTATGTTTCTTTTTATTTATAAATTAGTGTAAGTGATTTTGCTCAACTCAAGACATGAATACACATTCTGTACAGTGAAAAACACTATCAATATATTCATAACTTAATAGAGTGCTTGTACAAATTAATGGAAAATAAAACCGCCGGCCTTATTAGTTATTCAACTAAGAGGGTAGCGCATTTCTCCCCTACTACCCTTTGTAATGAAACTGTTTGATTAGAAAATCAATAAAGTACCTGCTTGATATTGGTAATGTCTTTTTGTTTTTAAAGGCTATTCCAATTGTCCTCCTAATAGATGGCTCAATTCGTTTTGCGACAAGCCGATAGCTTACTTTCTTTAGTACCATCTCTGGTAAAATCGAGATACCTAATCCATTTTCTACCATAGACATAATCGTATAATCATCATGTACATGATATTGAATATTGGGGTATAATCCTTTTTGCTTAAATATTTCTAACGGTTCGCTTAGTCCTCCCTCATCTAATAAAATAAACGGTTCATTCACTAAGTCATCAACTGAAATGGATTCTCTGCTTGTAAGTGGATGGTCAAAGGGCAACACAGCAAGCATCTCATCGGTTGTTAGTGGAATGGTTTCCAAGTCTGTGACGGCATCTGGGTTCACAAAGCCAAAATCAACACTACCTTCTTTAATGTATTGAACAATGCTCGTGTATTCTCCCTGCTGTAGGTGGAAGTGGACTGAAGAGTAGCTTTTCTTAAATTCTTTCATAAAAATTGGCAACCAATTACTAGACACACTAGAGAATGTCCCGATTCGAATATTACTGTTCTCTAATCCTCGCATTTCCTTGCTTTTCTCGATTAGTTCTCTATGGGCATAGCAGATGTTTCGAATATATGGCAAAATTTGCTCCCCGTCTGGAGTCAAACTAATTCCTTTTCGGGAGCGGAAAATTAACGTCGTTGATAGCTCTTCCTCAATTGCATGGATCATTTGGCTAACCGCTGATTGTGTATAATCGAGCTCATCTGCAGCCTTTGTAAAACTTCCTTTTTCCATTACTTTTAGAAAGACTTCATACCGATTCATAATTATCCCCTTTTGAATTAATTTTATTAATACAACTATTATAAATATTAATTTTACTAATGTAAATTCGTCTGATAGAATCAAAGAAATTTAACATCAGGGGGATTGGACATGAACACAAAAGGGGCGTTATGGAGAAAAGGAGCAAAGGACGGGCTACCAATTGCATTTGGTTACCTTGCCGTAGCGTTTAGTTTTGGCATTTTAGCAGCGAAAGCAGGGATTACCTCGGTAGAAGCCGTACTTATGTCATTAATAAATCTAACATCTGCTGGACAGTTTGCCGGCCTAACATTAATAGCGGCCTCGGCACATCTTGTGGAAATTGCGGTCACACAATTGATTATCAATTCACGCTACTTTCTTATGTCGGCAGCATTATCGCAAAAAATAGATACACAAACATCACTTGTTCATCGAATGATCATGGCTTTCGGAATTACCGATGAGGTATTCGGCCTGTCAATATCGGTAAAAGGGAAATTAAGTCCGTTCTATACGTATGGCGTTATGAGTGTTGCGATTCCTGGTTGGACACTTGGTACGTTTCTTGGTGCCTATTCCGGAGACGTCTTACCAGCAAACGTGGTAAGTGCATTAAGCATCGCCCTTTACGGTATGTTGCTAGCTGTTATTATCCCTCCAGCGAAAGGGAATAACATCTTAGCTGTACTAATTTTACTTTCGATGATTGCGAGCTTTTTCTTTAGTGTGGTACCAGGTTTAAAAAGCATTTCATCGGGTGTGAAGATTATCGTATTAACCTTTGTTATAGCAGGAACGGCTGCCTATTTGTTTCCGATAAAGGGGGATGTAGCCAATGAATAGTGTCTATTTCTATATGCTAGTTATGGCTGCAGTAACTTACCTCATTCGTGTGCTGCCACTAACATTAATACGAAAACAAATTAAAAATGTCTATATCCAGTCCTTTTTATACTATGTGCCATTTGTTACATTGGCTGTCATGATATTTCCAGCGATTCTAAATGTTACTGCTTCAACCACCTCCGCCCTTATTGGATTCATCATTGCTGTAGTACTAGCTTATAAGGGTGCAAGTTTGTTTCGTGTATCGCTGTTTGCTTGTGTCGCTGTGTTTTTGGTGGAAGCTTTTGTTTTATAAACATAAAAAATAAAGTATTAGGGTGTAAAGACGAAGAAATACCTTCGTGAGCTCAGTATGTTTACGGACTAATGAGTACATCTGTCGCAGCTTCTAATGCACTGCATAGTTGGTTGAGGGACGCGGATGCAACTTCTTGACTGAGCCATACACACAGTGACACAAGATCTTGTCCACTATACTTACTTGTTCGGCGGACAAATCCTACCTCTTTTGCGAGTCTATGAAGGGTTTCAGGAGATAAATTACGGTATAATTCCTGGGCAAAGAGTTGCAGTTGTCGCATAATGAAGCCTCCATAAGAAACGCCATCCTTATCAATCATTCTACTAAAAGGATAGCGTATTTCTCGCATATGGGGGATATATTTATTCAAATTAGTTTGATGGGCAGGGGGTACTGATGGAAAAAGGCGGATATTATACGCTAAGATGTTTCCATGAAGGTGAATCCTTGCTGTTCTTGCGCTAACAAAGCAAAACCAACCCTTTTAAGATCTGGATAGTTAGGAAAGACCACAGTCACTTCCACCACAAAGCATTAGGGTATTGTGCTGAAGGGATTTGTACTGGCTCTCCAATCTTCGGTACCACAATCTCCACATTCTTCTCTTTTGTTGCTTTTATCACCCGCTCAATAGGATCATTCCAATCATGCAACGCTAGGGTGAAGGCACCCCAATGTATTGGAAACAATACCTTCCCTTTCACATCCAAATGAGCCTGTACTGTTTCTTCTGGCATCATATGAATGTTAGCCCAACGTTCGTCATATTGACCGCACTCCATAAGTGTCAAATCAAACGGACCGTATCGTTCGCCAATTTCCTTAAAATGCGTAGCATACCCGCTATCGCCACTAAAATACACTCGATCCTGCTGACCAATAATGACCCATGAACACCATAAGGTTGCATTGCGATCAAAGAGGCTACGCCCTGAAAAGTGCCTTGCCGGAGTACAGATAAGCTGAAGTCCGTCTAGTTCGGATTCCTCCCACCAATTATGTTCAGTGATATTTTCCTGTGCGACACCCCAACGTACCAAATGGCTGCCAAGACCGAGCGGCACAAAGAACCGTTTCACCTTATCCTTCAACTTTTGAATGGAGCGGTAATCAAGATGATCATAATGATCATGAGAAAAAATAACTGCATCAATTATTGGGAGTTGATTTAGATCAATGGGCACATCTTTGCTATAACGTTGGTTGCTCATGAACGGAATAGGCGAAGGGGTCGGTCCAAGCATTGGATCGAGCAGCAACGTCTTTCCCTCCATTTCCAGCATTAGTGCTGAATGTCCAAACCACGTCACCCGTGTTTGCTTGTGGCGCTGTATACTTCCAAAATTCACGTGCTGCATGGGAATAGGCGCAATCGGCTTCCGATTTGGGTTGCCCTTTACATAATCCCGCAAAAGCGACAAAACATCTGCCATTCCCATACTCATTGGGGTAGGAGTTTGGTTTATGAAACTCTTCCTGTTGAAGTTCGGAAGTTGGCGGAAGAGTTGTATGTCCTCTTTGGACATTTTTGCTCCAAAGGATGGGTAATAAGCTAAGAAAGATACGATACCGAATATAACGGCTGCGCATATAATGAAAATCGTCATTTGGTTATTCTCCATATCTTTATATATATTGACATATTTCCTCCATTACAGGAGCCTGACGGCAACATGTAGATACTATAATACTACACGATATTTAATAGTTATTAAATATTTTTTAATTCGATACGTGAAATTTTAACCTTTAATCAAGTCTACACTTGACTGTTACTCCATCGACTCCACTTGCACCTTTATTTTTATAGACACGCAAGTAGGCTTTATTCATATTTTGATTACTTAGAATTGTTTCTAAAAGTTCCACACTCGTTTCTCCTTTCCTCTCACGTAGTAAGTGATAGCTCCCATTTTGGTTATCCTTTGAGATATGCTCATACTTTACCATTAACACATTCGGAGTACGTCACTTACTCATTTGTGGCGTTGAAACACTATAAATTGTTCGGCTCTTCATGAATGTATTTCATTACTATGGCTTCTGCTAACTTCTTGTGACTACCCTTTTCCGACTGTACTACTATCCGCAAGATCTCCCAGGGTAAGACAACTATCTTTCCTCTTTTACTCACCTGATTTACTCTACAGAGTTACGCACATCTTTTTGGACTTTGACTTGTTGTGGAGTCTCATCCCTTTATAGAGCCTTGGTATCAGATTTCTGTTCGTCGAGCCAAGATTTTATTCCACGCTTCCTCCAGCCCTTACCTCACGATAAGTACCTTGCGCTTCCTTAGTGATTGGTCGATATGTACCCCCACAGTGGACTTTCACCACCTAGATAGTTGCCATGCCTGGCACACATAAAAAAAGAAGCAATTGGACATTGCTTCCTAAAACTAAAAAGTATCTAATGTCTAAACGTGTATTTTTCCTTGTTTTGATACTCGCCCCTAATTCACTTGAAGACATTGAGTGCGATCTTGGCAGCCTTTGCTATAAGTTCATTATTATAGGTAGCATTCTTAGTATCATGGGTGGATAGAATCGCGATGATGATGGGGTCTCTATTCGGCGGCCAAACGATGGCAATGTCGTTTCGCGTTCCGTAGTCTCCTGCTCCGGTTTTATCGCCTACCTCCCAGCCTTTAGGTACGGCCGCACGGATCAGTTCGTCTCCAGTAGTGTTCCCCCGCATCCAATCTGTAAGGATTGTACGCTTATCATTCGGGAGCACGTCATCGACCGTGAAAGCCTTCAGGTTGGTGGCAAGTGCTCTTGCTGTACTTGTATCACGGATGTCTCCTGGGATGGCACTGTTCAAATCAGTCTCGAAGCGATCAGCCTCGGTGACATTATCGCCGATTTGCCTCAGTGCTTTTTCGAATCCATTAGGGCCGCCCAGTTTCTGCATTAAAAGGTTCCCTGCGGTATTATCGCTGTAACGGATAGCAGCATCGCAGATTTCCCTAAGGGTCATCCCGGTATCCACGTGTTTCTCTGTGATTGGCGAATACGTGACTAGGTCATCTTTGGTGTAGGTGATTACCTCGTCCAGTTTGTCAATCGAGTTTTGCTGCAGCACTACCGCTGCAGCCAGAGCCTTAAAGGTGGATGTGTAAGCAAACCGTTCATCAGGTCGATAGGCTACCGTACGATTTGTGCCAGTGTCAATAGCATAGACGCCGAGCCGAGCATCAAACTTTTTCTCAAGTTGCACGAACTTTCGACTAGTCGCATGACTTGTACTTTTTGTTTGCTCTACTTTTTCTTTTGCTTCCGTCTGCTTTGATCCGTCTCCAAAGAAACTTAAGCTTACAAGACTTAAGCTTAATAGTCCAACACGCGTCCATATTTTTAACATCTTTACACCTTTCAAAAGGATCAGTCCTCCCATATCCTCGAGTGTGTGTGATCTTGGTTCAAGACCTAAATTTAATCACAGCCTGATTCTATCAACTTGATTCCATAATAAACACGGAAGAACAGAGCAATGTTCATGATATTTTTATGTAATAATTCAGAATACTCATAGAATTTTCTGCTTTAATAGTGATAGAGGGGGCTAGAGCTACGATATACCGCAAAGCAGCTTAGTTCTTCTACCCTTTATTCACAGGCTAAAGCGCATCTGATGCCTTTTCATTCAAGAGCGAGATGAAACCACAATCAACCTTTGTAACTTTCATTTCTCCTTTCTTACTAAATAGCCCAACAAAAAATACATCATACTAATACATAAAATCATAAATTCATATGTTCTTCCTAATGCTCCTATAGAAATAAAAAAGATAATAAGAAGACAAATTCCAAGTACCAAACAGAATCCAAAGTAAACGATTCTCCATACATTCCGGTTTAATCCAAAAGGACCTGCTCCGGTTATTACGCCGACTATGAGAAGACCAATAAGAATGACTAAAGTAAGCCTATCAGTTGCTGATGTATCGATTTCGGAGTTGAGCGCTTTCCCTAAGGATGTACCAAGTAAATACAGAAAGCCATATCCTAACGTAGCAATGATCGTTAATATCCCTAAGACAATCCCGATCTTTTTTGATAGTACATATTTCCCCATTAGCTCACCCCATATGGTATAAATCCCCACACTTTTATAACATGCCTAGAAAAAGTTTTAAATTGATTTTATACAAGGTAAGGGAGCTAAGCTACTTTGCAATATACCGTAGCTGGGGTCTGTGTAGCAACCGAACCAAATCTTACGTTAAGTATTAGCGGACATAATATTGAATAATACATATATATTTTACAAATAAATAGGTTAAAATGTAATATTTTTCCTATAATCTGAATGATCGGGATATTAAAGTAAGGGACTTATTAAGGTTTTGCACTTCCCTTGCTTTTTGGGTGTTGTGCTGGTCGGGGATGTTTAGGGGCAGAGCCACCACATCAGCGTGTAGACATATGGAGCAAGAGAAGCACAACGGACGGATGAGCACTCCATGCCCATCAAACTAAGAATAAAGGATACCCCCAGAACGAAAATTTTGTGCAAATTTCTCACTTTTATCGTTTTGGGAGTAGTTTGTTTTTTTATGTTGATAGCTATGGGGTAGCGACGTCAAAACACGAAAAACTTACAATAATACATATTTTGGAAGAGAAAATCCGATTATCCTTACGTGAACTGCAATGAGGGTACGGTGCTTTCTACGATATAGAAAATGCCATTATGCTTCTGTGCTGGAATGAAGAAGATTCGCTGGAATCAAAGTATATGCATTACTTTCTGAACAATAACAACCTCTTTATCACACTCTTCATACCAAAACTTATGTCTCCTGTACGACCCCCTGCTAGTGCAACCACCTTGGCACCTGCTGCTATTCCCCTCTTCACTACCGCATCTCTATAGATCAATATCCTTTATAAATAACACTTCGGCGTTCTATATACGTTTTATAAGCTTCATATTTAAAGTCTTTGGTTTTAGTGTAATCATTGGTTCAGGCTTGACTTCATTAATGGTTTGCAATTTATATTTTTGCCCAAGCGTAGCTAAAACAAGAACAGCCTCTAACATTGCAAAATGGTTACCAATACATACCCTACTCCCCCCGCCAAATGGGAAATAGGCAAATTTAGGAACACCCTTTAAGGTACCATTTTCAAACCTTTCAGGATCAAACATGAGCGGCTCTTCAAAATAACGCTTGCTTCTATGTAAAACATACTGAGATGCTAAGAATGTATCTCCTTTTTTGAAGTTGTAGCCGCCTATTTCTACATCCTCGAAAGCTTGTCTAGCAGTTTGGTAAGCTGGCGGAAAAACACGCATGGACTCCTGAATAATTGCTTTTGTATAGGTTAATTTACCAAAATCCTCTAACATAGGCGTACGATTACCCAAAACTGTATCTATCTCTTGATGGAACTTCTCCTCGACATGTGGGTTTTGGGAGAGCAAGTACCATGTCCATGACAACGCGTTAGACGTTGTTTCATGACCTGCTAAAAAAAACGTCATAACGTGTTCATAAATCTCCTCGTCTGTCATTCCAGCCCCGCTTTCCTCATCTTTTGCACGAAACAGAGCAGCAAGTAAATCATCCGTTTCTTGTGTTTCTAATCCCCTTCTCTCCGTAATAATAGGTGCCACAGCGGATTGCAGTTTTTGAATACTGTTGGCTACCTGCTGTTTAAACAACGCCATATCTGTTATTCCTCTATAAGCACTGCTAATTACTTTTGAGAAGGTAGTAAACGCTTCGTCCACTTCTTCAATTTTACCTTGATCTATATTGGTACCAAACATTGTCTCCGTAATAATATTTAATGTAAGTTTCATCATGTCTTTTGAGACATCTGTCTGTTGAAGGTCTCCCTCCTCCCACTGCTTTGTTAAATTTAAAGCATTCAGCACCATTGTATCAGCATAGCCCGATAAACTCCTCATATGAAAAGAAGGTTGAATGATTCTCCGATCACGTTTATGTTTCTCCCCTTCACTTGTTAGTAAACCCTCACCTAATAATGGTTTAAAGAAGTTAAAAGCTGCCCCTTTTACAAATGATTTTTGTTTCGTCTGCAGAACTTCCTCTGTATACTCAGCATTTAAGATAAGATACCGATTCTCTCCATTGGGGAATGGAATATTAATAAAGTCATAATCATCCTCATATTTTTCTACTAAATAATCTAATGTGCCAAGTACATTGGTTTGATAGTCTTGATAATCTCCTGTTAAAGCCGTAACTACTCTAGCTTGAGTTATTTGAGACATATATAATCCTCCTTTGAAAATTTTCACCTCTACCATTGTATACTAAATAAGAAATTGTGATTTTATATTCCTTGTATTTTTTAAGTTTTCTTCTTCAAAATTTGATTGAAGGATTACAGAATCCCTGAAAACCAAGCCCTGTTGTTCTATGGAAAAACTACATCGCTAATCTCTCGCATCTAAAATGTTAAGCATAAGGCACTTTACCAATCCTATACTTAGCCGGCCCATCACTCCGATGTTCCTCGTTCAAAGTAAAAGCAACTCAGAAAATCTGGATTGCTTCCATAAAGTAAAAAGTAATACAAACATGATTTAGTTATCCTTGTTTAAAAATACACCTTCAACAAGTATATCTAAGTAATCTGAAGCAAATAATTATAACTGTTGTAACTCAAAAGGAGGTGGCTATAATGAATGCACAACGAGCGCAAGAAATCTCTGCTTCACCAATCATGGCTAATGTAACCTGTCAGGGGGAACGCATCTACATTGAACATGTGGATGAACAAAACGGAACGGCTACAATTCATTCCCTTGATAACCCAAATAACAAACAAAGTGTTCCTGTATCCAACTTGATGGAACATTAATTTTATTTCTTTGTCTCCTTTAACTATCCTGACCTTATAATACGAACGGGACAGGATAGTTTTAAAAAAAACTTAAGTTTTGGACAAGTTAGGTTTAAGAATGAACTCACTATAAAAAAGTCAGTCCGGATGACGCAAGGTGCTTCCTCACACCTTATATAATATTTAAATAAAATCTTCTTTCACTCAATATTGCTTATTGAGCGAAAACATAAATGTCTTTGCAGTTGGATCATAGTGTACATAGTATCTATATCCATTCCCAAAAGCTTCGTAATCTTGGGTCAATATATTCCCTCCGTAGCCGAGATGCTCCAGAAGTTCAGAAGTCTCTGTACCTCCACTCAATCCAAGCCACCAATTTAAAAAGGTACCAACAGTTTGATAAAATTCATCGATATCTTTTGCTGCTGACGATCCGTTATCCAACCCAATCGTGACTTCCATAATTTCATTTGTTTTAGCATGAAATGCAATTGTAAATGACATACCATTTGAGAAGACTGCTCTGAATCTAGTACCATCTTCAAGATGGTCTATATCCCCCACTTGATGAAGTTCGTACCCAACTTGATTCGCATATGCATTAAAATTAAGTAAAAATTGCTCCATCATTGCATCAGGAAGAGCATTAGGTTCAAGAAATGATAATGGGATTGGTGTTGGCACTACATATTGCTGCGGCTGTGGATCTGGAGCTGGAGTTGGTTTTACATCTGGGTCCGGATTAGGCTTTGGTGAAGATGCTGGTTTCGGTTGTTCAGAATTGGAATTAGTTTTTCCATCAGAGGTATTATTACTGAAACACCCTGTAAGAAGCAAGAATGATAACAGAAAAAATGAAACAAGCATTACAGTTTTCCATTTTTGCATCCAATCATCTCTCCCGATTGTTAAAGTAAAAACACCTGTAACATTACAATATGCTCACATAAATGTTCACTTGCTACCGTATACAACTGTATCTTACAATTTTATTGGCTCTGCAAAATTCTAAGAAGCATGCAAAAATCGAAAAGTTATTTATTTCACGTTTAATCAGAACAAGGGTGTCCCAAAAGTTATGGGCACCCTCGTTAATGTATTTGATTTATCTCATGTTAGCCCCTTTGTTATCTGTTGAATCCCTACATGATTAAAATGCTGTTGAGCTTGCATCTTTCCTTTTGAATACTTCCTTCTTTGTCAGTAAGGTATTTAATTTTTCTGAACTTAGGAGCATCGCTGCAACAAAAACAACAATACAAAATGGGAAGATTCCTATTGTTGAATGGGATGCAATAAAACCAAGAAGAGGTGGCATGAATGTACTACCTGTATAGGCAACAGCCATTTGATAGCCCATAATTGTTTGGGAATGCTTCTTCCCAAAACGTGCTGGTGTTTCATGCAACATACACGGAAATATCGGTGCTAATCCTAAGCCAATCATAATAAAACCTACAAGCGAGAAAGTGGACGGCAATGGTAGGAATAGAAATGTTGCACCAGTCAATGCTATTATTTGCCCCATTCGGATGAGAGTACGGTTACTCATTTTAAAGGTAATAAAGCCTGTAATAAATCTACCAATTGTTATTCCTGCGTAATATAAGGAAACCCATTGTGCAGCAGCCGCTACGGGTAACTCCTTGACATTTACCAGAAAGCTACTTCCCCAAAGACCTACTGTTGACTCAACCCCACAATAAAACAAGAAGGAGATCAGAGCTAGTTTAACTCCTTTAATTTGTAAAGGCTTTACATGTTTAGCATCTTCATGATGAAATACACCTTTTGAATCCTCTGGCTCTTCATGTAAGTTGATATCGCTGCTTTTTTTCACTCTATTCCATAAGGGCAAGGTGAAGAGAAGGATGACAGTTAACGTGAACTGAATTCCAGAGATTGCAAGATACCCATTTCTCCAGGAATGTTGTTCTGAAATAAACTGAGCCATAATGATAGGACCAAAAGTAGCTCCGACTCCCCAAAAACAATGTAACCAACTCATATGGTGTGCCTTATAATGGGTAGCAACATAATTGTTTAATCCTGTATCAACAGATCCCGCACCTAATCCAAGTGGGATGGCACATACAATTAACCAAACGACGGATGGAGCAAAATGAAATCCTAGCAAAGCACCAGCAGTCATTAAACAACTGACAAATGTGACATTGCCAGTGCCAAACCGTTTAAGTATCTTTCCGCTAGCTAAACTGGAAATAATTGTACCGCCGGCAATCGTCATAAAAAGCAATCCAGCAGTCTCAAGTGGGGCCCCATAGTCCGATTGCATCACAGGCCATGTTACCCCCAATAATGAATCAGGCAAACCTAAGCTGATAAAAGCCAAATAAATAATGACCAAAAGGAATGTTGTCATATGTAAATCTCTCCTTTAACTATTTAATGGTCAATGGTACTTTCCGATTTGTTTTACCTGCTTATTCCATTCATCATGAGATCAAGTCCAAGACTTTGTAATCCATATAAATAGTCTTGTTTCCAATCACTCATTGTAAGCACTGGAAGATGTTCTGACGGGACATAGTTTGAGCTGCCTAGGGCAATTTTGTCTAATATTGCTTTTTCAACTTCATCATTACAAAAAATAATAGTATGAGGGTTAATGATAGCTACAAGCGAGGCGACTAACCTGCTAATTGCATCAATCTCATAATCCTCATGAATCGTTATTTTTTTAGGGCCATTTCCGGTTTCCAAAGCTTGCCGAAAATTGCGGTCATTATACTGAGGGACGAATGAAATCTCTCCTGAGAAAAAAGTACTTCCTCGCACCACATCTCCATTTATCATAATCCCTGCTCCTGGGCCATTTTGACCAGAATACAAATAGATAAGGGATTGCTTATCCTTAAGTCCCTTATTATTGTGATATCCGAGAACAGCAGCATTCATATCATTCTCTACCACGACAGGTATCGAAAAATGTTCCTCATAGTATCCTTTTAAATCAAAATTTTGAAACTGCTCGTATCCTGGTATATAGAAAATCCGGCCATTATCGACTGCACCAGGAACGCCAATTGCCATAGAATTGATCTTCGGATATGTAGTCATTATGTTTTCAATGTACGTAGTTAATACATGTAAACCATCATCTATCAATACACTCGGCGCTTTTCCCTGTTCTTTTACTTCTCCCAGACAGTTGAAAATTGTAAAATTCGTCTCGGTTCTCTCTAAAAATATTGCCAGACCTAGCATATGCTCAGGATTGTATGTATATCTTTTGGCCCTTCTCCCGCCGCTAGAATCATCTAAACCGACTGAAAGAATTTCCCCATCCTTCTCCATCTGCGTTAGGAACTTACTTATTGTCGGGAAACTAATTCCTAATGTATGGCTGAGTTCAACTTTTGTTGCGCTTCCAAGTTTTAAAAGAGTTGTACGAATACCACGAAGAATCACCTTCTTCATGGATTTAGGAGTAGCTAATAATTCATCCACTAGATTCACCACCTAAAAAATAAACTTATTAAATACCTTTAATAAGTAACGGTGTTAATATACCACATACAATTTTTGAAAACAATAGCTTTTCAAACCACTCCTCAGTTACTTAAACTGTTAAACCTTCTCTATAACTCAATCTTAAGATACCTACTTCATAAGACACATGTTGTTACATCTGTGTAACAAATGACTTTTCGTGTTATTAAAAACTAGATGCTCCTGACTTATTTACCGTCCTAATCAACGCAGATACAATTCATTCATAAGTATTTTTACTTTCGCTATTAAAGAAGAAAAAGTAAAAAAGGACATTCACTAAAATTTTTTCAAAAAATAGAAGTATGAGGAGAAAGCTTATGATTAAATTAGTGTTAACTGATATGGACGGAACCTTCTTGAATAATAGCGGCGACTTTAACCGGGAACTGTACAAGGATGTAAAAAAGATAATGAAAGAAAAAGGAGTTGTTTTTGCTCCTGTTACTGGCAAGCAATGTGAACGCGTAGAAGAGTTATTTGGTGATGATGGAGATGGTCTATGGATTTTAGGGGATAGCGCAACTCGAATCAAGCATAACGGGGAATTTGTTTATGAATC
This sequence comes from Ectobacillus funiculus, assembly GCF_004138295.1. Lineage (GTDB taxonomy): Bacteria > Bacillota > Bacilli > Bacillales > Bacillaceae_G > Ectobacillus > Ectobacillus funiculus. Next base: position 38,381 of record NZ_SCFM01000016.1, on the reverse strand, counting down.
TCTGCTCAGTAATACATTAGGACTGGAAATTATCCGTTTACTTGAGGAAATAAGCTTAGAACATACGATTATTGCGTGTACAAGAAACGGTGCAGTAATAAAAGAAAACATCCCTCAAGGAGAAGCAGCCATTGTCAGAAGGTCTTATGCGCAAGTAAGGCAAGTTTCTGATTTTAATGAAATAACAGATGATTTTGTTAAGATTACCATTCATGATCCATCGTTTAATTGTTTTGAGACTAGGGAAAAACTATCTCCGTTTTTTGAGTCAGCTTATATTGTTGCTTCTGAAGCTGCTTGGATCGATATAGCAAATGCAAATGTTCATAAAGGTACTACCGTTGAACATTTGCAGCGTTTATTGAATGTTACTCCTGAAGAAACAATGGCATTCGGAGATGGTTACAATGATTTAGAACTCATGACTCGCGCAACATATAGCTTTGCTGTCCGAAATGCAGTTCAAGAATTAAAGGATGCTGCAAATTTTATTACCCGTTCAAACGAAGAAGATGCTGTAATGAAAACAATCATTCAAATGTTATCGTTATAATAAAAGGTAATTAAAAAAGAAGTGACATCACTTCTTTTTTAATTTTGAAATTATTTTTTCTATTGTTGAAAGATCAATTTTAGAAATCTTTAGCTTGCTTGTAACTTTTTTGTTTTTGGCTTCTTTGCTAATAACTTTTTAAACTGAATGGAAAATAAGATTACAGTACATGTGACAGCAAGAAAATCTGCGATTGGCTCTGTGAGAAATACTGCAAAATCCTTTTTAGAAAAATAATTTGGCAGGATGTAAATTAAAGGAATCAACAGAATAATTTTCCGTAAAAGAGCCAGGAAAAGAGAATTTTTGGCCTGTCCAAGGGCAATGAAAGTTTGTTGACAGCTACTAAGCTGTGCACTCATAACAAAAGCTGTGACCATGTAAATTCGCATTGCCCAAACAGTAGTTCCCACCAACATAGGATCATTACTAAATAAAGAAATAATTGTTTTTGGAAAAAGTATCATTAAAAACCATGACGTAATTGAAAAGCAAAGGGAAAAAATAATAAGCATTTTAAACGTTTTTTACACGTTCAAGGTAGTAAAAAAAAGAGATAAGGTTGGTAACTTATCTCTTTTTTTGAAATAGTGTAATTTACAGTTCTTCTCCATTCGTCGCAATGACATTTTTGTACCAGAAAAAGGACTGTTTCTTTTTGCGTTCCAATGTGCCGCTGCCATCATCATGCTTATCAACATAGATAAAGCCGTAACGCTTACTCATCTCACCAGTTGACGCACTAACTAAATCAATACATCCCCATGAAGTATAACCCATCAGTTCCACTCCATCATCAATCGCTTCACCCATTGCTTTGATATGTTCGCGAAGATAGTCAATTCGGTAATCGTCATTGATTGAACCGTCCTCCTCTATCTTATCGTAGGCTCCAAGACCATTTTCCACGACAAATAACGGCTTTTGGTAGCGATCATACAATTGGTTTAAAGAGATTTGAAGACCAATCGGATCAATTTCCCATCCCCATTCACTTGCTTTTAAGAATGAATTTTTAATTCCGCCTAAGATATTCCCTTGACCCACCTCTTCAGGTGTTTTATTCTTCTTCTCTGTACGAGACATATAATAACTAAAAGCGATATAATCAACTGTATTTTCTTTCATGAGTTCAAGATCGCCTTCTTGAATTTCAAGCTTGATTCCATGCTCTCTCCAGTATCTCTTCATGAAGGCTGGATACTCCCCGCGCACTTGTACATCGCCGCAGAAATAGTTAAATAGCTGTTCTTCCTTTAAAGCATAAAGTACGTTTTCTGGATTGCAGTCAACAGAATAAGTTGGAAGGTACACAATCATACATCCGATTTGAGCGCCGGGAATCATCTCATGGCAAAGCTGAACTGCTCTCGCACTTGCGACGAATTGATGATGATATGCTTGGAAAGTTGGCTGATAATGGTCTTCTTCGTTTTGAATCGCAAACCCCAGTCCTAAGATTGGCATATGGAGACTGCTGTTGATTTCATTAAATGTCATCCAGTATTTTACTTTATTTTTATACCGGTCGAAGAGTGCTGTTACATATCTTTCAAAGAATGTAACCAATTCACGGCTTCTCCAGCCCCCATATTCCTTTACAAGGTGAATGGGTAGTTCATAGTGAGAAATCGTGACAACCGGTTCAATGCCGTATTTAAGCAGTTCATCGAATACGCGGTCATAGAACGCTAACCCTTCTTCATTTGGAACGAGCTCATCGCCTTTAGGGAAAATGCGTGACCATGAAATTGACAGACGAAATGCTTTAAAGCCCATTTCAGCAAAAAGTGCAATATCTTCCTTGTAACGGTGATAAAAATCAATTGCTTCGTGATTTGGATACGTATATTTTTCTAGATTCAACTCAAAATCAAAACCAGGATCTTTCAATACTTGTAGTCTTACTTTCCCACCTGGTAAAACATCAGGTGTATTTAATCCTTTACCACCTTCAAGATATGCACCTTCTAGCTGGTTAGCAGCCGTAGCCCCTCCCCATAAAAAACCTTCCGGAAATTGTTTGTTCAATTCAGCCATTTTCTTGTTCCTCCTTATAATCAATCAAATAAAAGATATTATCCATGTAAAAAAGTAATGATTTCAGCCCACACGGCTATGCCATATCAAAATAAGTGGAAGGAAGGGGGACTCTTAATAAGCCCCTCTCAATCCATGATGAATTTAAATGACAAGTGTCAGCAAACCTTCTTTTGCTTCAATCCTTTGTTGATTTGTTTCTACTATCTCGTGATACTGGCTCGTATTTGTAATAATCACTGGTGTTGTGATCTGATAGCCAGCTTCTTTAATCTTCTCAATGTCAAACTCAACTAATAAATCGCCTTTCTTCACACGATCTCCTTGTTGAACCTTTGGTGAGAAATATTTTCCTTCTAGTTGAACTGTATCTATCCCGACATGAATTAAAACCTCTGCACCTTCTTCAGATGTAATCCCGATTGCATGTCCTGTCGGGAATAGGATAGACACAACGCCATCTGCCGGTGCAAACACTTTACCTACTGTCGGTTCAATTGCAATCCCTTTTCCCATCGCTTCTGATGCAAATACTTGATCATCTACTTCGTTTAATGCTTTGATTGCTCCAGTCAATGGGCTCACAATCGCTTCTTTTTTCACAAGCGGCTGTCCTGCTTCTACTTTGTTATCAGATACTACTTCCTTTTGTTTTTTGTCTTCAAATCCAAGTAATACTGCCATTAATGCTGCACCTGCAAAAGCAATTCCAATCGCGATGATGTGTATTCCCATCGGTGCGAAGGCTGGGATAGACAAGGCGCTTGGGAATGCATACACCACTGCTTTTGTTCCAAACATACCGTTAATTGCGCCACCAACAGCAGCAGCGATGATAACATACGGAATGGTTCTTTTATAACGCATCATTAAACCATAAAGAATTGGTTCTGTTACACCGGATAATAAAGCTGGAACTAAAGTTGATGCTCCAAGTGTTTTTACGTTTTTATCCTTTGCTCGTAAGAAAACACCAAGTGCTAAGCCTGCTTGTGCAAGTGGAGCAGCTGCAAGCATTGCAAAGAGCGGGCTGCCTCCATGTGCAAGCTGATCTAAAAGAATCGGTACAAGTCCCCAATGAAGACCAAACAATGTCAAGAATGTCCATCCTGCACCCACAACAGCCCCTGTCAAAATACCACTCTTTGTGCTCAAGAAGTCAATCGCTGCGCCGATCGCATTCCCGACATTGACTCCAAATGGTCCAAAAGCGATAACAGTAAGCGGTACGATAATTGCTATTGATAGCATTGGGACCAAGAACATTTGTAAATCTTTATGAATGATTTTCTTAAGGAACTTTTCTAAAACAGCATAGATAGATACAGCTATAAAGACTGGAAACACAGAAGATGAATAATCCATCAATATAACGGGAATGCCGATAAAATCTGTACTTTTAGCTGCAGCTAGCAAACCGGTGAAATTCGGTTCGAGCAGCGCTGCCCCAATTGTACCGCCAACATACGGGTTTGCACCGAGCTTCGTTGCAAGTGTAATCCCTAAAAAGATCGGTAAGAAGTAGAAGACAGCGTTTCCAGCAGCGGATAGAATAAAATACGTTCCGCTTTTGGCTGATAATAGTCCTGCCATTGTTAAAATCGTTAACAACGCTTTCAGCATACCTGCTCCAGCAAGTGCACCTAATAGTGGTGAAAAGCTGCGTGAAATGACTTCGAAAATGCGGGCCCCAATGTTTCCCTTTGGTTCATCTGATGAAGCAGCTGTCGCACCTACGTTTGCGATTTTTGTAATTTCCTTGTATACATCGGCAACGTGACTTCCAACAACAACTTGAAATTGTCCGCCGCTCTCAACAACACTGAGAACCCCATTTAAATTTTCAAGCGTTGCCTTATCTGCCTTTGCGCGATCCTTTAGTTTAAAACGCAGGCGAGTGGCGCAATGCACAAGACTGGATACATTTTGCTCGCCGCCAACAAGTCTAACAATATCTTTTGCTAAACCATTGTAGCTCATGTTCTACACTCCTTTTGTGATTAGAATTTCCTTTTAAAATGACTGCTATTAAAGAAAGAAAAAATGCGGGTATTTCTGTTACAAAAAAGAAAAACCTGAATTGATTCCATTGCTACGGATAATAAAATCCCCCGAGCAAGGAACATCAATTCAGGTTTTGCCTGCCTAACCAGTAACAATCCTGTGTAACAAGTTGTTTATTCATTTGTCGCACCACTGTAAAACACCACATCCTTCTTTCAAAGGGTATAAAAAAACCTAAATCACCACAGTATATGGACATGTATATACACCTAGAGTTAGGAATACATACCCCTATTCTGTGAGCGATTTAGGTTTTGCCTGCTTAACCAGTAACAATCCTAAAATAACTCGAATATTCAAGTTAAATATTGTGTTTAGTTGATGAATACAATCTAACATGATTAAAATACGTTGTCAACGTTTTCTTTTTAATTAATTCATTAAGAGTATGTGAGCCAGTTTTGTTTTTCTATGAATCCACCTTAGAATGATTCCGGAATTTTAACAGTGACTGTCCAACTGTTTTAAAGAAATGATGACTAAAGTGAGCAGTGGATGAATAATGAAGTTCCTGAGTAATTTTCTTGATACTCTAACTATTTTTGGAACCAGAACCACTTAATCTCTAACACTTATTATGAGATTGACCGCATAATCCGTGCGAGCTCTTCTTCTAAAGCAGCGGGCTCATTTGCATAATTATAAATCCCTAAAAGTTTCTCTATCGCCAAAGGATAGGAACTGATTAGCTGGTTTTTTATTTATATAAATTTCAACTTGAAACCCTCAAGCCTTATAGAAATTCCGAATCCAGCGATGGGATTTAAGCTGTTCCAATTGTTCTTTCGATAGTCCCTTTCCATCCCCTACTTGGCAATTCGATTCGGCATGACGAACCGAACGCATACCCGTGGAGTAAAGCTTACATTCGTTTTGTTGTTTTTATTGATCTCTTCTTGTTTTTAGTGACATTTTGCAAATGTCTAACAAAAGTATACATTCATTTCACTGATTTTATTAGGTTTCGAGAAGGAGATAATATTCTAAAGAAAAAAACAGAAAGCAGCCTTTTTAGGCTGCTTCAAGCGGACGTTTTAATTTACATGTAAGGTGAAACTTTTCCACTTGTTCATAAGTTTAGGAACTAATATAATATAATTTGTTTCCATAAAATTTAAAAAATTCATATTTGATAAAGGCAAACTTATCGAAAGATAGGGACGCAAAGCTCCAGATCTAAGGCGGTAACAATATCGCTATGATGGCTGAGTTGCCGCTGATCTGGGGGATTAAAGAGATGCAAGGGAAAATTGAAAAAATAGTTAAAGGCCAAAAACAAAAATCGAATTCTATTGATTTAGGATAGAAGGATTTTCAATATAATATGTCTCGTCTTGCAAATCTAATTGAAAAGAAAAGACAACAATTGTTTTATTTATCCAAATTATATGGGTTAGCCCATCCTCAGACTATTCAATGCAGTCAAAAATTAGATATATTGATCAATATATCTATGAAAAACAAGGTGCAAAAATGAAATTACGTACAACTATGTAAAAGGATACCTCTTCAGTACAGATGTATCCTTTTTGTATGTCCTATGCATGTTGAGTTAACATAAAATCCGAAAGCGAAAGTTAATTAGCACTCGTTCGTTTAATAAGAATCCTATTCTTCTGTAATTTTATTTTCTCTCCAAATCAATCCTTCTTGCCACATTTGATACACGTAAAGAGTGACAGCAATTATTGTCATGATAATAATCCCTTCGAGAGGAGATAAGTTTCCTTCACTAGTTGTAATTTTGAGTTTTTTCCATAAAGCTCTGAAACCAAATGAGTAGATGCAATCTATAATTAAATTAACAACGAAATAAATCCAAAATCTACGAAATGTAAAATAAAATATCCATATAGTCCCTACCAAAAAAACTCCATAAACTGTATGTATTTGCGCTACTTTATCCCACGAAAAAAGAGTTTCCTTGTACTTCCACCAATCATATGTCCAAGCAACTTGGTATAGTATTGTATTTATCACTGTCGCTAACAAAGCAACAGGCATATATCTGCGAATAGCCGAGTTCTTTAAAAAGATTAAGGAAATCCAAGGTAATAAAAAGAAAGCCCATAAGACAAGTTTTATCATATATGAATTATCCTTTAGGTTTAATTTGTTATAGTTTTCCAAAAACCCCTTAATCCATCCAATTCATTATGGATAGTTTTTTCCTTTGTTGAATAATTATAGGAAAGAAGTACATAATAAGGTCGCATCCAAAACTTGGAGTTAATGGTGCATTCTGGTGACTTGACATTCGCCTACTGTGAAGTACGCAAAAACCAACTTTCTAAGGAAAGCTATACATTCAGCAGTGTATAGCTTTTCCCCTTTTTGAATAAAATTCTAGGAGAAAAGTGCATAATAAGAGTGCACTCAACCTCATAGGCCTAGTACACCTTGTTGCGTTAGTATTAAGCGTTAATTTTAAGTAATCTGTGAAGCACACAAAACAATCGGCTTTAGCCGAGAAGCTACCCAATTGAGCAGTTGGGTAGCTTTTCCTTTTTAGAATTTTTGTAAGATGCTGATTTGTTTTGAACGCAATTAGGTTGAAAAGTAGAATGGAAATAATAAGTCCTATCATGATAAAACGATTATGTAGTGAGCTGATTTCGATCCTCAATTTGTGGAGGTTCTTCCAACCAGCCGTTTTTAATCATAAGTTTTCCACCATCCTGAGCAAAAGAGAAAATATCTTTTGTCAGCAAGCTCATTTTTGTTGGTATGTCGCTTCTTAAACTAAAAGCCCCGCCCAGTGCACTACTTCCGAATCCAAGTGAAGTGAGCAAGCTGGTGTTGTACATCATCAATTTCTCAGAAAACGGCGCCATTTTGGACGTGGTTGCTTTTCCAGCAGGAGTGGCAGGGGGCTCAATAAAACTCTGACGTAAAAATTCACCTAGAGAAGTTTCTATCTTTTCTGAAAGTTTCATTCCTTTGACAAAATAGTCCTGTACCTCTTTATCAGTGGCCACTTGAGCAAATCCAATCATTAATTGCATTCCTACAAGATTTGTTTCAATCGCGTGATGGATAAGGGAAACTTCAACTGTATTAAGAGATCTTAGTTCACCAAATAACTTTAACCCGTCCGTGTAATTTGTACTCTGTACAAATCCAACTTTTGTTGGCATTGACACAAAGGGTGGGCGTACCAAAACGCCTTTTTCTAAAAGCAATTGGGTGCATTGGCTATTCATCGCTTGAGATTCTGCAGTCAAACTGATAAAAAAATCTTCAATATCCTTCCGGTAAGACATGTCTAGAGAACGTGCATACAGGCTCATTTCTACTTTAGTCATCATGTGCAAATACATGATATCGTACATGTAGTCATATAACTTTGGGACTCCCTTATATACATCTTTTTCTGTAAAGCCGATAGGAATTACTGCTCCCTCTTGATGAAAAATGTTTGTAATCGTCTCTACATTTTTGGCGGCAGTGTTAGAATGGGACTGTAACAGTTGCTTTGCTTCATCATCGGCATGTTCTATAAAATGCTCTAATATCCTGATAATCATGGTCTTTTCTTGATAAGTCATCCACAAATTAGCTAATTCTGATGATGTGATAGGTGTTCGCTGTGAAATCATCATGCAATCCTCCTAGTTTTATTTTTTAATGTAACCCTGAGAGGTTTATTTTATGAATAAGAAAGTTTCTGCAATATCTTTATAGGTATTTGATTTAAAACTATCCTGTAACGTTTGACGAATAAGGAGCAATGTATATCGGTATACACGTGAATTTGACATAACCCTACACTATTGGAAGTAACTGTATCTAAAAACCTATAAAAAATACCCTCCAGTTAAGCAATCTGAAGGGAGCGTATTAACATAATATTCGAAAACAGAAGTTAATAAATATGGATTGCTTAACATAAACACTTTTTAATTGAAACAAATCAATGATGAGGCTCTCTTTCTCTTCATTCAGTCATTTTAAAATGTGCAGGAAATTAAAGAAGTAGTCACTTTATTAAGTAACTACTTCTTTAATGCATATGTACCTTTTAGTAAAGAATATATCTTACGTCAAGATATTCTTTAGGAGGTACTAAAATATGAACTGTGATAGCGTTGATATGAACTGGATATCTGAATCATAGCATGTCCAAATACACTTTAGTTTATTTCATAAGATATGTTTACAAACTTCTCTTTCTTAATGCTTCCCTGTCTACATTTTGTGGTGGTTGTTCCAGCCACTTGTTTTCAATCATCAACTTAACACCATCATTTGCATATTGCAGTATTTCAGTCAGCAGTCTTGTATAATGTCCCCCTAAATCTTTTCTAAGGCTTCCCCCAATCGCCGCCCCATAACCTGCTACACTAATGGCAGTTAGACTATTCATATGAAACATCATTAATTTATCTGAAAATGGAGCTTCAATGGAACGGGAAATTGTTGAATCCCATGAGCTTGGGAAAGCTACCCCATCTTCTACTAATATTTCTCTAAATACAGTTTCATGCTTTGCTGCTATTTCCGCACCTCTTTCCATATACTTTCTAACTTCAGGTGATTGAGCAGTTTGGGAAAAACCAGAAATAAATGTTCTACCAATTGAGTTTGTTTCCGTATTTTTAGAGATATGGGCTAATTCCACGACAGTTAAAGGGCGATGTTTGCCTATTAATCCTGATAGGAATGATTCATTTTGAAGGTATTCGGCTTTTTCCATTGGAGGTATAGTTGGTGAACGAATAAAAGCACCCTTTTTCAGGAGTAAGTCGCACGCATTGTTGTAAAGTTTCATAAACATTTCGGAAGTTGTAGAAAAAAATTCTCTTACATCTTTTCGTGCCAATACTTCGAGTAAAGCTGCCGCCGCTGCTGTTCCAGCAGCAGCCATGTATTTAATATATCGCAAGGTAAAAAGGTCTGAGTAGACTCGATCCGCTTTTAAGTTTACATCTTCTTGTGTAAATCCAATAGGTATTGCATGCTTTTCCTTTTCGAAGATTCGTTTGACCTCATTTACAACATAACTACAATTTGTTAAAGCAGTTTGAATAATGTCTGTACTATCAGCATCTTCATTTACATTGGCAAAATGCTGAACGATACAATAAACCATTGAGTTCTGCATATAAGCACCCCACAAGGCTGCAACTTCTGAAGAAACAAGTTTTGGGTTATGTTCCATTTCTAATGGGAACTCCTTTTTTATTTTTATTATGACCAAAAAGGATTGATAAAATTTAAAAGTCATAATTTGACGTTTGTGAATGTGTAGTTTTTGATACCCTTGAAAGGATATTATTAACTACTCTTTGGATTACAGGATGGGGGCATCAGTATGAATAGCACCATTGAAAAAACGACTCTAAAATCTTTATTCCTTTTTGGGGTATTCGCTTTTTTTAACTTGGTAAGAAAACCTTTGATGAAAGACTGGCTCATTATATTTTTTCTTAAAAGTTACATTTCATCAATTCTAAACGTTATAGCTGTGAAAAAGGGTTACTTAAAGTATCCTGTTCCTTTGTTTAAAACATTTGATGTTAGTGTCTTGTTCAGCTACATCCTCTTCCCGATTTCATGTGTGTACTACAATCAACTAACCAAGAATTCGAATATTTTCGGCATGATAGTGAAAGCCATGTGTTTCAGCATTCCTATGACAATTGTTGAAAACTGGCTTGAACAGAACACACGACTAATTGAGTACAAAAAGTCATGGGATTGGAAATATACGTTTTCTTCTATAACCACAACATTTTTGATTGTACGTTTCATCATGGGTATAATCCGAAAAGGCACCCACACAGGATATAGCGCTATCAACAAAGAACAATAAAAACACTCTCCAGCTAAGCAATCTGGAGAGTATTTGTGTTCACATAATTAACGAAAGCGGAAGTTATTTGATGATTCGTTTTTTGGTTTTCCTCTTCAACTCAAGCCCCCGTTAGCTTAAGTGAATTGATTCACAAACTTAACTTTTAGCACTGGTATGTTGTACGTTTCTTGAATATAGAAAAAAGCGATTGCTTATATTCGCAATCGCACACAATTACTATTCAACCATTGATAATAGTATTTTTCCCATTTCTTCTTTTGATAAAATGTCGCAATCAATGTAATTTCATATCCTTCTTCTGGAACAGTTACTCTCATTCCTTGAACATTGCTTTCATCATAATATGCAAACTCAAATTTATTGTATCAGTCATCCGTATTTTTCAAAGTGTTGCATTTTAATATCCTGTGTAACACCTGCATTTATATAACCTTTAAAGTTACCTCAATGTTTCCTCTAGTAGCGTTGGAATATGGACACACCTGATGAGCCTCTTCTACAAGCTCCTCGGCAGTTTCTTTATCTACGCCTTCAACTTCCACCTGAAGGACTACCGCTAATTTGAATCCTTTGTTATCTCCACTTTTTAGAATCGAAACATCTGCCGTTACTGCAGTTGCTGTTACTTCTTTTACCCTTTTTGTACGAATGACCAGGTTTAAAGCAGAGTCAAAACAGGCTGAATATCCAGCTGCAAATAACTGTTCTGGATTTGTCCCATATCCGCCTGGACCACCAAGTTCTTTAGGTGTTTTTAAATCTAAATCTAATACCTTGTCAGAAGAAACCACTCGTCCGTGTCTTCCGCCCACCGCTGTAGCACTTGCTGTATATAATACTGTCATTTTATATTCCTCGTTTCTTTTTGTAAGTTTCCTAAAATTTGTTTCAATTGTGCCATCAAATCCACATACTCCTCGTGTGTAATACCGAAATGGGGTGAACACATTTGCGGGATACATACTGCTTCATTCTTTAGTTCATTGGCTTTCTCTGTTATCTCAATCCATACCTTCCGTTCATCGTCCATTGCCCTTACACGCTTGACTAAATCCATCGTTTCCATTCGTTTTAGCATCGGAGTCAATGTACCACTATCAAGATAAAGCAAATCTCCAATCTCCTTTACTGTAAGACGATTATGCTCCCAAAGGACAAGTAAGGTTAAGTACTGGGGAAATGTGATCCCAAATTGATCAAGTACAGGACGATATAATCGGGTGATTTCACGGGAACAAGCATATAAAGCGAAACAGAGTTGATTCTCAAGCTTCAAGTTATCGGTAAGATTCAAATTCCCACCCTTTCAAGTAATTAAGTTTTATAAAATTAAATTGTGTACAATTAAATATTAAAAAATTTAATTTAAAATGTCAACAATCCTTTTTATAACTTTCCATACACTGATTCAAAGTAGTTGTTTTCTTAGAGGAAATTATGAGATTGTCGAAAATGGTTTTACAACATTTCCTATTGGGAAATCTCTTTTGTAATGAGGGATGCAATAACCCTGAATACATGTTCTTTTCTTCTTGAACTATTCTGCCAGATAGTTCAATATCCGATGTTTTTATTTCTAAAATCAAGGCAATAATTCCTCTAATATCACCAATCTAAGGAGGGATATATTTGCTTTTATCAAAAGCCTGGGAACTTTACGAATCGGATAAAAGGATTGAAGGGTTCTCTCCACAGACGCTGAAAGCATATAGACTTCAATCAAAATTATTAATTCAGCACTTTAACGATGTGAGTATTGTATCAGTGACAACAGATCAGTTGAAAGAATACTTAGCAAAGTCCAGTGAACACCTAAAACCATCAAGTTTAGCTCATCGAATTCGATTTATTAAATCGGTATTTCGCTGGTCACACGAAGAAGGACATATTTTTAAAAATCCAGCAGCGAAAATCAAAGAACCTAAACAAGGGAAACGAATCCCCAAATTCTTAACAGAGGGCGAAATCGAACATTTAAGGGAAGCTTGTTTTACTCCAATGGAAAAGGCATTATTTGAGTTTATGTTCTCAACAGGTTGTAGAATAGGTGAAATTGTGACCTTAGAAAAGAATAGCATTAATTGGTCAAATTGCTCTGCAATTGTCCTTGGAAAGGGTGATAAAGAAAGAGAAGTCTATTTTAATATACGTTGTGAAATTTGGTTGAAACGATACTTAGAGCTTCGTCAAGATAAAGACCCAGCTATTTTTGTTACTGAACGGCACCCACATAAAATGAGCATTGCACAGATGAGGTACATTATTAAACGAACTTCAAGTCGTGCAGGGATCAACAAAGAAATCCATCCACACCAATTACGCCATAGCTATGCTACACACCTATTAAATAATGGAGCTCCTATTGATGTAATACAAAGTTTACTAGGGCACGAAAAGAGCGAGACCACTAGGATTTATGCTCAATTAAGTGGAAGTATTAGAAGAGAATTTCATAGAAAATATTTTTAGATAAGGAAGAGAAAAAAGCAACGGATCTTCCGCTGCTTTTTAAATTCTTGCACCCCGTTACTTTAAGTACATTTCTTCACAAACTTTTATCGTAAAAGAAAAAGTTGCCTTTGGAACGATTTCTCGTCCCCACAACGTTTACTTTATCCACCATTTAATTTTTCATTTCTGTGGGGGAAACGATAGATGTGACCGTTTTGGTTTAATCTGCTTGCTCCCCAAACTTCTTTCCGAACGCTTCCATCAAATCGATAATAGGAATGAATTCTTCCCCTTTTGAGGTTAATGAATATTCAACACGAGGAGGTACCTCTGGATAAACCATGCGGTTAATTAAGCCATCTGTTTCTAGTTCTCGAAGTTGCTTTGTAAGAGAACCTTGTGAAATATCACCTAAAAAAGCTTTGATTTCACTATAACGACGCTCTGTGGGCTTTAAAAACCAAAGAATAAGATATTTCCAACGGCCTGAAAGTATGTTTTGGGTATAGGCGATACCATATACTTCTCTTTGTTCCTTTATACACTTTTTGTCAAATCCATCCTTACATAATCTAGACACCATTTCACCTGCTTTCTACTGTTAAGTACAAAAAAATGTACTATGTCAATTTTTATTGCCTTCTTCAAAAAGATGAGAAATGATTATATTCTAGTATATGTAACCAAAATACTCAATACGTTTATAAAGACATATGATGCTTTGTTTACGGTTTGATAAGAGGTGAATGATTCAGCTGAAAATATGATTGTGTAACGTTAGCGGAATTATTCTTTGATATACAAATTCTTTAGGAGGAACAATCATGCGATTTGGAATTATAGGTGCAGGACCAATTGGGTCCATTATTTCTAAAAAATTAGTTAAGAACGGGCATAATGTCAAGATTGCAGATGCACGAGGAATTGAACGTTTAGAAGGAAAAGAGCTTGCTGGAACACCTGTGCGTGTAGAGGATGCAATTACAAATATTGAAGTTCTTATACTATCTCTCCCTATAAAAGCACTGCCAAGCATTCGGAACATTATCGATCAAGTCGGAGAGGAAGTAATCATTGTAGATACTTCAAATTATTATCCTTTTAGAGACGGCAAAATTGAAGAAATCGAGAACGGGATGGTTGAAAGTGTTTGGGTTTCAAATCAATTAGGCAGACCTATCATTAAAGCTTTCAACAACTTATTAGCCCATACTTTAGAAAATGAAGGAACATCCGAAGATTCTAGTGGACGAATTGCGATGGCAGTTGCTGGTAATGACCCATCACAAAAACAAGTAGTCATGAACGTAGTAAACGAGCTAGGATTCGACGCAGTAGATAGTGGTTCTATAAGTGACTCTTGGAGACAACAGCCAGGAACTCCTGCTTACTGTACGGAGCTAACAAAAGATGAACTAACGAAAGCGTTGAAAAAGGCAAGTAAAGAAAAAGCACCATTACTACGGGATAAAGTGATGGAAATGTTTGCAGAGCTCCTTGCAGAAAAAAAAGAAGTTGAATTTTCACATAAGGATATTGTGAATTTAAACAGAGAAATATACAATTCATAAAACAAAAGGTGCACTCGTTAGAGCGCACCTTTTTGCATATCCATATATCCCCATAAATTTGTAAAGATATGTCTTACCTTTTTCCGCCAGACAATCCTAAATAATATTAGTAATTCTGAGAGCTTACAAAGGTCCTTCCAGGACGATCTCATTTTTTCAAAAAACAGAGTCTAAGTATGTTTGTGTTTAAAATCCCTCTACCACTAACCTGCCAGTGGAACAAGAAAAAGAGCTGCCGTAGCACCCCTTTGTTTAACTCTCGCACCCCGTTAGTGTAAGTGAAATGATTCACAATTCCACCTTATGATCATGAATTTATTACAGGAATGCTGCCACGATAGTTCCAGTAGAAACCTGCGAAAAAAGAACATTAATCCTTCTTAGATCAATTGCCCTTTAAACATATCTAACCAGAGAAAAATAGAGTAGGTCAATTACAGACTCATCTCTTTAGTAAAAAACCTACCCCATCAGTCCTTCTCTAAAGATACGTTTCTTTTTAACGAAAGTTGGCTATTCTTTCTTCCAACAAACATTAATAGTAATAATACAACTAATAAAACAGCGAAGCACTGAAGTACAAAGGAAATATTGGAATAGACACTTAGTATCCTACTTGAGACGGATGGTCCAAATGACATTCCTAAAAAATTTATAAGATTGTACATTCCCAACCCCATCGCAGCTTTTTCCGGCTCTAAATGTTGTGGTATTTCTAGGTTTATAATCACTGTTAATGCCCCGTAACTTGAATATATCAAAAAAAGTCCTAATATGGCCATTATAATGGAATGAATGCCGAAAAATGCTAAGACACAAAAACCAAGCAACTGTAACAATATAGATAGAAACATTGACTTTCCATTACTTATAACCTGAACTATTTTTCTTATCATTAGGCTGATAAAAAAGGAACCTATCGCAACGATACAAATGATGAACCCTATCTGTACAACTGATAAGTGGAAGGCCCTATTCATCAATGTGGGGAATAAAAACAAAGTTGCAACCATAGCAGCATTATTAATAAAGCTAATCAAAATCAATCTATCGTAAGAAAAATATCTAAATACAGAAGGATCAACTAATAAAACAATTTTTTTCTTTTTACTGTGCAATCCTAATATAAATATAGAGATTATACATAGAAAAAGCAGGTAGATATTCAGTTTTACACCTAAAATGAATGATGTGACAAATATGATCAAGTAGAACATTCCTAGAATATCAAAGGGCTCTGTTATCCTTTCTTTGCTTGCATATCCAGAAGGAAATAGAAAATATATACCAATTACTGTTAGTAATGTTAGACTCATTAATAGAAACAAAGAGTGCCAGCCCCATGTAAAAGCAAATAATCCACCTATTAAGAAACCTATACCAGAACCTAAAGATAAACATCCTCCTATCAGGGTAAGAGCAACGTTCCGTTTAGGTAAAGGAATATATTTTGTAGCTGTAATCATGGATAGAGCGATAAATGAGCTTCCTCCCATTGCTTGAATAATACGGCCTATCAAGACCACAGTAAAGATGCTAGAATAATACCCTATTAAAGAACCTAAAGTAAATAATGTTACTCCTATTAACAACAACTTTTTGATTTGAAAATAAGAAGCGAGCTTACTGTATATACCCGAACCAAATGTTATGACCAGTGTGTAAGAAATAACTATCCAACTTATTGCAGAACTATTGACTTTCAAATCAATAGCCATATCTTCCAGCGTTACATTAAATAATATTGAATTCATTACACCTGCCAGCACAATTAAACATAATGTACATATAAGTTTATTCATCTTAGTTTATACTCTCCTTTGTTTAATAGTCATAAAACCTTGGAACTAATGGAGAAAAAAATTGGCTACCTTATAACGTAGCCAAAAATCCGGGCAAGTATTGTTTAAATGTCTCTTTATTTAAAGAAACATATTTTGTTACCCCTTCTTTTTCAATAAGCACCAGGTTCGCTTCGGACAAGATTTTCAAATGATAAGAACCATTTGATTTGCTTATTTCTAGCCTCCTTCCAATATCCGAGCATCGCGGGCGTGTATCTTGCTGAGATAATATTCGGATGATGTTGATCCTTTTCTCATCTGCTAAAGCGTTAAATATTCTAATCCTTTGGTTATCACTCAATTGTTCTAAAGTCATAAAACTATTGTAAAAGCAAAATAAGAAAATGTCAATGCTTAAAATATGTATTAATGTAAGGCAACTCTCCATTAGATTTCAACAAATTTGGATATGAATTGCTGTTGAATAATTTCTAAGACTTTCTAGTCCTCTCCCCCTATACTTAGCAGGTCTCCCTTGTCCCATTTTCTTTTATTATTTCCTTATTACGCTAAACTGCCATATAGTTTAAGTACATTCCTTCACATTCCCCATCTATTTTAACATTAATATCCGATTTCCCAGAAGATATCATCTACAATCTGTCCCTTTAGTGGAGTAACTTGATTGCCACTCAACAGTTCCTTAATCCACCTTTCAGTTCAGATCTTCTTTTCACTTTTTACTATAAAAACACCCCTTTAGTCTTTGCATCAGAACCGTTTATCCTAGTTTTTTCATCAAACTTTTAACAGCAGAAACTACAACTTAAAAAATCTGTTAATCTGAATCTATTTATAACCTTTGAACATAATGTGGTTTTTTAATAATATGTTATAATTTTGGTATTATTTTCATTTATAAGTTGGAGGAACATGAATTTGATTTTTTCAAAGATTATAGACTATTACGCATTAAACCTCATAAACGGGTTTCACAGAAACAAAAGCAAAGAATCCCAATAGACATATCTTCCTACTCAGACACTAAAATGATGGATAGGGAAGTATTTTACCAAGCATATCCGGCCGACGTTCTTTTCGATCTATCCTAGATACGCATGCATGACGGTAACAAAGTTATCAGGTAGCGTAGATTTGAAGTTGAAGAAAGGTGAGTGACTTTGGTAAATTATTTGAGGAGAGCAGTAAAAAGCTTAGGTTTTGGGGAGAATCAATTGAGATAATACAAGACTAAAAAGGGGATGAAAACATGGACAAGCCAAAGGCTTCTCAAGTAATAGAATTAGAGAAATATCGCGACAAGGTAGGTGAGAAAGAACTACGTCTTTTAGAAATTTATAGGGATAGAGCTAAGTACTACGCTTTAGCATGGGAAGCTGAATACTATGATGATGAAGTATTGGCGGCAGAATTTCGGGCGAAAGCTGATAGTTTGAATAAAGAATCGTATGACGTATGGGGAGAAATAAAAGGATTGAGTAAAGAAGAAGTTAGACTTGAGTATGAGAGAGCAGTTAAGTTGATAGCGGAACACACTAAAGGACACATCTGAACATGATGTGTCCTTTAGTGTGTTCCCAAAGGTATACCTTTAGGTACTTTTAGCCCGGCTACACTCACCGTACTTATTCCGCTTATTTCATAGAATCTTTTGTTGATAATGAACCAATTCTATTAATTATTATTGAAATTGATGTAAATTTCATAAAGTGTACAAAAAAATCATGGAGCATCCCCCACCGTTCAGGCTAGAGGGATAGGCGCACAGCCATGATCAATGCTGAAAGATATTTATATCGGCTATGTCGACAAGTTTAGGCTGCCACATCTCTACGTGTAAAAAAGAGCCAGGAAATTAGATTGAACACGAGGAAATAGACAGCAAGTACCCCGATGGAAAAGGACAATGTCATTCCCTCTTGGAAAGGATGTCCAGTCAGGTACTGGGTGAGATCGGTGTTGGCGAACAAAAGGTACTTGCTCCAATCGAACCGCTGAAGTGCCTCCAGAACAATATTGCCCGCAAATAAGGCGCCGATGGAAAACCCGATAGCCATCGTGCTGCTTCGGAAGGCGGACGAGATCATAAAGGCCAAGGTTACGTACATGACTGTGGATACACCGTTGAGCATATACGTTTTCCACAGATTGAGGACCATATTCCTTTCGACGATTTGTCCTTCCGCAGTCATACTGATCAACGGTAGATCCATGTATCCAAAACCGTATAAGACTCCGTTCACTGCGACGGATATGACAAACAAAGTAACTAACAACAGCATGCCGAACAACAGAAAAGAGATATATTTGGAGACGAGGATTTTGACCCTGCTAGCCGGCCGGATGAGTAGCAGCTTGATCGTGCCTGACGAAAATTCTCCCGCCACACTGTCTCCCACAATAATGATGGTGAAAATGGTAATTACGATTATCAGATTGGCCGAAACATTCACGCCATCCCACATCGTACCGTCCGTTGAGCGAATATTCTGCTCCAAGTGATAGTCATTGACGGCAATCTGCTGCTGATAGAACGTTCGAGCCTCTTCATCGAGATTGGGCTGCTTCAAAATTTCGCTCCATTGCTGATTCTCCTGCAGCAGTTCTGCCCGCCAGCCTTCGCCTTGTGCCTTTTTTCCATCAGAATGCCATTCAATAATGTTGATATAAAGCACAATAGCGGACATGAGTCCGACCAGGATCCACGTTCGCACCCGCCGGTAGATTTTCATGTTTTCATTGAGCACTAGATTAACCAATTTGTCCACCCTCCGTTATTTCCAAGAATCGATCTTCTAGAGACTGGTAAACCATCTGGACGCCATAGATACGAATATGGTTCTGCATCAGCCCTGCCAGAATATCCGGGATGCATTCCCGCTCGGTTTTGACCTCGACGATCCCTTCCTGAGCGAGCTTGCCCCCCTGGACCCCATCCATCTGCCTCATAGCCGCCAACGCCTGTTCCGGCGGCTGTGCTTGGATCAGATACGTTTGAACCTGATCGTTCCCCTGGGTAAAATGCTGAATCGGCATCACATCGACCAGCTTACCCCGCTGGAGGATAGCGACCCGGTCACACATGAGCTCCATCTCGGACAACAGATGGCTGGAGACGATAACAGTGATTCCTTCCGTACGAGTCAAATGCCGCAAATAATCGCGCAGCTCGCGAATTCCCGCCGGGTCAAGACCATTCGTCGGTTCGTCGAGAATGAGCAGGGACGGCCGATGCAACAGTGCTTGGGCGACTCCCAGACGCTGGCGCATGCCGAGCGAGTACTTTTTGACTTTGTCATGGATGCGGTTTTCTAGCTTAACCAGCGACACCACTTCATCAATCCGTTCCTTAGTTACCCCCGGCACCATGCGGGCATAATGAACGAGGTTATGGTAGCCACTCAGATACTTGTACATTTCTGGACTTTCCACGATGGCACCTACGTGCCGGATTGCTTGCTCGAATTCGGTTTTGATATTTTTTCCCTTAATCAGTATTTGACCCTTAGTAATCGACATCAGTCCAACAATCATACGGATTGTGGTGGTTTTTCCAGCCCCATTTGGGCCAAGGAAGCCGAAAATTTCCCCTTGCGGTACGTCAAATGTAAGATCGTCGATGATGGTAGCTCGGCCAATCCGTTTGGTCACATTCCTTAAGCTGATGATAGGTTCGTTGCTCATATAGGTCCTCCTTTAATGATGGATTTAGACGTTTCGTCCTTTTGTTCATAATATTAAATATCCCTACTTTATTACTGAGTGTCTTCGTCACTTTTGTACTCCAGAATATCTCCAGGTTGATACCTGTTTCATAAAAAGCACCTCACTTATTTACTGTCATTTTGAAATTTAACACATAGTTTATCGTTTTTCAATAAATTTTTATTTATTTTTATGTTATTTTTATTGTTAAATAAACTTTAATTTCAAAGAGAACTCACCGTTTGGCGAGTCCTGCTCTTGGACGAACACAGAGGCATAGTTGGACTTACACTGTATTCCTAAAATTTCTGACTACGTCGAATTCGCTTCTAGCTAGAAATTTCTTCTTACAGTGTAAACAAAAATAAAAAGCATTCCTCATTACAAAGAAATGCTCTCTAAATTTAAACTATTGAATTTATAACTTGTTCAACTAACCTAACCGTTCGTTTAAGTGAAGCACTTTACAAATAAGCTTTGACCAGTATTCTTATTTTTACCGTTTCCTCCACATTCACTCTGTGCTGATAATACCGGTCAATATGGTCTGTCTCGAGTCCTTTCAGGAAAGCTTCCACTTTTGTCCAAATCTGCTGCTGCGATTATGAAGCAGATGAATCTATTGGAGGCACATATCGGCGTTCATATTTTAATCCGGACCAATCATGGTACCCGTCTCACGGATGCTGGAAAGTCCCTCTATAAAGTCGCCCAATTTTTAATGGAGTATTATGAAGAAGTCAGCCAACGAGCAGGCCAGATCGTAAGTATGTCATCCGTGTAGGAACCTCAATACAGGAAGTACGTACAAGGAGTTTATTCTCCAGCTAACTCCAATTCTTTAGTCATAATAAAATCTGTCTGTTTTTCATCTCCCATGTAAAAGGCATGAGCTCCAGTTTGAACAAACCCCATTTTCTGATAAAAGGCAATAGCATTTTCATTTTTTTCCCATACGCCTAGCCAGATTTTCTTTTTATTACATTCCAACGCAATTTCTATAGCCTTATTTAGCAGATATTTACCAAGCCCATGTTTTTGAAATTTGCTCTTTATATAAACCCTCTCGATTTCAAGTGATTCATCACCCATCTCTTCCGACTGAGCATCATTGGTATTGACCTTTAAATATCCAGCAACTTCATTATTAAAATAAACAAACAAGAATTGCGAAGAAATATTGGATAATTCTTTTTCTAATTGTTTTAAGTTAAATGCCCTTTCCAAATAGGCGTTCATATTTTCGAGCGAATTCTGATGCTTAAAGGTCTCACTAAATGTTTCATAACTAATTTCTTGAAGTTTGCGTGAATCTTCAAGGATACACTTTTTTATATCTATAGTCATTTAAATACGTCGCTCCCTTATACAATCAATAATTTCTCTTGTTTCCCTTTTTTACAAATTCCCAGTCTTTTTCTACATTTTTTCTTACTCTTTGAAGAAGATTGAAAATGGTTTCTACTTCTGTTTCGGAAAATCCCTCTAATGCAACGATATCGGAATAATCATGTTCTCTTTTTATAAAAGGATAAACATTTTTCCCTTTCTCTGTTGGAAAGAGTTTTTTATTTTTTTTGTTATGTTTATCTTCCTTTTTTTCAATAAAGCCATTCATTTCAAGTTTTTTTATAGCACGAGCTGCTGTTGTTCGATCTACTTTTATCATCTCAGCTAACTTTTCTTGAATGATTCCTGGGTTTTCACATATTCGCACAAGGTACAAATACTGCCCTTTTGTAAGTTCAAATTCTTTAAATTCTATATTACTTATAGAATCTAATGCCCTTGCTATCATTCCAATTTCACGAAGAATTTCCTTCATAATTAACTCCTTAGTATGTATTTTGTTGCAAATACAACAAAAATGGCATATATTAAATGTAACTTAATTTTGTTGCATTTGCAACAAAAAAAAAAAAAAAACAATAATAAAGAGGTCGAATCAAGTGAAATATGTTTTTTATGTATTAGGAATTTTAGTATTAACCCTTGGTATTTCTTTCACCATACAATCAGACCTTGGAACTTCACCTTTTGATGCACTTTTAGTAGGACTGTCCATAAATGTGGGGCTTACTGTGGGAAGTTGGGAAATCATACTGGCTTTTATATTGATATGTTGTAATTCATTTTTAAAAAGACAAAGACCAGAAGTTTTAGGGTTGTTAACAGCATTTATAACAGGTATTGGTATTGATATGTGGCTTTTTTTATTACACAATTTGATAACACCCGAACTATGGTACAGCAAAGTTGTTTGTTTTGGAATCGGCTTAGTTGTTATCGGATTAGGAACTGCAACATATTTACACACAAATTTTGCACCGATTCCAATTGACCGATTAACATTAATCATACAAGAATTAACTAGAACAAACATATTTTTTTCGAGAACATTCATTTACCTCGTATTCTTGATAATAGCAATGATTTTACATGGACCAATTGGCGTTGGAACTTTATTAACCGTTTGTTTAGGGGGGCTAGTACTTAATTACTTTATGCCATTTACTGAAAAAGTATTAGACCGCATATTAACAAACTCTAGTACATCACCAAATTATGCTAAAGATAAAAACCATTCAATATAGAACTTTTCTTGTTCAACTAGCCTGCCCGTAGTTGAACAAGGAACAGTGTATATCCTATGCATGTTAATCACATACTATCAGAATTCAACGTATCTAAAAGCCTATAGCAATGCCCTCCAGTCAAGTGACATGGAGGGCATTGTTTGTTTACATAATTTTCGTAAGAGGCGTAGTTGCCCTTATACTTTATTCCTAAAATTTCTCACTACGTCAAATTGTCTCCTCGCTAGAAATTTATACTTTCTTAAAGTGAAATAAATGAAAAAAGCATCCCCTCTACCGTTCGGGAATGCTTTTCTATTTAAAACAAATAACTAATTAATAGTCCTGCTGATAACAGGAAAGCAAAAATCGTATTTGTGATCGCTGTTGCTTTCATTGCTACACGCATATATTGCGGTTCTTTTGCTCCTTTTCGAAAGCTTCGAATGGCAGAAATTGGCTTTTTCAAACCCAGGAACATAACCAATGCCCAAGGGCTTACATAACCCAGCAATACAATCGCTACAATCCATAAATAAGAAATTAAAAAGAAAATAGCTAGGGCTGCCACTGCCTTCTCTCTTCCAAGGAGGATAGCCAACGTTTTTCTTCCACCTTTAATGTCTTCATCAATATCCCGGATGTTATTCGACATGTTGATTGCCCCTACTAAAATCCCAATCGGAATGGAAATCAATATACTTTCAACTGTTAACATATGGGCTTGAATAAAGAAAGCAATTAGTACAAATCCTGTCCCCAT
Source organism: Ectobacillus funiculus (assembly GCF_004138295.1). Taxonomy (GTDB): domain Bacteria; phylum Bacillota; class Bacilli; order Bacillales; family Bacillaceae_G; genus Ectobacillus; species Ectobacillus funiculus. Next base: position 15,035 of record NZ_SCFM01000016.1, on the reverse strand, counting down.
TGACAATCCAGAAAATAACTCTCCCAGTGGCGTATACGCAATTGGGAATGGACCACCTGTGTATAAATAGCCAACTGCCATCCCGAATAAACCGATGACCGCTAACCACCAGCTACTATTCATGCAGATATACACACCGATACATGCTGCCACGATATACAATACAATCGCAACTGTTAAAACATTTTTTGGCTTCAATCCATGACGGACGATTCCACCACCAATTCCAACAGAATCAGCAGTATCTAATCCACGTTTAAAATCATAATATTCATTAAATAAATTCGTTGCAATTTGCAATGCTAAACATGCAAGCATCATCGCAATAAATAAAAGCCAATGGATCTTGGTTTCATAAAGTGCTGCAACTGTCCCTAATATGACAGGAGCAAACGTCGCCGTTAATGTATGAGGTCGCGTCATTCTCCACATTAATTTAGCGGAACTAATTTCTTTTTGATTCTCCATAAATTGTTCCCTCTCCCTGCATTTCAGTATTACATCACTAGAAGTATTTTTTCTATCTACCTCCTGTTTGCATGATACATTATACCAAGTAAATGCTTATCCTGACATGATTTAATATTAGGAAAGTTAAAAACACACATCAAAAATTAAACTGTCCTGCACTTTTAATTAAGAAATATTTCTTTTGCACGTTCAGATATGTCATCATCTATCACTTTTCTATGGTATTTGATAATCAAAACTAAGTGCTAGTTCAATAAGTCTTCTTTCTCACTTGTAGACCATCCAAATTATTCAGATGTTATAATGAGCAATAAAGGATTTTCCAACAGGGGGATATTATGACAAAATCAATAATGAAGTTTTTAATGTGGATTACGATTTCCATCGGTTTACTCGTAGGAAGTGTTTATGCTACTTTTTCCTATATTGACCATTGGGAAAGTAAGAATGTAAAGACTTCAACCAAGGCTGAAAAAGGTCCAACTGAGGTTCAAATCAAAGATGAAGTGGATTTAAAGTCTGAAATGATTACTGATGCAGAGGTACAAACCATTCTTCATGGAATGACTCACCAAAAGGTAGCAGCCAATGAGAAATGGACATTTACTAGAATGTCTTCAAAAAACATTAAGGCAACAATTGCAATAGCTGAGAAAAATAAAGACCATCTTTCTCAGTATGATTTTTATATGAAAGCTCTAAGAGAATGGGAAAAGGGTGATTTCTCCTACTGTGTTGAGGTTCATAATCAGGTTTGGAAATGGCAAGGTGGAAACGTTGGAATAGCCACAAGACTTGCTACAGCAGAAGAAGAAAAGGCTTATTTGGAAAGTGCAAATTGATAAACCAGGTGGAGAAATAGATGCTATCCTCTCATCAAAATGCAAGTCGCATGACACATGCATATTTTTTTATGTCACAAACGAGTTTTGCACCACAACCAAAAAATTTCATTTGCACTCATTGTTAAAATATGGTAATCTATAAAATACCAAAAAATTTTTTGCTGAATCCTGAATTAGGAACGGGGGAACCAAACCAGTGATTATAAGTCACTAGGGGCGAATCCTTTTAAGGTAGGGAAACTCTCTAATCCCGAGTCCGACAGCTAACCTCGTAAGCGTAATGAAGAGAGGATGTGGCATCATGCCTCATATAAGTTCTCCTTAAGGGTATAGATGACTTTTAGAGTCACTTATTAGCATCTATTACCATATGAAGGGAGAAGATCTATTATGTGGATTCGTTTTATTGTCATTGGTTTTTTCTCTTTTACTGCAGTATCTCTCATGGGATATCAAATATTAGAAATTATCCAAGCATACATCGACATGTTATCTCATAAACAATAAAAATACTACACAAAAAGTGACCCTTGTGGCCACTTTTTGTGTAGTATTTTTTCTATAGCTTCCTATAAATCGAATTATATTAAGTAGTCTATTTAATTAATCTTCTGTTGTGTGTCTTAACAAAAATAAGCTGTTCAGGTAATCAATACACTGATACAAGGCTTCTCTTTTGAATGTGTTATGAGTTTCTCGAGAGAGTTGCCGATGTTCGCTTACACTTTGATCATCATTAACGAACCGCTCGAATCAATCGAAATAACTGCTTAGTAGTTAATCGTAAATTATCAAAAGTTATTTTTGAATCCATTGCTTCTTCAAGAGACATTGGTGCATTCATAATAGAGAAATAAGAAGTTATGCCAAGTTTATTTAAGGTTGATGTTTCCTCTGAAATACCGCCTGCTAGTGCAATTACTGGGATATGGTGTTTATGCGCTAATTGTGCCACACCTAAGGGAGCTTTCCCCATTGAAGTTTGTCCATCTAACCTTCCTTCCCCTGTAATAACAAAATCGGCACCTTGTATCTTTTCTTCCATTGCAATGAGATCTAAAATTAATTGGATTCCAGACTGGAGACTGGCATGTAAAAAGCCTGCAAATGCAGCTCCAAGTCCACCGGCAGCTCCTGCACCAGCTATATTATGAATATCCATACCTAACTCATCCAGAACAATCTGTGCAAAGTTTTCAAGCCCTTGATCAAGCTCTTTGATCATTTCTGCTGTTGCACCTTTTTGGGGACCAAAAATATAAGCAGCTCCGGTTGGTCCATAAAGAGGATTATTCACATCACAAGCCACTTTAAATGTGCAAGCCTGGAGCTCAGGGTGTATATCGGCTACATCGATTTTGTGGATGTTTTGCAGTTCCTTTCCTCCCCAACCGATTTCTTCATTGTACTGATTTAAGAATTTAAACCCCAATGCTTGAAGCATCCCAACGCCCGCATCATTTGTAGCACTCCCTCCAAGCCCGATGACAAAGTCGCGACATCCTTTCTCTATCGCATCGCAAATCAATTCACCAACTCCATATGTAGTTGTAACAAATGGATTGCGTTTGTTAGAAGGAACAAGTGGTAAACCACATGCTGCCGCCACTTCAATCACTGCTGTTTTTTTATCTCCTAAAATACCGTATACAGCATCTACCTTCTCATGTAACGGGCCTATTACCTCCCTTTTGACAAATTGTCCTTCGGTTGCTTGAACCAACGCTTCTACAGTTCCTTCTCCACCGTCCGCTAAAGGAAGGGTCACAATCTCTATATCAGGATCGACATCTTTTATTCCTAAAGAAATGGCTTTGCTGCCGTCTATGGAAGAAATGCTTCCTTTAAATGAATCGATAGCAATTAAAACCTTCATTTTTTAAGACCTCCTTTACTTATGTTTAATTATAGACGAAGTAAAATGAGGATGTTATGGGCTACGTAACAAATAATTAGACAAAATTTTGGTTCCTGTAATAAAGAAAACCCGCCGATTGGCGATCCCTGCCTTTGGGCGAAAACAGAGGCGTAGCCCTACTTATACTTTATTCCTAAAATTTTTCACTACGTCGAATTGTCTTCTGGCTAGAAATTTATACTTTCTTAAAGTGCAAAAAACTTCAAACTAAAGCGTTTGAAGCAAAAGAGCAATATAAAGTTTAACGGAATCATGGTATTCTCTTGGATTTACCTTTGTTTTTTCAGTAATTTTGTCAAGACGATATTGTAGCGTATTTTTATGAATAAATAACTCCGCAGCTGTCTCTTTTAAAGAAAGATTATACTTGTAGTAGGTGTGTAAGAGTGTCCTTTCTGCTTCCGAAAGCTTACCCACTAGTTTCAAAGCATAGTCATTTCTTATATGGGGATCAATATTTTCCATGATCATTTCTAAGTCAAGTTTTGCGTATTCACATACACGTACTTGCTTTGAAAGGGCATATTTTAAGGCAAACTTTGCATGTTTATAGGACGTCGCGAGTTCTTCTAAAGCACTGATGCTGCCAATTCCGATAGAACAACTTATCTGCATGGAATCAAAATACGTTTTTAATATTTGTACTGTCGTTTCATACTGCGATTCATTAACAATGATAGCATATTGGTTTGGGAACAAATAAGTAAAGAGTTTGATTCCTTGCTTTAGTAAAATATCGTGCATATTAACAGGAAGTGAAGAGGGATTGTTTAACCCATGTATATGGATGACACTTACAAACGCAACCTCTTCTAGCTCATATTGAAGCTGTTGTAAATAGTCCTTCATGGAAGCATTATTTTTTTCATCCTCAAAAATAAGCATGCGCACAATAGAGGAACGTAGTTCATCTAAAGAATAAACTTTATCTGCCATCGTTTGTTCTTTAATCAATACTTCTGTAATCTTTGTGAGTAAAAATCCTAACGATTTACATTCTTCGGGATCACCTGATATACCAATGATACCAAGCATCTGTTGGTCAATCATAACCGGATAGTTAATGCCTTTTTTCGTTCCTTTGAATGTGTTATTCTCAGAAACCTCTACTACCGTTCTCTTTTCTTTTACTTGAAAAGCAGCTTCGTGAAAGGAGCCAATTCGGCTGGGATCAGTACTAGCAATAATTTTTCCGTCTAATTGTATAAAGTTGATGTCCTTTCCAACCACTTCTTTTGCTGCATCTACAATTGTTTGGGCTAACGAATGGCTAATTCGGAAATTTTCTTTCATCATCGCTTATGTCCTCAATATTATAAAATGTATGATTAAAAATAGATGAAATAAGGGAATTAAGCACTGACTTTAACTGTTTCTTTGTTGTGGAATCTAAGATTTCAGCTTTATTATTAATCTTGGTTCCTACATGAGCAATTTGTAGTGTGCTTTCTTTTGGTATTTTTGCTTCGACCATCTGCAATGTGAGCATAATTGACTCATGAGCTTTATCTCCACCTGAACTATGTGGAGAAGCACTAATAACAGCAACTGGTTTATTCATGAGTTCTCCCGAAGACACAACCCAATCAAGAGCATTTTTTAGGACCCCTGGAACCCCCCTAGCATACTCTGGAGTGCATATTATTACGCCCTTAGCTAGTTTTAATTGTTCGCGTAAGTCTTTAACAGAAGAAGGAGGATCCTCTGTATCTATTTCAGGATTAAAATGTGGGAGATGTTCCAGTCCTTCATAAAAATGAAAATCAATATTTTCTGATTTCAGATTAGAAATAGCATATAAAATATTTGTATTAGAAGAGTTCTTTCGTAAACTTCCTGAAATAGCAAGTATCTTTATTCTTTTTTCATTCATAGTATCATCCATTCTATTAACTACAAATTTGATTTTTAAATTTCCATTATTTCTTCAAATCCCTTAATATTCCATCCCCATAATCATATTGTTTTGAAATGTTATGTTCAACTAATTTGCTTCATCAGTTGAATAAAGAACCCTGTATATTCTGGATATTATTTGCTAATTCTAAGCCAGATATGAAAACGAAAGGAGATTTTTCAATGCAAATGCAAACACAAATGAATCAACCACAGATTCCTAATCCACCTAGAGCGATTACGACGAAAGATTTGCTTTACATTAAAGATGTCTTATCATGGGAGCTTCTAGCATTTAAGAAATTTCATCATCTAGCCGAGCAGGTAAACAATCCTGATATAAAACAAGTACTGGAAAAAACAGGGCAAATGCACCAAAATCACTATCAAAGATTACTCCCCCATCTGCAGGTTAATAACAATGAAGCATTAGCACATTTACCGAATTCTCATCCTTTACAGTAAAAAAAAAATGGAGGTAGCAAAAATGCAAACTCAGCAAAATCAAAACAGTAACCAAATTGCGAATCAACAAACAGGCCAGCTGCCAAAAGTGAAAGGACCAGAAATGAATGACCGTGATTTTATCAACGATGGTCTCAGCGCTTGTAAACATTTAACAGACAGTTTAAATATCGCTGTACGTGAAGCAAGCCACGATCAGCTTCATAACGACATACTTCAAATACTAAACGAAACACATCAAAGCTGCCGTGAGCTCTATACTTTAATGTTTCAAAATGGCTGGTATAAGCTTGAAGCTGAAGATCAGCAAAAACTGGATCAAGCATACAAGCAATTTAGCAACTACTCAACCCAATTTCCATACTCTTAATTAAAAGTTAAAAGAGACATCCAGTATTATTTATTAACTCAAACTTCACACCTAAATAGATAGGTAAAAGTTTTGTGTTTGTTTAGTTAGTTATTGTTTCGTTCTACTCTGTATTATGGCTTTGAAATGAAGTTACGGTGTTTATAAAAAAGATTGATCAAAATATAGTCCGTATTTTTATAAAAACGTTGATACATTAAGGATTATAAACGTTTTTTACTAAACTTTATTCTAAAATATGCGGTCTGTGTGACTTTCTTTTTTATTTGACGTAATTTCTCTAAATTTAAATGTGGTTGTCTAAAATAAAAAACACGGGGATCAACTAACCCCGTGTTACATTCAATCCTTTTTGATAATATTGCTTCATCATTTCTTTAGGAACCATATTTCCACCAGTCCCCCAAACAATATGCGTACCCTTACTCATTTTTTCTGTTAAATTGTGCTTCAGTAAATAATCTGCCCCTTCTTTATATAATTTAATTGGTCCTATCATGCCTGCCAGTGCTGAAGGTTCTAGATGAATCCCCTCTGTATCAACTAGTTCCTTTAATAATTTATACAATTGTTCATCGCTAATCGTATAATTACCACTTATAAACGGTTCCATAGTTTTACCCACAAATCCAGATGCTCTTCCAACAGCAAGCCCATCAGCGTCTGTTTCATTATCAATACCAATTTCTTGTACAGAAATCTTATCATGAAGTCCGGTCATTAAACCAAGTAACATACATGGAGAGTGGGTAGGTTCAGCAAAGAAACAATGAACATGGTCTTGATACAATAACTTCAAACCAAAAGCTATACCGCCAGGACCACCGCCTACTCCACATGGAAGGTAAACAAATAAAGGATGATTTTCATCAATGGTTATCTCTAACTCTTCTAATTGTTTTTTTAATCGAGATGCTGCCACGGCGTATCCTAAAAATAAGTCATGAGAATTCTCATCATCCACAAAATAACATGTAGGGTCCCCATCTGCTTGGATTCGACCTTCCTCCACTGCTTTACTATAATCCGCTTCATATTCAATGACATGAACATTCTTTCCTCGAAGCAAGTCTTTTTTCCATTGTTTTGCATCAGCAGACATATGAACAGTCACATTAAAACCTAACTTTGCACTCATGATGCCTATACTAAGTCCTAAATTCCCAGTCGAACCTACTGCGATTGAATATTGTGAGAAGAATGTTCGAAACCTATCGCTATCTAAAATTGAATAGTCATCTTGAATTGTCAACAATTGATGTTGAAGAGCTAATTCTTCGGCATGTTTGAGAACTTCATAAATCCCGCCTCTTGCTTTTATAGACCCTGATATAGGAAGGTGACTATCACACTTAAGCAATAACTCACCTAATATAGGCTGTTGATAATTCTGTTCTAAGGATTGTTTCATGGAAGGAATTTTCACTAAAGGAGATTCTATTATCCCATTCAGCTTTTTTGTTTCTGGGAAGACCCTTGCGATATATGGAGCAAAACGTTTCAATCTTTCCTCTGCATCCTCTACATTATCTTGAGTAAGGGGAGAATTTCCGATTCCTGTTTTATATTTTTTAACATTAGGATTTAACCACAATATTTCTTCCATCGAAATGAGTTTGTTTAGTAAAGGATAGTGGTCTTTTAATGTTTGTAGATTTCTGCATTCAATCTCTTTCATTTAGTTAATCCTCCTAATCGACTTGATTATAACCATCAAGGTGAATTAAAATCTAATTAAACAAACGTTAAATAAAATTTAACACAAACCGTTTAAGTTGTTAAGTTTTATTTAAAGATGTTAAATTAAAATTAACGTTCTTTATCAAGGAGTGCATAGCAATGGAAAATATAGATATTGGTAAGAAGGTTGAAAAGTATAGGAAAACTAAAGATTTAAGTATTAGAGAACTAGCAAAGTTAGCTGAAATAACACCTTCAATGTTAAGCCAGATTGAACGTGGCTTAGCAAACCCTTCTATTCAAACCCTTAAAACTTTAGCGAAATCCCTAGATGTTCCTACATTTAGTTTCTTCATTGAAGAAACCAACACGATGAATTTAGTTGTTAGATCGAATAGCCGAAAGAAAATGATCATTGAAAACTTATCTTATGAGCTCGTTTCGCCTGATTTTACTGGAAACCTTGCAGCAGCCATTATGAATTTCCCACCGAACACAGCTTCATCCGAGAAACTGTTGGGGCATAAAGGAGAAGAAGTTGCTTATGTATTAGAAGGTAAAATTAAAGTGTTTTTAAATGATGAGGAATTCATATTAGAATCTGGTGACAGTGTAAAAATACCAGCACATATGAAGCATAAATGGGAAAATAACTTTGATAAAAATGCTGCTATACTTTTTTCAGTAACTCCACCAGCTTTTTAGATAAGAGTCTAATTTTAATAAGATTGGAGACACAATATGGCTCAAACAGATAAAGAAAGAATTATGTACCAAAGAGGAACAGAAGAATTGAAACAGAAGAGTATTCGTGCTCATAAACTCGTTCAGGAATTTAACAGAAGTGACGTTGAGGACTTTGAAAAAAGAGAAAACCTTATTCAAGAGTTGTTCGGAAGTGTAGGTGAAAATGTTAGTATTGAACACAATTTTCACTGTGACTTAGGTTATAACATTCACGTTGGTAAGAACTTCTACGCTGGATATAACTGCACAATCTTAGATATGGCAGAAGTAAGAATTGGCGATGACTGCATGATAGGTCCGAATGTTGGAATTTATACCGCTGGACACTCGATAGAACCTAAAGATAGGAATAAGAGTGGATATGCGATACCAATCGGGATCGGTAACAGTGTATGGATTGGGGGGAACTGTGTCATTTTGCCTGGAATTACGATTGGTGATAACTCCATTGTTGCGGGAGGATCAGTCGTTACAAAAGATGTACCTCCTAATACGATTGTAGCAGGAAATCCAGCAAAGCCATTAAGAACCATCGAGTAAGGAGTTGTTAAAAGATGACTTCCGCTTTCGAATGTTATACCAACAGGCAGCCCCAGACAGAATAGCTGTCATAGACCACAAAGGGACTTACTACAAAAGTAACAATACAAATACTTTCTAAATAAATCTACTAATGCCGATTACCAAAAACTATATAAAAAGGCAACCCCCTAGGGGATGTTGACAAATAAAGACCAAAAGCAAAAGAAGACGAATCACTACAGGATAGTGGTTCATCTTCTTTGTTATTACTATATTTTGTGCCTTAGTGTTCGGCAATTTAGCTTGTCAGCAGCCCCAATAAATCCTCCTTGCTGCTTAGCTGATATGCTCTTCCTTTATTCTATCCTTTGAATTCTTTTTATGTAAGCCGGTTAAAAAGTAAAAAGCAATTAAAAGTATGATCCAAGATGGGCCAACATATAAGGCAATTCGTGTATCTGGGCTAATAGCCATCACGACAAGAACAAAGGCTAAAAACACGAGCGAAATATACGATGACAATGGGAAAAAAGGAACCTTATATTTCAACGTTTTCTTCTCACTAGAATTTAAGTTTTTGCGGTAAGCTATCTGTGATAGTAAAATAATTCCCCATGTCCAAATAGCTGCAAATGTGGCAATACTCGTTACCCATGTGAATACCTTGGCTGGCACAACATAATTTAATAGAACACCCATCAATAAAACAACGGCTGAACAAATAACAGCGAATCCTGGGATGCCATTTTTTGTTACTCTCCCTAATTTTTTGGGTGCATCTCCATTTTCAGCAAGGTTAAACAGCATTCTCGCCGTACTAAAAATTCCACTGTTACAAGATGAAAGTGCGGCTGTTAAAACAACAAAGTTGATGATGCCTGCTGCAGCTGGAATCCCAAGTTGTTCAAAGGTCAACACAAACGGACTACCTTTTGAGCCGATTTCATTCCAGGGGTAAATGGACATAATTACAAATAATGCACCCACATAGAAGATAAGAATCCGCCAGAACACATTATCAATGGCTTTAGCTAGGTTTTTCTGCGGGTTTTTAACTTCCCCGGCAGTGACGCCAATCATTTCAATTCCAAGGTAGGCAAACATGACCATTTGCATCGACATTAACAGTCCGTTTATACCGTGCGGGAAAAATCCTCCGTGGCTCCAAAGGTTATGAATGCCAGTCGCAATCCCGCCATTTCCAAAACCAAAAATAATCATTCCAGCACCGGACACAATCATTAAAATAATTGTGACGATTTTGATAAGGGCAAACCAGAACTCCAATTCACCATAGGCTTTTACAGCAAGGAAGTTGACTAATGACATTAGCAATAGTGCGGCTAACGACCAAAGCCAGCGCGGGATGTCAGGAATCCAGTATTGCATATAAATACCTACAGCTGTAATTTCAGCCATACAGGTGGCAATCCATAAAAACCAATAGGTCCATCCAGTTAAGTACCCCGCAAGTGGTCCTAAATAATCATGCGAATATTGGCTGAAGGAACCGGCAACAGGCTTTTGGATCGCCATTTCCCCAAGGGCTCTCATAATAAAAAACATAATAAGTCCAGCGATGGCATATACGACTAATATTCCCGGCCCTGCTGTCTGTATGGCCGTAGACGAACCAAGAAATAAGCCGACCCCAATCGCAGCCCCTAAAGACATTAGGGTAATATGCCTTTCCTCTAATCCCCTCTGAAGTTCTTTGTTTTGTGTGTTCTTAACCATGATTCACCTCTCCTACACTAAATCGATACAAAGTTCTATTCATATATAGTTATGAAAAATAATTATAACATTTTTTCATAGTAAAGTAATTCAATGGATGTTGCAAAACCAAAACAATTCCTGTTTAACTTTTTCTATAACAAGGAATTCAGAAAAGACATGTGCTGTACATTCACCTACAACTCGATTTCCCATGGTCATCTTGTATTCAATTTGATAGGGAGAAATCGCTTGTTTCATCCTTCCCTCTGCTTGTCTTTGCTACATACAGCGTATGAAGGAGAAGTTTGAGGTATTCCATAAGACCTTCCTCCTAATTTGTATGACCGTGTTCCTTTCTTATTGGAACACGGATTTTTTGTGTTGAATGTAAACTATTTCCTATAGGTGTACATTAGTTTTGTTGATTTCAACTAGAAACAGTAAAAAAAGCTAAGCATAGGCACTCTGATGAGTCCTACACTTAGCTTCCTCGTTCCCCTTCTATTAACTAACCGTTCAACACGCCTCCTGTTAATAGATACAAGCAACCTAAAAAATCTAGCTTTCTTCCAGTTCTATCTTTCGCTTTAATTTTGAGTTACTTCTTCTTTCTTATCTAAATCCACAGCAGGTCCGAAAAATTCGAAATGAATTCGATTTTGCGGTACTCCCCACTCTAAAAGTGCACTGCGAATAGTTTTCATAAATGGAAGTGGTCCACAGAAGTAAAAATCAGCTTCATTTGATTGCAGCACTTCTTTTAACCATGGAAGATCGATGTAGCCTTCCTTGTCGTAATTGCCCGCTGCACGATCTTTTTCCGTTGGCGCCTCATAGCAGATAAAGGATTTTACATGTTTCTTTTCCTGTGTCAACTTTTCAACAGAATCACGCAGTGCATGGTGTTCTCCATTAATGGCTGCGTGAATAAATGTTACATCACGTTCAGGTTGCTTTTCTGCAACTGTATTCAGCATACTTACCATTGGCGTTAAGCCAACTCCACCGCTGATTAAAATAACAGGTATAGTAGTATCCATATTTAATGTAAAGTCACCCGCAGGAGCGCTTATTTCCAATGTATCTCCTTCTTTTATTTGATTATAAAGGTAATTGGACACTTTTCCATCAGGGTAGTTGTTTCCACACTCACGCTTTACACTGATCCGGTAATAGTCTTTCCCTGGTGCATCTGATAGACTGTATTGGCGGATATGTGTATACTGTTCTCCTGGGTCACTTATTTTGACACTAGTATACTGCCCAGGCAGAAATGAAGGAAGAAGTTGATTGTCTTGCGGCTTTAGATAAAATGATGTGATAGCCGTGCTTTCTGTTACCTTTTTGTCCACAACAAAGGTTCTGAATCCTGCCCATCCGCCTTCTTGCTGTTCTGCTTCATCATACATTTCTTTTTCTATACTAATAAATGCCTGAGCAATGACACCGTATGCTTCACCCCATGCATCAATGATTTCATCTGTTGCCGCATCACCCAATACGTCCTTAATTGCTAATAATAAATGCTCACCAACAATAGGATAATGTTCTGGTTTTACACCGAGGCTGCGATGCTTGTGTGCAATTTGCTTAACAACAGGAATGATTTGTTCCAGCTTATCAATATGCTGGGCTGCTGCATATACAGTATTTGCAAGCGCTCCTTGTTGTCTCCCTTGCTTTTGATTCATATGATTAAAGATGTTTAAAAGTTCAGGATGATTCGTAAACATCATTTCATAAAAACGCTTCGTAATTGCTTCTCCATAAATTTCTAATGCGGGAACGGTCGCTTTAATTGTCTCAATTGTTTTTGCGCTTAACATAGCGATAACCTCCATGTGTCTGTTTTTTTATGACTCATTTAAAGATGTATTTTAAATATATCTTTATCATAGTGATAACCTTACTTAAAAGCAATATTTAAAATACATCTTTAACAAATTAGACATAATTTGCTTTTTTTCAAACTTATAACTTGGTAATGGGTATCTCCCTTTTGTATTCCTAAAAAAATATAGTAAGATAAAAGTAATTACATGCTGTTTTGAAAGAGGTCGAGGCAATGCGCCTAACACAATATACTGACTATTCCTTAAGGGTTCTGATTTATTTAGCAATGCAAAATAATGACCAACTTGCAAATATTAAGGATATCGCCGATAAATATACCATCTCCAAAAACCATCTCATGAAAGTGATCCATGAACTTGGTAAGCTTGGCTTTATTGAAACGATAAGAGGCCGAAACGGCGGAATTCGTCTTGCATTAAAACCAGATCAAATTAACATAGGAGCTGTCATTCGTAAGACCGAGGAAGATTTCCATCTGGTGGAATGCTTTAATGCTGAAAAAAACTCTTGTATTTTGAGTCCCACGTGCCGATTAAAACATATTCTACATGATGCACTTCAGGCTTATCTAAATGTACTAGATCAATATACGCTTGCCGATATTGTCACACAGGATGGGCTTTTAGAACTATTTAACTTTCAAACTTGACGATTACAATTGAAAAAGCTGTTGGAAAGATGAACAGCTTTTTCAATTGTGTTAGTACAGAAATCTAACGATTACCGTTTATATAAATCTGACAAGGCAACAGCAGTTCAATTATTTGAATTTCTGTTCATACAGATGATAATCTTAAAATATTACTGAAAAGGAGTGATTAATTATGAGTATATCAATCCCAGAGATTACGCTTAATGATGGCCTTACTTTACCAGTTATAGGTCTTGGTACATATAGCCTGAATGGAAATGCAGGTGCCAATGCTATAACTAGCGCAATTGATGCAGGTTATCGACTAATTGATACTGCTTATAATTATGAAAATGAAGGGACTGTAGGTGAAGCTGTTCGGCGAAGTTCGATTCCACGTGAGGAATTAAGAATTACCTCCAAATTACCAGGTCGTTATCAAGCGTACGATAAAGCGGTTACTACCATTCAAGAATCCTTATATCGTGCAAATCTAGATTATTATGATTTATACCTTATTCATTGGCCTAATCCTAAGCAGGATAAATATGTAGAAGCTTGGCAAGCATTACTTGACGCTAAAAAATCGGGGCTGATTCGTTCAATTGGTGTTTGTAATTTCTTACCTGAACATATAGAACGTTTAGAAAAAGAAACTGGCACGAAGCCAAGCATAAACCAAATAGAATTACACCCATTCTTTAACCAGGAACAACAAAGAATATGGCACGAAGAGAACAACATTACAATAGAGTCCTGGAGTCCATTAGCTCGTGCAAGTGCCGTTCTACGAAATGAAACGCTTGGAAGGATTGCTGACTATCATAACAAGACGATTTCACAAGTTATTTTACGTTGGCACTATCAGCTAGGGGCAATCTCAATTCCTAAATCTTCATCTCCTGAACGACAACTTGAGAATATCTCAATTTTTGATTTTTCCCTAACTGAAACGGAAATGAGTATGATCGCAGAATTAACTCGTCCAGATGGTAGAATTAACAATCAAGATCCTGCTACTTATGAAGAATTTTAACAATTGCAAGTAAAACGGTTCTGGTGTAAATACAATGATCGTTTGCAAAAATGAATAGTGTTAGTTATACAGATACTTCTGTTTTCTTATTTGTGTGCCAGAAGGTTTGCTTTTTTCCTTGTAATTCTTGCATCACTACAGAATACACTGATTCTTATCAACTGCGATTATCCAAGGAGAGAATACATACGAAATCAGCCAAGGCTTCTTTGAAAAAGCACTTGGCTGATTTTTATTACACACGGGTATTGAATTTATTTACACTGTAAGAAAGTATACATTTCTAGCTAGGAGACCATTCGACGTAGTAAGAAACTTTAGGAATACAGTATAAGGGCAACTACGCCTCTGTCTCCGCCCAAGGTCAGGGCTCGCCAATCGGCGAGCCCTGCCACTTTTCAACTTATAAAATAGATTTTTTCGTAGAGTTCGCCTACAACTTTTTAAGATTTTTTGTTTTTACGAGAGTCAAGAAGTACTGCTGCTACGATGATCGCTCCCTTTAAAATCTGCTGCCAGTAAGAAGATACGTTCATTAAATCAAGTCCATTGTTTAGAACCCCGATAATCAAAGCACCAATCATTGTTCCTGGAATCGTACCAATTCCGCCATTTAAGCTTGTTCCGCCGATAACCGCAGCAGCGATTGCATCCAATTCATACATTAATCCAAGACTTGGCTGTCCCGCAGAAATACGCGCTGTTAACATCAAACCTGCAATACCTGCTAAAAGACCTGCGTATGTGAAAATCATAATTTTGTAGCGATCGACTGGAATCCCGCAAATACGTGCAGCTTGTTCATTCCCGCCGATTGCGTATGTGTACTTACCAAATCTCATTTGGCTTAACATGATATGTGAAATAATACCCATTACGAT
>NZ_SCFM01000015.1 GCF_004138295.1 Ectobacillus funiculus | reverse complement strand
TTGATATGTCTCGTTCCACAAAGAAAGGAAGCGATTGAAGACAAAACGACTGCAACCAATTGTTTTCGCAATTAGCACTTCTTGTTCTATATTTGGATATAAACGAAACTTATACGCTTTGTTGATGAACATTCTCTTCACCTCGTCTTTTTCCAAGATAATAAACGATCGTATGTTCTGATTACATTTTAACAAATTCCAGTACACGATGAAAGAATTTTTTGCTTCGCAAAGCTGAAATTCACCCCCTACTTATTTCGAGGCCACTGAAAAAGTATGTGCTTTCGGCAAATAAAGAAATCCCCATCAATATATACAAAATAAAAACTAGTTGACCATCTACATATAGTGGATAGTCAGCTTATTTTTCTCTTTAAGTGGACTTTTTCAGTACCCTCCTTATTTCTGGGCTCATCCCCTTCAAGAAATTGAAGTAGGGGTACTCTTTCAGCAAAATCTGATAGATTGGTGAAAAAATATGAAAAGGTTATTAAGTCAAATTAGAGATCTCGCCAGAGGCCCATCAAGCAAAAAAGAAAAACACCCTCAAAACGAGTAAACTGCTTTGTTTGCTCGTTTTGGGGGCAATTTATTTCCTTTTAATATTATTTTAAAATATTTAATCTGCAATTTTTAAAATACCTTCCATAAGATATTCTAAAGTACCAATCACTAACTAAATTATAATGGTCAATTTCTATAATCCTTCCCTTACCTCTTTGACTTTGCTCTTCCGTAGCAACTCAGACTGATTATTGATAAGAATTTTCTAATTCAACATAATTTGAGGACGTCCCCTTAAATGGAAGAATGTGTCCAAAAGTTTTTTCCTTATCCTCTTGATGGTTCACATTTATATTCGCTGATTTATTTTGTTCAGTAAATATTCGTAACAACCAGACCGCTCCTCTAATTGTGAATAACGTGAAATTAATTGATGCAAAAGTATGCCATACCGACCAAGATTTCCAACTAAACAGCTTTGTCGTTTTTTCCATTATCATTTGAGCGATTGACATTGGAACGCTAAACCACAAACTTCTTAGAAGCGTTGTTTTTAAATTCGCATTGTACGTCCATCGGACCCATACAATGCTGAGAAGAGGAAACATTAATAAGTCGTACAAAATATTTGTGTCAAATACCTTTGGAAATGGTCTCACTGGATATTTTAGTTTTTTAGTCTTTATACAATAAGAATCAATACAGGTTGATAATACACCTTTTGAGAAGAATATTATCAAATCCATTAGTAAGTTTTTACGCTTAAAAATGAATGGCGTTGATGCAATACAAGCAACAGTCAATATTCTTAATAAGGATCGTTCCATATAAATCAAACCCCTTACAAATAAGATTTTGTTACTACTAGCGTTCGGAAAAAAATGATTTATATGAAACGTAAAATTATCCAAATAGATAAGGGTAAAATTTTTAAACAAACAAATTAAGCAATAAAACACCGCCAAAGGCAACAAATGAAAGTATTGTTTCCAACACTGTCCATGTTTTAAAGGTTTCTTTCACGGATAATCCCAGGTATTCTTTTACCATCCAGAATCCAGCATCGTTTACATGTGAGAACATCAATGATCCCGCACCTGTCGCGATAACAAGCAATTCCAGATTCACACCCGACATTTGTTGGACAACTGGTGAAACGATACCAGCTGCTGTTGTTAAGGCAACCGTCGCGGAACCTGTTGCAATGCGAATTAATCCAGCTATCAAAAACGCCAAAACAAGCGGAGATAGGGATAAATGTTCGGACATTTGAGCAATGGTTGTCCCTACACCACTATCGATAAGAATTTGCTTAAATCCGCCGCCGGCTCCTATGATTGCAAGGATTGAACCAACTGGCAACAGGCTTTCTTCTGTAAATTTTTTAATAGCTTGTTTATCCATGCCATTACGAAGTCCAAGAAAGTAGAATGCCGTAAAACTAGCAATCAAAAGGGCAACGACAGGACTGCCAATTAACGTTAAGACTTTCATCAGGCTATCAGGCAGTGACATATATAGTGCACTAGCTGATAATAGCATTAATAATACAGGCAATAAAATAACAAAGAATGAAATGCCTGTTCCCGGTAAATTCTTCACCGCGGTATTAATACGAATCAACTCTGGCTCTCCTTCAGGAAGCACACGTTTATGAATCCACTTTGCAAACATTGGACCTGCGATGATGGCTGCAGGCAACGCAATGATAAGTGAGTAGAGAAGCACTTTTCCAAGATTAGCCTTGTAGATCCCTATTGCGGCCATTGCCCCTGGATGCGGCGGTACAAGACCATGTACTACCGATAGGCCAGTAATCGCAGGTAAAGCGATTAATAAAATATTTTGTTTGGTTGTTTTATGAATTGAGATTACTAAAGGTAATAAGATTAAAATGCCAACTTCAAAAAACACCGGGATTCCGATAATAAAACCAGACAGTAGCATAGCCCATGGTAATTTCTTGACACCAAAGAATCGAACGAAGAAATTTGCCACTTGCATTCCAGCGCCAGATTCTGCCATCATCTTTCCTAAAATCGTACCTAACGCCAATATTCCAACTAAGTGACCTAGAACATTTCCAACCCCAGTTTCATAGGCACTAACGATTTTATCCAGTGATAATCCGGTCATAATTGCTAAGAACAAACTCGCAACGGTTAAACTAATAAACGCATGCCATTTCCACCACGATACGCCCAAAACGACAATCACAATTGCGACCAATGTAACCAGCAATACATACATATCCATACTTAATTCCACCTTTCCAAATCATATAGATTAGCTACTTCTTTATGTTGCGTAAATATAGCGTGTTTTTGTAAGTTAGAAGAAACAGTTATACAGGAATTCTACTTTATATGGATTTATAATTTGAAAATGAAATTTTTGGACAATCTGAACACCCTTATTTTTATTTAATAAGGGTGTTTTTAGTCTACTTATTTTATTTAGCAATACGTTTGAGTAATTCAGCTTTTTCAACGTCACAGCCTGGTTTACCAAGTGGTTCAAACATATTCTTTTTATATGCTTCAACTCCTAGTTGATCAATAAGATTTTTTAATCCACTCTACATTTGTAGTGTCAATGAAAAATTTCATATTACTTCTCCTCCATTTTCAAACTAAAATGAGTTTATTTTATTTCTTTTCGACAGCATGTCCACCAAACTCATTTCTTAATGCAGCTACAACTTTTCCTGTAAAGGTGTCTTGCTCCAGAGAACGATAACGCATTAATAAAGACATAGCAATAACTGGAGTAGCAGTTTGAAGATCTAGAGCGGTTTCGACAGTCCATTTTCCTTGACCCGAAGTGCTACTTAAGATTATTTATGATTTAAAACGCTTTTCGTGAACTGAACAACATTTTCAGTCGTGAATCCAAACTGTTTCATAACCGCAGCACCATCTCCTGAAGCACCAAATGTCTCAATAGATAATACTTTTCCTTCAAATCCAACAAAGCGTTCCCATCCCAATGAGATACCCATTTCAATCGCAACACGTTTTGAAATAGAAGAAGGTAGAACGGCTTCTTTATAGGCTGCTGATTGCTGGCCAAACAATTCCCAGCTTGGCATCGCAACTATCCGAACAGATATATTTTCTTTTTCTAGTTCTGTTTTGGCACTTGCAGCTAATGAGACTTCAGAACCTGTAGCAATTAATATTACGTCTGGTGTTGAATTTGTTTCAGTTAGTACATAAGCTCCTTTAGAAATATTATCCACATTTGCTTTTGTTTCGTTAAATACCGGTAAATTTTGACGGCTTAATATTAATGCTACTGGACCTTCTGTTTGCTGAAGAGCATATGCCCAGGCACTTGCCGTTTCATTTGCGTCAGTTGGTCTTATAACGGTCAGCCCAGGTATCGAGCGAAGAGCAGCTAAATGTTCAACTGGCTCATGTGTAGGACCATCTTCACCTACGGCAATTGAATCATGTGTAAATACATAGATAACCGGAAGTTTTGATAATGCTGCCAAACGGATTGATGGACGTAGATAGTCATTGAATACAAAGAATGTACTTACAAAAGGCTTTAATCCTCCATGATAAGCTATCCCGTTTGCTGCAGCCCCCATCGCATGCTCACGTACACCGAAGTAGACATTGCGTGCACTGTAAGATTCGACTGCGTAAATTTGTTCCCCTTTAATTTCGGTCATTGTAGAATGTGACAGGTCTGCACTGCCGCCAAAAATCGCTGGAATTTTATTTACAAAATAATTGATTGCTTCCCCGCTGGCAACACGCGTTGATACAGATTTTCCAGCATCAAAGGTTAGTATCTCTTTCGCATCTATGCGAACTTTTCCATCAATAGCATTGGTTAATTGTTCTGCTAATTCTGGGAAGGATTGCTTATAAGATTGAAATAATTTCATCCAGTTTTGTTCAGTATCCATTCCCTTACGTTTTAATTGTCCAAAGTGCGCTTTTACTTCTTCTGGAACATAAAAATCCTCTTCATACAGCCAGTTATAGGCTTCTTTGGTTACTTTTCCTTCTTCTGCTCCAAGTGGTGCGCCATGTGCTTTATTCGTTCCTGCTACCTTAGGGCTTCCGTAACCGATAATCGTTCTAATTTCAATGATACTTGGTTTGTCGACATTTTGTTTTGCTAATTCAATTGCCTTTGAAATGGCTTCAACGTCGTTACCATCCTCTACTCTTACATAGTGCCAGTGGACAGATTCCGCTCTTTTTCTGATATCTTCGGAAAAAGATACGTTTAATTCACCATCAAGGGAGATATCATTTGAATCATACAACACAATTAGCTTACCGAACTTCATATGTCCAGCCATTGACATCGCCTCATAGGAAATCCCTTCCATTAAATCGCCGTCACCGACTAAAGCATACGTATAGTGATCAATAACAGGGTGCCCTTCTTGATTAAACTTTGCTGCTAAATGAGCTTCCGCCATTGCCATTCCAACAGCGTTTGCAATCCCTTGCCCTAATGGACCCGTTGTTGCTTCTACGCCAGGAGTATGGCCAAATTCAGGATGCCCTGGTGTTTTGCTGTTTAATTTTCTGAAGTTTTTCAAGTCATCAATCGTGACATTATATCCGGCTAGGTGAAGGAGGCTGTATAACAAACTGGATCCATGTCCCGCAGATAAAACAAATCGATCACGGTTAAACCATGCCGGATTTGCAGGATTGTGATTTAAATGCTTCGCCCATAATGCATAGGCCATTGGTGCAGCCCCCATTGGGAGACCTGGATGACCTGAATTTGCCGCGTTGATGGCATCAATAGATAAAGTTCGAATGGTATTAACTGCTAAGTTATCAATATTTTGCGTCATAGTCATACCCCTCCTAAACATCTTTATTTTTTAAAGTGTCTTATCTTTGCTCTCAATTTTTTCATCCAACCACCATTTAAATCCATTTTCTAACAATAGGGAATTAGCAGCGTCTGGACCATATGAACCTGACTGATATTCATAAAGAGGCAACAGATCCTCCTCAAATGCTTCAAGGATGGGCTGTACCCATTCCCATGACAATTCAACTTCCTTCCAATGTGCAAAGAATGTAGAGTCTCCAATTAAAGCATCATAAATGAGCCTTTCATAAGCTTCAGGCACTCCAACTCCTGTTTGCTCACAAGAGAAATTAATGCGAACAGGTTCGATTTTTCCGTTTTTCAATGGGTTCTTGCTATTTAATTGTAGTGAGACATTTTCACCTGGACTGATTTCAATTATTAATAAATTAGGTTCTACTTTTTGATCATTATCTTTGTAATGCAGTTTTAATGTATTCTTAAATTCGATTACAATACGAGTAGATTTTTCCTTCATTCTTTTTCCTGTCCGTATATAGAAGGGAACCTTAGCCCAAAACGGATTATCAATCCATAAACGCGCAGCGACAAAGGTATCAGTTTTAGAAGAAGAATTCACTCCAGGCTCCTCTTTATACCCTGCAACTGACTGGTCATTAATCTCTCCCGAAATGTATTGGCCACGAATAATATGGGATTGAACCTCTTCTTTTTTCACTGTGCGTAGAGCTTCCATTACTTTTCGTTTTTCATTTCGAATTTCAGATGCATTAATCTTTTCGGGCAGATGCATTGCAGTCATCATTAGCATTTGTAACATATGGTTTTGGACCATATCCCTAATAGCTCCTGCTTGATCGTAATATCCTGCCCTTTCTTCGACCCCAACGGTTTCACTAGCAGTTATTTGTACATTAGCGATATGCTCTTGATTCCAAATCGACTGAAGAACAGGATTTGCAAATTCAAGAGCTTCAAGGTTTTGGACCATTGGTTTGCCTAGGTAATGGTCAATACGATATATTTCCTCTTCTTCAAACGCTCGACTAAGTTTATCATTGAGTTCCCGGGCAGACTGAAGATCATGGCCAAATGGTTTCTCAATCATCAGGCGCTTCCAACCATCCGTTCTACCAAGGCCACTTTCCTTAATGTTTAAAGCAATGATGTCAAAAAACTCAGGAGAAACCGAAAGATAAAACATTCTGTTTTCCTTTATTTCCAACTCATTTTCTCTTTGTTTCACTACTTGCAGCAATTTTTGATAATCTTCTGAATTGGTTACATCTAATGCACTATAGCGAAAGGCATCTAGAAATCCTCCCATTTCTGAAGCATTGTGTTCTAAACGGCGTGAAAAGGTTAATATTGATTCTTTTACTTTTTCTTGAAAATCCAAATGAGATAATTGGCGTCTTCCAAGCCCAATAATGGATATTCGCTCAGGAAGCTTTTGGTCTACATATAAGTTATATAGGGCAGGGAAAATTTTCCGCTTAGCTAAATCCCCTGTTGCTCCAAATAAGACAAAAGTCATTGATTCCACTTTTCAGTCCTCCTTATAATTGAAAGTCATTATCGATACATTTAAGATTTGTAACAGTGCAGAAGTTAACAATATTGCTTACCTGCGCCACTTAAAATAAAGCTGACTACATTGTTCCTCTCCTTACCCATTTCATTTTCGCACATTGATGCTAATGTTCTTACCCCCATTCAAGGTAATAACTTTGTCAGCCATTCCAATAAATAATCCATTATCGACAACACCTGGTATTAGATTCAAGTCCTTCTCTAGATCTTCAGGGGATGTAATCTCTGGAAAGCTGCAGTCAAAAATATAGTTATCGTTATCTGTTCGAAAAGGAATCCCATCTTTTTGTCGTAACTGTGGACTGCCACCGAGCTCTTGCAGATATTTCATTGTCATTTCAAATCCAAAAGGCACCACTTCTACTGGTAGTGGAAATGATCCTAATTTATCCACCATTTTGTGTGGGTCAGCTACTACTATAAAAGTTTTAGCTGCTTTCGCGATTATTTTCTCTCTTAAAAGGGCACCTCCGCCTCCTTTAATGAGATCTAAATCGCGACTTACTTCGTCTGCACCATCGATAGCCACATCAATTTGGTTAATTTCATGAAACGAAACAAGTGGGATGCCTACTTCTATTGCCAATTTTTCCGTTTGTTTCGAAGTAGGGATTCCTTTAATAGAAAGTCCTTGTTGAACTAATTTTCCAAGCTTAGAGATGGTATAAAATACAGTAGACCCAGTTCCAAGTCCAACCACCATTCCTTCTTTCACATAATCTACAGCTTTTTCTCCAACTTCTTTCTTTTCATTCAACTCCCTTTGCTCCTTTCATTAAAAGACCTGAAGATATATCACATTTTATTTGTTACTGTAACCATTGTTTCTTAATTTGTTCCTGTGCGCTACACAAAATTTGTTTTTCAGATGTGTCCTTTTTAACAATTACATTTGTTTGATAATTTTTTTCTTCATATTGATTGCAACCATTCAAATCTCAGTTATTTTCTGGTTTTATTTCCTAATTCATATTGATCGAACGCTTTGCCGATACTATCTTTAGCACTTGTAGGGGGAATGGGATGCTGGCATTTAGGCACCTCTATGTCTCAAACAGAGGAGATATTACTTGAGGAATTTAATGTTCAACAGCATTCTTGCAGGATATAAAGGTCGATTCATATAACAACTACTCAGATTATAAAGTGGGAAGGGGGATTTACACGTGAATGGCGCTGATTGCGATTTTTCACCTATGAAACAAAAAGTAGCGGAACATATACAACAACTTATCCACGAATTACAACAGAATTTAAATATATTAGAGAACGAAGATTATTGTGTATTAGGTAACCTTGAAGGGATTAAGAAAAATTTGTTATATATTGAATCTATGGCTGCATCTTTTTATTTAAATTGTTATTTATCAGCTTTTACTGATACCTACAAAGACCTGTCTATCTGTGTTCAACATTTATCAAAACAGCATCATGGTGCTTTAATTGTCGTCGAACGTCTGAACCCACTTGATGCCATCATTCAAAAAGGAACAATAGTAGGAGCAACTGTAACTTCTACCTTATTGGAGTCTATTTTTTATCCTGGGAATCCGCTTCATGACGGTGCTGTTTTAATTCGAGGAAATAAAATTGTTTCAGCGGGGAATGTTCTTCCCTTAACGACAAAAGATGTGGGAGAAAGGAAACTAGGGACAAGACATCGTGCTGCACTAGGAGTAACAGAGCAAAGTGATGCTCTTGCACTGGTTGTTTCTGAGGAAACACAAAAAATTTCCTTTGCCTTAAACGGGAAACTTTATCCGGTTATTACCACCCAATCTTTACACTAAAACAACATTCTAACCAGAATTTTAGCGGTCATTTTTTGAGCTTATAAGAAGAGGGTGTTCAACAAGGGAATACATGCCGCTGTTTTTTGAACCCTCTCTTATTTTTAAACAATTTAGTAAAGTGGAGTCCTTATTCCCCCAACCGCTGATAAACATATCAATTTCATGTTTATAAAACTCAAAAGGGGATAACTATATTAAGGAATCCTAACTGTCATCCTTTCATATTAAGGGGGTAACGAAATGCCTAAAGTAACTGTTTCAAAACAAGGAACTTTTGAAGTTGAGAATGGAAAAAAGTTAGTATTAGCATTAGAAGATAATGGCGTACATATCCTTCATCGTTGCGGTGGAAAGGCAAGATGCACAACTTGTAGAGTAGAAGTATTATCGGGTGAATTTTGTGATTTAACACGCGTAGAAAAAAATGCATTTTCGGAAAAAGGAATTATTGAAGATCATCTACGCTTATCCTGTCAACTTCGTGTCAATGGAGATATTACGGTTCGCCCCATCATGACGGTAGAAAACTCTGGTATGGATGCTGGTCCCAGGCCAGAAGAATAACCAATTATATTTTTTCTAATCAGCAAGCATAGATTCCATATATATGACATATTGAGCAACCCGGATAGTTTTTAGAGATGACCTGTTTAGAGTACGGTACGGAGAAACAATTACAAATGATAGGTAGTAGTAATAGGCTATAGAGGTTCCTTTACTCGTTATTAGGAAATCTTTTTCCTCTTCAAACAAAGGAATTTATTCTTACTTCCCTTCCATGCAGCTCCCTGGTTTTAAGAAATACACTAGACAATCTTTCCTCGACTAAATATCGATTCAGCGTTTTGCACAAGCCTATAAAAAAATGTCAATAGGATTTCTCAAAAGCTTAGTCTAAACGGTATGTATATTTCTTGTTTTTTAAAGAACAAAAGCACCCTCATCACGACAAGGGTGCTTTTCAGTATATTTAACATTAAACTGCAACTGGAGCTTTAATTGCCGGATGCGGGTTATAATCAATGATTTCAATATCCTCCACATCAAAATCAAAGACAGATTTAACATTCGCATTTAACTTTAATTGCGGAAGGGCTCGCGGCTCGCGCTCTAATTGCGTTTTGATTTGCTCCAAATGGTTTGTGTAAATATGCGCATCGCCAATTGTGTGTATAAATTCGCCTACTTCCAGGTTGCATTCGTGTGCAACTAAATGTGTAAGCAGTGCATAGCTGGCAATATTAAATGGAATACCTAAGAAAATATCTCCGCTTCGTTGATACAGCTGACAGGAAAGCTTCCCGTCGGCTACATAAAACTGAAACAGTGTATGACACGGCGGAAGCGCCATCGTCGGTACATCCTCAGGTGACCAAGCGGATACGATTAAGCGGCGGGAATCCGGGTTTGCTTTGATCATTTCGATTACATCTTTAAGCTGGTCAATTGTTTCATCTGTTGACGTTTTCCACGCTCGCCATTGCTTTCCGTACACATCTCCTAAATGTCCGTACTTTTGGGAAAATTCATCATCTGTTAGAATTTTAGCTTTGAATAGCTCCAGCTGCTCTTCGTATTGAAGATGAAATGCCTCATCCTGTTGAGAACGCAACCCAAAATTAGTCATATCCGGTCCGCTGTACTCGCTGCTTTCCACCCATTTTTTGAAGGCCCATTCATTCCAGATATTGTTATTATGCTGTAGCAAGTAACGAATATTTGTATCCCCTTTGATAAACCAAAGCAGTTCACTGACAATTAAACGAAATGGGATACGCTTTGTCGTTAATAGCGGAAAGCCTTGTGATAAATCAAACCGCATTTGGTAACCAAAAATGGAATACGTCCCAGTTCCAGTCCGGTCTTCCTTCTTCGTTCCCTTATCTAAAACGTGTTGGCACATATGTAAATATTCTAAATCTGCGTGTCTCATCTTAATCCCTCTTCCTTATCTTTCGCCCAAATAGACGATACATTACATACCTATTTTCCGCAAGTTTTACACGTAAGTCAACCGTATGCTACAAAACCAAAAAGGCAGCGCATCACACGCTGGCCTCTCAATCCCCTCAATTATCCCACAAACTTTTGCGTGACATAGCGGAACAACACAGATTTCCCTGCCCCGCCTGCAAGCCCTGCCGCGGTTCGCCCGGCTCCTGTCGAGTACAAAAATTTCCGTAAAAACGTCGGGCTCATCAAGCAAAATGCCAGAAATCCGAATCCGACAATAAAGTCCTGCAGCCCTTTCGCATCCCCGATATTATTAAATGCGAGCCAAATGACCATGATTTGAAAGCTTTGTGTAAATACAATGGAAATCGCTTCACGCCACCAAATGCTCCAAATGTTTAAATCTTCATTCATAATTGACCAAGCAGCAAGCGGACTCATAATTAAGATAATGAGAAGCTCCGCTGTTCGAATAATATATTGGATGGCAAGAAGAAGAAACAGCAGCGCCATTGCAAAGCCAGCGATTAACACCGCTGTCGTCGCCCCCGGCACAACGATAAAAGTAGCAAACGTTTCAACTTGTAAGCCCTTATCCAAAAATATTTGTACAATGGCATTATTAATGGGAAGAAGGACATCCTTGAGCAGAAATGGAGCAAGCACAGCAAGCGTTCCGCCTAGGATCATGCGAACAATTACCTCCTGCATACGCCGCTGCTGGTAGCCGCCTATTTTCTCAACGATAAGCTTAAACATGTTATAAACAAAAAAAGCACCGCCTAGCGTGACCGACAGAGCGAATATAATGTCGTACGCTTCTGACACATATTTATACTTTTCTAAATTCGTAGGAGCAAACAAATAGATTTTCAGCCAATCGAAGGCGGCGTTCGCAATCTCATTCATAAGATTATAAATCAGCTCATTCAAATACTCAATCGGACTTTTAAACATGCCGCGTTCCTCCCTTATGGTGCTGTGCCCGATATGATGCTATTTTATTTAGACGGCGTTTCACCAATGATTACTCCTGTATCAACAAGCCATGTATTCTTCTTTACAAGTTCGAGCCTGACATAACTCGTGCTCGTAGCTGCAATCCCATTAATTGTCGTTGTCCGGTTCACAGCTGCAATGACTTCGACCTGCTTTTCTTTGACAACACCGGAATATACGGAGATGCTATGAATCTTCATTTGAATCTGTATATTTGATTTCGCCTCTTTTCCCTCAGGAGGCAAAAATACAGATTTACCTCGTGGTGTTGTATAGCTCGCAATGCGAGCACGATCCGGCTGCGGTCCGTAAAGCTCCCTACAAAAACCTTCCACCGTCTTAAGCAGTGCCGTATCTGTTTCCTGCCCTATGGTTTGCTTTGTTTCTTGCAGGTGACTCCTTGCCTCATCGCGCTCTGCAAGACTATTTAAGTACAGAGCAAACAGCCAGACGATGCCAATCATGAGAATAAGAGATAGAAAAAACAAAGATTTGAGCAGCCTCACTGTTTTCCCTCCGCAAGTACTCGTCCGTACCCATAAATTTTGCTGCGCCATGCGGGTGCTGTTAAATCGCTATATTGCACGCCACTGCTATTGCTGTTATACATTTTACCGTCCCCGACATAAATACCAACATGGCTAATAAATGCATGATCACTCGTTCCTGTGAAGAAGACAAGATCACCTGGCCTTAATTCCTGTTCACTTATCCTCTTTGTATACTGATACTGCTCCTGGGCTGTGCGCGGCAGACGAATGCCCGCGGCAGCAAAGGCCCATTTCGTCAAACCGCTGCAGTCAAAGCTTGTATTCGGGGTTTCTCCTCCCCACTGATAGGGCCATCCCTCAAATTTCAGCGCTTCGGTCATAACCTGTTGAAACAAAGCGTCTCCACCAGTCAGCTTCGGCTCAGCCAGACGACTCCAATAATTCATGACCTTTTGCGAATACGTATAATCTCCGTAGCAATATGGGCTTCGCCAGCCGCAGCTGGCTGTTTTTGCGTGTTCCCTCGCAAATTGCTTTCGCAACGCTTCTGTTCCTACCTTGCCGTAAGTATTGATATAATACAACCAACCGGGTCCATAGTTGTAGCTTTGAACAATGGTCGGTAAATCGGTGATGCCTAGCGCCGCTGCGACATTCAGCATTCGTTTCCAATGAATAACACCCTGATGAATGCTCGCCGCTGGGTCCGTAATTGCTCCTGGAGGCAGTCCTGCAGATTCACTGCTCTGCATCACATCTGCTGCCGTGCCCCCGCTCTCTTGCGTAATAACAGCAAGCAATACCGGAACATACTTCTCATCTACACCCTCCATTTTCACATACTCCCGGACTACAGAATCCCAGCGCGCCACCTCGGGAGCGATATTGTCTTGCAGACTATATGTTGTTCCACTATCATCATTCAGTCCCCCGAAAAATATTAGAAACAATAAAAAAAAAGCAAGTACACAAAAAATAAGAAACTCCCGCCAATACTTCACTCCGAGCAATGCTATTTTTACCTGCAACTTAAAAAGCTCCTTTGTATCGTTCAGCGTACTGCTTAGGATCAATGAGCTGAAGCTCCTCTGGCGTCACATCAACCCGTATGTATACCCGATGATGACCGGCAACATAAATACCTTCTCCTTGCTTTCTGCGTGCGATAATCGCTTCTTCCTCTTCAGAAAGCCGAAGCACATCATGCTCCTTTAAATCACGCATATCATTGTCCTGCAAACCGAGCAGCAGCATACTGATACTGTTATTTAAAATAGCTTTTCCGACATTATGGCTTCCCTCAACTGCTCCTAAAAAGTCGATGGGTTGTTGGGAAGCGACTAAAGCTTCTCCTCCATACTTTCGAATCCGTTTGTATACATCCAATAAAAAGAGAGCGCTCTTAGGGTTCCGCATAAGAAGATGAGCTTCGTCTACATATAGCTTCTTTGGCGTGAGTGTGTCACGCGTAATTTCTTCCCATAAAAATGAAAGAATATTAAACATCGCAACAGGCTGGCTATCGCCGTCCTGCTGTAAGTCCTTAATATCAAAACAAATCACACCGCTGTGTAAATTCACATTTGTAGCACCGTTGAATAACTTTGAATTCGTGCCCTCTGTATACATTCGCAAAACTTCACGAAAATCTCGCAAGCTACCATACTCTTGATCACCGATCAGCTCGTATAAGTCTCCCATTGTCGGAAATTCCTCGGCACTGCGTCCTACAAATACCGTTTGATCCGTAATACCATATTGCTTGTAAACAGCAAATAACGCCCGCTCTAGCATAGCGCTCTCGAGCACAGTCATATCCGGGTAAATTAGCTTGCAAAATGTTTTCAATCGCTGCATCTTTAAAAATAAAACACTTCCCCTTATATCTTCATCTGTTGTGTCATGCAGAATATGAAAGGGATTAATAATATGCTCTGTATTATTGCTGATCCGAATCACCTGACCCCCAATCTGATCGACGAGACGGGCAAACTCACGCTCTGGATCCACAATATAAAAACGCGTTTCCTCACTCTCAAGAACCCACTGGCGCAGCAAATGCTTTTGCATAAAAAAGCTTTTGCCCATTCCTGTTGTACCGAGGATCAGCATATTCCGTGATGGGAAAATTTCCCGATCATTCATATCAACAAGCACAACATTATCGGTATGCAGGTTTTGGCCAATGATCACACCATTTTTCATAAACAATTCACTTTCATCAAATGGAAGCATAGACGAGACAGCTGCTGTGTGCATATTTTGATACGTGTAATGCGGCAGCGTAATCTCTCCAATTGGAAGTACGCTGCGAAACGCCTCAAGCATATTGTCCCTTGCCGGTACAACAGACAGGCCCGTTTTCCAAATAATACTTTGCAGCCGCTCTGTGACGCGGTTTAGTTCCTCTAAACTGTCTGCTTGTAAATGAATATATGTGTGTACAAGAAAAATAGTTTTATGGTTATGATGAAGCAATGCATCCAGCATACTCTCCGCACTTATTTTCTTTCGTTCCGTTTCCTTGCGGCGCACCGGCGAAAGCGGCTGATTCAAACGTGCATCATACTCCTCAATTGATTGATTTAAATGTCGAATCATTTTCTCGCTTGAAATGGGAACGAGGTGTGTACTCACATTCATATTGCCAGAGAAACGGTATAGCCTTGTAAGCCAGTTGCCCCTTACACTGTTCGGATAATCGACAACTAGAAGCGTACGAGCATAATTTTTTCCAAATTGCACGTAGTCCCGCGCTTCTTCAATGATTCCTGGTGCCCAATGATTTTTCGGTACACTATATGTC
The DNA here is from genome assembly GCF_004138295.1 of Ectobacillus funiculus. GTDB lineage: Bacteria > Bacillota > Bacilli > Bacillales > Bacillaceae_G > Ectobacillus > Ectobacillus funiculus. Next base: position 13,226 of record NZ_SCFM01000015.1, on the reverse strand, counting down.
TCAATATACGATTCTAACTCTGATGGCTGCTTATTCCTTTTCGAAAACACCACAAACATTTCCTCCTGTTATATAAGGATATAAGAGATGATCGTTAAGCGGTCTATGCTGTGAGCCTTCATAATCATATAAAGTATGAAAATATCGAACTACATCCAAACTGTCCGTCTCTTCGACGCTCAGACCTATTTCCTCTAACCCGCTCTTTATGTGCTTTCTCTTCTGTTCAAGCTGCATCATGCTTTCTTCATAGGTTTGCTTTGTTATGCCTTGAATTTGCTCAGACACTACGATATACCGCTGCCGCTGAATCATGGTTACGCTCGTTTCAATTCCTTTAGCGTACATAATATAGCCAGTAAGCAGTCGTTGTTTCACTGTAGACGCCCCAGTCCATCTTGCTTCAAGCCCTCTTATATATTCGCCTAAATCTACAGGCTGGGACATAATGGTTGTTTGTACCGGAAAGTACAAACTGCGTAAAAACAGCTCGTATCGCTCCATCGCTTCATTGAGCTCACGATGGCTCATTAAATCAAGATTTAACGAAGATACACGAAGCAGCTGCACAAGCCGAAAATCCTCCGTAATCACTACCCCACCATCAATTCCTCGAATCGGGATCAATCGCTGCACAGACAATTCTTGCCGTTTCTGCTCTTCCGCCCACTTTGGCCATTTGAACTTCATGGTATGCAGCCTGGTTGATTTATACTGAAAACATTGTATGCAACCGTATAAATTCAACCAGTCCTCCTCTCTGTATGTAATGCAGGGAACCAGTACACTTGTTGAACTTCTCCCTCATGGCTCCTTACGATAGTAGTACACCTTCGTCCGTATACTAAACCGGATAAAATCACGTGCATGCTGCCAAAACGGGATATTCTCCCGTACAGGTCTCAAGTAAACAAGCACAGCTGAAACAATAAGACAGATTGTTGAAACCGGGATTTTTACATATATGGAAATGGGCATTAACAAAATCGGAACTACAACAAGCAGTGTAGGAAGAAAACAAACGAGATCCTTCACTGTTACATTTTGCACAACTTCAAAATCGCTTCTGACATTATCTGGGATGATATACTCCTGTTTTTCCTTCATAGCATCAATCATCCTAGCAATCCTAAAAACCATTTCATAATACCACCCGCGCTCATCACAACCGCTACGATAATAAACGTTTCTTTCATATTGTGCTTATACTCGCTTTTTTTACCTGACTGATTCGTGAGTTTATACATGACGCCAAGTGTCATAATAGCTGCTGTTCCAATAGAAGGTGAAACAACCATCAGGAAATTAATAATACCGTTCGCCACATTTTTTACAAGAACAGTAGGATCATCGCTGGCTGCGAAAACGGATTGCGGGAGACATACTATTGTGAAAGCAGCCAAAAGGATATACGTCCGTTTACTCATCGCTTCGTCCCCTTTCTAAGATGCATCCTATGAGTTAGGCGCATTTTTCCGATCTAAATACTCCTTTAACGCCTGCGTCACAACGTGGTAAATGAAGCAATCATTGACACTGCAATACACATCAAGCCGCTTCTTTAATGCAGCTGGAATTTCTGCATTGAGTTTTTTCGTCTCCTCCTGTGCCATAGCTTCTCCCCTTTCCGTAAAGAAAACTCGCCGATTGTCGAGCCCTGTCCTTGGGCGAAGACAGAGGCGTAGTTGCACTTATACTGTACTCCTAAAATTTCCGACTACGTCGAATTGACTTCTAGCTGGAAATTTATACTTTCTTACAGTGGAAGAAATCTTCTTTCCTTCTTTTTTTCCACAATCTAATATATCCTCAGATTTTTAGAAACAAAACCAACCTGTTATAGCTTTTGATCTTCAAATTATGACAAAAAAAACAGGACAAGCATGAAAGCTTGTCCTTTAGGATAACCATTGCGGCGGCTTATTTTTACCCCAATACATATTGCCTAGGTCATAATGCGTCGCATATTCATCTTCAACACTATGATAGTGAAAATTAAAATAGTACCCCTCTAACGGCGGACGATCTCTCCGAACATGGAATCTGAGCAAATCCTTTCCTGTACGTTCATCATAGACATGAAAAATCTTTTCATACTCCCCACCTGCTGGCTTTTGCGAAAGAGCCAAATGCTGCAGCGAGTCAGACGGAATCGTCCCTGCAAACGTCGATAAGGTCTCTTCGATGCGAGGTAAAATCACTTCTTTAAACTCATCTTCTATAACAGGAGCGATTTTCGTGCCAAACTTCATAACTGACTGCCGCTCCGCTTCCTCCATTGCATATGTAACAAAAATAGCTGGCGTAACAGACTCTTCACTTTGCTCATCATAAAAAACTTCTGATGCTTGTCCAATGTCAGCACTGGAAGCTTGCTCAACGTCCGGCTTGGAGGACTTATGCGCCTTGGCATTTTCAAGTAAAGCAGACGGCGGCGTAACAAGTCCAAATGTAAAGATTGTAATACATGTGACTAAAGCTTTCTTCAACCAATTGGGCATATAGTCCCCCTTTCTTCTGCATTTGCAGACATTAGATATATTTTACTTCTATTATACAAAACTATCATTTTGAAAGCTGTTACATTTTGATTAAGTGCTTGAATATTTTTTGTCAAAACGTCATAAAATTGTAATAGTTGCGCGTTTTAAACTAGGAGGAATTTATCATGGACTTGAACACGCTTTATTTTGGAGTAAGTATTATCACCCTTGTGTATTTCATATACGAGATGGTTACACAATGATGAAAGGAAGAGGCTGCTCTTTCCTTTTTTTACTTTGTCCATAAGATGATCCTATCTATAAAAGCGTAACGAACTAAAGTTCCCTGGGATAATAAAGTATAAAGCGCTTGTCCAGTCCACAACAGAGCGAACCATCTTAAACTTTTCCTTCCATTTATTATAGCATGTTCCCTCTACAGCGTATCTTTTTCTGCTCACAGTCATCACTTCTTCCGCCACAGAGGGAAAACCCGCTGATTGGCGGACCGTTAGGCGAAGATAAAAGTGCGGTTGCACTTATACTTTGTTTCTAAAATTTCTTACAAGTGAAAAAAACAGGCCATTGAATGTCTCAATCGCCTGCTTCGATAACGCCAAAATGAAACTTTGCACTTCTACGCCGATACACAAAAAAGCCAAACCGTTCAAATCTTGTACTGCGAAAATGATCCTTGAGCACAACACGCTGCTTTGCAACACGCTGCGCTTCCAGCATTGCTTCTTCCGCCACATCATCGTATAATGCAAAATGCTTGAGACCACGGATACCATCAGCTTCTAAAATACTTTCTTCAAACATCGGGTCCATGTAAACAACGTCAAAGGAGGAGTCCGGACACTGGCGCAAAAATGCTAAATGGTTGCTTTTGACAACCTGAATACGCCGCATCGCCTCATTCATCTCCGTCGTTCCTGAATCCCATTGCTGTAGTCCCCTTGCCACTAAATACGCCATATACTGGTTGTCTTCTACTCCTACAACTCTTCCTTCTTCTCCGACCGCATAGCTCGCCATAATACTGTCTGATGCCATACCAAGCGTGCAATCTAATAATGTCATTCCTTTCTTCAGAGCAGCAGCCTGTAGAAAAGGATCATGCTCGCCTCGTATGAAGCGCTTTAATCGAAAGCTAGATGAGTTCGGATGGAAAAAGAATGATTCTTCACCGCCATAAGGATAAATCTCTAAACGATTTTTCCCCACAACAAGCAGATCATCTCCAAATCTCCTTTGTATATCTTGTACGGAATCGTCTTGCCGTACGACAAATGGGCTGTCTAAATCAAGGGCAACGCTTTTCGCATATTCTGTCATCTGTACATTCGTTCTTCCTGCTGTTGTCACAATCATAAAATCACCATAACGAAAAAAGGGAGAATTTCTCCCTTTTTAGCAATGCTTATCAAACGCATCGAGTAAATTACTCATAATGCCTTCCATCGAGTTTCCTTCAATCTCATGACGATGAATGAAGTGCACAACCTCTTTTCCTTTAAGAAGCGCGATGGACGGGGAAGACGGTGGAATATCGTCAAAGTATGATCTCATCATTGCAGTTGCTTCTTTATCCTGCCCCGCAAATACTGTAACAAGATGATCTGGCTGTTTATCCGTACGCAGCAATGATTGTGTTACAGATGGACGAGCTAATCCCGCCGCACAGCCGCAGACAGAATTAATAACAATCAGAGTTGTACCAGTCGTATTCTCAACATAATTTTCTACTTCTTCAGCAGTTGTAAGCTCTTGGAATCCAGCCATTGTCAGCTCTTTGCGCATGGGCTGAACCATTTGGCGCATATATTCTTCGTAAGCATTCATCGTGTAATCTCTCCTTTAAAAGTTATTCCGCTGTTATCATATCATGTACATATATAATCAGGGAAGAAAAGCGGACTACTTTCTTCCATCCAAATCTACTCAGCTGTTCTAGACTCTGTCATTTGCTTCCATACAGATCCCTTCGCTTCTTCTCCGCCTTCGATACGCTCCATAGCGAGACGAGCCTGCATAGCAACTTCAAATTCCGGATCATCTTGTGCTTCTCTCAATGCCGGAAGCGCGCTTTCATCACCTGATTCATATAAAAACATAGCGGCTCTCCAGCGCACCAGCTTGCTTGGATCCTTAAGCGCTTGGGTCATAACCGGCATTGCCTCCTCGTCTCCAATATCAGATAAACAGTCTCCAGCTGTACGGCGCACCGTCACTGATTTATCGTTCATTGCATCGTATAAAAGCGGCAGCACAGCCTTTCCTTTTATCATTCCTAAATATGCGACAGCAAGACGGCGAATAGAGGGCTTCTCATCATGAAGGGCTATCTGTAAAACAGGTAGATCTTCTTCCTTTGGATCCATTTGCTCCAGCGCCGCATAACGCTTTGTCCAGTCCTCCTCCTTCATCATTTCCTCTGTCACTCGATATGGAACTCGTCGCTCAACAGTAATTTCTTCAGCTCCCCGCTGCTTCATGATGTCTTCCACTAATACATTTACACGATCTTCTGGGTAAGCTGCAGCTAACTCCTCCACAACCTCATTTCCAATCTCGGAAAAATCGCCATAACGTGTACTTTGTTCTACCCACTTACGCTCCATCACAACATTCGGCGCCGCCATTTGCAGCTTCATAATGGCACCTTTAAAGCGCTCTGGTAATGCAAAACGTTCTTCATGTGTACCATCTGTTAGCTTCACCTGCATCGGAATGCCGTAAAACATTTGTACATACACCTTGATTTCTCCAAAAGGAGCCGCATCTCCCTGACGTTCATCGGCATCTGTTCCTTCTTCACCAAACACAGTCCGCACCTTCTGTAAAATGGACTTCCAATCGTACTTTGCATTTCTTTCGACCGCAAGAAAATCCGCTACATGATATACGCCCTTCACACCCTCGATCTGCAGTATATGCTGCACTGTTTCCGGTGCTTGGGATGCATTATCCTTTGTATAATTATTGCGCCTTCCGGCAGGCAATTCTTCATGCAAAATCACCTTCATCGTATTCGGACTCGGTGTTGGTTCAATCGCCTTAATCTTCAAGCAAAATCTCTCCTTTGTTTATCTGTTTCTGTTTATTGTAGCACGTTGCCGACAATTGATACTACTGCTGTGCCTGCTCCTTTCTCCTCTCTAAAAATGTAATGCTCTGTGCAAATACCTCCGTCCGATATATACGTTTCCCTTCAGCATTGTCATAACGGCTCGTCCGAATTGATCCGGTAACTCCAATCAATGATCCTCTTTTACAGTATGCAGCAACATGCTCTGCAGACTTATTCCAAACCGTACAATCAACGAAATCAGCCTCCCGTTCTCCAGCACGATTTCGAAATCCTCTCATAACAGCTATGCGCATTTTTACGTACGGTGCGTTCTGCTTTGTGTAAGCGAGCTCTGGATCTCTTGTCATTCTTCCAATTAACATTACACGATTCATTACAACAACCCCCTTTTGCTTACATTGTAAGGAAATAGAACAGGGGCGTAAAATAAGCAAAACCTGCGTTTCAAAACGAGGTTTCTTCGCTTCCTTCAGCTAACTTGTAGAAAAACTTTAAAATAAAATGGAACTTCTAGATAGAAGAAACTTTTCCAGATTTCCTTTTATACAATGAAAACAGCAGCATTTTCTTTTGGAGTCTCGACGTCAAACGCTGATACGGTAGGAATGAATAAATAGGTACATACAATATAAAATGAACTGCTGATCCTGATGTTCTAATTATTAACACTAATAATTAGAACATCAGGATTGTGGGAATAACTAAGATAATAAATGTACCCTGCAATATTAATAGCATTTTTTCTCGTTGGATTGTATGAAAAACAAAACTTTTTAAGTAGATAAACATTTAAAAACTATCCAAGACACGTTAATTCCTAGTAGTTCAAGGGGTGAGGGCCATACATATAGGAATAGGATTCTGGTTATTATTTGCGCTTTTACGCTGGGGTGATTGGAACAATATTAAGCGATTTTATCCTACAATGCTTTATATCATTATTTGTAAGCTTTTGTATGAGTTTATCGCGCATGAAAAATTTTATTTATGGAAACTCCAGCCTGATTTTATCTTGAATTTTTTTGGAGTTGTTATGCTTCATGCCTGTTTTCTATATCCTTTTTCCGGTTTTCTCTTTTTGTCAAATTACCCAAAGGAGTTTGATAAGCAAATATTACATTTTTTAAAGTGGATTTTGATCTATGCTTTGTTAGAGTGGATTGGATTTAAATACGGAACTATAGCGTACTATAATGGGTGGAGTTTTTGGTGGTCACTACTTTTTGATGTACATATGCTTCTTTTTATACGGCTTCATTATGTTAAACCACTATGGGCGATACCATTAAGTCCATTATCAACACTGTTTTATATGCTGATGTTTAATATGTTATAAATGTTAATAGAAGGTAAATCCTTTTACTTCCTACTATTGAACTTCATAGCAACCAGCCTTTGGGCTGGTTTTTCGTTTCTGAGCAAAGGACAGCCTCTTGGGTTACCGTGCCGGATATCTAACATACACACAAAAAAAGACCTATCCAAAGACACAGATTGTGCCTTTGGACGGGCCTCCCTTAATCATTGCGGGCAAAGTAAGAAACAAGACGAAGAATTTCAAGATAGAGCCAAACCAATGTTGCCATAAGTGCAAATGCACCGTACCATTCCATATACTGCGGTGATCCGTACTTAGCACTGCTTTCAATAAAATGAAAGTCGAGCACGAGATTTAAGGCAGCGATGACAATGACAATGGCACTCACAATAATCGCAATCGTCCCACCATCATGCAAAAATGGAACCGGAACATGAAATAGCTGTAAAATCATAACGATTAGATACATAAAAAACACACCAAGCGTTGCGGACATCACAACTGAGCGGAACGTGTCTGTTGCTTTGATAATTCGCGTTGCATACAAAATCAGCATTGCCAGCATAATGGAGATTGTTAATAATACTGCCTGCAAAATCACGTAGTTACCAAACTGCTGCGTATATAAACCTGAAACTGTCCCTAAAAACACGCCCTCTACCGCAGCATAGACTGGCGCAGTGATAAAAGCAGCACGTGGGGCAAATGAGGTAATCAGTGCGAATACAAAAGCAACTACAACAGCACCGACTGCAACGCCAAAGTTCATTTTATTTTGCATCACCTGCATATAGGAGTATACGGACGTCCCTAACAACAGCAAAAGCATAATCAGGGTCTTTCCTACTGTACCTCCTATCGTCATAACGGAGCCGCCTGCATTCGCTTTACGAAACACATCGTTTTTTAACATGGGATTATTCGTTCTCATCGCTTTCCCTCCTAGAAAATCCTTACCTTCAGTGTAAAAGTTTTCCTTGTCCTTTGCAACCGTAGCAGTACTACGATTTCAAGCCTTCCACAAGCTCTGACAGCTCACTCCATCTCTCAATAGCAGCTTCTAGCTCTTGTTCTGCCCGCTGCTGCTCCTCCGCAAGCTGCTGCGCCCTTTCGTAGTCCGCACCAGCTGCTTCAAGCTCCGCAGCAAGCTGTTCTACCGTCTCTTCTAACTTTGCAATTCTTTCTTCAATTGTATCCCAGTCGCGCTGCTCCTGATAAGAGAGCTTTCGTTTTTTCGGTTTTGGAGCTTCCTCCACCTTTTTCTCCTTCACCGTCTCCGCTTTTAAGAGAAGCTCAGTTTTTTGTTTCTCTTCTAAATAATCGCTATAGCTGCCGAGGAAGACACGCACATGCCCATTTCCTGTAAATACGAACAGCTCCTGTACAACTTTATCCAGAAAATAGCGATCATGGGATACGGCAATTACAACACCAGGAAACTCGTCTAAATAATCCTCTAGCACTGTTAACGTTTGCGTATCAAGATCATTTGTCGGCTCATCCAAAAGAAGTACGTTTGGTTCACCCATTAAAATACGCAGCAAATATAATCGTCTTCTCTCTCCACCAGACAGCTTGGAAAGCGGTGTACCATGCATCTGAGTAGGAAACAAAAATCTCTCAAGCATTTGAGAAGCAGAAATAAGCTTTCCATCTGTAGTATGAATAACCTCAGCTACTTCCTTCACATACTCAATCATTCGCTGATTTAAGTTCATATCCTCATTTTCCTGCGTATAATAGGCAATTTTCACTGTTTGACCGATTTCGATTTCACCGCTGTCAGGATTCATTTTGCCAGTTAACATGTTTAATAATGAGGATTTCCCGCTTCCGTTTGGTCCAATAATCCCAATACGGTCACCCGGCTTCACGATGTGATTAAAGTGATCCAGCACAACTTTTCCGCCAAAGCGCTTCGTGACATCCTGCAGCTCCAGTACCTTTTTGCCAAGACGGCTGCTGCCAATCGCAATATCAACATTTTGCTTAGCAGCAGGTCCTTCTTTCTTTTCCAGCTCCTCAAATCGCTGAATACGTGCCTTTTGTTTTGTTGTACGTGCCTTGGCACCACGGCGCATCCAAGCGAGCTCACGTCGATAAAGATTTTGCCGCTTCTCCTCCTGCGCCATTTCTTGTTCTTCGCGTAATGCTTTTGCCTCTATAAAAGCGGCGTAATTTCCTTCATAGCTATAAATTTTACCTTTATCCAGCTCTAAAATACGATTTGTGACACGATCTAAAAAGTAACGGTCATGCGTAACAATCAAAAGTGCACCTGTATAACGCGCTAAATAATCCTCAAGCCACTCTACCGTCTCATGATCAAGATGGTTTGTCGGCTCGTCTAAAATAAGAAGATCTGGCATTTGAATAAAGCTTTGCGCCATCGCAACCCGCTTTTTCTGTCCCCCTGAGAGCTCTCCAACCTTTGCAGAAAAATCAGCAATACCGAGCTTCGTCAACAATGCCTTTGCGTTTGCATTGGCATCCCATGCATTCATCGCATCCATTTGCTGCTGCAGACGAAATAATTCTCCCTGCACCTTCTCATTTGTTGCATCCTTCTCTAACGCAAGCAGCACTGTCTCATACTCACGCAGCAAACGGATTAACGGTGTATCCCCGTAGAATACCTGCTCAAGCACCGTTAAGCTTTCATCAAACTGAGGCTGCTGAGCTAAATAGCTAATCGTATAGCCGCGTGTATGCGTAATTTCTCCTGCATCGGCTTGCTCAACCCCCGCAATGATTTTGAGCAGCGTTGATTTCCCTGTACCGTTTATCCCAATGACGCCAATGCGCTGCCCCTCCGTCACACTAAATGACAAGTCCTGAAACAACGGCTTTTCTCCATACGATTTAGATAGATGTTCAATCGTTAACATTTTCATATTGTAACATTCCACTCTTTCATAAATTGTTCAATAAATTGCTCCATGTAAAGATGACGCTCCTCCGCCAGTCGTTTCGCACACTTTGTATTCATCAGATCCTTTAATTTTAACAGCTTTTCATAAAAATGATTTAATGACGGATCATTGGACTTACGGTATTCTTCTTTTGTCATTGCTTCACGCGGAGAAATCTTTGGGTCGTACATAAGCCGCCCCTTTGCTCCTCCATAAGCAAACGTGCGCGCAATTCCAATCGCACCAAGAGCATCAAGACGATCTGCATCTTGAACAATTTTTCCTTCCAACGTCTCGACCTTGCCGCCATGTCCTCCTTTATAAGACATATTCGAAATAATATGTAAAATATGCATCTGCTCCTCAGATGAAATATGTAAGCTTGTCAAATAGTTGTCCACTCGCTTTAGGCCAGCTTCTTCACTTTCATTCAGCTTGTCATCGGCCACATCATGCAAAAGAGCTGCCATTTCAATAATAAACCGATCACCGCCCTCTTCCTTTGCGATTATCTGCGCCAGCTTATAGACCCGTTCAATATGATACCAATCATGTCCGCTTGCGTCAGCTGCTAATATGCCTTTCACAAAGACTATCGTTTTTTCAATCATTTCGTTTCTTTTCATCATTCTTCACCCAATCATTTATATTTGTGGGCGTAAAACCACGATACCTTTAGGTTCGTGGTAGTCCACTTTATCGCCTTTATATATAAAGCTGCTATTAGGGCACTGTGGTTCCTACATATTTTTCTTGAAAGCTTGTTCTATGTTTGCCATTCAAAGCGAAAACGTCTCTCTAGTTGGGAACGAAAAAAGAGAGAGTTATGCCCTCTCTTTTGAAAAAAATACTGTGCTGCTCCTAACTTACAAACGTTCCTGCTCAGGTACGCAAAGCTTTTTCAATATCCGCTCGTAAATCCTCCGGAGATACTTGCGGTGCATACCGCTTGAGAACGGTCCCGTTCCTGTCTATTAAGAATTTTGTAAAGTTCCATTTAATGGCTTGCGATCCGAGAAGGCCTGGTGCTTGCTCGCTTAAGTAACGATACAAAGGATGTGCATTTTCACCGTTCACATCAATTTTAGCAAACATCGGGAAGGTCACACCGTAGTTTAATTCACAAAAGCTTGCAATTTCCTCCTCAGTCCCCGGTTCCTGAGCCATGAATTGATTACATGGAAATCCAAGCACTGTTAAACCCTCTTCTTTATACTCCTCATACAATGCCTGCAAGCCTTTATACTGTGGTGTGAAGCCACATTTGCTTGCCACATTTACAATGAGCAGCACTTTGCCTTTATATTGCTGCAGCGATTCTTCTACACCTTGAATAGTTTGAACAGTGAAATCATAAATAACCATGTCATTCCTCCCTTTACATCCGGCGGGCTGTTTTCTACTCCCATCATAATGTGAATCACCTGGAAAGTCCAACATTCAGCTATCAGACTTTTTCGAAAGGCCCCATGCAGAACGGAACGAAAAGTAACACAGATAAAGCCCTCATCTTATGAAATGAAGGCTTTGTTTGCGTTAAACACTTACGATCTTGTCTGTTTTCTTCCTGGGAAGGTGGATTGCTTCTTTTTTGGTGCTGGTGGCTTCTTTGTCACAAAGTCACCTTTATAAATTTCCATCTTCTCAAACTGGATTCCAAGCTTTTTTGCAAACTGCAGCAGCTTTTGCTCCTCTCCTGCCGTTACAACAGAAATCACCGTTCCTTCTTTTCCCATACGTCCAGTACGCCCAGAGCGGTGAATATATTGATCGACTGTATTAGGAAAGTCTAAATGAATTACATGCGTCACACCTTCTATATCTAAGCCTCGCGCCGCTACATCGGTTGCCAGCAGCACTTGAATCTTGCCATTTCGAAAATCGCGTAGCGTAGCAGCCCGCTCTTGCTTCGTTGCCTCAGAATGAACCACACCAGCCGCTACCTTTCGAAATCGCAGCTTTGACGCCATTTCATCAAGACGAAACGGATCATTCAAAAAAGCAATTGCCTTTACCCCATCCATATGTGTAATTTTACGTACGTTCTCAAGCTTGTCTCGATACTCCCCAGAAATATACAAATGCTTCACACGTCCTGCCGCTTCCACCCGCTGCTTAATCCGGACAACCTCCGGGTCAGCTGTAAAAGCGCGTGCTTTATCTTCAATTGCTTTTGGGATAGTTGCTGAGAAGAAAAGCAACTCCCGGCTACGTACCGTTGACTTAATAATATCTGCCAATAAAGGTGACACGTCCTGCTTGATCATCTGATCAAATTCATCAAATACAATGGCTGTAACCTCATGCATTTTCAATTTCTTCATACGAATCAGTTCCTGCACCCGGCCCGGAGAGCCAGTGATCACCTGTGGATGCTTTTTTAGCCTTTCCACCTGTCGCTTTATATCGGCTCCCCCGATTAAAGAGGCCCCTGTAATCCCGCTTCCCTCTGTAAACTTTTGTACCTCGCTATGTATTTGCATGACAAGCTCTCGCGTTGGCGATAAGATAACGATTTGAGGATTTTGAATAGCAGGGTTTACTTTATGTAAAAGGGGAAGCAAATATGCTAACGTTTTTCCCGTTCCTGTCGGGGATTCAGCAATTACATCTTTTCCCTCTAGGATAAGGGGAATTACGCTTTTTTGTACATCAGTATATTGCTGAAAGCCCGCTTTTTCCCAAGCGGTTTGCAAAAAGGGCTGTAAATTTGTAATCATGCTATTTCTCCTTTAATTCAAATTGTAAGAAGCTCTTGTAATCGCTCAATTGTTTCGACCATATGATCAACCACTGCCGACAAGTCCTCAGCATGCTCTTCTGTTATAGTCTTTTGAAACAAAACTGTTGCGGTATTAGAATAGGAAAGAGGCTCCTTATTATACTCGTATGAAATAACTTGTGTAATACTTCTCTCTTCTCCCCAAATGAGGTGAAGCTGTTCATCGATCTGCTCTACAAACAAAGCTGGTGAAGAAATAGGGAATAAAAATTGTAATTGCAGAGCGCAGCCGGGCAAAAAGGCTGTATCCTCTAGAATCTCTCCAGCTAAATTCTTTACGTCCGCCGTCAGGCTAAACAAGGCGGTTATATCATATTCTGCTTCCCTAAGCATAAATGCAATACTATATGTACGGCTCATAGAAGCTAAATCGATAACATCTCTTCGATTTGTCACCAAAATAGCGCCCGCCAAATCTAAATCATATACCGCACCTTCCGCCACAACCTTTAAATTTTCAAATACAGTTGGATCAAACATAGTTTTCCTCCGAAAAACGGAGCGCCTTTCAAACGAAAGGCGCTGCGGATAATCACTCTTCAGTGTACTCATTTTCATGAAGAAAAGCAATAAAAGAAAAGGCAACAGCTGCCGCTCGCTTTATTTCACTGTAAGAAAGTATAACTTTTCGCAGTGG
>NZ_SCFM01000147.1 GCF_004138295.1 Ectobacillus funiculus | reverse complement strand
CCTTTTCTAGCGGTTGCTTCATGTAAAGAGCGTTTTTTCTTCCTAAATTGTTTGATGGAAAGAACGTGAGCTGTATTTTCTTTGATGTTGGTTATCCCTGTAATTGCAATGGCATCATTGTAATGTGTTTTTTCGAGTTGCAGTTCTTTTCTTCTTGGTGTAGTCATACTGCCATATATAATGTAAGCATCAGGGTACGTATCAAATACCCTTCTACGAAAGATGT
>NZ_SCFM01000146.1 GCF_004138295.1 Ectobacillus funiculus | reverse complement strand
TATAAGAAGACCCTTTACGGGAAGCTATCAAGAGAGCTCATAATGAGCTGTTTTTCAATGTGCATCAATCACTTACAAATTTATTATAGCACAACATTTATACTTTGCAATTGTAAGTTTTTGTCTCATCTCTTTTAGCGCTCACGAAAAGCGCGTTCGATTTTGATTTGCTTCCTTCTTCACATCCTCAGCTTTACCATAATAACTATATAAAGAAAACTTACCGATTGACGATCCCTGCCTTTGGGCGAAGACAGAGGCGTAACTTATACTTTATTCCTAAAATTTCTCACTACGTCGAATTG
>NZ_SCFM01000145.1 GCF_004138295.1 Ectobacillus funiculus | reverse complement strand
AGTTGCTCTACCAATTGAGCTAAGCCGGCATATTATGGTGGAGGATGACGGGCTCGAACCGCCGACCCTCTGCTTGTAAGGCAGATGCTCTCCCAGCTGAGCTAATCCTCCACATCGCCTAGCGACGTCCTACTCTCACAGGGGGAAACCCCCAACTACCATCGGCGCTGAAGAGCTTAACTTCCGTGTTCGGTATGGGAACGGGTGTGACCTCTTCGCTATCATCACTAGACCTATTATTTTGACTCATATTAGAGACAATGATTATTATATCATGATCTTTTATAAAGTCAACAGGAATTTTGATATTCCTTCAAAACTAGATAACAA
>NZ_SCFM01000144.1 GCF_004138295.1 Ectobacillus funiculus | reverse complement strand
AGATACTAATCGATCGAGGGCTTAATCATATAATTACAGAACACAGCTTGTTATCTAGTTTTGAAGGAATATCAAAAATTCCTGTTGACTTTACAAAAGATCATGATATAATAATCATTGTCTCTAATGAGGGTCAAACAAAATAGGTCTAGTGATGATGGCGAAGAGGCCACACCCGTTCCCATACCGAACACGGAAGTTAAGCTCTTCAGCGCCGATGGTAGTTGGGGGGTTCCCCCTGTGAGAGTAGGACGTCGCTAGGCTATGTGGAGGATTAGCTCAGCTGGGAGAGCATCTGCCTTACAAGCAGAGGGTCGGCGGTTCGAGCCCGTCATCCTCCA
>NZ_SCFM01000143.1 GCF_004138295.1 Ectobacillus funiculus | reverse complement strand
GCATTTCCCAGTTTATCCTTGGTGATATCAATAATGTAAACGCTTTATCTAAGATTGTGATCCCTCAAAGGCCAAAACAAGCGGGTTCCTCCGAGCTTGCTGATGTGGAAAATGATGACTTGATCACAATTCTTGCCGAATATGAAAATGGAGCAGTCGGCACGATTGGGGCAAGCCGCGTTGCGACAGGACGTAAAAATTATCTAGCATTTGAAATTCAGGGCACTGAGGGTTCTGTGTACTATTCCCTAGAAAGAATGAACGAAGTAAATGTCTACTTTACATCCGATGACGGTGCTGACAGAGGTTTCAGAAATGTATTTCTTGGACCTGATCATAAAGGATACAGCGCCTTCTATCCTGCATCCGGAATTGCAATCGGATACAATGA
>NZ_SCFM01000142.1 GCF_004138295.1 Ectobacillus funiculus | reverse complement strand
AGCAAACCAGGCATTTCAAAACTTCGTATGAGATCAAGCGTCGGCCATGTTAGCGTTATTAATCCCTCCACGGATAGCGTACCAATAACCATCACGACCGTTATCAAGTAAAAGATCAGTGGGATAAAAATTCCAACTAGAACAGCTTTTACTGCTTTGTTTGGCTGTTTCATAAATGCTATTATAATCAACATGCTTTCAAAACCTGTAAATGAGAGAGCTGTTGTTTTGATTCCTTTTAGTACAGGTATGATCCCTAACCCTAGTACTGGGCGCAGATTACCCACCTCAAATGTTTTGAAGCTCAGAAAAGCAACCACCAAAAAGATGCCGGCGGTAATGGGGATGATTATTTCAAACAAACGGGCAAGCGGATTTATGCCGCCCATGATTAGATAGAGACTCACCCACATAAATGGCATAAC
>NZ_SCFM01000141.1 GCF_004138295.1 Ectobacillus funiculus | reverse complement strand
ATTACATCATCAGGAGATAGATCCTCTTGAGGTTGAGGTACCCTGAACGGATAATCGATGGACAAGGAGACCATATACCGAGTTCCCTCGCGCTTCACCGTTGCCTTTTTAATGACACCATCAACTGGAACATCTCGATGTAGAATCATAGAAATTCCTTCCTTGAATTTCGGAATACATAAGAAACACTCTCCGTTTTCTTGCCA
>NZ_SCFM01000140.1 GCF_004138295.1 Ectobacillus funiculus | reverse complement strand
TGAATTTCGGAATACATAAGAAACACTCTCCGTTTTCTTGCCATATTTTTATATTTCCGTTTGTTTGGTTTGTCGTATAACTAAACTTTCCTTGCTTCTTACTATGGAATTTAGGAACACCCTTTATATCTCGGAAAGTAGGAATATATCCAATGGTTTTCATTTTTTCACGTACAGACTTTTTATACTGCATAGGCTTTTTTGCATATTCCTCATTGTATTTCTGAATCGCT
>NZ_SCFM01000014.1 GCF_004138295.1 Ectobacillus funiculus | reverse complement strand
CGCTTTATTTCACTGTAAGAAAGTATAACTTTTCGCAGTGGTGTCTAGCTCCCAAGGCCCAAAATGGCAGACTCCAGGCTGAACCTCTGCAAAAGGCAAAAAGCGCCTTTTACTCCGTTCCACCCCTACGTTGCCATAAAAGGCGGGCCTTGTCCGCTTTTCTTATTTCAAAAGCCGTTTCTTCACATCATGAATAAATACAACAAAATACTCCTAAGCTCATTACTTCTTTTTCATCATGAACGTCCATAAAAAAGCTAACGATTGCTTAAGTTCCTCCGATAAGCCATGCAGATGCTGCTCCTTCACCTCCCGCTTATACACACCTTGTCCATCCAAAGGAATAAAACCATTCTCTGTTGCAAGCTTCTTAAATTCCCAGGGCATCATCGTATTGCAAATGACAGACTCCCCGTACAAGCGGCGATAGCTATTGATACGCGGCATTGCAGTCGGTCCTAAAATGGCAACGCAAGCATAACCGCCTGGCTTTAGTACCCGATTTACTTCTATCCACGCCTCTAGCGGCCGCTCGGTCCATTCTAGGGAATTAATTGCTATAATGGAATCAAAGGATTCTGCCTCGAATGGAAGCCTCGCCAAATCAGCCTGCACAAATGATAGCCCCTTCATGTTTCCACGCTCTTTTGCCATTTCAATCATTCGTTCCGACAAATCTGTTCCGTACGCTGTGTATCCTGCCTGACTGAGTTTATATGTAGCATATCCGTCCCCACAGCCAACATCAAGAACTGATGCCCCGCTGGGAACATGTTTTTGAAAAAACGGAAGAATAGTACTCCGGCTCCCGCTATCCCACATACTTTGGCTGCTTTGATTCCAGCTGTCAGCCCTTTCATCCCATTGCCGCTTAGCCTCACTATGCCAGTTAAAATCGCTCATACTTGTCCCACCTTTTATCTTTTTACTGAACTATTCTACAAAATACGAACCAATCCCTATATGCAGCTCTCTAAAGCATTGTAGCTAATTCAAAATACAGCCAATAGGTAACATATTCATATAAAAGAAGAAAATGGCGTTCATCATCCACCGATGAATGTGCACAATAAAAACACCTCCACTTGAAAGTGAGGGATTTCCATTGAGAAAACGCACACACCACTTAAAAAGCGGAAAGAAGCAGGAGGAATATGCAGTTGAACTAGCGCCGCAGCATATGCAGCGCAGCGCAGAAGGAGAGCGAGCAAATACAGGCGTAGTTGTAGGATATATCGGATTGTTTTTAGCACTGTTTTCTATCGCACTGTATCCGATTGTTTTCGGTTCTCTTTCCATCCTTATGGGACTATTAGCTGTCAACTACGGCTCGAAAACACTTGGCTATACAGCAATTGGCTTTGGCGCCTTCTCCGTATTGTTCAGCATTTTGTATCCGCTTCTTTCGTCCGTTTAATAACACCAAAAAACACACCAAGCTAATCGCTTGGTGTGTTAGTTAGACCGATTATGTCGCAAAAGGGAGATAGTCCTACTGCTTTCCTTATACATATCGACGCCAATTAGCCCGCTTTTTCAATAGATGTATTAAAAAACATATGAAACATTCCAAACGCACGTGTTGTTGTTTTCATATCTCTTTCCCCTTGAAATGTTTTTTCAATCACCATAAAAAATACACGATTCTGCAGCTTTGTTTCAATTAATTCCAGCTTCTCCCCTGTATTCTCTTGTACACAAGCAAAATCCTCCCCGCTGCATCTAATCTTCTCTTGCTTCTCTAGATAATGATTGTAATCAGCTTCAGTCGGACGCGTTAAAATTGCAATAGCAACAAGAACAAGTGTAACGAAACCAACATACAAAAAAACTTTATTCATCCCGCGATTCCCCTTTGTCAGGCGAAAAATAAAACTTGACTAAACAGTCAAGTTTTTCAATCCGTCATCCATTTCCATTCTTGATCTTTTTTATCAAATAAAAGAACTCCCTGTTCAACAGCCTCTTCTCGAAGCTGTACGATATTCTCAAAAATTTCGTCCATATTCTCATATGAACCTACAACGTATACTGGAATCTCAAGTCCCCGCTTTGATTCTTCTTTATGTACAAGATCGATCAACAAGCCGTCTTCCGTTAACGGTATAAGTTGCTCCATTACTTCTCGTGCAATGGCTGGGTACATTTTAGTCTTTTGAAATAACATAAACTTTCTTTTTCCGAACAAGCCTAGCTTGTATGGAACAATTTTACTCAGCGCCGCCGCAAAATCCGGGAGCCTTCTGTAATATACCTTGTTATACCAACCATCATCATGAGACAAGTACACATACTTATTTTTTAACAATGGAAAAAACGGTTTGCCAATGGGTTCTTTTTTATGTGCTAAATATAAAAGCTCAGCAATTTCCATCGGATCTAGTTCATCCAGGTCATGTATATCATGAAAATCGACCCAACAAAATTCACCGAATTGCTCTACATCTGCTGAGATAAGATTTGGAATATTCTCCTCTTCTACAAACTCCAAAAGAGTATGGTAATTGATATCCGTCCATTCGAAGTCGTGCTTTAAAAGAAGGAGATTATGGAGTGGAGAAGGAATATTGCTAGCAAATTCCCTAAAGGTAATGCCAGATGTTAAAAAGCAATGATTACGTCGATCTCCGTTAATATAAATAATATCTTTTCTTTGGTCAGATCCTCCAGACAAAGCACCTAGCCACCTTTGTGTAATATGTTTCAATTCATCTTCTTATTCTATCATGAAAATTTTTTGAAACATAGACAAACTGCCGCAAAGAGTTAAATTTCCCTATTACGTTTTCATGATATTTATTACATTATGATTACAATAAAGAAAACTCGCTGATTGGCGAGCCCTGCCCTTGGGCGAAGACAGAAGCGTAGCTGCACTTACACTGTATTCCTAAAATTTCCGGCTACGTCGAATAACTTCCGGCTGGAAATTTATCCTTTTCTACAGTGAAAAAGCCTGTGAGCTTCACAGGCACTTTTACATCAAATCATTTCCATTTGTATGCTGTGATTGCACTCCAGTTGTTTGCGAGGCCTGATTCCCCTGCTGCGCTGATGAACTATTTTTGCTAAACATTGTTTGCAATTTGTCTAATGTTTGCGGGGCTAAATCAATTACTTTCTCTGCAAGATGCGTTGTATTTTGCAGGTGTAAAATATTAATACCATCACTGTTTACAACAAGAAAAGCAACTGGAGTGATGGATACCCCCCCTGCGCTTCCGCCGCCGAACGCAGCCTCTGCTTCTCGCGTTCCGTTTCCATTAGTGGAAAAATCACTTCCCCCCGCACCAAAGCCAAACGCTACCTTGGAAACAGTCAGTACAACACCACCGTCTGCTGTTTGCACTGGTTCTCCTATAATTGTATTTACATCTACCATTTCCTTTAAATTTTCCATTGCCGCCTTCATAAGCCCTTGAATCGGGTGTTCCATATGTAAGCCCCTCCTTCTGTTCATTCTTCTCATAGTTTTTCCTAAAAACTTGGAAGTAAACATATATTTTACAATTGCTTCTCCCCTTTCTTCTATCAGTGTAAATAAAGAAAACTCGCCGATTGGCAAGCCCTGCTCTTGGGCGAAGACAGAGGCGTAGTTGCACTTATACTGTATTCCTAAAATTCCCCACTACGTCGAATGAACTTCTAGCTGGGAATTTATACTTTCTTACAGTGTAAAGAAAACTCGCCGATTGGCAAGCCCTGCTCTTGGGCGAAGACAGAGGCGTAGTTGCACTTATACTGTATTCCTAAAATTCCCCACTACGTCGAATGAACTTCTAGCTGGGAATTTATACTTTCTTACAGTGTAAAGAAAACTCGCCGATTGGCAAGCCCTGCTCTTGGGCGAAGACAGAGGCGTAGTTGCACTTATACTGTATTCCTAAAATTCCCCACTACGTCGAATGAACTTCTAGCTGGGAATTTATACTTTCTTACAGTGTAAAGAAAACTCGCCGATTGGCAAGCCCTGCTCTTGGGCGAAGACAGAGGCGTAGTTGCACTTATACTGTATTCCTAAAATTCCCCACTACGTCGAATGAACTTCTAGCTGGGAATTTATACTTTCTTACAGTGTAAAGAAAACTCGCCGATTGGCAAGCCCTGCTCTTGGGCGAAGACAGAGGCGTAGTTGCACTTATACTGTATTCCTAAAATTCCCCACTACGTCGAATGAACTTCGAGCTGAGAATTTATACTTTCTTACAGTGTAAAGAAAACTCGCCGATTGGCGAGCCCTGCCTTTGGGCGAAGACCGAGGTGTAGCCCTACTTATACTGTATTCCTAAAATTTCCGACTACGTCGAATTGTCTTCCAGCTGAAAATTTATACTTTCCTACAGTGAAACAAAAAGAACCCGTAATTCTCGGGTTCTCTCATCCTTACTTCCCCTTTTCCTTAAACAGTTCTCCAAGCGCTCCTAAACTGCCTAAGGTTTCAACTGCGTTAGATGGGATAAACACTTTATTAGCAGGACCTTTTGCCACTTCATTTAACGCCTCAAACGATTTATAAGCAAGAATTTGCTCTGTCAAACCTGCTTCCTTTAGAAGACGAATCCGATTCTGCTCTGCCTGTGCAATGGCTTCAATAGCTCTTGCTTCACCAAGCGCCTCAAGCTCCTTCGCCTGGCGAACCCCCTCCGCCTCACGAATGCGAGCTTCTCGATCTCCCTCTGCGATAAGAATTTTACTTTGCTTATCCCCTTCTGCACGCAATACCATATCTTGTTTGGCAGCCTCTGCTTCTAGAATAATAGCGCGTTTGTTGCGCTCTGCCTTCATTTGTTTTTCCATGGATACCTGGACATCCTTTGGGGGATTTATATCAACAACCTCAACGCGCTCAATACGGACGCCCCATTTTTCCGTTGCTTCATCTAAAGCAAGACGAATTTCTGCTGAAATTTTCTCGCGACCAGACAGCGTTTCATCGAGCTCCATATTACCAATGATTTGACGCATAGTAGCTGTCGTAATATTGCGAACGCCGTTTACATAATTGGAAATACCATATGTCGCTTGTTCCGGGTCAATTACTTGATAGAAAATAATCGTATCAATTTCAACTTGTACGTTATCTTTCGTAATAACCTTTTGCGGCGGAACATTCGTTTGTTGAATACGTAAATCATGATACACACGTACGCGGTCGATAATAGGTACAAGAATGTTTAATCCTGGGTTCATTAAACGATTAAACTTACCGAGACGCTCAACGACGCCAACCTGCTGTTGCGGAATAATTTTAACAGTAAGCACTGCAAAT
Source organism: Ectobacillus funiculus (assembly GCF_004138295.1). Lineage (GTDB taxonomy): Bacteria > Bacillota > Bacilli > Bacillales > Bacillaceae_G > Ectobacillus > Ectobacillus funiculus. Next base: position 152,494 of record NZ_SCFM01000014.1, on the reverse strand, counting down.
ACAACAACAATAATGATAAGTACTATAGATAGAATTACTCCAACCATGATGAATCACGTTCCCTTCTGACATATAATACAGTGCTTCGTCTCTCAACGACTTTTACTTTTTCTCCATGACGGATGTGTTCGTCTGCTGTGGCACTCCACACATCCCCGCCAATTTTCACAATGCCATTTGCTTGCTCCGTAATATCCTGTGTCACAACTGCTGTTTTTCCAACTAAAGCATCTACTGCATCCTTATATCCCTTTCCCATCCGAAAGTGCTGCGAAATGCGCTTCGATCCTAAGATAAGCAGCAAGCTGACAATAGAAGCTGCAATGACTTGCACAAACAGAGATTCTGGCGCAGCAAGGGCTGCCACTGCACCGAACAATGCACCCACACCAAGCCAAAGTAAGTAAAAGGTAAGTGTCAGCATTTCTGCAATGAATAGGCAGCCTGCAATTATAAGCCATACGACCCATCCTGCCAACCTACATCGCCCCTTTCTCTCCCCAAACCTTCCTCCCTATTATGTATATGAATCTCACAAACAAGAAATTTACAAACAGTACAAAATGTTATGTTATCCATTAAACTATGCTTCTGACTCATATGCAAAAAGGAGGACTTCCTTTTATAAATAAGCAAAATACTGTTATTCTTCATATTTCCGGCAAATCCCTCTATTTTTTTGTTTTTTCACACAAAAAAGCAATACCTCTCAAAGGCATTGCTTTTTATTTATAGGTTTAAGCGGATCCGCTACGTATCAATAGTTTAATATGAAACTGCCCTCGTATATGGCTTTTCCAATAGATGAGTGTAAGCTCCCTGTCTGTCTACTAAAAGACGAGGACATTTGTCGATATGCATCCACGTATAAGAAAGTACACACCCATTATTTTTCCCATCATGCTCTAGTGAATGCTCCCATACATCCACGGAACTTTCCGAAAGGGCCACGTGATAAAAGTGCCGCTTCTGATATTCATTTTTGTCTTTCACATGTATAAGCTCGTCGGCCACAAGATGTCCGAGAGAGACCTGCCGCAAACCAGACTCCTCCTGAATTTTGCGAAGCAATGCATCCTCAAGTGTTTCCCCTTGTCTAACTGTTCCACCTGGTACTCGTACACCTGCTTCTGGGACGCCCTGATGCGTACAGATGAGCAATTGTGTTTGTCCTTCCTTTTCTCGCGTGATGTAAGCATATACCTTCTTTTTGTACAATTCCTTCATCCCCTGCTTCTCCCCCTTCTACATATATGCCAGTTACTTCTTCGGCATGACTTCCTCTAATGTAAGACGATGCTCATACAAATACGTCGCATGTGGATTCCCTACGTACCGGATATGCCATGGCTCATATGTATAGCCTGTTACAGCAGTTTTATCCTTTGGATATCGAATGATAAATCCAAATTCGTGAGCATGACGAGCAAGCCATTGCCCCTCTTTCACCTTTTCGAAAGCAGGCGTTACCTCAAACTTAACAGATTGTGCTGTAAGATCAACAGCCAGTCCGGTCTGATGCTCACTCGTTCCAGGCGAAGCACTGGATGCCGCAGCTGCTGCTTCCCCCTCTGTTCGTCTGTACATCGTATGCAAAGCCTTCTGCCGATCATAGGAGCGAAACGCAGACACAGCAAATAAATATATACCATCCTGCTCCGCTCCTTTAAATAAATTCTCCAAAGAGGCCGCTGCTTCCTTTCTCATTTTCATTTTTTCTTTATCTCCATCAAAAGAAAAGCGCACATTTGGTATGGTTAGATCATTTGGAACATAAAAATCCGGGAGCTTTCGTTCTTTATTCACAAGAACGAGGATAGAATCAGGATTGTTGACTACATCTATCGCCCCCTCACGCTTTTCCACAGTGGACCAATAGCTCGGAAACAGTTGCTTTGATGCATCTTCATCAGAAGCATGAAAATAAATAGCAGGATTCTTCCATAGAGTCATCGCAATTGCCGCTACAAGTAAAACGCCGGAGATTGAAAAGAGATAGTGTCTTCTCATTACACCTGCTGCTAAAAACAAAAACAAATGGAATGATTGATTCGTGCTGGCACTTCCTGCCCCGATAAACCCCAGCCTCACCGCTTGCTGCTATCGTTTGCTTGGTTCTCCGCAGGCTTGAAGCGTTCCAATGATTCCTCTTTGTTTTTATACGTTTTTAGAGCAATGTCACCACCTTTCTTTTTCGATTCATGTTTCCGGCTTATTCTCCTTTGCCGTCGCTTCAATAATACTTTTAACAGAGTTTCCGGAAAGAAGTCCCCCTCCTCAAGGAATAAGAAGGGCGTAGCCCAATGAGTAGGTGGGGGATGAATTTCCGGTAGGCACAAGCCTACAAGACCGAGAATTGCCAGTTGTTATTTTCATGGGTATGGCAATTTGTGCAAGCCGTAATCAAATTGGATGATGCATTGCTACCATCATGGCTTCTGTCGATGATATGGTGCGTTTGTAAAATTCCACCTTTTTTCTTACAGACTTGGCAAGTATAGTTGTCCCTCACAAAGACAAAGTATCGTACATCGTGATATCCAAAAGTATCACCTTCTTGATACTCCTTGTCCTGAATGTCTGATGACCATGAAAAACCTTCAAATTGTTTACATAATTAAATTATTGTCTATTTTAAAGCCTTCTCTTTCTTAAAATTCCATTTTTACGCCATTATACCTTCCTATATATTTCCAATTAAACAGACATTAAACCCCAAGGTTCGATATTTCAGCAAGAAAATGAATACAAGCACAACACCCGGCTAACTTATGAGAGCTCCCATTTTTACCTGTGCACAAGATGCATTTTATCTATCACATGGAGATAAGAGCCAGCTACACGCTAAGGAAAGCTTTCTTACCTACGCATAAAGAAAACTCATTGCTTAGCGAAAACAGAGGTGTAGCTTCATTTACACTGTACCCCTAAAATTTCTAGCTATGTCAAATTGGATTCCAGCCGGAAATGTGTACTTTCTTACAATATAAAAAAACGCAAACAATCCGTTTGCGTTTACCCATTCACCTTTTCAGCTTTCCAGTAATATTCACTGAACGCTTCAGCTAGCGCATCAATACTTCGGTTCAGTTCTTCTGCTGTATTATCGACGCCACCTACCTCAATTAAAATAGCCTGTCCAGATAAGTCTTGATTATATATTCCATTTCCTGTACTAAAATCTTTGTACATGACCCCTCTGCTAAGATTTGGATATTTTTTATTCAAAATGTCATGAAGGGCACTGGCAACCTCAAGATTTTTCTTGTAATTTTGATTGCCTGTCCCAATTACAAATACTAGCTTTGCATACGGCTTATTGTTTACCATTGCAGTTGTAACAGGCTTTCTAGCGCTGTCACGGTGCAAATCGAACATAAACTGTAAATCAGGGTCACTTGCCATTGCTTCCTTTACAATTTCTCTTGATACCCTGTAAGAGCTGTTTGAATTCAATCCTTTACTTACGAGCAGCTTCCCAACGTCCGTTTTATCGTTCATTGTTCCAATTCCGTAATTTTCGAGCTGCTGCTTTAATCGATCTCCGTAAATTGAGATATTAGAAACAGAACTAGATGCTTTGTTTGGATTCGCATCTCCAGTCAGATTCAACTGCGGTAAATATGACTCCCAGCTATGCGTATGATATATGAAAACAACCTTTTTATCCCCTGTTGTTTGAGCAGGCGGTTTGACTGTCCGCGAAGTTTCTGTTTTTGACTGTTGCGTACTGTCTCCCTTTCGCTCCTGTAGTAACTCTTCTAGGGGGATATTAGATTCAATTGGCAGGTTTGAATAGTTTGTCCCTTCTCCAGCAATAATGATTTCCATGTCATATTTAGCAAGTCCCGGCAATTCTGTTCCAAGAAGGCTTCTTACATCATTAAAGCGAATATTTGTCGCAGTAGACAGTAATAATGACGATATGGAAAAATCTTTATTTAAATTTCTATATTCCTGCGTAAAGTAATGATTTTCCATTCCAAAGGCGTACATATATCCCCCCATAGAAAGTTCGCTCATCCAGTTGTATAGATAGGAGGACTTCGCTTGCTTGAGTGAAGTGACCATTACCCCTGTAAACAAAAAAGCAGTCAATACACCAATGAAACAGAATGCTATAATCTTTATAAAATTTGCTTTTTTCACATAAAAATAGCTTCGGCTCATCCTATCACCCTTTCGTTGACAATATATGTACAAACTATCGGGAATAGAACGCCGACTGCTAGATTAGGGATAAAGTAAACTCGTCGATTGGCGAGCCCTGCCCTTGAGTAAAGACAGAGGCGTAGCCCTACTTATACTGTATTCCTAAAATTTTGCGCTACGTCGAATGGTCTTCCAGCTAGAAATTTATGCATTCTTAAAGTGTAGTTGCCCTTATACTTTATTCCTAAAATTCCCCACTACTTCGAATGAACTTCCAGCTGGGAATTTATACTCTTACAGTGTAAAAAACCCCTTTTAAACAAAGGAGATTTCCATTTGGAATAATAGAATAGCCCAAAGTGCTACAGACAAAACCATCGTTTAATAGCTAACATAGCTTCCTCTTCATCATAGCCGGATGTACGTACCTCGATCTCATCACCTGAATAGGGCATCACCGTACATAGGCCAAGAATACTTTTCATATCTACTATTCTTCCTTTTATAGATAGTAGAGTATCCGATTCAAAGCAGCTTACGGTATGCACCAATTCCTGCAACTTTTCTACATCTAATTCCGTTTGTATAACAAATGAAAACACACGCATCTTACTGCCGCCACCTTTCATCTCTCTCTATATACTTCTATTATTCTACAAACCATTTGCATTGTCTATTTCCTCGAGCATTTATATCAGTACGTCTTACAGACAATCTTTTCTCTTTATGATTCCATCCATTGCCTATCGTATTTCGGCTTTTTTCAGCAAGCACATCGTGAGCAAAAATTCCTTTTCTATTGTGCATATGACATTCTGACAGCTTACTATACCTTCTTGTTTTCTTTGACTCCCTTATTGTTTCCCCTTATGATGAAAGAAGAAAAACCAGGAGGTGTATGATACTTGAGTATCTTGCTATGGGTTCTTGTCATTGCTTGCTTCGTATTAGCGTTTGTTGCCCTTGTATACCCGATTATTCCCGGTATACCTCTTCTCTGGGTCGGATTTTTGCTGTATCAGTTTGGCATAGACCGTTCAGATTTACCTGTACTCTTTTGGATTCTGCAGGTGCTGTTTACTGTATTTTTGTTTGTAGCTGACTTTCTCGCGAATAGCTACTTTTTAAAGAAATATGGCAGTACCAAATGGGGTGAGCGTGTTGGTATGCTTTCCATTATTATCGGCTCGTTCTTTTTTCCGCCCTTTGGCTTACTGATTATCCCATTTTTATTTGTATTTTTAACAGAGCTCTTACACAAAAAAGAGATGAAAGATGCATTCCTTGTAGCGTTTGCCACGGTCATCAGCTTTTTAAGCAGTTCTGTTGCAAAAGCAATTATACAGTTCATTATGGTTGCTGTCTTCCTTCTATACATATTTTTATAAGAGGAACCCCGTTCATAGATGGGGTTTTTTCATACTTTAAGAAAGGATAAATTTCTAGCGAGAAGACCCTTCTACGTAGTGAAAAATTTTAGGAATACAGTATAAGTAGGGATGGGGATACGCCTCTGTCTTCGCCCAAAGGCAGAGCTCGCCAATCGGCGAGTTTTCTTTACGAATATAATACATAATACCCACACAAGCCCCTTTCGTTTCGCGCAAGAAAGCATTTTTTCTATCCTATACACAACAGCCCTTTTTCCTTAATTTCAGTATTACTTATCTTTAGCTCTTTCCTTGGTTACTATATATATATCGTTGTATTACGACTGCTACACCTCCCTTTATTCAGAAGGATCAAGGAAAAAAACAGAAAATGCGTTGTAAATTTAGAAAGAATTGAAGGTGTGCTTTTATGAAACGAGCTTACCAAGCAACAGAATTCCTACCCGCTATCAAAGAAGTAGCAAAAGAACCGCTCACAAAAGAACAACTTCTTCATCCTCGCTTTTTGCTTGATAAAGAAAAGGAATTGGAAATCTATTACGCGCCGTTTGATTATATCAATAATCAAGCACAGATTATGATTGTCGGTATCACACCTGGCTGGACCCAAATGCGCCTCTCTTATGAGGCAGTTATACAGGCCTTAGAAAACGGCAAATCCTTAGAAGATGGGGTAAAGCACGTGAAGCAACACGCAAGCTTTGCCGGTTCCATGCGTACACATTTAACATCTATGCTTGATGAGCTCGGGCTCCCTGCTTACTTAGGAATTCAAACAACAGCATCGCTATTTGGAGAAGACAGGGCGCTTTTACATCCGTGCTCTATGCTGCGCTACCCTGTATTTATCTCTCAAAAAAACTATACAGGTCATAATCCGTCTATGATACGTTCTGACATTCTAATGGAATGGATTACAGCCACTTTTTTGCCTGAGCTACGTTCCGTCCACCCCACTCTCATCATTCCGCTCGGAAAGGCGGTTTCCGATACCCTATTTGAACTGTCAAAAGTACATGCGATTGATGAACAGGCCTGCCTGTTTGGTTTTCCTCATCCTTCAGGTGCGAACGGGCATCGGCATAAACAATTTCAAGAAGGAAAAGCAGGGTTTCTAGAAAAGGTACATCGCAGCTTTTCTACATAATTGCAAGCGTGGTTACTGCCTCCTTACAGTTTGGCTCTAATACTTATCTGAGAATTCACCCAATATTTCGTAAAAAATACACATTCGCCCAACATATACCCAATGTCAAAACGGGCAAAACGACATACGTTATATTGTAGATGCAGGTAAGGAGGAAAAAAACATGAGCTATGGCCACCATCACGGGTTTGCTTTAATCGTTGTGTTGTTTATTCTTTTAATTATTATTGGAGCAGTTTGCTATTGCTAACACATGTGTGTAGTAACAGTATATGATGAAAAAGCCCCCAACCTGGGGGCTTTTTCATCAACTTAAGGAAATGCATAAAGCAACGAAATTTGGACACCCTTCCCCAGTTGGCGTTTTGCTTGTTTCAAGCTAACGAATGGTTTAGATGTTTTTCACTTATAAGAAAATATAAACCTCTAGCTGGAAGCCGACTCGATGTGGCGAGAAATTTTAGGAGTAAAGTATCAGCTTCGCTGGGGGGCATGGCTCGCCAGTCGGCAAGTTTTCTTCACCCTCTTTTCTGTAAGCACTCCCTATTGCGACTTCTAGAGTGTAGTATATAAAAAATACTGGTTTAGAATAATTACATCAATTAAAAAGAAAACCGATGAATGGAAAATCCTTTAATTTGAAAAGATAATATGCAAGCAATTTCCATAGGAACACTATTTACATGCAGAGATTTTATTGCTAACATCTTTATAACGCCATATTAACTTATATTTATATTTATTTTCACATTGTAAAAAAGATAATATTTTTTCACAAAAACATCCCCTATCCACCACCTGAGGTTTGGAGGCATGAAATATGTTTGCATTTTTTTCTGGATATCTATTCTGGTATCCCGTTATCATGAGTTTGTTTTGGATAACGGGTTCTTTATTATTTTACTTCCGTCGAGAACGTAAGGAGCCATTACCCTTGAAAGAATCACCCCTCGTATCTATTCTTGTTCCTTGTTATAACGAAGAGGAGACAGTTCGGGAAACAATTGCTCACTTATTAAATCTTAACTATCCTAACTATGAGATAATTATGATAAATGATGGCAGTACAGATGGAACAGCAGTAGTAGCAAAGGCATTAGCTTTAGAACATAAAAATGTTCGTTTTATTGACCTTCAGAAAAATTCTGGAAAAGCGAATGCGCTATATCTTGGTTTACTTGCTTCACGAGGAGAATTCCTCGTCTGCATCGATTCTGATGCCCTGCTCGACAAAAATGCACTACTGTACATGATTCCACATTTTACAACCGAACATAATGGAGAGCGGGTAGGTGCGGTAACGGGAAATCCACGTGTGCGGAATCGCAGTTCTTTATTGGCGCGTATGCAGCTCGTAGAGTATGCGAGTATTATTGGTAGCATTAAACGTACACAGCGTGTTTTAGGAAAAATTATGACTGTTTCCGGTGTTATCGTAGCATTCCGAAAAAAAGCTTTGATGGATGTAGGTCTATGGGACCGCGATATGATTACAGAGGATATAGCCGTAACATGGAAACTTCAAAAAAGATTCTGGGATGTACGCTACGAACCAAATGCTATTTGCTGGATGCTTGTCCCGGAAACTATCCGAGGGATTTGGAACCAACGTGTTCGTTGGGCACAGGGCGGTGTGGAAGTGCTATTGAGACATTGGGATATTTTCTTAGATTGGCGGCAGCGGCGATTATATTTAATTTATGTTGAACAGCTTTGCAGTATTCTCTGGTCAGTCTTATGGGTTATTTTCACTTTTCTCGTTTTGTTTAACACTGCTGTAACTGCAAATATTTTCAATCTGTTTACACTGTTTTCCTGTATTTTATCCGTAATTTGCATTTTGCAATTCTTTATTTCGATTGCATTAGATTCTAAGTACGATAAAGAAATGAAAAAGTATTACTTCTGGGCCGCTTGGTATCCTGTTCTGTACTGGTATATGAATACCCTTGTCGTTGTAAGAGCCATTCCAAAGGCCATTTTTAGAAAGAAAGGAACATTTGCGATATGGGAAAGTCCAGACCGCGGCGTAAAAGGAAACATGGGGGCATAATTATTCAAGAGGAACGCCCCTTAGTTATCAAGTCTATAGAGGTGCTTGTTACCGTACTTCTTTGGCTTTATCTCTTAAGTATATTGACGCTTGTAGTCACCATTACATGTGACTTAGATTTTGAATGGAAACGAATATTATTGGTGATTTTCCAAATTCAAGCGGAGGATGTACAAAATATTATATACAAAATTGGAATGTTCAGCGTTATTTTCTTTATCATCCAATTCGTGTGGGTTCAATATAACTATCGCATGTTCGGAAGTTTGAAACGTCGCCGTTTCCCGAAAGATGTACAACCACAGGACTTGGCACAGTATTTCTCCCTTACAGAAGAAGAAATTCAATACTTTCAGAAGAATAACATTATTAAGCTGAAAGATACGATTGTATAAGAAAAGCGGACAAGGCCCGCCTTTTATGGCAGCGGAGGGGTGGGCCGGAGTAAAAGGCGCTTTTTTGCCTTTTGCGGAGATTCAGCATGGAGTCTGCTATTTTGGGCCTTGGGAGCTAGACACCATCTCGAAAAGTTATACTTTCCTACAATGTAAAAAAATGGAGATCCCAATAATCTCCACTTTTTTATCAGCTATTAGCCCACCTCTCTATTACTTTCCAATCACCCCGATCTACTAACACCCGATTAATGAAAAATCGCGGATCATTCACTTTTACAGTTCCAGGATTCAATGAAAAAATCAAATGATACCCTTGATTTAATAAAATTTCGTCAGTCTTTGGGATGCCATATCCATATGGATAAGCAAAATAAATAGGCTCTGTACCAAAGTGCTGTTTATATACTTTTATCGCTTCTAGAGAATCCTGTTTAAACAAATTCAAATTTTTTTCTTTCAAGAACGGAGCTTTCTCATTTGGTTCTATATAATGAAGCTTATGTGTATGTGTTCCTATTGTAGCTAGACCCGAACGATTCATTTCCTCCAACTGCTTCCAAGTAACCATTTTTAATCCATCAAAATCAGGATTTCCCACTTGTCCTGTAATAATAAAGACGGTAAATGAAATATTCTCCTCTTTCAAAAAAGGATAAGCATGTTCATACACACTTACATCAATGTCATCAAATGTAATAAGTGCGCATTTCTTAGGCATTGGCTTTTCACCTGAAACATACGTTTCTAAATCGGCTGGTGTAATGAATGGTATACCCTTTTCTTTTAAATACAAAATCTGTTTTTTAAATTCATTGGTATATACCGAATATGTAGTTAATTCTGTATTATGAGTCAGCTTTTCTAACGTTTTAGTGAACCAGTCCGGAGAGCGAATGCGATGATAGTTTAACACAAGGCAGCCACCAGCCGATAAAGAAAAATCGTCTTCCGAGTTCGAGTATTCCGCTTTCGAGTGTTCCATTGATTGAAAAGAATTACAGCCTGATCCAATGAACACAAAAATAAGAGTAGTTACAATGAGTGTAAGTTTTTTCAAAGTTCTTCCCTTTTCCTTTTGTCAAGTTTAAATTTTGTAATAAAGAGAACATAAAAGAAGCTGTATTTGAGTATGCCCAAAATGTATGATTTTACTCATGACTTATAAGTCAAAACATCCGTCCTACAAATGCGAACATACTTAACTTAAGCGAAAGATCCACCGACATATGTACATAATCTTTATATAACGTTTCTTATATAATATTCACACCTTTTCTTTCACATAGAGTGCGGAGTATTCCTCTAATGTCCTTTTTAACTTCTCATACATGACTTGTCTTCTGTACCTCGGTGCAAATACAGCCGAATACTTACAATTCCAAGCCGTATGTGCTAGAATCTTAGTATCTTTTGACATAAAAACTCCTCCGTATACCGATATTTCAGCTGATAAACCCGAAATATTTAGTACCACGGAAGAGTTTTTTAATTACCACGCTGAAGGCTTTTTGGGACCCTAGACCTAGGCTAAAATTTTCTTTTCCATAAAAAAAGCACTGCTCTTGGGTGAGAACAGAGGCGTAGTTGCCCTTATACTGTATTCTAAAAATTTCTAACTACGTCGAATTGACCTCTAGCTGAAAATTTTTACGTTCTTACAATGTAAAAAAGTGCACCCGATGCCAAAGACACCAAGTGCACTGAACTAAAGGTGATAGAAAATCCTCTCTGCAGAGGCCTTAAAAGTATCGCTTCTTCCAAAAAATAACAGCTGTTGTACATGATAATGCAGCCGCAATCGCCATAATAAATGCAAAGGCATGCTTATGATGTGTAAGCGGCACAGGAACATTCATTCCGAAAAAGCTTGCTACCATTGTCGGAAGCGATAAGATGATGGTAATTGATGTTAACAGCTTCATTACACTGTTCAGGTTATTAGAAATGACAGAACTAAACGTTGTCATCATCCCATTTAAAATATTGCTGTAAATCTCAGCCATTTCAATGGCCTGTTTGTTTTCAACAAGTACATCTTCCAGTAAGTCCTGATCATCCTCATACATCTTTAAATACTCGCTTCTGCTTCGCATAAGCTTCTGAATCACGACCTTATTTGATTTTAAAGAGGTCGCAAAATATACTAAACTTTTCTCTAGCCCTAACAGCGTGAAAATCTCTTTGTTTTTCATTGATTTATTCAATTCTTTCTCGAGATCCACCGTCTTACGACTAATTTGTTTTAGATAACGCAAGTAGTAAGTAGAAATAATATATAAGAGCTGCAGCGCAAAGCGCGTCTTTTTAAAAGTATAGAAACCTTTAATACGTTGATTTGTAAATCGTTCAAAAATAGGATTTTCCTCTAAACAAATCGTAACAAAGCACTCCGGCATAATAATCATACCGATTGGGATTGTATCATACGTGGAGTTTCCATCTTCACCGTGACGGACAGTTGGAATATCCATGATAATAAGCGTCGTATCATCTTCTTTTTCAATACGGGAACGTTCTTCATCATCAAGCGGATCTCGAATAAAATCAAGCTCTACATTCAATGTTTCAATTAAATATTGAATTTCCTCTTCCGTTGGATGAAGGACGTTAATCCAGCAGCCCTTTTGAATAGAATCAATTTCTTGTAATTTGCCATTTTCCTCTGACAAGTAAATGTTTAGCATTCTGCTCACCCCAGTTCTCCTGCATATAAGAAGCGACCTAGCTGTTATCATATTAAGACCGTTTCTAGCACCATTTCAAGCATATGCAACAAACAAACAGATTTCAATAGAAAAATATAAGATACACGTGAAAAATGGATAGTTTTTATTATTTCAGCTAAGAAACCCATCCTTAATGTTGCGAAGAGCGAGCATAGCTCAGGAATAGGTCGGAGCGTTCAAGCCTTTGTCTTGTACAAGTTAGGAAAAGTGGACAAGGCCCGCCTTTTATGGCAGCGTAGGGGTGGGCCGGGGTAAAAGGCGCTTTTTGCCTTTTGTGGAGGTTCAGCCTGAAGTCTGCCATTTTGAGCCTTGGGAGCTAGACATCACCCCGAAAAGTTATACTTTCTTATCTTGTAAAGAAAACTTGCTGATTGGCGAACCCTACTTATATTGTATTCCTAAAATTTCCTACTGCGCCGCATTCGTTTCACGTTGGAAATTAATACTTTCTTACAGTGGAACAAAGCAAATTATACAACCTTCTTCCTCACCTCGATGAATCTCCAACATGTTTTTGCAGCATCCATAGGTTGAACAATACCGAAAACGTATACCCAACATATGTAGAGATAATTGGTCCGACAAAATCAAATTGGGGGACGAGCAAAACATTCAGTACCACTTTTAAAAACAAGCCAATCAGCAGTCCAATTACTGTTTTTCGTTGCTGATTAATCCCCTGAAGCATCGCTGCCGAAACAGAAAATAAGGAAAATAGAATACATGCCGCTGCATAGTAACGCAGCATTTCACTACCTAATACCGGATCATTGTCTACTCCAAACAAAATTGTATAAACAGGCTCCGCAAGTAAAATAAGGCCGATTGCCGCAGGCAGTGTTACAATTACTACAAACATATTCGTGCGAGTAAAATGCTTGTAAAGCTGCTGTTGATTTCCGGCAGTAAACGCCTTCGTCATCTCAGGTATAAGCGACATACTAAATGCGGTTGCAAGAGACACTGGAATCAGCACAACCATTTGCACAAGACCAATGATAGCATTCACTTTCTCTGCCTCGACTTGTGCATAACCAATATGCATAAGCAGCTGATTTACCGTAAATGTATCCACTGTCTGATACATTGGAATAGCAAGACCGACGATAACAAATGGAATAGAAGATGTAAACAACTCCTTATATAGGGAACGAAATGATTTCGTTGTTGTCGATAGACTATTCCTTTCTCTTTGTTTCAAATAGCGTCTCCGCTTCAGGTAAAAGGCCAGTAAAACAGAAAGCCCTGCAGTTGCCCCGATAAACGCACCGAACGTAGCAGCACCTACTGCCATACCAATGTCTCCATTGTACAGCTTTAACATTGCATAGCTGCCAATTAAAATTGTTAATACACGGAACATTTGCTCCACAACGACGCTGGCCGCTGAAGGCCCCATCGACTGGAAACCTTGAAAAAAGCCGCGCAGCAAGCTCATTACCGGAACGATAAGTAAAGCAAAACTTACAACCTGAATATTATATGTAACAGCTTGTACGCTGTTCCCTGTCTGATCCTTTGTATCAATGACAAGGCCGGCAAGCACCGGAGCTAATACATATAAAAGTAAAAATGAAACGACTCCCATCCCTATCATCACTGTAATACCGCTCCGTAACACTCGCTTCACTGTATGGTAATCATTCAATTGATCATACTTTGACACCATTTTAGAAACCGCAAGCGGCAAACCCATTGTCGCAATGCTGAGCATAATCGTGTAGGGACGATATGCATATGTATAAAGCACATAGCCACTCGTACCAACCATAGCTGTAAACGGAATTACATATACAAAGCCAAGCATTTTAGAAATGAGTGTGCCAATTGTTAAAAATAACGTTCCCCGTAAAAAAGGTGATCCCTTCATATTGTCCTCCAACGGCTTTTTATACAAAGCTATGGACAACCGTTTGATTTTAGAACAAGCAAAAAGCCGCACAAGGCGGCCTAAATAGCTTTTTTCTTTTTAAATAAAGAATAGAAGATATACAGCGCAATAAATAAAAGGGCACCTACGATAAAGTATGGCATATAAGGTGCTGCATACTCCTTAATATGACGCCAATTCGTGCCGAGTTGTTCTCCTAAGTAAATGAAAAAAATCGACCATGGAATAATAGCAAGTACTGTGTAAAGTGTGAACCTGCCAAGCGGCATTTTCGCAAGACCAGCAGGAATCGAAATAGCGTGGCGTACAACAGGAATAAAACGCGCTGAAAAAATAACACCAACGCCATAGCGCTGAAACCACTCCTCCGACTTATCAAGATGACTTTTCTTAATCAATAAATATTTCCCATACTTCTCGACAATCGGACGCCCTCCATAATAGCCAAGCCAATATAGGAAAATCTGCGCCAATGTTCCGCCAATTGTCCCAGCAACGACAGCACCAATAAAATTAATCTCATTTTGAGCTACTAAAAACCCCGCATATGATAACACAATTTCACTTGGAATCACCTCGATCATAAGACCAAGCGCCACACCAAAATAACCCAAATCCATAAAAAAATTTAACAATGTCTCGACAATATTTGAAAACATAAAATTCTCCTCAATTTTGCATTCTGCCCTATATCCCTCTCCCATTATTCCATGAAATGCTCATCTTGCCAAGTCCTTCTTAGTTTCTTTAATATTCCCATTACAGTACATGAAATTTTTTATTTTCCCAGATAAAACCCTTCTTCAGTCTCTGCCATGTTACATCCAAGTACTACGTGAGCAGCTTATAGTATGACATAAATATCGACAGCCTTCTACACCTCCTCTCCCTACACAACATCTTCTACTTTATTATATAATATCATTATATTTTCATAATCATTAGAAATTAACTCTTGTTTTTCAGTACAGAAAACTCGCCGATTGGCGAGCCCTGCCCTTATACTGTATTCCTAAAATTTCTCGCTACGTCGAGTTGGCTTCTAGCTAGAAATTTATACTTTCTTACAGTATAAAAAACGCAGATTTCATATCTGCGCTTAATCCAGCTCTGTAAGACGTTCTCTAAGAAAACGATTGCGATTTTCAATGTATTGTAAAATAACTCCCTGCTCTTGATCAAAAGTATCTATCCGATCTTTCATATACGGATCCTTTTGTACATAAGGACGAAGGAGTGCATGAAGTTGCTCCACCTTAGGTTTCATATATGCAGTCGTAAACTGTTCATCTAAAACTCTCCTCATCAAGGCTGCATATTGCTTTCGAAAAGCTGGTACATCAAGCAAACGAGCACTTAAGGTGTTATATCCTTGAATACGGATGTAGTCATGTTCCAACACACGACCTTGTATATCACGTCCCCAGGTGGCATCATAATCCCATGGAATGATATAAAATAAGCCTGTCTCGCTATTTCTATAAAGTGCATAATTGTGTACAAAGCCATCAAAGTTTTGTGTACAAACAATTCCAACGAGCCATTTTAAATAATTATCAACATCTACATACTTCACAATCTCTTTCTCATAATCGGCTCGAGAGATTGTATTTACTTTATACATAAAATCTATAAGGTGGCCCTCACTTTGAGCATCTCCACATTTTAATTCGAATCCAGCAGATAATGACTCCTTCACATCTTGATCCAAGTCACTAAGTAACGAAAAATTCGCATCGTCATCTACCGCATAATGAATGCAGCCTTTTGGCAAATGACGATGCCGTAAAAACTGCTCATCTACTGATTCAAGCTGCAAATATACACCATGAAACTTCCCATTTATTGTTAATAAAACATGTTGAGATTTTGGAGATAGTGTTCCAATATCTTGAAAAAAATCAAGCGACAGCTTATTACGAATAAGCGAGACATCCTTGAATTCGGAATTTATATGGATTTCATTTACTCCATAAAACGTTCTCGGTTTATAGAATACAATATGGTAGGACCTTTTTTCAAACTCACGGATATGAGATCCACGATAAACAATCTCAATATTGTACTTCTTCTTCTCATGTGTAAGCTTTCCCGGAACAGGTTCATCACTCCACACGTCTCTCCGAAGCTCAACTAAATGCATAGGATGGATAAATAAATCATAAGAAGGCAGCATCCCTCTTCCTCCCCTTTTAGTAACATCTATCCCCAGTGTATGTACTCTGTCACCTCGTTGACACTATACCCATTCTTAATAGGTATAAAACTATTTTCAAAGAATACTGAAACAACTTGTCATGGTTGTACATATCTTAATATTGAAAGTTGCAAGTCAATATATTTGATGAGCAGCACTTATAACAAAACTCATCCATGGGGGATTTTAGATGAAAAATTATAACAAACAAGACATCCAACTTGCAGTTCAACAAGTACAAGCTGCGGGTATGGGAGAATTTTTAAGCCAAGATCCAGGTTCGTCCAATAGCTCTAACAGATCAAACAAAAACTCGAACAAATCGAACCAATCAAACAAATCGAACCAATCAAACAAATCGAACAAATCAAACAGATCAAACAGATCGAACAGATCGAACAGATCGAACAAATCGCACAGATCGAACAAATCGCACAGATCGAACAGAAGCAAATGTTCCCATAAATATAATCGTTCCTACGACTATCACTGCAAATGCTATAAAAAGTACAAATATTCCTATAAAGATGCTTACTCTCATTACAACCCTTATTACAAAGGAAGTGGCACTCACTGGTACAACCCGCAGTATCAAGAGAAAGAGAAAGAGAAAAAGAACTGCGATTGCTGCGATTGCTGCTGCAAAAAATCCGAAAACACTGAAAATACCAACAAAAAAGACTACTTCTCATGGTAATACAAAAAAGCTGTCAGAGTTCCTGACAGCTTTTTGTATTACAATGCATTTTTTTCGCTCCCTTTATCTAAATCATCATCTAACTCAAATGGATTCTGCACGCTGTATACTGAGTCCATTAATTCATAGAAAGCAGCTTCCTCTTGCACAACACCATTTATTTCAAGAGAATATGGTTCAATTTCCCCTAGCTGATAGTCGACAAGAAACTGAATTACAATCTTTGTCCGCTCAGTACCCGCTTTAAAACCATGAAATTCAACGAGCTCTAGTCCATCAGGCGCACGGTAATACTGCCATGATGGCTGATGAAAATATTGCTCAAATGACTCACCGATAGAATACAAAGGATAATTGTATAGAGAGCCGTTTCTCACCGTATTCACAATATCAAGGTCTGTCGGAAATAGCCTGTGGCTAATAGAGGATAAGACAACACTTGCTGCAAGCAGCAGAGCGATACCTACTTTACGCGTTCCTCCTGCAGTCTGTAACAAGTATGTTTCCGCTGCCTCGTTCGCAATTCCTTTTGCTTTTAGCTTATAAATACGGCGAATCGCATGTTGATAGTACAGTTGATTAGCAAAAAGACCCAAGCCAATACAAGCAACAAACACAAGCAGCAAAGCCGCGGGCGTTGTGTTGATAATCGGAAGCCCGTAGTTCCAGCCAATGTAATATGAAACAGCGTTCATAATTACTACCATAAAAAGAAACAACAATGCTGTTCTGTACATTCCTCGGTATCCCAGCCACAGAACATTAAAAAAAGCTGCCCAGCCGTTCCAGCTCCATTTTAACTTTCTTGTCTGCTCCCGTTCCCATTTACGCTTATAAAAAGGATATTGTTTGCCGACAAACAGTCTTAACTCCCGTTCTAACTCCTGCTCTCCCTCGTACAACTGCTGCCGGCATTGTTCACAGTTCAGTGAAGCACGGTCACACGGTTTTCCGCAATTCATACAAAACACCCTCATTCAACTCCTTTTTACAGCAGGTGTTTCTAGTATATAAAGCTAGATTATCTTAATCTGCACGTTACTTTGTCAAGCTCCCTTCATGCTTCAATAACCATTCTTTTCTCCAAAGACCTCCCTCATACCCAACAAGCGTGCCATTTTTCCCAATAATCCTGTGACAGGGTACAATAATTGAAATGGGATTCCTACTGTTTGCACCGCCAATTGCTCGTACAGCCTTCGGGTTTCCAATCTCATTTGCCATATCTAAGTACGAAGCAGTTTTTCCATATGAAACCGTTCGCAGGGCCGTCCACACTCGTTTTTGAAAATCAGTTCCATCCGGACATAACGGCACTGTAAACGTAGTTCGCTTATTTTGAAAATACTCCTCCAACTCTTCCACACATTGTGCAACAAGTGGGCTCTTACAAGTCTGCCCTTGCTCGTCCACAAACAAAACAGATATAATTCCAAGGTCATTTCCCTTTACTTCTATCCAACCTAACGGGCTTTCGTAATACGCAGTATAATCCATATTCTCACTCCATTTTCATTCATAGTGCTATTTTATTTTTAGGTTTCAGATATCTTCATAAAGTTCCGGAAAACCTTGTTTTTACTTATCTCCTTATCACTCATCCTATAACTCATTTCGAGTTTTTTCAAACTTTTTTAACTTCGTGAGCGTTTTTATGGTCAAAATTTATCAGGACAATACAACCAAAGCTAGGCTTCATTGCTCATAAGATAGTACGCCAACGGCTTTGTTTTCTTTGTTTTCTTTACTTCCCTGTCTTCTCCAAGCAGTTGCTTTTTAAACACAAGCCCTAGAACAGAACAAAAGAGCAACCCATGTCTTCCAGTTGCTCAAGCACTTTACAATATTTTCTTTTGTGAGATTCATGATAAATCTCCTTATTTGAATCATTAGCTTATACAACAGGAACTAACCAATCTACCGTGTAAGCTTGTCCTTATTATATGTCAAAGAAGCTTTACCGGTGCTGAGAGATATCATAAGATTTCTAATACTTGTAGCCGCTGCAAATTTGTTAAAGCCAGGTTCCACCCCTAACGAAACAGCTCGTCTACCTCCTGTTTCAGCAAACTGTACAGCGAAAAGTCAGGTACCCTTTTCCCGAGCACGTCTACTACGCTGCGGTAATACCATTCTTGCTTTTCCTTGCCGCGATTAAAACGACCCCAAACATCGTCTCCCTTTGCTTCAAATTCGCGGACAGTAGCACGAATGTTATGAAGCTTATCAGCACACATCACCATGCATGCTTCTAACGAGACGGTATGGAGGTGATCAATTTTATGTTGCTTTCTTTCCTCCCAGCCCTTGCTTTTGTCATACTCGGAACATTCGCGTACAACGCGAGCAATTTGTTGCCCAAATTTATGTTCAATTTCTTCAAAAGAAAGGTTCGTATCCTCTATGGTATCATGAAGCAAGCCGGCAGCAACCGTTTCCTCTGAACACCCTGCCTGCAGCAAAAGAAGCGCCACTGTAAACGGATGAGTAATATATGGTGTTCCATTTCCTTTTCTCGTTTGTTTGCCGTGTGCGACGGTAGCAGCTTCGACAACTAAACTAAACAAATCTAATATATACCTGTTCATACTCCCACTCCCTTATAAATAGTAAACGAAAAGCCAACATTATTGCATGTTGGCAATGTCATTGGATTCGTATATATGCACACCTCTCATGTCCCATAATGCTACCTTACACATCTCCTTTGCCACCTGCTCGGCAGCAATTGGCTTATACTTGTGCAATGGACCTGTAAACAGAAAGGGCATAATACCGAAAAACTTTTCTGCCACCCGTTCTCCTAATCGAACCTCCTCACGTTCTCCTAAAAGCAAAGAAGGTCGAAAAATATGGAGACCTTGCAGAGAAAGCTTCTTTAAGTCTTCTTCCACTCTCCCCTTTACTTGCGAGTAAAAAAATATAGACCTGGGATTTGCTCCGATAGAGGAGACTGTTAGAAAGTTATGTACGCCCTTTTGTTGAGACAATCGCGCAGCGCTCATTGTATACTCATAATCGACCTTCCAAAAATTCTCCTTTGTTTTCGCTTTTTTGATGGTGGTTCCTAGACAACTGTACACATCATGTACGGAAAAAACGCTTTCGTACTGTTCTAAGGCAGCAAAATCAACCAGCTGCTGCCGCAGCTTCTCATGCTTCCAATCTAATTTCTTTCTAACTAATACCGTTACGGATCGATAACGAGAAGAAGCAAGCAAAAGTCTTGTGACCTCTTGTCCAACTAAACCGCTGGCTCCAAGTACTAAAGCAGTTCTCTTTTCCATGTGTTTCCCTCTTTATGAATCAAATTGGATACTTGAAGTATACTGTAAGGGAAGAACAGGAAGCAACCTGCTTTTTAATAAAAACCCTTCTTTTTTAACATTAGAAAAAGAGTGCCTCTTCCTGTTGTAAAAGACACTCCTTTATTTTTACTGCGTCTCTTCATCCTGAAGGGGCGTAATCGTGCTTGCATCTCCAAAACTTTCGATTAAGTCTCTTAAAAACCAAACAACACCGCCTAAAGGAACTAGTACGGCTAGCAAAATAGCAACCGCCTCAAACCAATACCCCATAGTCTCTCCCCTTCCCCATTCTTGTTTCACTATATGAAGAGGGAAAAGGATTCTATACCTCTGTTTCGAGAATTGCTACTGGAACTGTTGATACACATATGGCGTCTCTGGTGCAGATATTTTCTTGACAGATTGAATCGACACAATCGGGAGAAGCGTATCTATGTAAATCGTATCTCCCAACGTACCCGTAATTTGGACCCAATCCCCTTGTTCCAATGAAGAAACGTTCTGTCCTTTGGCCATCATCCCAAGCACAGAAGCGTCTGCGGTGCAGCAGGTAATGCCGTAACGTGCTAAGATAATTGTATTTTGATCAAGATCTGGTTCACGATGCACAAAGCCAATAAATGTAATTCCTTTCCCTTTGAAGCCCATTACGTCTTTTCCGATGACATCCATAACAGACATATAATCTGCATCATTCACAGTGATATGCTGCTGGCTAAGTAACTTTTTTTCGAGCTTCTCATAATAGCCAGGAGGTGCTGTTTGCGGTAGTAACTGGGGATTCTCTTCCGCGTCCGTCAATAAACTGCTTACGGCATCATTTCCGCCAGCCGGTTGTTGTGAAGACGTTGTCCCTGCTAGCGTTACTCCTCTCTTTGCAGCAACGCTTCCATCTAATGCAGCATTAGAAAAAAGAAACCCGCTCACAATCGGAAAAAGGAATAAAGCATATATCAAGCCTTTACCGAACCTTGTTTGCTCCTCATGATGATGCCCGCAATCACAGCTTTGCTGCTTTGGATGACTCCACACTTGAAACACACCTAATGCAAAGGAAACTATAAGGGTAAAATAGGTAAATCCACGCATCTTTGGAGCAATAAAATTCTCAATATGGCCCGTCATAAGCAATTTAAATAGCAGCATACCAAAGCCAATTAGTAAAAGCCCCCGTATGTATTGATGGAAAGATTCTTGCTCACTCATCTCCATCCTCCTTTCTACAATCTAGCACATTGAACAACAATGTATACAACAACTATTACAATAACGAAGAAACTTGCAACAAACCGCTTCTTAAAATATGCGAGGAGCATAAGCGTATTTTTAATGTCGAGCATAGGACCAAATACAAGAAATGCGAGCAAGGACTGAGCCGAAAATGTATGGTTCAACGAAGCTGCAATAAAAGCATCTGCCTCTGAGCAAAGTGACAAAACATACCCTAATCCCATCATAACCGCCGGTGACAATACATGATTAGATGCAACCTGCTCCAGAAGCTGCCGATCGAGAAAGGTTTGAAAACAACTGGCAATCAGCGCGCCGATGAGTAAAAACTTTCCTGTACTGAAAAATTCATCAGCAGCATGCTGCAAAATTTGTTTCCACCGGCTTTCAAATCCTAAGTGTATATGCGGATTCACAACGGTCTGATCTTTCAGCACATTCTGATTGCGATACAGGCAATACACGACGAGCCCGATAATAACTGCTGCAACAAAGGCTAAGCCAAGCCGGTAATAGGCAATATAGGGGGTTGTCCGAAACGCATAGTATGTTGATGCAAATACAATCGGGTTAAGGATAGGTGTACTTACTAAAATGACCATGCCAATATGCAGCGGCATTCCTTTTTGAATGAGACGTCTAACGACCGGAACAATTGCGCATTCGCACATTGGAAACACGAGCCCGGCAAGTGCTGCTGGTACCACTGCCAAAAACGGGTTGCGCGGTATTGCCTTTTTCAGCTGCTCCTCTGTTATAAACGTTTGAATGATAGAAGAAACAAATACACCAATAAGAACGAATGGAGCAGCTTCAAGAAAAATACTTAAGAATATTGTATTTACATTCATCCAGTTCTTCGGAATAATGTCCTTTATATGTGCTAAACTAGTAAAATCTACAAAGAAAAATAAAAATAAAAACAACGCAATGAGTACAACACCAATCGTTTCCCGCAAAAAGCGTGACCAAGCCATAATAATCCTCCTAACATACAGATTGCCTATACTAGCAATATATGCTTGTCCGAACGCTCTATGACATACTTCTTTATACACCATAGCAGACTGAAATCGTAATGATTTCGACTATTGCACATCCAAGGATTCCATAGTATACTTAGTAAATCGAAATTGTTACGATATAATTCGCATTAAACATTTGAAAGGGAGAATTACTATGAAGAAACAAGCTATAATCCTGTCGCTTTTTCTTATCATCTCAGCTTTCGTTACGGGATGTGGTAAAGAAAGCAGCACAGCAAAGCAGCAAAACGAAAAGATTACCGTGTATACAACTATTTTTCCATTAAAAGATTTTGCAGAAAAAATTGGCGGCAACTATGTAGATGTACAAGCTATTTATCCTGCAGGCGCAGATTCACATACATACGAGCCTTCGCAAAAACAAACAGTAAGTATCGCAAAAGCAGATTTATTTGTATACAATGGGGCGGAATTAGAACCGTTCGTAGATAAACTCGAGGAATCTCTTAAACAGGAGAAAGTAACAATTGTAAATGCATCCGAAGGTCTGCCGCTTATCACATCCTCTGAAGAAGAGGAAGAGCATGAAGAAACAGAAGCGCATCATCACGATCAAGATCCACATGTGTGGCTCGACCCTTCTTTAGCTGCTCGGCAAGCAGAGGCCATCAAAAATGCACTTGTAAAGCTGCAGCCAGCGCATAAGGACGAATTTGAAAAGAATTATGAAGTCCTCAATCAACAACTAAGCGATTTAGACAAGGAGTTCCAAACCGCAGTAAACAACGCAAAAACAAAAGAAATACTCGTATCCCATGCTGCGTACGGTTACTGGGAACACCGCTATGGCATTAAACAAATCGCAATCGCCGGTCTATCAGCTTCTCAAGAGCCTTCACAAAAAAAGCTGACAGAAATCGCAAAGCTGGCAAAAGAACATCACCTACAATATATTTTATTTGAAACATTTGCGACTCCAAAAGTGGCTGAGGTTGTACAGAAGGAAACAGGAACAAAAATTCTTCGTTTAAACCATCTGGCAACTATTTCTGAGGAAGATGCAAAGAAAAACAAAGACTATCTTACATTGATGAAAGAAAATTTAGAAACTTTAAAGAAAGCTATGAATCCATAAGATAAGGGGCGCTGACTAGCGCCCCTTGCTGCATAAAGATTTAAGAAAAGACTTACATTATATGTAACAGAGCAAGGAGGTGCAAATGATGGCAAAAGGAAAAAAGAAGCAAGCACGAAAGCAAGCGACAAACCATGTACCAAAGGATACACCCTCTCCGATGACAAAAAAAGAGCAGCGTGGTGTTCAAGCATCTTTGGATTATGTAGAATAATGCTAAAACATATCTAAGCTTCTGTATGCTCGCTGTGAAAAACTCTGCGCAGCGAGCACAACTGCATCATCTTTCTTAATGATCGGCAACACAATTATGAAAATGTTCCTCAAACCAAACTTTATTTAACCCTTTCCCGATAAACACAACTTCGCTCTTTCGTTCTTCCCCTTGTTTCCACGGACGATCATAAGAAGCTGCGAACAGCGTATGCACACCTTGAAATACAACACGTCTGTCCATTCCTTGCGCAGCTATAATTCCCTTATAACGATATAAATATTCCCCTAACTCTGACACAACTGCAGTCATCCAGTGATTAAGCTTTACCATATCTATAGGGCGCTCCTCACGCAGTACAAATGACTGTACCCCCGTTAGGTGCTCTTTAGGAAAATGAGGCCGTACGTCAAGAGTGTCACGTGTCCGAAATGTTTGTATGCCAAATAACAAGCTAAAATCGATTTCGCCATTTACAGTTGGCACAATCTGAGCGGTTGGATTTAGGGATTGTATCTGGTATTTGACTTCCTCAAGCTGCGAAGTTGTTACCAAATCCTGTTTATTCAATATAATAAGATCGGCAAAAGCGACTTGTTCTTCCGCCTCCATGCCTTTTTCAAAGTGCTGCTGAATATGATAGGCATCCACCACCGTAACAATACCGTCTAATTCATAATAGGTCTGTATTGTTTCATCAAGAAAAAATGTTTGAATAATCGGTCCAGGATTAGCAAGACCTGTCGTCTCAATAAGCAAGCCTTCAAACCGTGCTTCTCCCTTTTTTCTGCTTTGTAATAGCTTTTTCAACGCTACAAGCAAGTCTTCTCGTACAGTACAGCAGAGGCAGCCATTCGTCATTTCCATAACTTCCTCTTCCACATTTACGATTAATTCATTATCAATCCCAATTTGCCCAATTTCATTCACAATCACAGCAAATCGATGACCGTGGTGCTCTGATAAAATACGGTTTAACAACGTTGTTTTGCCTGAACCGAGAAAGCCTGTTACAAGCGTCACCGGAATTTTCCGTCGTACACTCAAATTCGTTACCTCTCTTCTCTGCTTGTTCTATTTCGTTATTATAGCAAATCCATACCTCTATTTCGATTTTATTTGTAGTGAGCCTCCCTGTATAAAAAAAGAAAAGTTGCCCCTTTTGAAATGCTATAAATGCCTCAAACCCATCAACAGGTACTTCTTTCTATTTGCAGTCATATATCTATACAAAAGAAGCAAACCACCAATTCAAATGCAAAGGGGTCATGCAGCATGAAGAAATCTTACAGCTATGATGAAATTAAAGAGTTGTTGGAACAAGAAAAACAAAAGCTAATCCAACAGCTTAAGGAACGAAAGCTCACCTCCAAGGAACAACAAACGCTCCACATGTCAATAGCTAATTATGAGTATATTTTAGAGCTAGTCGATATGAACCATTTTAATCGAGGTCTGCAACGCTCCTCTCAGAAAAAACGAAAATAACAATTCCGTACAAAGAAAACTCCTCGATTGGCGAGCCATGCTCTTGGGCGAAGACAGAGGCGTAGTTGCACTTATACTGTATTCCTAAAATTTCCGACTACGTCGAATTTCCTCCTATCTGGAAATTTATACTTTCTTACAGTGTAAAGAAAACTCCTCGATTGGTGAGTCTGCTTTTGGGCAAAGACAGAGGCGTATCCCTACTTATACTTTATTCCTAAAATTTCTCGCCACGTCGAATCGACATCCAGCTAGAAGTTTATACTTTCTTAAAGTGTAAAGAAAACTCGCCGAAAACCGATAATATGCTCCTTTCCCCTTACATGTCCGTCTATTTGTCCATGCTCACTCATATGTATATAACAAACCCATAAGGGGGGGATTGTATGGACCAACAACAATGGAAAACGGCGAAGCGAATTGCCGCTACGTATATCGGTACAATTGTCGGGGCAGGATTTGCGACAGGACGCGAGATTGTTGAGTTTTTCACGGTGCACGGTACATACGGAACCATCGGTATTTTGGCGAGTGGCATTTTATTCATTTGGATTGGAACAAAAATGATGCTCCTGGCCGCCCGTATCGAAGCGTACTCAGCGCAGGAATTTAATAAATACTTATTTGGCGATGTGTTCGGGAATATTGTAAATGCCGTGCTCCTCCTATTTCTTCTTGGTACAACAAGCGTTATGCTTTCTGGTGCAGGTGCGGTATTTGAAGAACAACTTCGTTTGCCTAGGCAGTTTGGCATTTTACTTACAATCGTAGCTTGTCTTTTAATCTTAACAAGGGGGCTGCAAGGTGTTTTTGAAGTAAATTCCCTTGTTGTACCTATTATGATGATTTTTATTATTGGGCTCTACTCTACTACCTTTTTACAAACATGGCCTACCCTTTTCACAGCTATTCCGGAAGAAAGCTGGAATTGGCGTTGGATCACTAGTCCTCTAATATACGTTTCCCTAAATATCTCTCTTTCTCAAAGCGTTCTTGTCCCGCTTGCGCACGAAATCAAAGATGAGAAGGTTATTACAATGGGAGGTATCCTTGGGGGAGCAGGATTATTTCTTATCCTATTATGCAGTCAATTTGCTATTTTATCTGTGGAGCAGTTTTATCAATATAGCATCCCGATGGCCGAGGTTGTGCGGCGCCTCAATCCAACTTTTCATTTTTTCTTCGTGCTTATTATTTTCGGAGAAGTATTTACAACGCTCGTTGGCAATGTATTTGGCATGAGTAAGCAGGTGCATTCAATGACTGGCTGGAAAGGCTACAGTGTTGTGCTAGTCATTTTATTTATCAGCTATTGTATTAGCTACATCGGCTATGGTCCACTTCTCCATACGCTCTATCCGCTGATCGGCTGGCTAAGCATTATTTTCCTTCCACTCATAATTATGCAAGGCAAAACAAAATTGTAGAGAGGTGACTCGAAAGGGGTGCAACGTCCCATTTTGAGTCGCCTCAAGTATTACAGCGTGATTGTAAAACACCGTAATAGCCGATATATGTATAAGGTGCACCCTATGAATAGACTCCTGATTTAGTCACATTCCTCGCAGGTTTCCCAATACATCCCCATTTCTACCGCAAAATGTGGTTTAAACTGCACCTGCAGCATTCGGCTCGGCCATCGCTCAAATACAAACTGCAGCAGCTCCTCACCATCTTCTTTAGAAGCAATGACTTGCTGTGCAGTAAAACGCTGAATAGTCACAATAGGATGATGGTTTTGATGCCACACGATCCATACTTCCTGCTCATCATTATAGCCGATTGAAATCGATCCTTTGCCCACATCCTCCATATCACAAACGGAGGTACACACTACATATCCTTGTTCTTGCTCAATTGCAATATATCGATATCCTTTAGAATCAGCTTTTGGACTCATCCCGAAAAAGGACTGTAACACATCTTGGATCATCTTTTTATCCCTCCACTTCTATCTAAGCCTTTCATAATAAGCATCTTGCCATATCGTACAATCTATCACAAGCTATATGCCTACATAACCTACCTACCTTTACAAACTATATTCCTTCATTATACAGCAGCCCATACATAGTTACTTGAACTACCCTCTACTTACTCGCTAATGCTTCTTCACATGATTGAGGAAGGAGTATTCTCACCCGTTTTTTGGTAAAGAAAACCCGCCGATTGGCGAGCCCCGCTCCCCGGACGAAGACAGAGGTGTAGCCTTACTTATACTGTATTCCTAAAATTTCTGACTACGTCGAATAGTCTTCCAGCTGGAAATTTATACTTTCTTACAGTGTAAAAAACTCAGACATTCTATTCTGCAAACAAAAAGCAGCGAATCCAGTGTGCAAGGATCCGCTGCTTTTTGTTTATATTTCTCTTTAATGTCTACGCTACGAAAGAGAATACATCTGCTATTTATCAAATAGAAACTGTATTTTATTGTCCTTCCACTCCAGCCTCGCATCAAAAGTCTTTTCTCCCTTTTTAAACCCCTTAATTACATCTGTCCTTCCTGTTTCAAGAAGCTTTTTTACATTTGTCACCGATAGCTTTTTTCCTAATATTTTTTTAGAAACTGTAAAGCTGCATTTTGTTTTTGCATAGTGGGAGCAACCATAAAAATCGCCCTTATCAACAACATTTTCTCCGCACAATTTACAAGATCCAACTTTCTTGCCAAGTGACGCCTTCGATTTTGTCTGCTCGATCGCACCCGTATCAATGCCAGAAAATGTCCACTGCGCAGACATTTGTACAGCATCCTCGATAATTTTAGCGGACAGCTTTTTAACTTGCTCCATAAAACTTGCGGCAGATGCATTCCCCTCTCCAATCTCAGCAAGCCGCTGTTCCCACTTTGCTGTCATTTCTGGGGATGCCAAAATTTTATTACCGATCGCTTCAATTAAAACTTTTCCTTTATCTGTTGCATACACCTGATTTTTCGTTACCTCAATATACTTCCGGTCCTTGAGCATCGTAATAATGCCCGCACGCGTTGCCTCCGTACCGAGCCCTTCAGTTTTCATCAGCACCTTTTCCAGTTCTTCATTATCAAGGTGACGACCTGCTGTTTTCATAAGAGTAATAAGCTGCCCTTCTGTATATCGCTTCGGTGGCTGAGTTTTGCCTTCCTTCACCTGCACATCACACACTTGTCCCTTCTCTCCATTTTGCAGCGAAGGCAGAAGCTTTTCGTCATCCTCATCCTTTGTTCCTTCAGAAAACAAAACCTTTCGCCATCCCTCCTGAATTTGCTGCTTTCCCTTTGATAAGAAAGTAGCACGACCGTCTACCAATGTTGTAATGGTTGTATAATCAAAGATAGCCGCTTTATAATGGGCTGCAATTAAGCGTTTTGCTATTAAATCATATATTTTCTGCTCATCCCCGCTCAGCTTTGCCACATCAGGAACCTGTTCTGTCGGAATTACCGCGTAATGGTCCGTTACCTTCTTTTCATTTACATAGCGCTTGTTCTGAAGAATAGATGCAACCGGTGT
Source organism: Ectobacillus funiculus (assembly GCF_004138295.1). Classification (GTDB taxonomy): domain Bacteria; phylum Bacillota; class Bacilli; order Bacillales; family Bacillaceae_G; genus Ectobacillus; species Ectobacillus funiculus. The sequence continues at coordinate 123,984 of NZ_SCFM01000014.1, read as the reverse complement.
TGGAAAGTAGCTTTTATAGGCATTTTGTTGACTCAATTTTTCCAATATGTCTGAAAAATTGGAAGCTTCTTCTTTTGTCACAAAGCTCGAATCGCTCCGGGGGTATGAGATATATCCCTTCGTGTACAAGCTCTGCGCAAGATCAAGCGTCTTTTTGGGGGAAAATTTAAAGGCTCGGTTTGCTGTTGCCTGCAGAGCTGATAAGTTAAAGAGCTGAGGCGGCTGAAATTCCTTTCGCTCCGTTTGGGCCTCAGTAATTTCTGCATTCTTTTCGCAGCAAAACGCAGCAATTTTCTGCGCTAACTCAGGGTTCTCAAGGCGGGATTCTCCATCCTTATGCCATTTCCCTTCATACTCTTTTCCGTTCATAGAAAAGGTCGCTACTACTTCCCAAAACGGCTTGGAGACAAAGCTCTCGATTTCTTTTTCTCGTTTCACTACAAGAGCAAGTGTCGGTGTTTGCACACGTCCAGCTGAAAACACATCCGAAATGCCTCGTTGTTTTAACAAAATTGTATAAACTCGTGAGGCGTTCATGCCAATAAGCCAATCGGCACAGGCACGACTGTATGCCTCAAAATATAAATTGCGCGTATCCTTTTCCCCCAGTAGATTCCTGAATCCTTCCCGTACTGCATTTTCAGTTAGAGAGGAAATCCACAACCGCTTCATTGGCTTAGAAATGCGTGCTGTTTGCAAAATAGTCCGGATAATGAGCTCACCTTCTCGCCCAGCATCGCCCGCATGGATAATTTCCTTCACTTCTGGTCTTTTGACCAAATCTCTTATCATAAAAAATTGCTTTGTTTTGGACTTTGTTACTTTATATTGAAACTTATCAGGGATAAGCGGCAAAGCCTCCAGTGTCCACCGCTTCCACGCTTTATCATATTCCTCAGGAGACAGCAACTCGCAAATATGACCGACAGCCCATGTAAAATAAGCTCCGTTCGGAAACAACTCGCATTTTCCTACTTCTATATAGCCGTCCCTCTTCCGAAACGAGAATGGCGCGGCCAGCTTCATTGCTTGGTCCGGTTTCTCTGCAATCACAACCTTCAATTTTATTATCTGCTACTAAAAACATAAACAAATGGAATCACTGGTTTATACACAAAGCCTCACAGCTTCCCCATAAATGCGTGCTCATGTGAAGTTTTTGAATGATTACTCTTTGTTTTTAGATGTTTTTATAGCAGGATTCACCACCTTTCTTTTTGGATTCATATTTCCAACTTCATTTTCGCTACCACCGCTTCAGGATGCTTCTCATTTTTTGATTTTGCGGCTGCAACTTAAGTTTTAAAACATTTGCTCTTTGCTGCATAGCTGCATATCGCAATATCCTTCATTCCTGCATTCAGTTTGTGTTGATCGGAGAAGGTGTAGCTTCTCAGCAGGCGGATATAAAAAATTCTTGCTTGTAAGCAGCATTCTATTTATGCTTTTTTGGGGAATCTATAGTTTTTTATTTCAGACCTCTTCTCTTTATATCCCATTCTATTATATCGTTTTCAATATTAAGCTTCCAACTGTATATCCACAACAACCCCAACTAAACAAAAACATTCCATTTTGTGTACAAGATGTATTTCACATGCTTATATTTTTCCTACTTGATATAAGAATATGACAAACAACACTACGAATACAATGCTTTGAGTAATATATTCTAACGAGGAGGGACTGCTGTGGGGAAACGCGCATGGATTAGCTTGCCTATTATTATAGTGCTTCTTGCTGGCATTGCTGCAACAGTTATTCTAGGCAATACAAAGATTGATGCGACAAATGTAAAAGATGCAAAACGAATTGCTGCTTATGCAGAGCCTGCTGTTGTTCAGGTTTATAACTATGCAGTTATAAATTGGGACTTTTCAGCTGTGGAAGCATTTCAGTATTACGCTGCTACGGAACAGGAATATAATTACCTGGGTGCGATAAATGAGTACTTTGTTGCGACAGAGGGACGGTCCTATGTAGGTGGTCGCGGTTCCGGAGCTATTATAAGTTCAAATGGCTATATCGTAACAAATGCTCATGTTGTTGATGCAACAAGAAAAAGTGATGATGAGCTCATCGCGGCAGGGTTAGAAAGCACAGCATATGAAATTGCAGACATATACAGCCTCGACCCTTCTCTTGTTTATGCTTACCTAATCCACACCCTCGGTTTTACATCCATCCAACGGGTGCAAAAGGTAGTTTTACCAAGCGGGGAAGCCTATGACAGCGATACTAAAGCATTTGGGGCTCCTATCGGGGAAGGAAAAGATGTAGCGGTTATCAAAATTGATGCGAACAATTTACCGACACTTCAGCTTGGGAATTCTGATGCTGTAGAGCTGCAGGATGACATATGGGTTATCGGTTATCCAGGCGCCGCCGAGTTACGTGAACTATCTGAGGATTCGCAGATTGTATCTACGATAGCTGCCGGGCAGGTTTCAGCAAAGGATAAGAAGTCCGAGCAAGGAAGCCCACTCATTCAAATTAACGCCGCAGCCTTGCCTGGAAATAGCGGCGGTCCAGTAGTTGACAGAAACGGAAAAATTATCGGTCTGCTCACAGCTGGTCCAACCGAGCAACTTAACTTTGCTGTGCCTTCCTCCACTGTACAAGAATTTGTCGCACAATCTGGCGCCAAAAATGCTCCTGGACCTGTGGACACTCTGTATAGAGAGGGCTTAGAATTTTTCTGGGCTGGTTATTATGAAGAAGCACTAGATCGCTTCCAAAAGGTAGAGCAACTGTACGACAAACATCCTAAAATTAAACAACTCATTAGTGAATCACGAGAAAAAATGGGGCAAAACAAAACCTATTGGCCAAAGTACAAAACCTATTTCTATATATATGACGGGGTTGCTGCTGTCATTATTATCTTTCTCATTATTTTTGCCTTTGTCCTCAAACCAAAACAAAGACCGCAAACACCTGAGGTCCCTGAATCGCCGCCGGAAAAAGGCACGGAATAATAAGAGCGGGATGTCTTACACAACAAGACATCCCGCTTTTTTGACACTGTAGAAAAGCATAACTTTTCGGGGCGATGTCTAGCTCCCAAGACCCAAAATGGCGGACCCCGGGCTGAACCTCCGCAAAAGGCAAAAAGTTCCTTTTACTCCGGCCCACCCCTACGCTGCCATAAAAAGCGGGCCTTATCCGCTTTTCTTAATGACCAGATACACCACTCACACCATGGCCTGTATTTGATTTTACAAGAATTTCATCAAATTTCTCCTGACTTGCTTTTTTGCTTGATAATACTGTACCTAAATACGCTGCAAGAAATCCAAGAGGAATAGAGATAATCCCTGGGTTTGTCAGCTGAATTAGCGGCTCGCCAACAAGAATTGCCTTCCCTGCCTCCGGACTCCATACATTTGGACCGATTGCCACAATAATGATGGCAGAAATGAGACCTACAAGCATACCCGAAACCGCTCCCGCTGTATTAAAACGCTTCCAATAAATCGTCAACAAAATAACAGGTAAATTGGCACTTGCTGCTACTGCAAAAGCAAGAGCGACTAAAAATGCAACGTTTAACGTTTGGGCAAAAAGTGCTAACACAATAGATAAGACAGCAACACCGATAGAAGCATAACGGGCCATTACAACCTGTTCTTTTTCGGATGCTTTGCCGCGCCGGATAATTTCATTATAAAAATCATGTGCAAACGCCGAGGCAGCTGTTAATACCAGGCCTGCTACCACTGCAAGAATCGTCGCGAATGCAATAGCGGAAACAAACGCAAATAAGAAATCCCCGCCTAACTCCCGCGCTAATAAAGGGGCCGCCATGTTTCCTGCCGGGTTTGCCTTGACAATTGCTGCATTCCCTACAAATGCAGCCGCACCAAAGCCGAGGAACATCGTCATAACATAGAAGGCACCGATTAGCCACGTAGCGTACACAACGGATTGACGCGCTGTTTTAGCATCTTTCACGGTAAAGAATCGAACGAGAATATGCGGCAATCCAGCAGTTCCAAGTACAAGTGCCATGTTCAAGGAAAGCGTGTCGATACCGTTTGTGTATTTCACGCCTGGATTCAAAAATGCTTCTTTTAACGGGGTTGCTGTTTTCATTTGCGCAAACATCTCCGTAAAGCTGAAGCCAAATTTCGCAAATACAATAATAGAAATTACCAGTGTGCCACCCATAAGCAGCACAGCCTTTACAATTTGTACCCAGCTTGTTGCCGTCATCCCTCCAAAAATAACATAGACCGTCATTAATGTTCCTACAATTAACACAGCAGTAGTATACTCTAGCCCTAATAATAGCTTAATAAGTGCACCTGCTCCTACAAGCTGTGCAATCATGTAGAAAATGGAGATTGTCATCGTATTCAAGGCTGCAACGCCACGTACTTTTCTTTCCTCAAATCGTGCCGCAATCATGTCAGCTAATGTATATTTTCCAAGGTTTCGGAGGGGCTCTGCTACTAAGTATAGAACAACAAGATACGCTACAAGAAAGCCGATGCTGTAAAAGAAGCCATCAAATCCAGCCAGCGCGATTGTGCCTGCAATTCCAAGGAATGATGCAGCAGACATATAATCACCTGCAATAGCTAATCCGTTTTGCCAGCCTGTCAAGCCGCCGCCCGCTGTATAAAACTCACTGGCATTCTTTGTCTTCTTCGATGCGAAGTATGTGATGACGAGTGTACCAAGCACGATTGCTAAGAATAGTGTAAAAGCTGTAACGTTCACGATTAGCCCCTCCCTTTATTCAGTTTTTGTAAAATATCGGTGGACAGCTTATCAAACGACTGAGCCTTTTTGCTGTAAAGGATACAAAGTGCCCATGTCATAACGAACTGGGCAAATCCGAAAACCCAAGCCCATGTAATTTCTCCAATAGCGGGTGTGTTCAAAACATTAGAATAGGATGTCAGAATCGGAAGGATAAAATAAAACGTGAAGAAGAAGATGGTCATAGGGATAATAAATTTCTTTTTCGCTTGTAGCAGCTGTTTAAACTCAGGGGATTGTACAATCTGCGTGTAATCGATTCCATCGGTCTGTGAGCGAGCAGCACTTTCTTGTTTTACTTCCATTGTTACACTCTCCTCTCAAATTATATGCCGTTGCAATCATGAGACAGCTAAAATAACACCTCCCCCGAACCACCTTAGTAAAGCGCTTACAATTAAAAAGAGATTACCAAATGCAAATCTAATTTTATTAAATATTCCCTCATATGGAAAGTATTTTAAGTAGACATTTTTTTACAATTTCTTTTTTTCAAAAAACCGCTAATAGTCATGGAGAGCTATTTTTTAGCCTTTTATTCTGCATACCATGTATCCATAAGCCACTTTCTAGGAGGCCTATGCACAATCGGCAAAATCCTTTTATAGAAGGAGTGACTGGGCAGACATTAAATCTGTCCGCTTTTCCCATAAAAAACGCCGCCTTTTTCAGCGACGCAAAAGAGTGATTCTTATATACAGCTATACTTTCTATTCTATTTATTCAATACTTTTTAAAAATTGGCTCCTTGCTCAAAAGAGCGATTGCTTATATGCTGCTGAAATATATTTTGCTGATCAACAATATGCTCTACCGAAAATACAATTACCTCTCCTCTATGCACCTCACCTATAATTAATCCCGTGTTTTTGTGATGTACTGCAAAATTATACTGGTTCTCTCGCGGAAGAACGCGCTCAACAACCGATAGTACCGCTTCATAAATTTCAGTACGCTCCTGCACTTCTTTTCCTAGCTTTGTTGAGAGTTTAACAATTACTTCTTTTCCGTTTATCGTCGTTCGATACATACTCGTATCCTCCCTTTAAGCATACTAACCAGCCGTACTTTCTTATACAAGAAGAGATTGTGCTACATGTACAAAAAAAACAGGTTAGCTTTTTTTGAAGAATGTGCTTCCTTACAAAAATATTCCCTTTCCAACAATCTCCCCCAAGGTAACCTCAGTCCCTTGCAGAAACCTGTTTCTTATTCATCTATATTCCATTCTGAACATAAAAAACCCTTGTTTATTCTTCACAAAATTTGCAGCAAAAATAAAATTTTTAAAGAAAATTCACTGATTGTGAAAACGGAGGTGTAGTTACATTTACAATTTTTCATAAAATTTCCTAATATGTAAAATTAAACTGATACATAGGAATTTATATATTAAATTGTAAACAAATAACTCAAAAATTTCCCTAATTCAATTCTTTTCCCTAGCATGTCTGTTTTGTATAAAAATCAAACACGAAATCCTAATTCCCCTCCCTTGGTTATATATAAAATAGCAGGCATATTGATTAACGAGAAAAACCAAAAAATACATACTCATTTCCTAAGATTAAAAAACACCTCCTATGCGCAAACTACATGTAGTAACTCGCAGGAGGTGTTTTATCTATGGCACAAGATATACGAGGCGCGGGAGATCCATACCATGCCTCTCATAATGGCTTTAACGGCTTTGAAGACGTAGGAATGCGGGTGGCATCCGCCCAGAAAGTGGTCGGCTCTGCCACTATGAGTATGGATCCTGCTCAGCTGCATAACGCGGCCAAAATAGTAGAGGAAGCACGTCGTCAGCTTACACACATGAAGGAAATAGCAACAGATCTCGACGAGGCATTTCTTTCAAAACAAGAAGAAATGCTCGAGCAATGCGAACACCAACTAAATGAAGCAATGCAATAATCTTAAGAAAAGCGGACAAGGTTCGCCTTTTATGGCAGCATAGGGGTGGGCCGGAGTAAAAGACGCTGTTTGTCTTTTGCGGAGGTTCAGCCCGGAGTCTGCCATTTTAGGTCTTGGGAGCTAGATATCGCTCCGAAAAGTTATACTTTCTTATCTTGCTAGAAAAACCGCCGTATCGGCGGTTTTATTCATGCTTCATGATAGTTTTTTGCCGTAATCCTTCAACTTTTCTCCAACAGTACAATGTTTGATACAAAATGATTGTGCATATCGTGGACCGTTCTCCTTTCGGAAATGGCTATTTAGAAAGCAGCCATCGCAATACGTGTCGAGCAGCTGATGCACCTCTCCAATCCACTGCTTTCGGTTTAACGACTTACTCACTCTTTCACTCCTCCACTGCCGCATGGCTATCAATCACAATACCCTGCAATGCCTGTGATGCCAGCTGATGCGCTTCCTTGTTCGCCTTTCTTGAAACCGGCTCATATGAAAAGCGCAGCTGCATATCCGCTGCCTTTTGTTCTACACGGTCAAGATACCGATTTAGGTTTTCTTCATAGCACGGCCATTCGCCAGACAGCTGCTTTAACACAACCTGCGAATCGCCCTTTAGTACTATAGTCTGATACCGTACTCCCAGCTCTTCCAAAAGCCCCATGCCATATAATAAGGCAGCATATTCAGCCTCATTGTTATTTTCTAAACCTGTTAATTGCCCATTGCGGCGCACGCGGTATGTTTTTCCGTTCTTAACATAATATATGCTAACCCCAACACCCGTTTCCCTCGTTTGCAAATCATAGCCTCCATCAAAATACATCACAATATCGTGCGGCTCTTCCTCGATCTTTCTCGCGAGCTTCTCTGCCTCCTTCTTCGTCCAATGTGTTCCGACTTCATCATAAAAATTCAGTTCCTTGACTCTTCCTGTCTTTTCAAAATCATTTGCAAAGTGCAGTGCCTCCTCTAAGCGGAGAAAATCGGTTGTCAGAACCGTCTCACTTCCATTCTTTATCTTATATGTCCACTCAATTTTATATTTCATGAACCTTCTCCTTTATCTTTAAATAAGTATTTTAATAAAGAAAACTCGCTGATTGGCGAGCCCTGCCTTTGGGCGAAGACAGAAGCGTAGTTGCACTTATACTGTATTCCTAAAATTTCCGACTACGTCGAATTCACTTCCAGCTGGAAATTTATACTTTCTTACAGTGTAAAGAAAACTCGCTGATTGGCGAGCCCCGCCTTTGGGCGAAGACAGCAGCGTAGTTGCACTTATACTTTATGCCTAAAATTTCTTACTACGTCGAATTGGCTTCCGGCTCGAAATTTATACTTTCTTAAAGTACAAGAAATGGACCTATTCCCTTTATTTTACAATAAATTTCCAATTTCATGCATATAACTTGAAGAGCTCTTGTTTTGCATTCATTATTGCCTGCTCCGGTTTACCGGACAAATGCAATAATCTATCTATCCTTATTATACCCAAAACATGATAAACCTCTCGATTTACAGCAACAAACATGATAGAGTTATAATCGCATACAGATTGCGACATCATTTTGGTAAATGAATTATATTTTCCTAATGGAAAAATGGAGGTAAGGCTTTGATCGAAGTATATATTGATGGAGCATCAAAAGGGAACCCAGGACCATCTGGTGCGGGTGTTTTTATAAAAGGAATTCCGCAACCAGTACAACTGTCCATGCCGCTTGGAATTATGAGTAATCATGAAGCAGAATGTCGTTCACTGCTCATCGCTTTGCAGTATTGTCTTGAGCATAATTTTAAGGTTGTCTCTTTTCGCACGGATTCACAGCTTGTAGAACGAGCACTTGAAAAACAATATGTAAAAAACAAAACTTTTCTGCCATTGTTAGAAGAAGCATTCCGGCTCGTGGAACAGTTTGATTTATTTTTCATTAAGTGGATTCCAAGCAGTCAAAATAAAGTTGCAGATGAGCTTGCGCGTAGAGCCATCCTGCAAAATGAGCAAAGATAATTAACATGTTAAGCAAAAAATGGATTGCTCACGTATCGCTTCTGTTTGTTACCCTTATATGGGGAGCAACGTTTGTTGTCGTACAACATGCCATATCACTTGTACAACCGTTCACATTTAACGCGATTCGTTTTCTCATTGCCGGGTTTATCTTACTCATCATTCAAATGATATATACCAAACGAGCAACTGTCTCTATTTCACGCAAAGACATTATATCTGGTGCACTCATTGGTTTTTTCTTGTTTGGAGGCTATTTATTCCAAACATTTGGCTTACTGTATACTACCTCATCTAAGGCTGGTTTTTTAACAGGGTTGAGCATTGTAATGATTCCCATTGTTTCATATATTTTTTTAAAACAAAAAACAGGGTTATTTGCCATAATTGGTATCCTAACGGCAACGGCTGGATTATTTTTACTAACAGCAGAGAATTCCTTTCGTTTGAATCAAGGAGACATCCTGGTGCTATGTTGCGCGGTTTCCTTTGCGCTTCACATACTCATAAATGGGGCCTATTCACACACACTTTCACCGCTCTTCTTAAGTACCGTGCAAATATTAACAGTAGGGACTCTCTCTACAATTTGTGCAATTATATTTGAGGATTGGGAACGCGCCCTATCTAACGATTTATGGCAAAACAATTCATTTTTATTCGCACTCTTTTTAACATCTGTCTTCGCGACCGCTCTCGCCTTTTTTATTCAAACAGCCGCACAAAAAAGTATCTCACCTACCAAGGTAGCGATGATTTTAGTAATAGAACCGGTATTCGCTGCTTTAACAGCAATGCTTGTAAACAATGAACAGTTGTCCTCAGCAACAATAATCGGCTGCGCTTGCATCTTCCTCGGCATGATTCTAGTAGAACTACCCAGCAAACAAAAAGAAAAAAGCGCACAGGCTGCGTAAGCTCAGGATTCGAGCCTGCGTACATATGCCTGTGCGCTTTTTTCATCCTCAATATGATCTCTTTTCAAGCCTTCTAACAAAGCAATAAAATAACTGCCATCAAAATCACGCTGATGCTTTAAGGTTGCCTCAATCGCTATCTTCACAATTTTGTCCGAAGCCCCTGTATATTTTTGTCCAAACATAATAAACCCAAGCGCTTCCTGTGAAAGCTTAAACCCTTTTGTTTGCAGGTGGAAAAGATAGTCTTGTACTGTCCCCATGGTGCCTCTCCTCTAAAAATTTCATTCCCACTCTTATCATACATTGTTTAGGGGACCCTGAAAATAGGGAAGAAATATAAGAAAAGTGGACAAGGCCCGAAAAGTTATACTTTCTTATCTTGTAAAGAAAACTCGACGATTGACGAGCCCCGCTCCCCGGGCGAAGACAGAGGTGTAGCCCTACTTATACTGTATTCTGTAAATAAAACATAGCCATGTTCAGGCTTCCTACCCGCGCACAAATGGATCTCGCCACTCCATCGCTCTATATACCGTTTGGATACGCTGTTCATTCCAATCGAGCAACGCTTCATCCAGAGAGCAAACAATTGGTACTTCACAATGTATCGCCGCCAGTTGAAGAGATAACTGAAGGTTTTCTAAATCATTCTCTATTTTTGTTTGTTGCGCTTTTGTAAGATGTGCTAGATTTTGCAATACACCTTCTGTGGTACCGAATTGCTGAATCAGCCTATGCGCCGTTTTTTCTCCAATTCCTTTTACACCGGGATAATTGTCACTCGTATCACCCATAAAGGCTTTAACATGGACGATTTGCCATGGCTTTATGCCTCTCTCCTCAAAAATCACTTCCGGTGTGTAATATTTGTAATTTCCCATCCCCTTTTGCAACAGCATAATGGTAACTGTCTCGTTAGCGAGCTGAAGAAGATCAGTATCGCCGGTTAAAATCATTACCTCTGCTTCGGATGCATATTGCTTGGCAAGCGTTCCAATACAGTCATCTGCCTCATAGCCTTTTAACCCTATATTGGGCATACCCAGCATCGCTGACGCTTCCTTCACCAAATCAAATTGCGGAATGAGTTCATCTGGGGGAGCTGCTCTGTTTGCTTTATAATGTTCATATGATTCCGTTCGAAAAGTCGTACTTCCCATGTCCCAACAGGCAACCGCATGAGTCGGCTGCACAGCTTGAACCGCTGCCGTAACATGTTTTACAAAACCATTTACACCATTCGTCGGCACGCCGCTTTTTGTCTCCATATATCGGCCATATACACTTGTTGCGTAAAAGGAGCGGAATAAAAGCGCCATCCCATCTATTAATAATACCTTTTTCATTCTTCTCGTCTCTCTCCTACAAAAAAATAAAAACCTCACGCGTAATTACGTAAGGTTAGGAAACCCCGCTTGTGCCGTTGCTTGAATATGTCCGTAAACCCGCTCTCGCAGGGGGATGCTCTCACAAGCACCTTCATCTTCCTTGCAACAAGGCGTGATGGCAGTACTTAAATATCGAACTTCCGTATTTACACCGTTGGTTTAAGACATAAAAAAGATACGTACACGGCAGGATGTTTCTTTTAATATTATAGTAACATACTCGCTTTATCATGTAAAACCGTTTTCAAAGCGTTTGTTTAACTCTGTGTAATTTATTGTAATACAAAGCAGGCGCATACGCAACAGCCTAATTCATTTTATCTTTTGCGTTTTTTCTACAATATTTTCATCGTATGAAATCCAATCACTCCAGCTTCCGGCATAGAGCTTTACATCTTGAAAGCCAGCCATCTTAAGCGCGAGCACATTCGGACATGCTGTTACACCTGACCCACAATATACAATTGTTTCCTTTTCCTTGTCAAACATGCAAAAACGCGCTTCTTGCTCTTTTTCACCTTGAAATACTCCTTCTGCACTCACACCGTCCATCCAAAAGCTGTTTACAGCTGTTGGGATATGTCCAGCCTTACGGTCAATCGGCTCCTCAATTCCTGCATAACGGATCGGTTCACGTGAATCGATTAATAAGAAGTCTGCGCCACTTTCAATTCTATTCTTAACATCTGCCATACTAACAAGCATATCTGACTGCAGATGCGGAAGGAACTCTTTGCTTTCAAAAACAGGGATGGCATCTGTTGTCGGTAATCCTGCCTGCTTCCAAGCTGTAAAGCCGCCGTTTAGAATATATACCTTTTCATGCCCAAGATACGTAAGCAGCCACCAAAGCCGGGAAGCCATTGCTCCATTTTGACTGTCATATGCAATTACGGTCGTATGCTTATCAATTCCTGCTGCGCCTATTTTCCTTGCGAACAGCTCAATATCAGGCAATGGGTGGCGTCCTCCATGTACGCCAACCTCACCCGACAAATCCTTATTCAAGTCAAAATAGAGCGCATATGGAAGATGCTCCTCTTCATATTGTTTTCTTCCCCAAGAGGGATCACCTAATTGAAAGCGGCAGTCAATAATGCGGACCGCTTCACTATTGTAATGCTCAGCTAACCAACCGATTTCCGCTACCCCATTCATCCTGTTCTCCTCCTACTTATGAATGCTTTAAACGATTCACATACTCTTCTACCATTTCTGGCGTTACATATTTACGAGTCGGTACAACACCATATTTTCCTGCAAGCTCGTTAATTTGTTGTGTTACACCATTAATGCCTTCTGTTGAGAACGACTTGCCATTCGTGCAAAGCGCAACAGCTGCTTCAATCGCAGCTTCACGCTGCGCTTCAAGCCGTAAAAATGTTGTAACAATTTCATGTTGTTTTTGTGAGTGAGCTGTAATTGCTTTATGTACCTCTGCCATTTTTTCCACCTCTTCATAAAATCAATAGAAAGACAATTTCTAACACGCTTATGCATAGAAGCGCACTTGCTAACGCAATGCAGAGCATTTGCCCTGCACTACGTCCTATACAAGTGCTGTCTATCATTGTCTTTTGCCTTATTGTTTCCTTATTCTCCTTCAACCTTACACAAGGATACGTTACAGAACAGACAGCTCCTGCTCCACATCCTCTATTGAGCATTGTACTGCATGCTTTACCGATTTGTATACTGAAACATCAATTTTCTCAGACAAAGCAGCCAATACACCCTCATAATATTGCGTCGCCTGTTCCTCCATATTTTGTTTAACATCCCCCCACGCACGCTGCCATTCGCTTCCATAGTGCCGAGCAAGCAGCTGCTGCTCTTCTTCTATATAGGACGAAACGAGCGGTTCTAACACCTTTTTCATTTCTTCTTGCATACGAGCCTTTTCGTTATGCTCAAAAAAGCTTTTTGCATTTTTAAAAATGCTCCACGATTTTTTGAACTGCTGCAAATCAAGCTCAGCAAATGGCTCAATATGCGCAGCAGACGTATAGGAGGCATCTTCGATTGGAACAAACGATAGCTCCTTATTATATGATAAACATGTTTTTTGCAGCTCCTGGCAGGAAAAGTGAAGCTTTTCATTCATCCATTTTTCAAGGCGAAGCGAGGTTGCCCGCATTTCCTGCAGCAAATCATGCATAAGAAAATCGCTCAGCTCACTCGTGCATTCACGTAGCCTTTGCTTTATATCGCCTCCATCAGTGCGGAGCACAGCCGGGTTAAAGATTTCGGCAAACACATCCTGATAGCGGAAAAAGACACGCTGCTTAACGTAGAACAACAGTTCATGCACTTCCTTCTCAAGTGCCTTCTCCTCCGTTAACACACTATAAGCCGCTATTTCTTTTACAATATGCAGCCGCTCTTCTCCATAACGTTTCTTCTTCGCTTCTTTTTGCTCATTCCCTTCAAGGGCATTAGCAATAATATTAGCCAGCAGGCTGTTTGCTCCTTTTATAGAAGCATTAAGAGCTGTTAAGGATACAATCATTAAATCGCGCATTGTAAAGGATGTGAAGGCCTCTTCAAACGCTGACATACCGGATTGCTGCAAAATGCCATATTGCCCCTTCTCAGCAGAGCACCCCTTCTTTTCATCAAGCGCAAACAAGCTTGATAATGCAAACAGACGCGGATGGCGGATGCCATATTGAAGCAGCTGATCGGCGATATACTGCTTAACTGTTTGCAGTTCCGCTTCGGACTCTGCAAGATCAGCAGCATTAATTAAGAAAAACATTTTATCCATCGCAAAGGAGTCTTTTACACGACCAAGCTGAATTAAGAATTCACGGTCGGCTTTGGAAAATACATGATTGTAATAGGTTACAAATAGAATAGCGTCGGCATTTTTAATATACTGAAACGCCACATCTGTATGGCGGGCATTCACAGAATCTGCCCCCGGCGTATCAACCAGCGTAATTCCCTTTCGCGTAAACTCGCAATCATAATAGAGCTCGATGTATTCAACAAAACACGATTTTTCTTCATTTGCGACATACTCGCTAAAATCATCAAATGCAGTACGTATCATTTGACCTAGCTGATCTTGAAATGCGCTATAGCCCCTCTGCAACGCCCTTAGGAAGCTGAATGTTGTTTTTTGGCGTCCGCTTGGAGACGGATGCCGCAGCAATTCATCAATTTGCATCATTCCTTCTTCAAACGTCGTTATACGTTTTCCAAACAGTTTATAAATCTCCTGTAAGTCTTGCAGAAGCGTTTGCTCAGACTTAAGCTGTACTAACACTGTACCATGTGGATGTTCAGCAGTGATGGGCAAAATTTTATTAATCGTTGCCGTTGTTGGGTTAGGTGAAACGGGAAGCACCTTCTCACCAAGCAACGCGTTAGCAAACGATGATTTCCCCGCACTAAAGGCACCGAACAGCGCTACAGTAAATTGCTTCGTTTCAACCCGTTTTCGTTTTTCAACAATTTCATCATATACATGACGAAGTAGGCTGATTGGGCGAATTGTTTCCTCTACCTGCTTCACAGAAGCAAGAATTGTTTGAATACGTTCTTCAGCCGTAAGCTCTGTATTCACTGCAGGGAGTGCTGGCTCGATTTCTGCATGCGGCTGCGCCGCTTCAAATACAATTGGTTTAGCTGTTGTAATTTCCTGTCTCATGTTCATGACATCCTTAAGCTGGATCGTCGCCTGAGCCTCTGCATTTCCCTTCCAAGCGTTAGACAATAGCTGTTCATATTGCTTGATATCCTCATCGACAACAGCAGTCTCTTCCCACGCCGCCTGCTGCTGCTCATATTGCTGAATATCCTTATGCAGCTTTGCTAACTCATACTGCATATGTTCTTTTATTAATGGGAGCTGCCTTTCAAAAAATCTATTCGCTGCATCGCGATATGTCTTCTTTAGTACGTGCGCCACATCATTTGTGTAGTTCAACACATAATCGCCAGTCAGTCCGGCTCCTTGTTTCACAGCAGAGGTTAACATCGCCGGCTCAAATGCCACCTGCAACCCATATACCTGTTGTGCCAAGGCCTCTGAATATAGATTCTCCCTTTTTAGAAATGACAGCATCTGCTCCTTTACATGAAAATCAAGCTGCGTCTCCACAATCCCTTTCAGCTTTTCATAAAACGCATGCAAGCGATCTTCCTTTTCTTTTTTCGTTTTCGATTTCGAAAAGAAAAATCCAACCTTAAAGGTAGACAGCTCTGTCTCCAAATAGCGCTCCGCCAGATCCCGTACTTCATACGGCATTAAATACGCGTTATGCAAAATATGATCGATTTCTTTTGTGAAAGTGTTTCTAATAGTAACTTCCTTTCGCTCCGCCTGTTCCTTCTCCTCATATAGCCGTTGTAAATTAGCAGCAATATCCTCACGCGAAAGCGATCCTTCTGATAACGAACGTCGAAGCGGCTCTATTTCCTCCTCTGCCTGTTTAACAACAAAACGCATATGCTCCTTAAGCAAATACTCCGTCTCGTTTTGCATACTTTCTTGCATATACATCGTTCTTTGCGCAACAAGCGATTCTAACAGCTTCCTAAGCTCCGGCAGCTCATTATCGGCTTGATCCTGCTTACGCAGCGATGTATAGTATATCCCGTCCGTCTCAATATTCCAATTCGCAAAGGCCTCGCTCACGCTCTTTCGATAAGAGGCAAAGGAAAGCTCATCGTCCTTATGTTTGTCAATCTGATTTACAACCAAGTAAACACGCTTATTTCGTTGCTTTAATTCCTTTACAAACTGCAGATTCACCTCTGATTGGACATGATTATAGTCCATCATATAAAAGATTACATCTGCTAAATGAAGAGCTGATTCAGTTGCAAGCTTATGCGCATCATCAGTAGAATCAATTCCCGGTGTATCGACGAGCATAACGCCTGCTGGCAGCGGGGCATCATGCCGATAAATGTGGACACCCGTTACTTCATCACCATTTTTACATAGCTGCTTCAGCTGTGTATCCGTATACATCCCTTCATATGAATGCTTCTCCCCTGATTGAAGAGTTATTACAACGCGGTCGCTTCCCTTTTGGATTTGAACAACGTTCGCACTTGTTGGAATCGGACTCGTCGGCAGCAACTCTTGACCGTACAAATAATTCATCATCGTTGACTTGCCAGCGGAAAAGTGTCCGCAAAACGCAATCATAAACTCCTGCTTTCCATACTTCTGAATAACGTCTAGCAACTTTAGGCTATGCTGGACATCTCCTTTTTCTTTCCATGTTTCATACATAAAAAGAAGTCGCTGCAACGAATTGACAGGCAAAGTTTCAATCATCTTACACGTTCCCCTTTATCTAAAGATGTACCCCTTCTTATCTTACTAAATTTTCACTCTCTTCACAGTACAAAAATAAAGAAAACTCGCTGATTGGCGAGCCATGCTCTTGGGCGAAGACAGAAGCGTAGTTGCACTTATACTGTATTCCTAAAATTCTACACTACGTCGAATGAACTTCCAGCTGGGAATTTATACTTTCTTACAGTGTAAAGAAAACTCGCTGATTGGCGAGCCATGCTCTTGGGCGAAGACAGAAGCGTAGCCCTACTTATATTTTATTCCTAAAATTTCTCGCTACGTCGAATGGTCTCCTAGCTAGAAATTTATACTTTCTTAAAGTATAAAAATCCCTTTCATTTGGCTTACATGAAAGGGATTTTTTATAATACTACATTCATTATGCTGCTCCTGCCGCCTTATTTAATACTACTTTCGCTAGCACTGCATATAAAGCAATTGTACCTGCTACAAAAGCATATACCATCGTTTTCACCACACCTATTTTGATAATGATTATCATACTTAGTTTGTATTGTAGCATGAGGGAGAATGATTATCAATATACATTATGGAATGAATCGTGAAATCTTTTGAAATGACTGTTTATAGTTTGTGAGCTCCTGCAGCGCCCGTTCTTCCTCACGAATGCGAACCGAGAGCACAAGCATATTTAACAGACTGCACACAATGGCAGTGATATAAGCTTGGAACAAAATCGGGATGATCCAAAACTCCATCATAACAACTATGTAATTTGGATGGCGCATAAACCTATACGGTCCCTTTGGCACAAGCTTGCTATGGGGCAAAACAAGGATTTTCGTATTCCAATATACCCCAAGAGAAGCAATCGCCCAAACACGAAGAAACTGTGTACCGATAAACAAAGCGAGCAGCACAGGCCACATAGGAGAAGGAGCTTTTTTTAAATAGGTGACTTCTGCAACTATGAAAACCAAAAATAACA
Source organism: Ectobacillus funiculus (assembly GCF_004138295.1). Classification (GTDB taxonomy): domain Bacteria; phylum Bacillota; class Bacilli; order Bacillales; family Bacillaceae_G; genus Ectobacillus; species Ectobacillus funiculus. The sequence goes on along the minus strand of NZ_SCFM01000014.1, from coordinate 106,715 downwards.
TATGAAGCAGCACAATATACTTATAATGCCCCTTCCCAAACTCCAGTGCGCCTCTTTTTTTCAGATACTGCTCATTTCGCCGTGCCAATAGCAATTCCGCGAGGCGCTGCATCACTACAAATGCAAAAAAAGAAAAAAATGTCATTATATGTCCTCCCATCGCACAAGTACCAGCTCAGAGCTAAATCCTGGACCAAGCGCGGCAATCATCCCTATTTCCCCTGTCTTCCTCACACGCCGCATGTATCGTTCTAGCACATAGAAAACAGTAACCGATGACATATTGCCATTTTCCTTTAATACATTAAGTGATGTCTCTGTTTTTTGTGAAGGCATATCCAACGCCTCTTGATAAGCTTCTAATACTTTTTTGCCGCCCGGATGCGCAATAAAATGTGTGATATCAGAAAGCGTTAGCCCATGTTTCCTCACAAATGGCTCTATATTCGGTCTAAGCCATGTTTTAATGAGTGTCGGGATATGTTTTGAAAACACAACGTACAGACCTTCATTTTTTACATCCCATCCCATAACATCCTCTGAATCTTTTAATAACGTAGATTGTGCATCCAGATAGGCAGGCAAAGCAGGCAGGAGAGATAAAGAACATATATCAGCCTCCTCCCCTGCAACAAGGATGCAGGCGGCACCATCCGCAAACAGTGATGTTCCAATGAGATTGCTTTTTGATACATCATGGCGTTGAAAGGTAAGGCTGCACAATTCTACTGCCAGAACAATTACCTTCGCACGTGGAAACGCCTTACAATACTCAAGTGCTCGCGCCAAACCAGAAGCACCCCCAGCACAGCCGAGTCCCCAAATCGGAATGCGCTTCGTATGCGGAGAGAACGATAGCCGATTCATAATTTTTACGTCAATTGTAGGTGTGGACAGACCAGTAGATGAAATAAAGAAAAAGGCATCTACTTCATTCTCCTCCACACGGCGTTGCAAAAAGGCATCATTTTGCAAGCACGTCTGTATGGCCTTTACTCCAAACAAAGTGGCGCATTCTATATAAGCATAATTTTTCTCTTCCCATGTATGCTCACGCCGAAACCATGACAAATCTTTAGCAAAATTCCGTGTTTCAATCTGGCCATTTTGAAACACCTGCAGCAGCCGCTGAATATCACTAAACGCTCCGCTAAACATCTCTTTTGCAAAGGCAACTACCGCTTCCTGCGTCATACTATATGGCGGCTTGCAAATTCCTACTGAAACAATTTTCGGCACGATTTCCCACTCCATCTTATTTAAATATCTATAACTTCCCCTACCATCTGCTAAACTATGCATCGTAAGAAAAGCGGACACAGCCCGGCTTTACTTACGTAGTTTTGCAGAGAGGAAACTCTTCCTACAGTGCAAAAAAAAGCCCCTTTGCGTAAGGGGCTCCCATTTGAACTGCCTGTTTGAAAGGAGTGGTTTCAAACTGTTGTGCACTTTTATTATAACGCACTCCTTTCATGTTAACAGTAAAAAAAATTGGAAATATCGCTAGGTGAAGATAGATTTCTTTCTCTCTCTCCTTCTATAATAGGGAAAGCAACTATTAAGGGGGAATAAGGTGGGTATCGATGTAAATGAACACAAACGAATCCAGACGTTAGACGTGATTCGAGGATTTGCGGTATTTGGCATCTTCCTTGTGAACTGGCCCTCACTCACTGGAATTGAAACACTTGATGGCACAAAAACATATGTAGGTATTGATGCATGCATTCGGCTTATATATGACCTGTTCATTCAAACAAAATTTTATACGATTTTTTCCTTTCTCTTTGGTCTCGGCTTTTTCATCTTTGTGACGAATGCTATCGAAAAAACACAATATCCGAGACTGCTCTTCTTCCGCCGCCTTGCCTTTTTATTTCTATTTGGCGCCTTGCATTATGTTCTGCTGTGGAGTGGAGATATCCTTCATAGCTATGCAATCTCGGGAATATTTCTCCTGCTCTTTTACAAACGGCGTCCGAAAACAATTCTGATTTGGGCCATTTTGCTGCTCACACTGTTTCAGCTTCTGATGCTGCTTGTATTTATTTTTATTGATACTTCTGTCAGTACGGTACATGAAATAAAAGGAATGAACCCTTTGCAGCATTGGACAGAACAGACCGCAGATAGATGGAAGCGATTTTCAGGAGAAAATATCGCATTAAACCTACTGTATGTACCCGAAACTTTAGGATTATTTCTGCTTGGATTGTTTGCTGGTAAAATCCGCTTATTCCACCGAGTTAAAGAATGGAATAAACTGCTTCGCAGGCTGCAGATTGCTGCTTTTCTCCTCACCTTGCCGAGCTGGTATATGATCCTACACTATTATGCTTACACAGATGTGTATAATTCGGCGGAAATGTATATCTATATACTATTAAGCGGAAAAACATTATTTATCCTCTATACAATTACTCTTGCACGACTGATGCAGCATAAAACTTGGCAGCGAATTCTTCAGCCGCTTCAATATACAGGTCGCATGGCACTTACAAACTACCTTACACAAACAATTGGTACCGTTGTCCTATTCGGACTTTTAGCTCCTAATAGTCCTAAGCTGCCGCTGCTAGCAGGTCTCGTATTTTGCATGGCATTGTATAGTTTGCAGATCTTTTGGAGCAAATGGTGGCTGTCCCGCTTTCAGTATGGGCCATTTGAATATGTATGGCGCCTAGGCACGTATGGAAAAAAAGCAAAGCACCGACAAGCATGACCACATGAGAAAACACCGAAGCAACGAGATGCTGTTAACAAAATATTTGCGCTGGGTCAGTGATAGCAATTGTATCTATATACAGGAAATGAAAAGAAGCGAACCACTGTGTCGTAGTTCGCTTTTTTTTCTTCTATGGCCTTTTTCATTACCCTCAAGCAACTTCAAGTGGCGTTTATTTCATATCATCAGATCACACAGTTCTTACGTGTATAAAGGAAAAGTGCATATCAACATTTTCAAGGTTTTATTTGTTTACTGTTCTCTTTATATTTATCGGTATGCACCTTAGTTATTAATAGGGAAAAAGTCACCTGAAGATATTTCCACTGTTTAGTATAATGCTCTTAATGATACCGAGTCACTGCTACTTGTTATTACGTATAAAAAGGGGCTTCAAGTGATTGGTTTTCTGGTACTTTATGTACCCCTATTTCTGTATGCCAGTGTCCAACAATTAATGTTTGTATTACATCTGCATCTCCTATTGTTTTTCCCAGTTCCTTTTCTTGATGTTCCTTAATGTCCTGAAACATCTCATAAAACCTTCCGTCTAGCTTCACTGTAATTTCTCTCATAAGAAAACCCCTTCCTTATTTAAAACAAATGTTATAATTATTTTCTGTATAAAGCCGATAAATAAACGCTAAAACTACGCTGTATGAAGGAGATAACCAATAGTTACAATTTTTCTTTTGCTTTTTCTTAGTTCCTTTTCTAACGGCTTCATTCTTTTTTGCAGATAAAAAGTAATCATATGCCTGCTGGAAATCGAAATCGTATAAACTCTTTTCATAAAAAAACGTCCCCTCCAAATTCTTACCAAAAGGAAAGAACATGTAGACGACGTTTTAACATATTTTAAGCATTAATATATTGGATACAGTAACGTTAAAAAATGCGCTTAACTAGCAAGGTTTGCTGCCTTTTCACCTTTACTTTGCTTTACTGCTCTAGCAGGAGCAAGATTGAACAGTGCATTTAACAAAACTGCTGTTAACGCAGGCGCAATACCAGAGGACTCAAGTGTGATAATTTTTGTGATAGGATTATCCCGAAAGCGATTGGCAAATTCCTTACCAATTTGCACCATCAAAGACGGATCTATTTGATGATTTAAAAAAGCATCTACCTTTAAAACACCTTCTGATAATACTCTGCCTTCTTCTCGAATCTTCTCTTCTAATACCTTCATGTTGTTCTCCTCCCGTTGCTACAAATAAAAAACTCCAAAAGCATCCACCTACAAGTGAGGGGAAGGCTTTTGGAGTTTCGGTAAATGATCGGTGTACTTACCCATAAGACGTTGTCTATTAACCATCCTCACTCATAGTCAAGTCATTCACGGTGACTTGGTAGAAACTTACAGACCATATTTCTGCGATTATACGAGCGTTATTTATGTAGTTTTATAACCGAATTATACATGTATTTTCCACTTTCGAAAAGGAATTTTCGAAAAAAACACGTACAATAAAACAAAAAAAATTAGATTCGTTCGATTTAAAAACCAAAATCAACTTAACACCTAATCCAAAATCCAAAAAGTAAAGTTTTTTTCGGATTTTCTTATCTTTCCTTCTTGCCGGTTAAACGAAGCAGCTTACTAAAATACGCACAATACCTTTGAACTATTTCTTAAGCATTAATGGATTTTTACTATTCTGGTTTGCAGAGCTTTTTACGCTTCCATAAAGAAGGCTCTCCGCTCCGCAGTAATCCATTGTTCTAAATTGTCTTGGCTGCGTCGGACAAGTCGATTCACCAATACATCATGCCATACATAATCCTCCAGTAAATAAATATGAACCGGGTCATCTGTATAAAAGGCAATGCTGCGCTCTTTAAATGAGGGACCATAAATCATCTCTTCCGCATCTATGGACAGGATAAACCAATGCTCACTCGAAGGGGTTTCAGTAAAAGGGGTGATACGATGCACATCTACATGTGCAACAGGATCTTCAACATGAAGCGTTATACCTTGTACCGTAACACGAGCAGCGGTCTGCTGCAGATCCTCTCTCAGCATTTCATACATATCGTCCCACATCGAAATAACAACACGTTTTTTTGCTTTTTTGAGTAATGCTTGACAATAGCTAATAATCATTTCACGATCCTTTAACGTCATTACACGATTGTCCGGTTTTTTCTCAGTTGTTTCAAGCCGTTTTAATGAGTCACTTATCGCTTCATAATTAGATTGCCAATCTGATTGAGCCTTCTTCAAAAAGATATCAACAGGCAATGGTGAATACTTGGTTCCATCTTCTATTTCTTCCTTCAGAACAATCCCCTTTTCAACAAGATTGCTTAAGACATCGTAAATTCGTGCTCGCGGAATGCCCGAATCCTTACTAACTTGGTAGGCGGTAACTGTTCCTTGTTTAACAAGAGAAACATAGGATTTGGCTTCATATTCATTAAATCCTAATTTTTTTAGCTGCTGTAATATATTTTCCAATGTTCTCCCTCCTCTAGTTAATTATCCTTATCATATCAAAATTACGATAACTATTTACAACAATATATATTTTAGTTACTATTCAAGTAGTAACTAAAAGAAGGGCTGATTATATGCTATCTGAATTGGATCCATCGTTATTACTTATTCTGATTGTCTTTGGCTTTTTGGCAGCATTTATTGATTCCGTTGTCGGCGGAGGAGGGCTGATCGCATTGCCGGCATTGTTATTTACAGGTCTGACACCAGCAACAGCTGTTGCAACAAATAAACTAGCGGGGACACTCGGCTCTTTAACGAGTACCATTATGTTTTATCGTTCGGGCAAACTCGATTTAACCTCCATATATCGGTTGTTTCCACTCGTCTTTATCGGCTCAATGATTGGCGCTTGGACCGTTCATTTGATGAATCCTGAAGTGCTAAAGCCACTGATGCTTGTCATGCTCGCTGCCGTTGCAATTTATACCGTTTTCAAGAAAGATTGGGGCAGCATTTCAACCTATAAAAAATTATCCATCCGCCACTTTATTATCTTTATGATTGTAATCTTTGCTATTGGTTTCTATGATGGATTTCTAGGTCCCGGAACAGGTTCATTTTTAATGTTTGCCTTTTTAATGATCGGCTTTGATTTTTTAAAGGCTGCAGGGAACGCGAAGTTTTTAAACTTTGGCAGCAATATTGCCGCATTATTAATGTTCATGTATTTGGGGCAAATCAATTACGCTTATGGTTTACCTATGGGGCTTGCACAAATTGCTGGTGCGATTTGCGGCTCGAAGTTTGCGATTAAACGAGGAAGCGGCTATGTCCGTGCACTGTTTATTTTAGTAACCTTTTTGTTATTGGCAAAAAATACTTATGATCAGCTTCATTAACATGTGCATTAACCTAATAAAAGAAGAAAGCCTGTACCTATGATGACTCAGTCATATAAGATACAGGCTTTTCAATTTAACGTTTAAAGGCCTTTATATATTTAATGTATTACCAGCTTTTTTCGCATCATATATTGTAAATGTTTTTATATTTGTCTTCTAAATATGCCGCTAAATAGGCTGCATTCAATCCTTCACCCGTTACATCCTGTAAGATTTCAAGAGGCTTCTTGAGTTTTCCATATCGATGAATATGCTCTGTCAGCCAGCTGCGAACAGGTGCAATATTTCCATCGAGCAACAATTGATCGAAGTTTGGGATATCTTTCAGCATTGCCTGCTTAAGCTGCGCAGCATATATATAGCCAAGCGCATATGACGGGAAGTATCCGAAATCACCGCCGGACCAATGCACATCCTGAAGAACACCCGTCGCATCATTCTGTGGACGAATTCCTAGATACTCTTCCATCTTTTCATTCCAAACGCGCGGTAAATCCTTCACATCTAAGCTGCCGTCAAACAACTCTTTTTCTATTTCATACCGAACCATTACATGAAGTACATATGTTAATTCATCCGCCTCAATCCGAATCAACGATGGCTTCGCTTCGTTAATTGCATCATAAAACTCATCAAGCGATACATCATCAAATTGCCCGCTTGCATGCTTCTTCAGAACATCGTAATTCTTTTTCCAAAACTGTTTATTACGACCAATGAAGTTCTCAAAGAACAACGATTGTGATTCGTGAATTCCCATAGATGTTCCGTCACATAACGGTGTGCCAATCAAATCCTTTGAAATATTTTGCTCATACACAGCATGGCCGCATTCATGGATGGTTCCAAAGATAGCTGTACGAAAATCCGACTCATCGTATTTTGTTGTAATGCGTACATCACCTGGGTTTAGCGTAATCGCAAACGGATGTACCGTTTCATCTAAGCGCCCTGCATCGAAGTTATAATCGAGCTGCCGCAGCAGTTCAAGACTGAGGGTGCGCTGTTGCTCCTTTGGGAAATGCTTTGTTAACGGCTCCGTTTTCAGCAGCTTACCAGATGCGGCAATTTGCTTAACAAGTGGTACAATCCGCTCGCGCAGTTCACCAAATACGCGATCCAGCACTTCCACAGTCATCCCCGGCTCATACATATCTAGGAGTACATTATAGCAATTTTCCTTATATCCCCAATAGGAGATGAACTTCTTTTTATATGCGACAATTTCCTCTAGATACGGCCTGAACATCTCGAAATTCGACTCTGCCTTTGCCGTTTCCCATATACTCTCAGACTTCGCTTGCAGCTTCACATACGCTGTGTATTCTGCTTCCGGGATTTTTGTATTACGATCATATTCTTTACGGCACTCTTCTACTGTTTTTTGCGTCTTTTCAGAAAGCTTCCCTTCTGCCGCCAAGTGTTCTAGCTTCTCCAAATAACCCGCCATCTCGTCAGATACAGACATATTGAATACATCAGTTGATAGCTGACTAATAACCTCTGAACGCTGCTCTACACCGTCTTTTGGCGCTCCTGTACGTAAATCCCAAAACATCACATTCAGCGCTTCTTCATAATTCATCATCTTTTTTACATAATCCAAAAATTTCAGCTCTGCTTCATACGTAACCACCGTCATAGCTAACCTCCTTGTCTAACATACTAACGCATTAAGATTAACGAATGATTTCACCTTGCACTGGTAAAGAGCTGAATACAGCATCTGCCACCTTTGGATTTTCATCTTCTGTCAAGAAAATAGAAACACATCCATTGTCTTCGCTCGTACGAATCAAGCGGCCAATCCCTTGACGTAAGCGGAGAATCATGTATGGCATGTCCACCTGCGCAAATGAGTCAGACGCATGCTTGCGCTTTGCTTCAAATACTGGATCATTCGGAGGAAACGGCAGCGACCAAATAATAACATGTGACAATGAGGCTCCTGGAATATCAAGACCCTCCCATAAATGGACGGCACAAAGCACTGTTTCTTCTTCATTCTGAAATTGTGAAACAAGGCGGCTAATTTCTTGATCTCCTTCGTATAAGAACGGGATCTGCATATCTACTCCCTGCATATGCTGTTTAAATGCCGCAAGCTCTTGCTTGGTTCGGAATAAAACGAGAGTGCGCCCTTGCAGCTTCTCAATTTCCTCGAGTGTATATGCAATCTTTTTCTCAAACAATCCGTCTGCATTATACGTTGGCAAATATACCTTCATTTGCTCTTCATAATCAAACGGCGATGCTACTGAAAACGAAAGATAATCCTGTACTCCAAGACTGCTTGCTATAAACGAAAATGATCCATTTTCTGATAATGTGGCAGAAGAAAAAATAAACGGAACTTGTTTAGAGAACACCTTTTCCTGAAGCACTTCTTCTACAGCGCGTGGCATAATGACAAGCGTGAGCATTCCATCTCCCGCTTCTGCCCAAGAAATCACATTTCTTTCGTGCAAAAACAGCTTCAAGGAATGATCTAAAATATCGAGATGCTCGTCCGCAATCTTTAAGTCGTATTCTTCAATTGTATACAATTCACTCTCGAAGACGAGCGCATCGCCAATTTCCTGCACCTTTCGATAAAGCCGTTCTCCCTCTTTTCGCACCTCATTCGTGATGGCGATTTCTAACCGATCCGATCCTGGCACTTCTCTTGCGGCATCTTTGACTGCATAGAAAAACTGCTCTGACTGCCAAATCGTATCTTCGATGAGCTGAGCAAACTCTTCACGAATATCATTTTGAAGCAGCCTAGAGAGCAATTCCTCCATCATACTTTGCTTCAATCGATATGTAAGCGCCTTTTGCGCTGCATATTCCACCAAATGCCCTTCATCAAATACAACACAGCTGCCTTCTGGCAAAAGCGGCAGCTGCCCCTCGCGCTTTCGTGCATCGTATGTCCATACATGCTCCATATAAAAGTCTTGTGAGCAAATAATAATATCCGCTGCTTTTCGGTAATGCTCGCGAGACAATGTTTGTCCACAACGATGACGCTTCTCACACGCAAGGCAATCTTGAAAATAATCCCAGGAAATCTGTGACCATTGTTCATCACTTAAGGACGGGTATTCCTTGCGGTCGCCATAATGATGAAAATTTTGCAGCGTACCATGATCAAAAACAAATTCAGGCAGTTCATAATATAAGTCCTCAATTTCCTCGGACGCCGCCCCGCTCATCACATCGTCTAGCTTTTTCAAGCACAAATAATTATCCATTGATTTCGCAAGACGAACATCGATTTGCAGATCAAGTGCGCGGGAAAGCTTTGCAATATCTCCCTCTTCTTTTACAAGCTGTTCGATTAACGTTTCGTCCGCACAGGCAATGATAGCTGGTTTTCCTGTATAACGTGCATAGCAAATCGCGTACAACAAGTACACAATTGTTTTTCCCGTTCCAACTCCTGCTTCGGAAAACATAACCTTTTTCTCTCGAAACGCACGGTCGAGCTGAAACGCCATAAAAATCTGCTCATCACGCAGTTCAAAACCAGCATCTGGCAAAATGTCGTAAAACACATCGCCAATCCATTCATTCAATTTGTCATAAAAATTATCTTGCTTTCCTACTTCAAACGGCAGCTTTTCTCTCGTCAAAATCATTCTCCTCCAACACACGATAACTGCAAAAAACGTAAAAAGTTTTCCGAAAAGGAAAACTTTTTACTCCATCATCGCTTTTAAATAATTCGTATCAATTAATGTTTTATGGGATAGCGCCAGCAAGTATTGCTCCTGTGCCACCCGCAGGCCATCGACCGCCATACTAGCAGATTCATCATTTTCAAGCATATGGTACGTCCGGTGAATCGCTCTTTGAATAATGTCAAACTCAGGAAAGTTCCCTGTCATCTTCTGAGCCCTCCTCTAGAACAGTTTACATAATAAACAGTATATGTGCTCTAAAGAATCTTTATTCATTTTGCTTCAGCGCTCGCCCGATTTTACCTATTACAATTGCGGACGTGGCGGTCTCTTGCCAAAATATTGATAATAGTCTGTTCGAATAAATCCGTTAAACAGCTTTCTTTTTTTGGAAGCTTCAGCTCCGTACCATTTTTCAAACTCTGGATAACTCGTAAGCACATAGATTGACCAAGTATCCATACCTCGGAATACTTTTCCCATTTCTGCATATAACTTTTCAACCAACGGCTTTTCACTTAAACGCTCGCCATATGGAGGATTCGTCACAACATATCCATATTCCTCTTTTGTCGTAAAATCTTTTACCTGCATTTGTTTAAATGTAACTAAGTCCGTAAGACCAATTTCTTCTGCATTTTCCTTTGCAATTTGCACCATACGGTGATCAATATCAGAACCAATAATATGGAGCTTCTGATCGTAGCGCGCTAAATCCTCAGCTTCTTCACGAGCACGGCGCCATCTGTCCTTCCCAACCCACTCCCAACCGTCGGATGCAAATTCACGGTTAAAGCCTGGTGCAATATTCTGACCGATAAGAGCCGCCTCGAGCGCAATTGTGCCGGAGCCGCAAAACGGGTCAACGAACGGACGGTCTGCCTTCCAGTTTGTCAGCATCACAAGCGATGCTGCTAGTGTTTCCTTTAGCGGAGCCTCCCCTTGTGCTACACGGTAGCCTCTTTTATGAAGGCCAACACCGCTCGTATCAAGCGTAATTGTTGCAATATCCTTCAAAAGCGCTACTTCAATGCGATATAATGGCCCCGTTTCTTCAAACCATGTTGTACGTTTGTATGTACTACGCAACTTCTCCACCACAGCTTTTTTGACAATGCTTTGGCAGTCTGGAACACTAAATAATTTCGATTTCACCGATTTTCCAATAACAGGAAATTCCGCATTTTCCGGTATATACTGTCCCCAATTCAGTGCTTTTGTTTTCTCGAACAGTTCATCAAATGTAGTAGCCTTAAATTCCCCAACTTGAATTTTTACCCGATCTGCAGTTCGCAACCACAAATTTGCACGACAAACCGCATCTTCGTCCCCTTGAAAGATGACTTTTCCGTTATCAACCTGACACTCATAGCCAAGGTTTCGAACTTCCTTTGCAACAAGCGCTTCAAGTCCCATCGCCGCCGTCGCAATCAGTGTTAATTTACTCATTTTCATTCTCCTAACAACAGTAGCTTTCTTTACCATTTTAACTCGCTAGTGTGAAAGTCATACAGTTTTATGTACAAGCAAAAAGCTCCCCTTCACACAGGAGAGCTGTTCTCTTTAAGTTACTGGTTCATAACGTTCTGTAAGCCATGTTCTGTACCATTGTACTGCAAGCGGCTCCCGCCTCGTACTCCGGTGGCGATTATCTATCTACAGACAAATTGCCTGTCCTTTCCCCTCGTTCATTTCCTTGGAAAAGGTGCCCCTACCATAATTTGGGTTTCTCGCTCGTGGGGTTTACCGCGTTCCACTCCCGGCATTTCTTTCGGGACTCCGTCACTGTGGCACTTTCAAGGTATTTGAACCATATCCCGCAGGACTTAGGTTCTTTCCCTGCCGTTAGCCCTTTCAGACTACCTTAGCTTATGACTTCGCTAAGCACGAACACTACGACCATCTCAGGTCGTGCGAGCATGGACTTTCCTCTACAACATACATTGCAGCAATCACCCAAACGTCATGATACTCTTAAGTATAGTAAAAAACTACGCATGATGCAACATTTTTATATATAAGTTTCCACAGGTTATACCAACACTCATTTATTCATATAGCTTACTTCCAAATACAGCCTTCTCCAAATTAGATAATCTCTTTAAAATATCCGTATTTGCGCTTGTATAAACAGGCTGCTGCACAGGTGGTGGTGTGGGTTGCTTTATCTTTTGCTCATCCATCATTCGTTTTAAGCGGGTATTTTCCTGTTGTAATGCTTCGATTTCCTTATGAAGTGTTTCATAATCCTTAATGATTAAATCTAAGAATTTATCAACTTCCTCTTGTTGATAACCACGAAGACCCGTTTTAAACTCTTTTTCTAAAATATCCTTTGCTGTTAATTTTAGTTTATCGGAAAACATTTCCTTCACCTCAAATCTTTGCCATAACTTTCAACACTTAAATTTTTCCACAAAAGATAGCAGTTTGTCAATATGAACTACAGATGGACTACTCGCCGTCCCACTGTTCCTCCTCCATTAAAAGCTGCAAATCAGCAAATCCTATCGAGTAATATGCATATTCTCCCTGCTCCACTCGTCTTTTTGCCAACTCACTCAGAAATTTTGGACTTCCTTCTTTTTCTTCATCGTATACAGCTAGTAAAGCATCGCTTTTTTCAATTAAAAACTGATTTTTCAAACGAAATTGCTGTGGGCTTTCGTATTTCCGTTTCGTAATACTATCAACGTGATCGGCTTGTGCTAGAATAAACTCGTAGTATTCCTTGTTGGCTTCATTCCATTTTTCTTCCTGTTCAAGAAACGGGGTAAACACTGCCAGCTTTAAATCCGGATACTCCATTTGCAGCTCAAACACAACCTCAGCTGTCCATAGCTCTACGCCAAGCTGACCACTTATTAGCACCCACTCCAAGCCTTCCTCCAAGAAAGCAGTCAATTGTCTGGAGATAGCCTTTTTTATGTAAAATACACCAGGATGATCCACAGAGAATATTCCAATTTCAAATGGTTTATAGCCTGTCACTGTTACAATGCGCATTACCTCACCCTTTCGTAGCATATCATAAAAGCAGGCATATGCGCGCTCCTAAAACATGCATCTCACCATGAAACTGCTGTTCCACAAATAAAGCTGTTTATCCCCCATGCTGTTCAACTCCATTTCAAAGGACTGCGACTTCTAAATTCATAGAAAAAGAACCGGCATACCATAACCGGTTCTTGCAGCTTATTTTTTAAACATTCCGCCAACCATTGGATTTGCGTTCGCAGCACCGGCTCCCATCGGATTCATACCTGGACCAGTTGATGCACCTGCTACCATCCCAGGCATTCCAGGATCCATCATTCCAGGAACTCCTCCCACTGGACCTGTCATTGCGCCAGCTACCATTGGCGACGGATAACCGCCATAAGGGCCAGGACCATAAGGGCCAGGACCATAAGGGCCAGGACCATAAGGACCAGGGCCTGTCATCGCACCGGCTACTTGCGGCACAGGGCCATATCCCGGAACATCAGTTTGAGAAACAGTGTTCAACACAGATTGCGTTTGCGGGAAATAATGTTGATTTTGAATCAATTGATGATTAATCAAAGTGTTGTGTGTTGGATGAATGTGCGGAACTACTGTCGTAGAAAATGTCTGTGTATCACAATATTTTGTTGGATGCACCACTGGAGGTGCTGTACAAACAGGACCTGTTGCTGCTGGACCTACAAAATTCGGTCCTCCAAAACAAGGGTTACAAAACATAGTTTTTCTCCTCTCCATCATTTGAGAATGAACTTACACTTTACAATATGACAGAGAAGTGGTACATGACTGTTACAAATACCTATTTCATGAGAAAATCGTGTACAAAACATGTTTAAAGCTCGTAAACACCAAAAATGTTAACGTAATCATTGCAAAGAACATATACAGAATTGCCTTTTTCACTGTCTTCCTCTCCATACTCATAATAATACAAACAAGCTATTCCTAATTGTAAAACCTATGAGAAAGAGAGACAACCATTTTATAAGTACAAATAAAAATTTCACTTTTCAGAATATTCAATTCGATCTTTACGACAAGTAGAAAGCAATAAGAAACACTTGCCAATTGGCGAGCCCTGCCCCCAGACGAAAACAGGGGTGTAGTTGCCTTTATGCTTTATCACTAAAATTTCCAGCTACGTCGAATTGTCTTCCTGCTAGAAATTTATCCCTTCTTAAAGTGTAAAAAAAGCGGACACAGTCCGCCTTTACTCCCCTAGTAAAACAACCTGCGCACAACCAGCACACCGTGCAGCGAAGCTTACTCTATAAAAAAGGTTCGTATGCTCTTCACCATGGAAACCCTTTTTCCTTTTGTAAAGCAATTTATTTTACAGAAAGGGGGAGATTATTGGAATTATCCAATGTGTTCAAAAGTATTATCTATTTACCTTCCAAAAAATCCTCCGACTTGTTTAACGAGTCCCGTGACTTGGTTCATCGCGTTCATCATTTGTCCTGCAGTGTTCATCATTTTATTAATATCGTAATTGCCATCCGCTGTTTTAAATTGCGACATCACACCTGCATTTTGTCCCTTTGACTGTTTCTTATAGTTCTGCTTATTTGTTGCCGGATACAGCGTATACGGATTCATTTGCGGCGAAACAGGAGACTGTGGTGGATAAAAGGTTGGCTGACTCATTCCGTTCATAAAAGAAAGCTGAAATGGCTGAAAATAGTTAGGTTGTGTTCCGTAATACGGCTCAAACGGATACATATTATACTGCAGATACGGATTTCTTACGTCGGTATGCATAGGTTGATTTGGAAACAATAGAATCCCCTCCTCTTTATCATCATCTACACATTACAATATGAAGAATCGAGGGCAGATGTGTAGCCAGAATCCTCTTACAATCTGTCTATTCTTGTCGGAAGTTTAAATTTTTCGAAATCGGTGAAAACGCTTTTTTTATGCTACCATAAAGAAGTAAAAGGTGATTTCTTCTTAAGGGGGAAACGGAATGACATTAGGGGAATTGCGCACGGTTTTTGTCGGGGTAAGACAATATGAGCCAACAGAAACAAATGAATTACTCGATTTTGTGCAGCAACGTTATGTAATGGGAGAAATTTGCATTTTACAGTACCGGGATTTAATTCGTGAACTTGAAGCAATGGGGGCAAGAAAGCCTGATTATCTTGTGGAAGAAGGCATTGCGCAAGGAAACTCTTAATTTGGGAGGGAAACCTCTCATTTTTTTCGTTGTTGAACCATACAAAAAAGCAGCAAGGTACCCTTGTACTGCCGCTTTTACATATTCCTATTCATTAGAATGTTACGCAACACATACTCTACAGATTTATATCTTTCCTTAAAACGCTTTGGCTTGGCAGTTCCAAAACATTCTACAGCATTTACTCTTACATTCTCGCATACCTGCTCGATTTGTAAAAGATGTATATGCTTAGGGTGTTCTTTCTTCACCCAGGATTCCGCCGCACGCCTCCATTCTTCTAGCACACGATCTACCTGCTCCACAAATGGCTGGATCTCCTCCTTAAAATCTGCATCCTTTGTTTCCCGCACAAATACTTGATGTACCTGCTCATTCCAATCCAGCAATTGTTTCGTCAATTCTACCAACATACGTTACCCCTGCCTCTTCTAGTATATAGCTGCCAGTGTCTCTAGCTTATGCAGCCAGCTCCCCTTCTTTAAATGATGCTCAAGCTTAGAATCCAAATGCGTCAAGTGCATGTTCACAACCTCTATATCATCCATTACTTCATCTTCTTTATGTTTGACAGTATGATTCACACGTAACGTTACATTCATTTCCAGCAAATCAAGAGCGCTCAGCAGACGATCCATCCCATTCAACACGTCATCCATCGGAACTATCTTCATTATAAAACCTCCCTCATTGCTTTCATGCGTGTCTATTTCGACGCGCCTATTCCCACTCCCTTCCTGGCTGACAAAACTAGTTTTCATTCGGCAAAGAAAGCGATTTTTCCCCTTCATTAAAAAAAATCCTGAACCTCAATCAATACATGTAGTTGCTTTTGCTTTATCATAAACCAATCCGTCAAATCAAACGGCTGCTGAGGCTCTTCAAAAGAAAATAAGCTTTCCAAATCTACATCTGTATTATACCAATCATTTTCAACGTATCTTTGATGCGGAATCACCGGAAAGACATCCCGTAAATACGGGGTATCCTGTTCCTTTGTAAAAGAAAAATACTGCTCGTAGTCCCTGCGTGAACCTGTGTGGACGGTTTCATCAGAAAAACGCTGAAATCCCTCCTGATACCTTGGGCAAAATAAAAGCCACGCTAACCGCTTACCAAGTTCAACACGTTTGGAAAGTCTTTCAAAGTCAGATACGGAAAAACCGTATAATTTCCCTTGGATAGTGGGAAACAGCACAGCGCTAAAATGAAATAGTTCCTGTACCTTAAAAAGCAGCGAATGAAATACGTGCTTTTGAAAGAACGGATGTTCAATAACAGGCCGCTGGATCATTTGCTGCTCATTTATAATAAGTGCTGTCATAAGGCGATTGTCATCCTTTTCATACCAATAACGTTCCCACTCAGCCTCCATAAAAACAGATACAGAAAAGGCTTTTAGAAGGTGAAATAACGGTTTTTCAGCCTGTTTACTCTCTTCATACAATAACAGCTGTGGATATGCATCGGAAAAAATATACCAATTCGCACGTTCATATGTTAAAAACAAACGCTTCCGTACCTGCTGAGGCAGTATTTTCGGATAATACTTTCCTTCTAAATCTGTCATATTCCACCCTGCATTACGCGATACCATACTTGCTAAGAAAGACCAACGAATCTCACAATTTCGTAAATAATACTCCTTATACGCATGCGTACGCGAAATATTATCCCTGTTTTCAAGAATAGTGCCTTGCTTGATTGCTTTAATCAGACTTTTTTCCTGCTCTGTATAGACGATTCCTTGCCGCCGCTTGTTCATTTGCTCATATTCCGCTCGAATGATTTCCATTTTTTCCACCTCATTTCTATCTTTACCTTTTCCTATGAAAACTTTATAGTCTATTCTCCTATTTTTTTTGATATAATCTCCTTTGTAAGTGACTTTTGTCTGGAGTGAGTACATAATGTCCATCCGATATCCGAACGGCAAGCCCTATGCAAGTGAGAAGGAGATTCATAATCCCTACATAAAGAACCATACTTATAGTAACAGAGGAATGTCCTTGGAAGAAGAACTGAACGAAACGAACGAATACTATTCTGCAGCTGATATTGCCTGTATACATAAAAAACCGACTCCCCTACAGATCGTAAAGGTAGATTATCCACAGCGGAGCGCAGCAGTAGTGCGAGAAGCATATTTTAAACAGCCTTCTACGACAGACTATAATGGTGTATACAAAGGAAGATATATCGATTTTGAAGCAAAGGAAACAAAAAACAAAACGAGCTTTCCCCTGCAAAATTTGCATCTGCATCAAATTGAGCATATGAAGCAAATACTGCAGCATGGAGGAATTGCCTTTGTAATCATTAAGTTTACCTTCCATAATGAAATCTATTTCCTTGATGCAAAGCATATGATTGAATACTGGGAAAGGCAAACGAACGGTGGACGAAAGTCAGTAACAAAGCAGGAAATTGAAACGAAAGGATATCTAATTAAGTGCGGTTATCGCCCAAGAGTCGATTACCTGCACGTACTAGACACACTGTATTTTTCGTGATAAAGTCAACAATAAAGCGCATTTTTCGACACTTCTTGGAAAAGTGAAAGGTAGGAGAAAGAATAATGTCAGACACATATCGTTCTCGCGAAGAACGAAAACAAGCAGAAAGAAAAAAACAAGAAGGACAACCGTCGGGAAAGCCGAAGAAATCGGGAAAACCGAAGAAAAAAGGGTCATTCTTGAAAAAGTTTTTAATCGCCTGCTTGCTTACCGGCATTGTCGTTCTTGGAGCTGGAGTTTCCACCTTCTTCGCTATGGTGAAGGACGCCCCAAAGATCGACGAGTCAAAATTAGCAGACCCGCTCTCTACAAAATTTTATGACCGAAACAATGCTTTTCTTCATGAATATGGTTCACAAAAACGCACAAAAATTACGTACGACCAAATTCCAAAAGTGTTAGAGAATGCTTTTTTAGCAACTGAGGATTCACGCTTTTATGAACACCACGGCATTGATATAAAACGTACTGCTAAAGCTATTTTAGAGAATATAACAGGCGGATTCGGCTCTCAAGGGGGCAGTACAATTACACAGCAAGTTATTAAAAACTACTTCTTATCACCAAAAAAGACCCTTGAGCGTAAAGTACAAGAATGGTATTTAGCTTATAAACTAGAGCAAAAGTACTCGAAGCATGAAATTTTAGAAATGTATCTGAACAAAATCTACCTTGGCAATCAAGCATATGGCGTAGCCGCGGCTGCTAAGGCATATTATGGTATTGACAATTTGAAGGATTTAACGCTCCCTCAAGCAGCAATGCTCGCGGGTCTCCCACAAGGTCCAAGTATATACGACCCATCGAATCCTGAAAATGTAGAGAATGCTAAAAAACGACGTGATATTGTTTTATCAGCTATGTACAAGCAAAACTTTATTACAAAGCAGCAAATGGATGACGCAATGAAGGTTCCTGTAACAGAAGGGGTGCTTCCACGTCAGAATAATCCAATGCCATATCAAGCATTTCTCGATGCAGCCGTTAAGGAAGTAGAAAGCCAGCTCAAGAATGTTGACATTAGCACTGACGGCTTGCAAATTTATACAACGCTTGATCCAGAGCAACAAAGTTATGCCGATAAGATGCTAGATACAGCAGACATTATTGACTACCCGAATGATCGTTTTCAAGCAGCCTTTGTATTTATGGACACAAGTACTGGAGAAGTACGTGCAATCGGCAGCGGGCGCAAGGAATATAAAGCAACATTCCGCGGCAGTAACTTCGCGATTGATATGAATCGTCAGCCGGGTTCGACATTCAAACCAATTTTTGACTACGGTCCGGCAATCGAAAATTTAAAGTGGGCTACTTCTCACATCGTCCAGGATGCACCAACAACGTATTCCAATGGGACACCGATTAAAAACTGGAATAATGACTATAAAGGAGATATCTCCATTCGTACAGCCCTGCAATGGTCTTATAATATTCCAGCGTTAAATACATTGAAGCAAGTTGGATTAGACAAAGCTCGAACATTTGCAGAAGGACTCGGTATTACATTTGACAAAGATGTTGTATACGAATCCTATGCTATCGGAAGTAATGCAGTAAATCCGTTGGAAATGGCTGGCGCATACGGGGCATTTGCAAACGATGGTATGTATACGAAGCCTCACTTTATTCGTAAAATCGTATTTCCAGACGGCAAGGAGCTGAGCTTTGAGCAAAAACCGCAACGTGCAATGAGCGATTATACAGCTTATATGGTGACTGATATGCTCCGTACGGTTGTAGACTCCGGTACAGGAACGGCAGCCAATGTTCCAAGTCTTGATGTAGCAGGAAAAACTGGAACAACAAACTTTGAAAAGCAGGTAATTGCCAAGTTTGGCTATCCAAGCAACGCAACGAGTGACAGTTGGTTTGTCGGTTATACGCCGCAATATACAATGTCTGTTTGGACCGGCTACGCCCAAAACGGTGCAGGGAATTATATGGTTGGTAACACACAGAATATAGCAAAATATATTTTCAAAGAAATGATGCGAAAGTTCGGAAATGATAATTCTGCATTTGCACAACCGTCAAGTGTTGTCCGCCAAGATGATAACGAGCTTTATGTAAAGGGCCAAATGAGCGACTATGTTCCCGTAAAAGCAGATGCGCCGAGCGGATTACAGGCAAAGTATAATCAGGAGAAAAAGGAGATTTCCCTGTCTTGGTCATACCCACAAAGTAAAATACAAAATACAACTTTTAATGTGAATTATTCACTAGATGGTGGTCAAAGTACCGCTCTTAAAACAAATACAAAGGATGTCGCGCTCACATTGAGTAATGCAAAGGCTGGAGGGCGCTATACCTTCTCTGTTACTGCAACATCAAGAGGAAAAACTAGCAGTGCAGCTACTGTAACAGTTGTTGTTCCGGCTGCTGCAAGTTCCAATACGCCGAACAATAATAATGCTTCTAACGGAGAAAATAATAGTACAAACAACGGAAATAATAGTACAAACAACGGAAATAATAGTACAAACAACGGAAATAATAGTACAAACAACGGAAATAATAGTACAAACAACGGAAATAACAGTACAAACAACGGAAATAACAGTGCAAACAATGGAAATAACAGTGCAAACAATGGAAATAACAGTGCAAACAATGGAAACAACAGCACAAACAACAGCGGCAATAGCACGAACAATGAAGCTGCCGAACCTAACAATAACACTAATAATAGTAATACCAACGGTGAAAACGCAACTTCACCATCCACGCCAGAACAGTCTGTTAGTGAAGAAGACGTGGGAATTCCTAAAGTTCCTTAAAAAAAACATCTCCTACAAAGGAGATGTTTTTTTGCGCTTTAAGCGAGTTTTCTTTACAACCATTTGCTTAAGGAACTGCTTTTCAGCTTCTTCATACAGTTCAGACAGTTGGATAAACGAATGATAGTGACTAGGTCCATCCAAAATAAATAAAATCCGTTCTCCTACGTTGATAGGCTTTACTGGTAGATGCCACATGTTTTGGTCCATATCCTGCAAGGATGAGATCCCAACTCCATTCATCCAATGAAGAACGGATAAAAAATGTGCTGTGAAGTGAATCATCGGTCCTTCTGCTTCCCTCCGTTTACGTTGACGAAGCAGAAGCGCAATCTCCTGCTTCGCCTCCTTCCAAAGAGAAAGTACAGCTGAAATTGCTTCTTCTGGATTCTCCCAAGGCTTATACAGCTCTACTAATTGGACAGCAGCAATATCATATACAAAATAAGCGTGTCGCATAATCTCTGTAAAAGCAGTTGTTTCATCATACCTGACTTTCCTTTCCCCATTTCCAAAAAAGGGGCGTCGAAAAAAAAGATCTGGAATAGCTATATACTGCATCATCACTTATTCCTTTCTTTCATCCGTTTCTTTCCTTCACGACACACTTCCAACAGTGGACAAACTTCACATTGCGGACGTTGTGCTTTACAATGATAACGTCCAAAGAAGATCATGCGATGATGCGTAACACTCCACTCCTCCATCGGCACCTTCTTCATTAACGCCTTTTCCACCTCTAGTACAGAGTCCTTCCAGCGACAAAATCCAAGACGCTTGCTCACGCGCTCAACATGTGTGTCAACCGCAATAGCTGGTACACCAAATGCAACAGATACAACAACGTTCGCTGTCTTCCTGCCAACCCCCGGCAGCTTCGTCAATTCATCCCGATCACGTGGAACCTCTCCACCATACTCGTCTAAAAGTAGCTGACATAACTTTTGAATGTTTTTGGCTTTATTTCGATATAAACCAATGGAACGAATGTCGTTTTGGAGCTCCTCCAGCGAGACACTCAAATAGTCCTCGGGTGTTTTATATTTTTGAAACAGATCTTTTGTCACTTTATTGACAAGCGCATCTGTACATTGTGCTGATAAAG
Organism: Ectobacillus funiculus; assembly: GCF_004138295.1. Classification (GTDB taxonomy): domain Bacteria; phylum Bacillota; class Bacilli; order Bacillales; family Bacillaceae_G; genus Ectobacillus; species Ectobacillus funiculus. The sequence continues at coordinate 85,388 of NZ_SCFM01000014.1, read as the reverse complement.
AAACAGCGATGACTAATTCAAATGGGTTAGAATGTACCAATTCGCAATGTGCGTCTGGAAACATCTCTCCCATTGTATCAAGACAATGGCGAATTTGTTTAACAGTTAGCATTTCTTTCACTCCTGATGCAATTGCATTCTTTTATTGTTCAAGCCAATTATAAAATGGAACTTTCCCTGTATACTTCGTTTCCTGCCGCATAGGAGCACTATTACGCGTTTGATTCGCCCTAAACTTTTGCCCATATTGCTGCGCCTGCTCGACCGTTTTGATCCCGTTTTTCTTCCACTCGAATAAAATACGGTCAATATAGCGGAAATTGAGTTTGCCACTAAGAACGGCCTCACGTAAAGCAGTCTGAATGATAACTGGCGTATGATGGTCTTGATCCTGCCACATTGTTAATGTCTCACATTCAAACGGTGATAGCGGACGGCCAAATTCTTGTTCAAATATGCTATATAAACTGTTTTCTAGTTGTTGTTGCATTTCCAGCTCTTCTGAGATAGTTTCATTCATAAGCAATTGCAAAATTTTCTCCCACAATGGTTGGAGTGAATAACTCTCACATAGAGCTCCATCTTTTTGACTTCCTTCAATCATTAAAAAGCCGTTTTGTACAAGCGTACGAAGCACCTCCATACATTGTACCGAGGAAATGGTCATTCGGTCTGCAATTTCATCCGGAGTTGGAAAGGTCTTTCCTGACTCTAAAAATGTATGAACATGAAGAAGAACCATAAATTCTATTTCATTCAATCCCATTTTTCGGTAATGAATCATCAGAAGCTTTGGAATGGCAATGCTGCCTTGTTCAAACCATTGAATCATAATTTTCTTTTTCATCTATCTAACACCTCGCCCTCTAGTATACCACAATCGATTATGTTTGCCTGAATCGGGAAGTTCCTTTTAGCCCCTTTTCTACATAAAGAAAACTCGCTGATTGGCGAGCCCCGCTCTTGGGCGAAGACAGAGGCGTAGTTGCACTTATAATTTATTCCTAAAATTTCCCGCTACGTCGAATGGCCTCCTAGCTAGAAATTTATCCTTTCCTACAGTGTAAGAAAAAAGAGGATAAAAAGACCCTCCCTGTAGATGGAAACGTCATAAGTACCATCTTAGGAAAGGCCGTATTGTTCTTTGTATTATGGATACAGACGATTGAGCAGACGCGGGAATGGAATTGTTTCACGTACATGCTCTGTTCCTGAAATCCAAGCAACAGTACGCTCTAATCCAAGTCCAAAACCTGAGTGAGGTACAGAGCCATACTTACGAAGATCCATATACCACTTATACGTCTCTTCATTCAGTCCATGCTCATCTAATCTTTGTTTTAAGAAATCATAGTCATCAATCCGCTGCGAACCACCAATGAGCTCACCGTATCCTTCTGGTGCAATTAAATCTGCACACAAGACAACATCTGGACGGTTTGGATCCGGTTTCATATAAAACGCTTTAATTTTTGCCGGATAATGCGTAATAAATACCGGTTTTTCAAAACTTTCGGCAATTGCTGTTTCATGCGGCGCACCAAAATCATCGCCCCATTGAATATCATTATAGCCTTGATCATGAAGCATTTTAATCGCTTCATCGTATGTAATACGAGGAAACGGAGCTTTTACCTTTTCCAACTTAGCAATATCTCTTCCTAATGTTTTTAGTTCTAGTGCACAATTCTGCAAAACAGACTGTACAAGATAGGATACGTAATTTTCTTGCATGCGCAGGTTATCTTCATGATCCATAAAAGCCATTTCCGGTTCAATCATCCAAAACTCAATTAAATGACGACGTGTTTTTGATTTTTCCGCACGAAATGTCGGTCCAAACGAAAATACCCTTCCAAACGCCATTGCTGCAGCTTCCATGTACAGTTGACCACTTTGTGATAAATACGCATCCTCATCAAAGTATTTCGTATGAAAAAGCTCAGTTGTTCCTTCTGGTGCACTCCCAGTCAAAATAGGCGGATCTACCTTCACAAACCCGTTTTTATGAAAGAATTCGTATGTAGCACGAATAATCTCATGACGAATTCGCAAAACTGCATGTTGGCGCTTAGAACGAATCCAAAGATGACGATTGTCCATCAGAAATTCTGTACCATGCTCCTTAGGCGTAATTGGGTAATCTGTCGCAGCATGAATAAGATCCACATTTTGAACTGCAAGTTCATATCCAAATGGAGAACGCTCATCTTCACGTACAATACCTGTTACGTATAAAGAACTTTCCTGCGTAAGCGCCTTAGCTTTTTGGAATATCTCGTCCCCTACCTCTTCTTTGACAACAACCCCTTGAATAAAACCAGAACCGTCACGAAGCTGTAAAAAGGCTATTTTCCCGCTAGAACGCTTGTTGGCAAGCCAAACTCCCATTGTCACTTCTTGGTTTACATACTGACTTACTTCAGCAATTGTTATTTTCACTTCTCTAGTCCCTCCAACAGAAACCTCAGTCCAACTCTTTTTTTCATTATACAAAACAATTCCCTTTTCTGTAAAGAAAAGGGAATTTTATATTACACTGTAAGAAAACATAAATTTCCAGTTGGAAGCCAATTCGACGTAGTCGGAAATTTTCGGAACACAGTGTAAGTGCAACTATGCCTCTGTCCTCGCCTAACGGCTTGCCAATCGGCAAGTTTTCTTTAGCGGTTCATTTTCTTTTCCATAAATGCTTGAATGCGCTCTAACGCTTTTTCTAATTGTTCAAGCGATGTTGCATAAGATAAACGGACGTTATTTGGTGCACCAAAGCCTGAGCCTGGTACAAGCGCAACCTTTTCTTCTTCTAAAAGCGCTTTTGTCCACTCGTCTACTGTTTCGTAACCTGCTAACACTGTTGCCTCTTGTGCATTAGGGAATAAGTAAAATGCACCCTGCGGTTTGATGCAAGAAAATCCAGGAATTTGGATCAATTTGTCATAAATAATATTTAAACGGCTTTCAAATGCTTCGCGCATTTCTTCTACTGCATCCTGTGGCTGCTGGTAAGCGGCAATCGTCGCATATTGTGCAATGGAAGTCGGGTTGGACGTGCTATGGCTTGCTAAGTTTGTCATTGCTTTGATCAAAGTTTTATTTCCAACCGCATAGCCGATACGCCATCCTGTCATAGAGTGCGATTTAGATACACCGTTAATAATCACCGTAAGTTCCTTCAATTCCGGAGAAAGCTGGGCAATGGAAACATGCTTTGCATCTCCATAAACAAGCTTTTCGTAAATCTCATCGGAAACAATAACGAGATTATGCTCTACACATACCTCTCCAAGCGCTGTTAGTTCCTTCTCACTATAAATCATGCCAGTTGGATTGCTTGGTGAGTTAATGATAACTGCTTTTGTTTTCTCCGTAATCGCTGCTTTCAGCTGCTCGGGTGTAATCTTAAACTCGTTCTCCTCCTTGCCTTCTACAAAGACAGGCACACCTTCTGCAAGCTTAACCTGCTCCGGATAGCTTACCCAGTATGGAGTCGGAATGATGACTTCGTCCCCTTCATCAAGAATAACTTGGAACAATGTATATAACGCGTGCTTTGCTCCATTGCAGACAATCACTTCAGTAGGCTCATACGACAACTGTTGATCACGCTCTAACTTAGAAATAATCTCTTTTTTCAAAGTAGCTAAGCCGCCTGTAGGCGTGTACTTTGTATGTCCTGCCAACATTGCTTGATAAGCAGCATCCATAATATGCTGTGGTGTATTAAAGTCTGGCTCACCTGCGCCTAGACCGATTACATCATATCCCTGTGCTTTCAATTCTTGCGCTTTTGCTGTAATTTCTAACGTTGTAGATGGTGTTAAAGCAGATACGCGTTTTGCCAATTTCATGATTTAGTTCCCCCAACATCTATTTTTGAAGTGTGTATAAGCGTAAAACTCTCCCAGTCTTCAAATCAACATAACAAAAACTATAACGGTCCTCTACATCTACATATGTAATTTCCCAAAGTGAAACGTTTTTTTCAGCACCCATCTTCATTTTGATGATTTCCTTCGGCTTTTCGGAATTCCCAACCACCTCTGAATCCTTCATGATGCTCTCCAGGGCTTGCTTTGCTGAAATCGCATCCTTTTGTTTGACCGTTAACACTTTCTCATCATCTTTTTCTGGCACAAGTACAATCCACTGCTTACGTTTTGCATCAGAGCCCTCTACAACAGTATAAGATAGATTTTCCTTATAACCATGATAATAGTCTGTTCTTGTAATGCTGACAAGATTCGCATTTTTCTTTGCCATTTCGATTGCATGAGCCTCACCATGAGTCTTTCCATTCATCGCTTCCTTATAAATATACAAACCCCAGAGGAGAAGCAAGACCAGCAACGCAATGGCTCCGAGTAGCCACTTTTTCATTGTATCACTACGTTCTATATATAGTAAATACAGCTGTTTTTTTCTCTTTCTCATCAAGAGCCAGCCCAAACATTAAATCTTTTTCCCTAAGGGTTGGGTTAAGGCTATCTACAATTTTATACAGATTGCTTGTATATTGAAAACGCATTGTAGAAAGCACCCCCATCTTCTTATCCATCTTGACTCCTCCGTTACACAAAATTTCTAATCATAGAAGCGGGCAACGAGGTTACAATAAAAGTACATTCTTATAACCCCTGCTGCATCACCACTTATTATAGCAGGTCATTACACGGGAAAAAAGGTTTGGACTCATATCGTCTCGCCTTTTTATCGCACAATCTTTGATGAATCAACGAAGTGAAAGATTCTACAATAAAATTTCTTCTAACCCACATGAACGCCTGCGGATGTTTCTGCAGGTCTTTTTACGCTTTCAGAAGGATAAACCTCTAGCTAGAAGCGAATTTGACGTAGTCGGGAATTTTAGGAACAACAGATAAATGCAACTGCACCTTCGTCTTCACCTAACAGTGAGTTTTCTTTATTGAAATACAGGGAACCTATCCATTCTCCATCAATTCTAACAAATTTTGCAATGGCTGCTCATATAGAGGAATCGCAGGAATAGATGCAATAAATCGTTTTCCGTAAAAGGTCGTTGTAATACGACGATCTAACACAAAAAACGTACCTGTATCACTTTCCGTACGAATCAGTCTGCCAAAGCCTTGCTTAAATCGAAGAATAGCTTGTGGAAGAGCCAATTCAATAAAGGCATTGCCCCCACCTCTCTCTATTTTTTCCCCTTTTGCTGCCATAATCGGATGATCCGGTGGAACAAATGGAAGACGCACCATCACAAGGCAACTCAAACTTTCTCCAGGTATATCAATTCCCTCCCAAAAGCTGCTTGTACCAAACAAAATTGACTTTTCAAACTGTTGGAACTGCTTTGTCATTCGCATCCGGCTGCTGCTCACCCCTTGCGCAAGAAGCGCAAATTCCTCCAATGCTCCGGTTTCTTTGATTGCTGCATGCGTTTGCCTCAGCATCTCATAAGAGGTAAACAAAACGAGCATCCGGCCGTTTGTTACCTTAGCAATTTTTATGATATGGCGTGCGATTGCCTCTACATACTCATCTTGTGATACTTGTTTTATAGAAGGTAAATCCGTCGGAACCATCATTCGAACTTGTTGATCATATTGAAACGGGGAGGAAAGAGCCATCACAGATGGACAAAAATCAGAGAGTCCGAGCGCTCGAATGATATAGTCAAATGTCTGGTTGACAGTTAACGTCGCAGATGTAAGAACAACGCTTTTCTTTTTCGCAAAAAAGCGGTCCGCGAGCAGGTCACTTACGTCAATCGGCTGCTTGTATATAATGGTAGAGTGAATACTCCCCTTCGTTTCTGCTTCAAACCACGTTACACCATCCTGCTGCTCCTGCAGCAACAAGTGGAGCAGCGTCTGCCTCATCTCGTCAAGCGAATCAACAAGCGTAATAAATTGCTGCACGATTACATACTCAGCAAACCTTCCACTTTTTTGCACTTGCCCTTGTAATAGAACACACAGCTCTTCCAGTATATGTATTAAACGGTCAGCCCCTTCTGTAATAGCATTCCAAAGCTTTCCCTTTTCCGTTTTTCGTTCATATCGGTACAGAACCCGAACATTACTATCAGCCTGCTTGCTTTTGTTTTTTTCAAAAATGAAGGAGCGAAGCAACCGAAATAATTCATCACTTTCCCATTTCACTTCTTTTAATACATGATGAATCTTCTTCCACGCTGGATCCAATGTATCGCCCAGTATGTCGCGTATGTTTGAGAGCACATCATTTGTTTCAAGTGTCCCCATCCTTGATAACCAGAGCTGAAACTGCATGCATGAAAACTGTTCACCAAGCATATGACTCGCCGCTTCTTCAATATGATGCGCCTCATCGAGCACGACATATTCATATGAGGATAACAAAGAATCTTCATTTGTCGCATCCTGCAGCAGCAGCGCATGATTTGTAACAATAAGATCAGCAAATAATACACGATGCTTCGCCTGCTGATAAAAACAACGGCTGTTCCATGGATTACTCGTTCCAGTGCTATTTCCACCGCTGCAAATCCGTTCCCATAGCAGCTTTCCGCCAGTCGGCAAATTCAGCTCATCTACATCTCCCGTTTCTGTTTCAAGAAGCCATACTAAAATTTTTGCCTTCGTTAATACAGTATCATAATTTTCATCCTGCTCTTCTAATACATGTTCAAATTTTTGTAGACATATATAATGCTTTCTTCCTTTCATCACGGCTGTTTGAAAGGAAAAAGGAAGCAGTTTTCTTAAAACCGGGATTTCCTTCTCCACAATTTGCTGCTGCAGCTGCACTGTTTGTGTGCTAATGACAACAGGCTGTTCAGCTTTTCGAGCGTGGAACAAGCTCGGAATTAAATATGCCAGCGTTTTTCCTGTTCCTGTTCCTGCCTCAATTAACGAAATGCGTGCCGAAGAAAAGGCATCATACACTTCCTCTGCCATTTGTATTTGTCCTGCTCTATATTCAAATCCATTCGGATGGCCATTTTGTTGCATCAGCGTTTTCCATGCAGAAAACTCTATAGGACTCGCTTCTTCCGCAGGTGCTTCATAGCTACGTTTACGGAGCGCGAGATTACGGTAAATGTCATACTCCTCTTTTGGAGAACTGCTTACTAGTTTATCCAGAATAAGAGCGGACAGCAATTCACTGATTTCACTCTTAAAGGATCGGCTCAAATTATATAATGACTGAAGTGTAACAAGTGGTAAAGCCGCTAATTTATTGCATAGCAGCAAAAATAATTCTGCTGTTACCATCGCATCACTATCAGCGCGATGCGGATTTTCATGTTCAAGCGCAAAAAGCTTGGCTAAGTCACCTAGCTTATGACTTTCAGCAGTAGGCAACAAAATACGCGCGAGTTCTACTGTATCAATAGAAGGACAGACAACTGAAGGAAAACCAGATAGTTTCAGTTCCTCCTGCAAAAATCTCCAATCAAAATGAACATTATGAGCAACGAAGCAGGAGTTTTCTAAAAGCTCAGCAATCATCGGAGCCACATCTTGAAAAGAAGGAGCGTGTTGAACTAGATCATCATTAATTCCCGTTAATTCAGCAATGAAAGGAGGAATTGGCTTACCTGGATTCACAAACGTTGAAAAGATTTCTATAACCTCTCCATTCTCGATGACAACAGCTGCCACTTGCGTAATTTTATCAATTCCGCCTTTATATATATTTCCTGTCGTTTCAAGATCTACCACAACATAGCGGTTGTACATAATGAACACCTCTTTACTTTTCACAACACCAAGACATGCTTACTCTTACTATACCACGTTTCCATCAATCTTACTTAAGAAAAGCAGACACGGCTCGGGCGAAGACAGAGGCGTAGTTACCCTTATACTTTATTCCTAAAATTCCCCACTGCTTCGAATAAACTTCTAGCTGGGAATTTATCCTTTCTTAAAGTGGAACCAAAAGAAAAATCCCCAGTTGTTGGGGACTTTTCTCTTCGTACAAAATCGAAATGTATAAAATTTCAAACGCTGTTTAACTCCCACAGTGTGAAAAGCCTTTTTCACCCAATGAGGCAAAATATTTCTCTCCTGCTAGAGGCATCGGACCTGCTTTTTTATTTAATCGTTGCAGCTGGTTCCTGCCCAAGCATTTCCACAATCTGATTCTGTTCATCTAGAACAGCAATTTTCGGCTTATGTTCGTGTATCTGCTCCTCTGATACAAATCCGTAACAAATAATAATAACCTTATCTCCAGGCTGAACAAGACGCGCCGCTGCACCATTTAAACAAACCACACCGCTGCCGCGTTCTCCCTTAATAATATACGTCTCAAAACGTGCACCATTATTATTGTTTACAATTTGTACCTTTTCGTTTTCTACAACACCGACCGCATCCATTAAATCTTCATCAATCGTGATGCTTCCTACGTAGTTTAAATTCGCTTCCGTTACAGTTGCACGGTGCAATTTCGCTCTCATCATCATGCGATACATAGCTGCTCCCCCTTATTCTACTGTCAGTACAAGATTGTCAATCAGTCTTGCTTTCGAAAACTTCACTGCAATTGCTACTATCACGGTTCCTTGTAGCACATCTAGCTCCTCAAGTTCCGGATACGAATATATACTCACATAATCAATTTCACCATCTGTATGTGTTACAATCTGCTTTTCTACAATAGAGCGGACAATCGAAGGGTTTCGTTCACCGTTTGCAATTGCCTGCTGTGCAAGCTGCAATGCTTGATATAGACTCGGAGCTTGCGCACGCTCTGTTTCGGACAAATAAACGTTACGGGAACTTTTTGCCAGTCCATCATTTTCCCGTACCGTGTGAACCGGAACGATGGTCACCGGAATATTATAATCGGAAACAAGCCCTTGTACAACAGCCACTTGTTGGGCATCCTTCAAGCCGAAATAAGCTCGGTGCGGCATGACAATATTGAACAGCTTTAGAAGTACCGTTGCTACACCATCAAAATGTCCAGGCCGCTTTTGTCCACATAGCACATCAGTGCGGGATGTCACCGTAATTGTTGTTGTCCGTTTCGATGGATACATCTCTGTAACACTCGGATAAAACAAATAGTCAGCTCCTGCTTCCTTCGCCACGCATTCATCGCGTTCGATATTGCGCGGATATCGATCAAAGTCCTCATTCGGACCAAATTGTAGGGGATTTACAAATACACTTAAAACGACAATATCATTCTCTTCTCTTGCTTGTTGAAGCAACGTTGCATGCCCCTCATGTAAATACCCCATTGTGGGAACAAAACCAATTGTTTTTCCTGTCTCGCGCAGCTTTAACACGAGTTGCTGCATTTGTGTAATATGTGAAATTATTTGCATGAAATACTTCCTCCGTACAGTGCAAGCAATTCTTCTTCCTTCATTGTGAAAGATTGTTCTTCGCTTGGAAATTGTCTTGTTTTTACCTCTTTCGTATATTGCGTAATCCCGCGCACGATTTCATCCTGAACAGATGCGAACGGCTTTACAAACTTCGGTACGCGACCTACGCCATATGTGATAACATCATGGTAAACGAGAACTTGGCCATCTGTATCATTACCTGCACCGATACCAATTGTCGGAATGTTCAACTGCATAGATATTTGCGCTGCCAATTGCTTCGGCACGCATTCTAATACAAGCGCAATCGCCCCTGCTTGTTCGCACTTTTTCGCATCCTCCAGCAGCTTACGGGCACTTTCTGCATCCTTGCCCTGCACTTTATAGCCGCCTAATACACCGACTGACTGTGGCGTTAAACCAAGATGCGCAACAACAGGCACACCAGCGCGTGTAAGAAGACCGATGATATCAACCACTTCATCTGCTCCCTCAACCTTTACTGCATGCGCCCCGCCTTCTTGCATAATGCGGCGTGCATTTTTCATCGCCTCTTCTTTAGAAACGTGATAGGACATAAATGGCATATCCGTTACAATAAACGTCTCGGCAGCACCTCGACGGACCGCCTTTGTATGATGGATCATATCTTCAACTGTAACCGGTATTGTAGAATCGTACCCGAGCACCACCATACCGAGCGAGTCACCAACCAAAATCATGTCCACACCAGCTTGCTCCGCCAGCTTGGCAGACGGATAATCATATGCTGTTACCATTACAATTGGTTCATCATGCTGCTTCATTTGCAAAAAATCCTTAGAGCTTTTCATCATTCTCCTCCTCATTTGCAGGAAGAAGGAAAGGGCCATCCTAAAAACCCTCTTTCCAATACAGAAAGAAGGATATATGACAGCTATTCTCATCCTTCTGTCCTAGTCCTATATTGCGGATCAAGGCAGAATCCTTTTTTCTTACTTAGATATGATGGTGCAGTTCTTTCGATACTGCCCTTGTTCAGTAACCATTATAGCAAACTTCCTTTTGCGGTACTAGATTTCAATATCAGCAGAATGAATATAATGGATAACACCTTCTCGGTCTTCCAGCATTAATATGCCATCCTCCGTAATCCCTTTTGCTATTCCGGTAATGGCATTCGTCATAGTTCGAGCCGTAATTTCCTTGCCAATGCTTACCGCATAGCTCTCCCAGAGCAGCTTAATAATCCCAAAGCCTTCTGCCATATATTGCTTATACAGCTTTTCTAGCTGCAAAAAAATCGCCTGCATTAATTCTGCACGTTTTTGTTCCCGTCCTGTTTCAATAAGCAGAGACGTCGCAATCTGACGGATATCTTCCGCTAAGTGTTCATGCTGCTGATTAACATTTATGCCAATGCCGATAATGACAGCATGAATCTTATCCGGATCTGCCTGCAGCTCCGTTAAAATACCGACTGCTTTTTTACCGTTAATGAGAATATCATTTGGCCACTTAATGCCCACAGAAAGACCTGTGCACTTCTCGATCGCCTGCGCAATGCCAACAGCAGCCAAGAGCGTAAGCTGAGGCGCTTTCTGCACTGGAATATCAGGACGTAAAATAATACTCATCCAAATGCCTGTTCCCTTCGGAGAATGCCATGTGCGGCTTAAACGGCCGCGCCCCGATGTTTGCTCTTCTGCTACAACAACAGTGCCCTCGGAAGCACCTTCATAAACGAGACGGGCAGCAATCTTTTGTGTAGATTCCACCGTTTCTTCAAAATAAATATTTTTTCCAATATAATCCGTTTGTAAGCCGAGATGGATTTCATTTCCAGTTACTTTATCAGGCTTACGAGCAATTCGATATCCAAGCCGCCGCACTGCCTCAAGCTCATAGCCTTCCTTTCGAAGATCCTCCATATGCTTCCATACAGCTGTCCGAGAACAACCTAATTCATCACTAATCATTTGTCCGGACACGAATTCCCCATCTGACTTAGAAAAAATTTCGAGCAATTGTCTTCTTATAGAAGATTGCATTGTTTCAGCCACTCCTTCACACTTTCCTTTGAATTGGCAAGCCTGCCGCATACAACCTCACGCTCTAGTTGCCCAAGGGCAGCAGCAAGCCACGGACCTCCTTGTTTGCCTGTCCATTGCAGCAAATCTGTACCGGTCACTGCTAAATCCTTTCGACTGTGAATGGGCAGCTTTTTATATAGACTGTGCACATGCTCGATACTAGGCTGCTCTCCTTGCAGAGCAGACACAACACGCTCTGTCATGATTGATATTTCTTCTCCGCTCTGATATAGCAGCATGTCATTCCACTCTGATTTCTCCCGCTGCACTAAACAATGGAGAATAGACGTAATCGTGTGAACCTTTTTGTTAGATAACTTCCAGTTCTTAAGCAAAGCATCCGCATTCTCAGGCTTCACCGCACGCAATAGCAAGGCCCACGCCTCTTCGCTTGATTGAATGACATCCCAATTATACATAGCAGCACTGGCGATTTGTTCTCCCTTTTTCTCAAAATAAGGAAGATATGCATATAAGTCTGTTTCTACCAGAAGTAAAAGTGCCTGTCGAACGCCCTCTCCCAGCAGCAACTTTTCAAACTCAACAGCAATACGTTCAATTGCAATATGTACAAGCAGTCCTGCATGTTCTTGTATAGCCTGCTTCGTTTCATCCGACAAATGAAAGCCAAGCGTACTTACAAAGCGAACACCTCGCATCATGCGAAGCGCGTCCTCCCTAAAACGTTCATCTGGATTTCCAACAGTTTGAATTTGTTTGCGATGTATTGCTTCCTGTCCTCCAAATGAATCAATCATATCGCCGTTCGCTGTCATGGCAATCGCATTCATCGTAAAATCCCTTCGCTTTAAATCTTCCTCAAGAGACCTTACAAACGAGACATGGCTCGGTCTGCGAAAGTCATCATACTCCGCTTCCATTCGAAATGTTGTCACTTCATATGAAATACCTTCATACAAAACAAGCACAGTTCCATGTTCCAGCCCAATTGGAACATGATGAGGAAATATCCTCATCACTTCATTAGGAAGCGCTGATGTCGCGATATCCACATCACTAATTGGCTTTCCAATGATAAAGTCACGCACGCTCCCGCCTACAAAATAGGCTTCAAATCCGTGTTTCTCTAGCTTCTCTATAATAGCGGACGCATGTTTAAACGGTTGCATTTCGCTCAGTCCCTAGCAGTTTATAGTACAAATCTTCGTATTGAGAAACAATGTGACTCGAACGGAAGCGCTCCTTTGCCATATCCATTGAACGCGTTACCATCTCCGTATGTAATGTTGGATTTGTTAAAACATGCAAGGCCTTTTCCGCAATATCTTGCACATCTCCCAGCTCACAGATAAATCCTGTTTCCCCATCTCGAATCACCTCAGGAATACCGCCCACATTCGTGCCAATGCAAGGCACACCGCAAAACATTGCCTCAAGCAGCACCAAACCAAAGCTCTCCTTTTCAGAAAGCAATAGCAGCAGATCACTCATGGACAAGAGTTCCTCTACATTATCCTGCTTTCCTAAAAATAACACATCTCCTTCTAGCTGGAGCTGCTTTACCAGCTTTGTCATCCCGCACAGCTCTGGTCCATCTCCTACTAGCAGAAGCTTGGAAGGTGTTTTTTCTCGAATGAGTGCAAACGATTGAATAACATCTTCCACTCGCTTAACCTTCCGGAAATTTGAAATGTGGATGATAACCTTTTCATCCGGCTCAATGCCATATTCATTGCGCAAATGAGACATATCGCGTTTGCGATATACGCGTTCATCCACAAAGTTGTATACTGTTTCAATCTCCTTATTAGGCTTAATTAAATCATAGGTTTCCTGTGCAAGCGAATCCGAAACAGCTGTTACGATATCCGATTTTTCGATACCAAACCGAATTAAACTGTTTAAAGATGTATCATATCCAAGAATTGTAATATCCGTACCGTGCAGGGTAGTAACAATTTTCAGATGATCACCCGTCATTTGTTTTGCTAAATATGCACAGACAGCATGCGGAATTGCATAATGCACATGAAGCAAGTCAAGATTTTCCCGCTCTGCTACCTCGGCCATTTTATTTGCAAGCGCCAAATCATAAGGTGGGTATTGAAAAACAGAATATTGATTCACCGCTACCTCGTGAAAGTAAATGTTCGGATAGAAACGATTCAGTCGAAATGGCATGCCTGAGGTAATAAAATGAATTTCGTGTCCACGTTCTGCTAACAGCTTCCCTAATTCCGTCCCGACAACACCTGAGCCGCCGACGGAAGGATAACATGTAATCCCAATTTTCAGCTTCATTCTATCCCTCCCAGTAAACCATGTCTGATGAGAAGCGGCTTTTTACTTATAAAGCCCTCCGCATACTTTGTTCCCACTTCTTTTCCAAACAATGTATCGCGTGCAACGACCGTTTCAATATAGCCTTCCGTCAACGGGGTGCTAACACCGTTCTCCCCTTTTACAAATTGACTTTTGTATGCTTGTAAAGAACGAATTTTTTTGTCCATCTCTTCGCTGATATCTACACAAAAAGACGGTTGATGAAATCCATTAATCATGTAATAATGCAACGCTTGTACGCGGTGTGCGTCACGTTCCGGCATATATTTGCGGATGCCCGCCGAAAACACTGCTTCCTCTACAAGATGAGCGCAATTTGTATGATCAGGATGACGGTCCTCCCAATATGGAGCAAACACAAGCTGAGGCTTATACAAGCGAATCACTTCTACCAATTTCCAAATGCGTTCCCCCTGCATGTACAATCCCCTATCCGGCATATGCAGATTGATGCGTTGAACGGCCCCTAATATATGGGCCGCCTCCTCCGCTTCGTATCTTCTTCCTTCTACGGTGCCATTAGAGGACAGCTCAGCTTCTGTTAAATCGCAAATCCCCACTTTATATCCCAATCGCGCATACTTGGCAATTGTGCCAGCCATCCCGATCTCTACATCATCCGCATGTGCGCCAAAAGCTAATATATGTAAATCACTCATGCTGTACTTCCCTCATTTTCTTAATGCTCGATAATCTAGATCTCCCCGTTCTAAAGCATGCATCAATAATTCAGCACTCGCCATATTTGTAGCAAGTGGAATCGAATATACATCGCATAATCGAAGCAATGCATTGACATCCGGCTCATGCGGCTGCGCTGTAAGTGGATCGCGGAAAAAAATGACCATATCCATATCATTTTTTGCGATCATCGCACCAATCTCTTGGTCACCGCCTAACGGACCAGACTGAAAACGTGTAACCGCCATTTCTGTCGCCTCCATAATCCGAAGCCCTGTCGTCCCTGTCGCAAATAGTTCATGCTGCTCCAATATTGGTTTATATGCGTACGTAAACGCAACCATATCTTGTTTTTTCTTATCGTGAGCAATTAAAGCAATTTTCATCTCCGTCTCCCCTTTAATATTGTATGTAGTTTCTTTTTTAATCTACAATATTTTCTAATCCATACACAAGTCCATCTACCTTCATAACCGTTTCAACAGCAAGTTGAACACCGGACATGAAGGAAACGCGGTTAAACGAATCGTGACGAACTGTAAGCATTTGACCATCGCCGCCAAATAGTACTTCCTGATGGGCGATTAATCCCGGCAAGCGGACGCTGTGAATATGAATGCCGTCTACCTCTGCACCCCTCGCACCTTGCAGCTGCTCTGATTCATTCGGATGCCCCTGCTTTTTTGGTTCACGAACTGAACGGATTAAGTCCACTGTTTTCACCGCAGTTCCTGATGGAGCATCAAGCTTTTGATCATGATGAAGCTCAATGATTTCAACGTCTTGAAAATATTTTGCTGCCATTTGTGCAAACTTCATCATCAAAATGGCGCCAATTGCAAAGTTCGGAGCAATAATCGTTCCTACACCTTTCTCTTTCGCGGCTGCCTCGAGATCACGGAGTTCTTGCTCTGTGAAACCCGTTGTTCCAATAACCGAACGTACACCGTGTTCTAAGGCAATATACACATGGTTTTTCCCAATTTCCGGTGTCGTTAAATCAAGCAGCACATCCACCTGTACCTCTGATAAACATACATTTAAATCTTCATAAATTGGCGCTGCCAAAGACGGAAGTCCATCGATATCAGAAATCAGTTTTCCACCATTTGTACGGTCTACAGCCGCAACAAGCTGAAAGTGCGGAGTTCGTTCAATGAGACGAAGCGCCTCTACCCCCATTCTTCCTCTTGGACCAGCTACTGCAATACGAATTGTGTTCATTGTTGTGTCTCTCCCTCTTCCTTGCGTGTCCAACGGTTTTTGTCACGCGTTTGAAATTTATCCATCACTACATTATGGGCTGTTTCGAGGTCAATGTTCAAGCTGTTTGCCATACAAATCATAACAAAAAGTACATCTCCTAGCTCTTCTTCGACGGTTCGTTCTTTTTCTGTCGATTTTTTTGGCTTTTCCCCATAATAATGATTGATTTCTCTCGCTAATTCACCCATCTCTTCTGTTAATCTCGCCATCATCGCAAGCGGACTGAAATAGCCCTCTTTAAATTGACTAATATATTCATCGACTTCTTGCTGCATCTTATGTATCGTTTTATGTCCCATTCCATTCACCTCAATTTTCTTCCTCTTTTCATGTTAGCCAATTCTATGGCATTTGACAAATTTCTTTTCACTTGTACATAATTTCCCACTAATAAACAGATAAATTATAATATGATATTGCACAATGGAACAGGGGGATTAGCATGAACTTCGGTCTGAGGATCAGCAATATTATTTTTATTGTCATTGGATCTGCCATCTTTTCATTTGGTATCGTCAATATTAACATCGAAAATCATTTGGCGGAGGGCGGATTTACAGGGATTACACTACTGCTGTACTTTTTGTTTCACTGGGATCCCTCTTATACGAATTTACTTCTAAATATCCCGCTTTTTTTCGTTGGCTGGAGGCTCCTTGGTCGCACAACCTTTCTGTATACACTAATTGGAACATTTAGCGTTTCTGCCTTCCTTTGGGTCTTTCAACGATACGGCTTATTTAATCTCCACTTAAATCTACAAAAGGATATGACATTGGCCGCACTGTTTGCAGGCCTGTTTATCGGGGTGGGACTTGGGATTATTTTTCGTTACGGCGGTACAACAGGCGGTGTTGATATTATCGCACGACTCGCACATAAATACATCGGTTGGAGCATGGGGAAAACTATGTTTTTATTCGATGCAGTTGTAATTTTCGTCTCAATTATTACATATCTCTCCTATCAGCAAGGGATGTACACGCTTGTCGCGGTATTTGTCGGTGCACGAGTAATTGATTTTATGCAAGAAGGTGCTTACGCTGCAAAAGGAGCGACAATCATTTCGGAGAAAAATGCGGAAATTGCAGAGAAAATCCTCTCAAAAATGGATCGTGGCGCTACATTTTTACACGGAATGGGGACATATACAAAGAAGGAGCGACACGTATTATACTGTGTAGTAGCAAGAAACGAACTCATCAAACTAAAAAGCATTATCACATCTATTGACCCACATGCCTTCGTTGCTGTCAATGATGTCCATGATGTCATTGGGGAAGGATTTACACTTGATGAAAATAAAAATCCTCTTCATAATTGACGGTGAGAAAAAGGATTCGCAGATTTGGTTGCTGCATACATGCTGCAACTACACAATGAACAAAGCACATTCTAATCCTTAGGCAAATCGAAACAAAAAAGCTATCGAGTCCTCGATAGCTTTTTTGTCTAATCATCGCTCCGCTGCATACCTGTATAAATAAGAAGCAACCGCAGCAATTCAAAAACAGCAACAGCCGCTGCCGCTACGTATGTAAGGGCTGCTGCATTCAATACCTTACGTGCCTGCACTTCTTCACTGTGCGACACAATACCAAGAGAAGAAATTTGCTTCATCGCCCGGCTTGATGCGTCAAATTCAACAGGCAGCGTAACAACCTGAAATAACACCCCAGCTGCCATAAGAACAATTCCAAGAAGAAGCATCTTGGAAAGGCCTGCAAACATGCCAATCATAACAAAAATCCAAGACATATTAGAGCCAAAGTTAGCAACTGGCACCAGTGCATGACGGACACGCATAAAGTTATAATTTTTCGCGTCCTGAATTGCATGACCGACCTCATGAGCTGCTACTGCAGTTCCGGCAACTGACTGGCCGTAATAGTTATTCGTAGACAAGCGAACTGTTTTCGTGCGCGGGTCATAATGGTCTGATAGCTGTCCTGGCGTTTCCTCAACCGCTACATCGTATAATCCGTTCGCATCCAGTACCCTTCTAGCAACCTGTGCACCCGTCATTCCAGATGTTGAGTACACTTGTGAATATTTGCTATAAGCACTGCGAACTTTCATTTGTGCATACAATGGGATAAGCAAAATGATGATGAAATAGATTACGTAAAGCATTATTATCCTCCAATTTTGAAGCGCTTCTTTACTAACTAGACAAGCAAGGAATGAAAATTATCCAGTGGTATAATTTTCATTTTATTTTGCCGTTATTTCCTTGTCAACGAAAACCTAGAAGATATTATCGGTTCTTAGACTTCATGCGATTTTTTCGCTTTTCTTGTTCACCTTTATATTTTCTCCAAGCAACATAAGTTAATGTAAAAATAATAATACTACCTGTGGAGATCATAACCCAAATTAAAGAAGGAGTTGCTTCATCCTTGTTCGGGCTTTGAAATACTGTTTCTAAGTCCTGACGAATCACCTGCATTTGCTTTTGTCCGCTCTCATTTTTCGCCATTACGTTGCGAAACTCATCCAAGTAAGACAGATGTGCGTTCAAACGCTCAATTTCTTCCTTAGGTAGATCTACCACTAAGCTTGGATAGATAATATCAAATTCGTATAAAAATGTATTAAGTGTTCTTTGGAATTGCTCATCATCCTGCTTTTGTACCGCTGTTTCCATCTGCGAAAACGCACTCATGATTGTATTTTCACGACTGAGCCAAAGAGGCTGAAATTGCGAAGATTCCGCATCGACCACAAGTCGAAGCGCTGTCACATCATCTTCCTTTTCCTTCTGACTCATCGTTTCTTCCCGCATAGCTTGCACCGCTTTATCGTAAGCGATGGAGATGACCCGAGTGTGCTCCGCCGAAAAATCCTCTTTTTTATTTAAATCCGCAAACTCGGTTGAGAAATATGTCAAAATTCGTTCTGCTTTCGTATATTCCTCCTGCTTCACAAGTTGCAATGACTCGTC
The DNA here is from genome assembly GCF_004138295.1 of Ectobacillus funiculus. Taxonomy (GTDB): domain Bacteria; phylum Bacillota; class Bacilli; order Bacillales; family Bacillaceae_G; genus Ectobacillus; species Ectobacillus funiculus. Next base: position 66,808 of record NZ_SCFM01000014.1, on the reverse strand, counting down.
AAGCAACCGATTTAATTCGCTCCAATCAGCTGCGTAAATGCGAGTCGGTGCGACTAAGAGAAAAACTGCTATTAGAAAGGCAATGATTTTTTTCATTCTTGTCCCCCCTACACCTTCTAGTTACAATGTATGAAGGGGTGGACAAGAAAATGCCAAAAATGATACCTCCCTTACTGCAACAGTAACTCTAAACGCTTCTCCCGCAAACAGAAGAAATAGGCGGCGCCAATGCAGCATATACTCAGCCAAAATGTAAAATATCCGATAGGCTGATAATACTGGTCTAATATGCCGTACCTAGGCATTTGCTTGTACACATAATCAATGACGACATCATGAAGCGTCCAAATAGATGCTGCAGCAAGATGCCAACGCTTCATTCGATAAAAAGGAGCATATAATATCCCTTGTATCGCCATTGCGGCGTGTGAAATCATGAGCATGTATCCTGTCCAATCCAAAGTTCCCTCCATCAAGAGCAACAAAATATTCATACCAACAGCCCATGTTCCATATTTCAACAGTGTTACAATTGCGAAAGCCTCCATCATCCCCCAATTCACTTTAAATAAAAAGGCAAGCAAAACAAATGAAAAAAATAAACTAGCGGTAGGGCTGTCTGGTACAAAAAGAAGAAATCTCGGCTCAGTTTCTACCAACTGGTAACCATACCATACATACCCATATGCGGTCCCAAGTAAATTTACAATGAGAAGCAGGATTAAAAAAGATCGACTACGCAATATATGATACAAATACATGACATGTTCCCCCTCAACTTTCGTCCAAATCCATATAGTTATCATAATACTAAATTTTTCTATCATAAAGAAAGCCCGCCATCAGGCAGAGTTGTACTTACACTCTATTCTTAAGTTTTCTGGCTACGTCGAATGGACCTTCTGGCTGGAAAATTATTCTTAAAGTGTAAAGTAGAAAAGCCGACTACAATGCGCAGCCGGCCTCCCCACTATTTTTTATTGTATTGAGTAATATACTCAGTGACTTTTTTCAGTTCCTCATCCGTCCCCTTAAATACTCCTTTTGGCATCGCGCCTCTACCGTTTCTAGCAATCTTAGCAATTTCTTCTGGTGTTAATGACAGATTTTGCAGTGTCGGTGCTGCCGCTCCACCTTGCAAATTATCACCGTGACAGGTTAAGCACGTATTTTTCTGCATCAGCTGATAGCCTTCTGCCTCTTTATCAACAGCCACTGTTTTCACAATCGCACCTTGTTTTTTTGCAGCTTCCCAATCATGATTTACAACTGACTCCCATGTTAAGAAAATAATAGAAGCAAGTGCAAGGAGCATAAATCCCGTTGCAAATGGACGCTTAATAGGTCTTCGCTCCGGCCCACGATCGATAAATGGCGCTAAAAGTAATCCACCAGCTGCAATTCCCGGCATAATAAATGCCCCAATAGTTGTGTATGGACCTGACGCATATGAATATTTCAACATTTGATATAAAAATAAGAAGTACCAGTCTGGAAGCGGTATGTAGCCTGTATCTGTTGGATCCGCAATACGTTCTAGCGGTGACGGGTGAGCAACCGTCAAGCTTAAATATCCAATCAAAAATACAGCTCCAACCATCCATTCCTTCAATAGGAAGTTCGGCCAAAATGCTTCTGTTTTTCCTGGATATTCCGAATAATCCTTCGGAATATTGGAATGCCGGACAGCATGTACGCGTGAATCTCCGACAAACTTCATCCCTTTGCCCCGATGCATAATCTCCCTCCTTTAATACGGTTCCTATAATCTAACAATCTTTTATAGAGGACCGGAAATACCTTGTTTACGAATAATTAAGAAGTGTGCGGCCATAAGACCCAGTAGTGCGCCTGGCAAGAAGAAGACATGAATAGCAAAGAAGCGAGTTAAAGTCTGAGCACCAACAATTTCAGAGTGCCCTGCGAGCAGTGTTTTGATTTGCTTTCCGATCAGCGGTGTTTGCTCTGCAATTTGCAAACCTACTTTTGTTGCAAATAATGCCTTCATATCCCAAGGCAGGAGATAACCTGTGAAACCTAGTCCCATCATAACACCAAAAATTAAAACACCAATAATCCAGTTCAATTCACGAGGCTTCTTATACGAACCCGTAAAAAATACGCGAAGGGTGTGCAAAAACATCATTACGATAACAAGACTCGCTCCCCAGTGATGCATACCGCGCACAATTTGTCCATATGCTACCTCGTTTTGAAGATAATACACAGACTCCCAAGCGTTTTTAATATCCGGTACATAATACATCGTCAAAAACATACCGGAAAGAATTTGAATCACTGTAACAAAAAAGGTAAGTCCGCCAAAGCAGTATACAAAAGCAGAAAAATGGTGCGCTGGATTTACATGCTCAGGAACCTCATGGTCTGCAATATCGCGCCATAACGGTGTGATTTCAAGACGCTCATCTACCCAATCATAAATCTTATTTAACATTTATTTCGCACCTCCCCGCGGCTTCGCTTTACCAAGATACAGTGTGCCATCCTTTATCTGTGATTCATACACATCCAGCGGTGCAAGCGGCGGCGTCCCAGGAATATTCGTGCCGTCTTTTTCATACCGCCCCCCATGACAAGGACAATAAAATTGATTGGGATGATCCTTGTTTGCGTTCCAGTTCACCGTACAACCTAAATGCTTACAAATGGGAGAAAGTGCTATGATGTCGCCGCTTTCATTTTTAAATACCCAAGCTGACTTCGGCTCATCAGATTTGTGCCAGCCATCCACTTGCTTCACTTTGTAGTCAAAACGCTTCGGTTCTGTTGTAATATCCTTGACCTGCGCAACAGCTACCTTCTCGGTTCCTGCTTCCTTCTCTAAAATCGGATCAAGTGCAAAACGCGCCATCGGCATAATAATACCGGCTGCCATAAATCCGCCTACACCTGTTAGCGTGTAGTTAAGAAATTGGCGTCTTGAAACCCTATGTTCTTTCTCGCTCATGAAAGTTCCCCCCTCTATCAAAAGTTATACCCATTAGGATAATACAAGAAAAAATGGGAAAAAAAACTAAGACACTATCATGATATAATAAGCACTCTCATTGGTCAATATCAGACTACTCATAATGATATAAACAATCAATTTATTCTGTATTTTCCCATTTTTCAGTCAAAATAGCCATGATTTCGCGAATTTGTGACCCCATAACTTCGCGCTTCGCTTTGTCATCAAGCTGCTCAAGTGACATTGCCGGCAGCCAAAACAAATTGCCCTCTAAGGAAGCTTGCTTCCACTCGTAATCACTCGTTATGTACACAATGTGACGCATTCCATTTTGTGTAACGAAATCAGTCCATTTTTGCAGGCGGCTCTCTTCTTCCTTTTGTCCAATCAGATAGGTAAATGGCGGAAATAAAAGGAGCCGTCCTCGATATTCCCGTTCTAGCGCCTCAGCAAAAATAGAGATAAACTCCCCTTTTTGCACAGTGTTTTGCATATTGCTTCCGAAAGAAAGCGGAATAAGCGGAATAATGGCCGTATCAACATATTCCTTCGCCTGTTCGTACAGCTGTATATCCTTAACGGTCCAATTCATATGCACTCCCCCTTCAAATTTCCTCTTTCTTCTATTAAATCATAGAACTACAGGAAAAAAAAAGAAAAACCCTTAAATAAGGGTTTTTCTTTTTCACTCATCATAATCTTGACTATACCAAGACAATGCTATCAATTTCATTATATTCTCTTTAACTGCTCTGTCAGCTGCAAAAAAGCAGCTTCATTTTGCTCATCAAGCGCCTCATCAATTAAAGTCATTAGTCTGTCGCGTTGAAACTTGAACACGCTCTCCTCTAAAAATCGTTCTGCTAAAAGGCGATCCTTCTCATTCACTTCCATGCTTTTTGGGACGTATGGGTTTTCTTCCAATACTGCAACGTAGTTTGCATTTTGAAACGAACTTTTAAAATTGAGTTGAATATATATGTCCTCGTCCCGATTTAGCCGAATGTCATGAAAGGACTTTTCTGCATCCGTTGTCATAACATTTTGTTTATAGAAATGAAATGGAGCCTCTTTTACACAGCTTGTAGACATTACTAGCCCACGTGGACAGTATTTCGCATGCTCTACGAAATGCACCTTTCTCATGAGCTGGTCATGGCTCATCAAATAGTTTAAAATCCATACACACTCTCGCTGTTTAAGCTGGTAATTGCCTAAAAACCATTTGACGAAATCTTTCTTTTCATTCACAGAAACAGGGGTATTCATCGCGCGCCGTCCCTCCTCTGTCTTTCTTTTTCTTTACCCTTTACATTCAAGAAACGCGACCAAGTTTCCTTCCTAAATTACTGTAAATCCTCTAAATTATATAGCAGTTCCTCAATTTGGACTTGTGTCGGGTCTAGTTGCAGCAAACGCTGAAACACGTCTTTTGCTTCTTTTCGCAGCCCTTCCTCCAGCAAAAAGTAACCGTACTCTTCCAAAAAGGAAGAATCATCCTTAAAAGAAGTATATGCATCGCGATAATGGTTTAATGCATCTGAATACAACTCAAGCTGTTTTTTTGCGTATGCCGTCTCCCATATGAGTTGCGGATCATCTTCTCCATATTTTATTGCATCTGCTGCTATCTCAATCACCTCTTCATACTTTTCTTGCTGCTTAAATAGATGTATGAGTTGTAACGCTGCTCGCAGATGAGACGGATCTATTGCAATAGCTTGCTCAAGCTCTAGCTGTGCTTCATCCATTCTACTAAGTTTTGCTGCCGCCTCTGCCACTTGAACATGCAAATCGGCAGAGTATTCATCTGTTTTCAATCCCTCTCTTAACGTGTCATAGCTTTCCTGAAACAATCCCTCTTTGTCATAACACTCCGCCAAGTATAAATAAAGCGATGCATATTCCGGATCCTCTTGTTTCACCTCTAAGAAAGCCGCAATTGCTCTTTCATACAAAGCAGCCTGATAGAGTGTAAACGCATAACCAAACAATGAATGAATATCTCGCTGCTCCTGCAAACCTGATTCATAATAAAGAACAGCTTCTTCCCACTGTCCAAGCGCACTTAAACATTCTGCTAAACGAAGTGAAATATTGACCCCCGCTATATCGTCATGCTCAGCAAGTACCTCTCTGTAATAAGGAACAGCCTCTGCATAACTGCCGCGTCCGCTATACAGTTCTCCTAATCCAAACGCAATGACAGATTCATCAGGCATCAAGCGGCGTGCCATTAACAACTTCTGCTCTGCAACTTCCTCCAATCCTTGCATTTGGTATAAATCAGCAAGCGTCAATAATGCCTGTACGTATAAATCATCATCTTCCGTAACCTCACCGAGCACTTCAATGGCTTCATCCTCCCTGTCCAAATCAGTATATAGCTCAGCCAAAAACAGCGTAAGCTCACTCTCGGTTTCATAGCGCATGCGCAGTTCCTCAGTCACTTTTAACGCTTGTTCAACAAAACCTAATGTATGATAATAGCGAGCGATATTATATTTTTCTTCATCCGTACCTTCTTGAACGCAAGCATTAAGGAGCTTTAAACCTTCCTCAATTTCCCCTTGTTCTATGTAATCAATAGCTTGACTCAATTTATTCATCGTATATAGTACTCCTTTTCCGTAATACTGCCATTTTTATTATGATAAACAATTGAGAAGAATAGGGCAACTATAGAACCTCTCCCCCCTTAAGTAACGGTCGTACAACCTCTTTATCACACTGTAAATGTTCCACAGAGGCGTAGCTGCACTTATACTGTATTCCTAACATTTCCGATTACGTCGAATTGGCTTCTGGCTGGAAATTTATACTTTCCGACAGTGAAAAAAAGAATCCCCCAAAGGGAGATTCTTACTGTTGCAATTCTTTCAACTGTTCAAAGAAATTCGGATAGGACACAGCTGCCGCTTCACTGTTTTCAATAACCGTTTCTCCATCAGCCAAGCATGCCGCCACTGCAAGCATCATACCAATCCGATGGTCTCCATGGCTATTTACCTCAGCGCCAGAAAGACTGGATTTTCCGTATACGATCATGCCGTCTTCTGTTGCTTCCACGTTTGCACCCATTTTGCGCAATTCATGTACAACCGTATCAATGCGGTTTGTTTCCTTTACTTTTAATTCCGCCGCATCCTTAATAACTGTTACTCCTTGTGCTTGAGTTGCTGCTAATGCAAGAATTGGAATTTCATCGATTAAACGAGGAATTACATCCCCACCTATTTCTGTTCCTTGTAATTGAGAAGTCTCGATTGTTACATCACCGAATGGCTCAAACTCTTCATTTTGGATATTTTCAATGGTAATAGCTGCACCCATTGCCTTTAGCACATCTAAAATACCTGTTCTTGTTGGATTGAGTCCAACCTTTTTCAACGTAATTTTGCTGTCTGGCACAATCGCACCTGCTACTAGGAAAAACGCCGCTGAGGAAATATCGCCAGGTACCTCAATATGAACTGCCTTCAGTTCTTGCTGTCCCTGTAAGGAAACAGTGCGTCCATCTGTTTGTACGCTGCATCCAAAAGCACGCAGCATTCGCTCTGTATGATCACGTGATTGCAGTGGCTCTGTTACAGAAGTCACGCCTTCTCCTTTTAAACCAGCTAAAAGCACAGCTGATTTTACCTGCGCACTTGCAACAGGAGAATCGTAATGCATTCCCTTCACTTGCCCGCCGCGAAGGCTGATTGGCGTAAATTGACCGCCTTCTCTCCCATCAATCTGTGCGCCCATCTGCTTTAGGGGCTCTGTTACGCGTTTCATTGGACGTTTGGCGATAGAGCTATCTCCCACTAAGCAAGAATGAAACGGCGTGTTCGACAAAATACCCATCATTAAGCGAATCGTCGTGCCAGAATTGCCGACATCCAATACTTCCTTTGGCTCCTGTAAGCCGTCAATTCCATTTCCGTATACTTCAACATAGTCACCATTTTGTTCAACCGTTACGCCAAGTTTTTGAAAGCATGAAATCGTGCTTAGGCAATCTTCACCTGGCAAAAATCCATTAATTGTTGTTTTCCCTTTTGCAATTGCTCCGAACATGACAGCTCGGTGAGAAATAGACTTATCTCCCGGTACCTGCAACGTTCCGCGTAAGCCTTGCGTTGCTTTCATCAATTTTGTCATCGTTGTCACCCCTACATCGTCGTATAGGTTCCGTATCCGTGCTGCTCGAGACAAAGCTTCGCATTCGCCCTGTCCTCTTCCGTTTGGAAGCTAAGCCGCAGTACGCCGTATACGTCCTCACGCGTTTCAAGAATTCGAATATTCGTAATGCTGATATTTTTAATAGCGAGCAAGGTTGTAATATGCGAGACAACACCTGTACGATCAAGGATATCTACATATAAATCGTAAAAGGATGGAATGGCACCCTTTGACCGAATCGGAAGTGTATCCCGAAACTGCTTGGCGCCGCGGAAATAATCGTATAACTGTTCCCCATTTCCTTGCTCTACCATGCTGCGTACCTCCCGCATTTCCTCCATCCATTCATCGAGGAACGAGAGAATATTTTCCTTGTTGTGTTTGATAATATCACGCCACATAAACGGACTGCTGGACGCGATACGCGTAATATCACGAAATCCGCCTGCTGCAAGCCCATTTACAAGGTCATCCCTGTCAGCATGCTGCTTAACCTGGCGTACAAGACTTGCCGCAATGACATGAGGAAAATGACTTACAATCCCTGTCAACCTATCATGCTGCATCGCATCCATCGTTAAAAATCGTGCTTTTGTCCCTTTGAGCCATTCCTTCAACTGCTCAACCTTCTCATTCTTCGTATCTGCAAACGGAGTGAGAATATAAAAAGCATTTTCGAATAGATGAGCCTTTGCACTGCCAGCACCGGTTTTATGGGAACCAGCCATTGGATGGCCACCGATAAAGGTAATGCCTTTCTCATGCAGCACGCGTGCGCGCTCCATAATTCTTTCCTTTGTACTTCCTACATCAGTAATAATCACATTTTCCTTTAAGGAACATTGTTCTAGCTGCGTAAGAAGCTTTTCCGTTTCCTGCACAGGAGCAGCGAGCAGAATTAAATCTGCCCGCTCGGCCTCCTCCATAAACTGATCTGTGATTTCATCAATAATATTTAATGATTGGGCAAGCTTACAGTGCTCCGCATTAACATCTTGTCCGATAATGGTTACATCGTGCTCCTGTTTGATAGCAAGTGCTACCGAACCACCGATGAGCCCAACACCGACAAGCAAAACGCGCTGTTTCACGAACGTGTCTCCTCACGGCTGCTGTTTAAGAATGAAAGCAACAACTGCGTTAATTGCTCGTTATCCTCCCGTTTCCCAACAGTTACACGAACACCTCTTCCAAGTCCTAGACCCGCACCAGAACGAACAATGAAGCCTTTTTGCATCAAATACTGGAACACATCATCACCTGTCTTACCGATCTCCATAAACACAAAGTTTCCTTGAGATGGGTAATACGGGATGTCATGCGCTTTGCAAAACTCGTAATATTGTTGACGACCTTCTTCATTTACTTTCACACAATATTCTAAAAACTCCTTGTCGTCTAATGCTGCAATAGCTGCCGCTTGTGCAACTGTTGATGTATTAAATGGCAATCTTGTCACTTCAATTTTCTGAATAAGATCTGCATGACCGACCGCATACCCCATACGAAGTGCCGCAATACCATAAGCTTTCGAGAATGTGCGCAGTACCATTAAGTTTTCGTAGCGAGGAAGAAGCGCCAATGTATTCGGATAATCCGCCGCCGTTGCATATTCATAGTACGCCTCGTCCATAATAACAAGCGCTGTTTTTGGTACGCGCTCTAGGAAGGAAACAATCTCTGCCTCATTCACATATGTTCCCGTTGGATTGTTCGGGTTACAGATCCAAACGATTCTTGTATTTTCATCTACTTGTCCAAGCATAGCTTCCAAATCATGAACACCATCTCGCAATGGCACCTCACGAATTTGCGCATTTTCAATCACCGCATGGTGGCGATATTGTGAAAACGTCGGTGATGCCATAACAACATTTGTTGTTTCATCTAAGAGTGCTCGGCTAATAATTTGGATTACTTCATCCAATCCACTTCCAAACAACAGTTGATTTTGCTCAGCTCCAACATGCTCTGCAACCTTTTGGCGTAATACTGTTGCAGCACCATCCGGATACAATGCAAACTGTGAGGAAAGAGCTGCTAATGCCTCCGCAACCTTCGGAGAGCAGCCGAAAGGATTCTCATTTGATGCAAGTTTGATGATTTTTTCCAATCCATATTGCTTTTTTACTTCTTCAATCGTTCTTCCAGGCGAATAAGCTTTTAACGATAATAGCTGTTGTTTTACGTTCATAAAAATTCCCTCACTTCAGTCAATCAATTTTGTAAATCGGGACGCAGCTGAACAGCCTTCTCTTTATATACGTGTATAATCTCTTGCTGTGTTAGCGTCGTTTCTGCTGTCACCATAATACGAATACATTGTTGAAGCGCTCCAACTACATCCATTTCCTGCATACACGTCACAGGCACATACATACATCCATCTATTCTGCGAAGGGCAGCTGCCGGAAAGCACGCATTTATATCCGCAGTGGCAGAAATAAGTACAGACACAACATCGGTAGGAGAAAGGTTGTTTTTCTCAATTATTTCTTTAAATAGCTGCTCGGTCGCCTCCAAAATGATATCTGCTTCATTATGCTCAACCGTTGTCGCGCCGCGGATTGCACGCATCACAATGACCACTCCCTATTCATAAACTCCTCAAGTGTCGATGCAATGAGTTCATCTGACACCGGCACAACTTCTACTTCACCAATTTCCTTCATCAGCACCATGCGGATTACACCGCTATTTGCTTTTTTATCCTTCTTCATCAATTCAATCAGGCGATCTGCCGATAGACCGGCCGGAAGCTTAGGAAAGCCGTAAGCGCGGAACGTTTGTACAAATGACTTATATTGCAAATCCTTATGGTATACACGTTCACTCAATAAAATTGCGTATAGCATCCCAATTGCTACAGCGTCCCCATGTGTCACTGTTCCGTATCCTAACTCAGCTTCAATCGCGTGCCCAAGCGTATGACCAAAATTTAAATACGCTCGGATACCCTTTTCGGTCTCATCTTGAGAAACGACCGCAGCCTTTACTCCGATTGCTTTCTCTAATGCATAAATCAGCTTATCACCGCGTAAATCCTCTAACGTGCGAACCTCGTTGCGCAGCCAAGCATACAGCTCCGCATCCCAAATAAGCGCATGTTTTAGCATTTCAGCAAATCCAGAACGCCATTCCTGTACCGGAAGCGAATCGAGAAATGAAATATTGTACAAAACAGCTTCTGGCTGATGAAACGCTCCAATCATATTTTTCCCAAGGGGATGATTGACAGCTACTTTCCCGCCAACCGCACTATCATGAGCGAGCAAAGTTGTCGGAATCTGTATAAATCGGATGCCGCGCATAAATGTTGCAGCAACAAACCCAGCTAAATCACCAATCATCCCCCCGCCAAGTGCAATCACAAGGGAATGTCGGTCTAGCCCGATTTCAAGGGCGCGCGTTTGAGCTTTGTAATAGTTCTCAAAAGATTTTTCCTTTTCCCCGCTAGGAACGACAAATGAATATACTGACAAGTCAGAATGAATGGCATTTGTAACATCGTCTAAGTAACGAGAAGCAACCGCCTCGTCTGAGATGATAAGCACAGAGGAAACAGCCGGCTTCATAGCCGCTACTGTTTCCTCAAGCTTTGTCAAGGTGTTTTGTCCTAAATACAGCGGATATTGCTTCGATTTCGTTGCAATATGTACGCTCTTCATTAAAACTCCCTCGCATATCGTTTATGCTTTTCAATATTTTCCTTCAGCAAGTCAATACGGTCTTGACCAAATTGCTGCACTAAAGCGCACGCAAGCTCCCAAGCAACAACTGCTTCTGCAACCACACTAGCTGCCGGAACGGCACAGCTGTCAGAGCGCTCAATGCTCGCTTGGAATGCCTCTTTCGTGTCAATATCTATGCTTTGCAGTGGCTTGTACAATGTCGGAATCGGCTTCATCACACCGCGCACAACGATTGGCATACCAGTTGTCATTCCGCCCTCTAATCCACCTGCATTATTTGTTTTCCGTGAAAAACCAGCTTGCTCATCCCATGTAATCTCATCATGTACAACACTTCCAGGTTTGTGCGCCGCTTCAAAACCAATGCCGATTTCTACGCCTTTAAAAGCATTAATGCTCATGACTGCCGCCGCTAGCTTCGCGTCCAGCTTGCGGTCGTATTGCACATAGCTACCAACACCCACTGGCATACCTTCTACAACTACCTCTACAATACCGCCAATAGAATCTCCGTTTTTCTTCGCATCATCAATTGCCTGCATCATCTTCACTGCTGCTTCTTCGTCTAAGCAGCGTACAGGTGACGCTTCTGTAACTTCTTTCAGCTCATCAATCGATGTATAAGCAGTCTTTTCAGCTTTGACACCGCCGATTTCAAGAACATGTCCTGCAACCTTTACCCCAAGCTCCTCCAAAATACGTTTTGCTACAGCACCAGCTGCAACACGTACCGTCGTTTCACGTGCTGAAGAACGTTCAAGAACATTTCTCATATCACGATGACCGTATTTGATAGCACCATTTAAATCCGCATGCCCCGGACGAGGTCTTGTAATTTTGCGTTTGATTTCACTATCCTCTTCTTGATCTAATGGAGCTGCCCCCATAATCTTTGTCCAATGCTTGAAGTCACGGTTTTCTACCGCAAGTGCAATCGGTGAACCAAGCGTCACGCCGTGGCGCACACCGCTTAAGATTTGTGCTTCATCCTTTTCGATTTGCATCCTTCTTCCGCGACCGTGTCCTTTTTGTCTTCTTGCTAATTCCTCATTGATTTGTTCAGCCAGTAGTGGCAATCCGGCTGGCACGCCTTCTATTATTGTTGTTAGTTGCGGTCCATGTGATTCTCCCGCTGTTAAGTAGCGCATGGCGATACCTCCTTATGCAGTATTTATGTATCAATATAACACATCGTCTTCTCTTTCGTAACTAGTTCAAACAAAAAAGACATGAGCCCGCCATAGTGGTCTCCTGCCTTTTTATCTAAAGCGTTTTCAATTCCAATTAGTAAATCCATTGGTTTAGTAATTTTGTATAGGACACAAGCTCTTCTTCTTTGAAGAAGATGGAAATCTCACGCTCCGCACTTTCAGGAGAGTCTGATCCATGAATTACATTTTTATTCAGTGCTACCCCGAAATCGCCGCGAATAGTGCCCGGAGTAGCTTCTCTCGGATTTGTTTTCCCCATCATTTGACGTGCAGTCGCAATGACTCCCTCACCTTGCCAAGCCATAGCAAAGACAGGACCCGATGTGATGAAATCTACAAGTTCGCCAAAAAACGGACGTTCGGCATGTTCAGCGTAATGAAGACTTGCTGTTTCCTTAGAAATTTGCATAAGCTTCGCGCCGATAAGTTGATACCCCTTCTTTTCAAAACGAGCAACAATATCGCCAATCAATGCACGCTGCACACCATCAGGCTTTACCATTAAAAACGTTTTTTCCATGAAATTCTCTCCATTTCTGCATTCATTATGTATATTACCATCCCATGACAATAGTATCATTACTTTCTTAATTTATCAACAGTTTCGAAATGGAGGAATTTTCTTAAAATTCAATTCTTTCAAAAATAGACCTTAAAACTTTCTTTTCCCAATATATTTAGCAATATTATACAACGCTGTTTTAGCTTGCCCTCTTGGCAACGGCTTAATTACTTCTAATGCCTTTTGCAAATACCTTTCACTAAGCATAAAGGATTTCTCAATCGCATCACTATTTTTAATCAAAGCAATAATATCTTTCATCTCATCTGTATCAATTTCTGAGTGAACCTTAACAATCCGTTCACGGAGAGAAGGAATTTCCATCGCATATAATACCGGGAGTGTAATATTTCCCTGTAAGAGATCGCCCCCTGCTGGTTTGCCGAGCTTCTCCTCTGTTGAAACAAAATCGAGAATATCATCAATAATCTGATACGACATTCCTACAAAATAACCAAACCAAAACAAACGCTTGATAGTATCAGGGGACGCCCCCGATGAAATTGCTCCAAGTTCGCAGCTCGCAGCGATGAGCAAAGCTGTTTTCCTTTTAATCCGTCTTAAATATGTACGTAGACTCTGATCAAAATTATATTTATCGCGAATTTGCTCAATTTCTCCTTTGCATAGCTCTACCATCGCTTTTGATAAAGTTTGATGCACCTCTGGGATCTCGATATTTGTAATACAACGGAGTGATTTGGCAAACAGATAATCTCCAGTATACATAGCAATGCGCTCTCCCCATCTCGCATTTACTGTCGGGCTGCCGCGTCTTACAAGGGCTGCATCAATCACATCATCGTGAACGAGAGAGGCCATATGAATCAGCTCCAGAGCAACCGCTGCATGCTTAATGACATCTAGCCGATAATTACCAAACTTTCCTGACAGCAGCACAAAAATAGGGCGGATCCGCTTGCCGCCTGCCTGAATTAACTGCATCGCTGCATCCTGCAGCAGTGCCTCTTCAGACGATACAACCGCTTTTAATTCTTGCTCAATTTTTTCAATATCCGACCTTAAAAAAGAGTACGTTACTTGTAACTTCATACTGTTCACCTTGACTTCAAAACTTCTTTGGTTTATACCCTACATGCATCGCCGCAACGCCAAACGTAAACGGCTTTACTTGCACTTTCTCTAATCCTGCCTGTTCAAACATCCTTGCTAATTCCTGCATTCCTGGAAACGTGCTTGCCGACTCCTGAAGCCAAGAATATTCCTTGTAGCTTTTCGCTAACATTTTCCCTAATATCGGCATAATGTAGCGGAAATATAACATATAGAGTTGACGCACACCGAATATTGTAGGCTGTGATGTTTCCAAGCATACAACCTTCCCCCCTGGTCTTACAACTCTTGTCATCTCCCGTAATACCTGCAGATAATCTGGAACATTGCGTAATCCAAAACCAATTGTTATGTAATCAAACGTATTATCCGCAAACGGAAGCTGCATTGCGTTTCCATGCACAAGCTTTACTTGCTCCAAATTTAGCGCCTTGATTTTCTCCTCTCCAATAGAAAGCATGTTTTGACTAAAATCAAGGCCATACACCTTCCCATCTTTGCCAACTGCCCTAGCAAGCGCAATCGTCCAATCACATGTTCCGCAGCAAACATCCAGCGCTGCCTCTCCTTGCTTTACATCCATCACCTGCATCGTATATTGACGCCATGCTTTGTGGCGTTGAAAGCTGATCACAGAGTTCATTACATCATATCGTTTATAAATCTTCTCAAACACATCGTGCACTCGTTCTTCCTTCGACTGTTGCATGCCTTCTACCCTTCTTCCAGTGGATTTCTGTCAAAAGCTTATTATTATATATTCAACATTTTCATGGTTCCTATTAGCTTTTCATGACCTTCCGCCAGTTTACGCAACTCTGTCTTCGCATTTTTGATACAAGACTCATATGCTTCATTCAATTCCTCGCTCGGGAGCATCCGTAAAAAAAGGGACCGCACAGGTGTCTCCTTCCCCTGTTGGTGCATCACATACTCACGCTCCATGCGCTTGAGTGCTGCAGCTGCCGCAACAAACGGTTTCCATAACGGTACATTAAAATGGTCACAGGCTTTTTGAAGAAGTGCCGATTCGATAATAGCCACACTCTCCACAACAACTGCTACCATCTTTTTCTCCTCTTGATAGAGCACAATCTTCTCCTCGTTAACCTCTTCAATCCCCTCTGCTAATGTCCGAATCAAAGCAATATTATGTCGTTCCGCCAACAGATAATAATACAATCCGCTGTAATAATCCCCCGCCAACGCGGTTATCTGCCGTTTTGTATGAGAGTCTTCCGATCCTGTATTATTTGAAACATTCTCGTGAGTATCAAGAGCGATTTGTACAAGCATAATCGTCAAGGCATAATGCTGAATCTCATCTATATGTAAGTTTGCACTTTGTAACAGAGAGTATAAAAGCAATAATTTATCTTCGTCTACAAACGGAAGGTCAATGTGACGCATTACGTAGGGATGCCGCAATTTTTCTTCCAAGCGCTCTTTTATTTCCTTAATGCATTCATAGATGTCATCCACACTCATCACCCTTGTCCTTCAAAGTCCATGCATAACATAATCCGTAAAACCTATTATAACACATACACATCAATTTCCTATTAAAAAAAGAAAAGCAGCCTTCTGCTTTTCTTTTAGTTGGATTTAATAAGGGATAGCACTTCAGCTCTTGCTGCAGCGTCTGTTGCTAGTACACCTCGAACCGCTGACGTCACCGTTTTCGCCCCCGGTTTCTTTACGCCGCGCATCGTCATACACATATGCTCTGCCTCTAACACAACCATTACACCGTGTGGGTCAAGTACATCTAAAATAGCATCGGCTACGGTAGACGTGATTCTCTCCTGAAGTTGCGGCCTCCTCGCTACCGTGTCCACTGTACGAGCTAATTTACTTAACCCTGTTACGCGTCCGCCCCTTGGTATATATGCAACATGGGCTACTCCGTAAAATGGCACTAAGTGGTGCTCACACATAGAAAAGAACGGAATATCTTTGACGAGAACGAGTTCTTCATGTTCTTCTCCAAATACTTTATGCAAATGCAACTTCGGATCCTCATTCATGCCTGCGAAAACTTCAGCATACATCTTGGCAACACGCTTTGGCGTCTCTAATACCCCTTCACGATTCGGGTCATCACCAATCGCCTCAAGAATAAGGCGAACTGCATATTCAATCTGCTCTAAATTCACTTTTGCCATCCACCAAGATCCTCCAGACTAAAACCTATTTATGAACATATTCTAGCATAGAAACATTTGGAAAAGCAAAAAGCACCGCTGACCGGGTGACTTCTCGCTGGAACTTTATACTTTCCTATAGTGCAAAAAAACAACCCCCTGCTTCTTTCGAGGCAGAGGGTTATTTTTGTAATAAGGCACTTATTTGTAGAAGTTATCAACGCTGAGTCTTTGTATGTATTACACTCGCTTAGTTCAGCAACTTTCTTCTAAGCACCTTGCCTTTTACGCTTCTTGTACTGCGTCCTTAAGAGCCTTGCCTGGTTTAAAAGCAGGCACCTTGCTAGCCGCAATTTCAATCTCTTCGCCAGTTTGAGGATTGCGCCCTTTGCGAGCAGCACGTTCACGAACCTCAAAGTTACCGAATCCGATTAATTGTACCTTATCACCATTTTTTAATGCATCTAAGATTGAATCGAAAACAGCATCAACTGCTTTCGTTGCGTCCTTTTTTGAAAGATCACTTGCTTCCGCAACTGCATTAATTAAATCTGTCTTATTCATGCCATTCACCTCCTCCCAAAGGGACCACTGTATGAATATTAATAAAGTGAGTCTTATTTTAATTTGTAGGCAAATTTCACAAGTTCTATACTACAAAGCTACAGATAATTCTTTATCAACGCCTATATTATATGATTCTTTCTTAGAATTCAATATTTTTAAAGAAAATGTTGCCAAGAAAACAAGAAAAAAATCGAAAACACCGCAAAATCTACTCTAACTCTGGCTATATTTGCTCTTTTCAAAGTAATAGTAGATTTTTTCATAACAAAAAAAAAGAAATTTCACCATATTCCCTTCAACAATATGTTATTTTAAAAAAAGAAAAAGGCCCCAAAAAGGAGCCCTGTTTCACAAAATAATAGCAATTAGACCACCGGAGCCTTCATTGATAATACGTTCCAGCGTTTCCTTAAGCTTGTAACGAGCGTTCTCCGGCATGAGAGATAGCTTTGCCTGAATCCCTTCGCGCACGATAGAGCTCAATGAACGTCCAAAAATATCAGAGCTCCAAATAGAGAGCGGGTCATCCTCAAAATCTTGCATTAAATAACGAACCAGCTCTTCACTTTGCTTCTCGGTTCCAATGATTGGCTCAAAGGTTGACTCTACATCTACTTTAATCATATGGATAGATGGCGCAACAGCTTTTAATTTTACGCCAAAGCGGGAGCCATGACGAATAATTTCTGGTTCATCGAGGCTCATATCAGCCAAAGCTGGCGCCGCGATGCCATAGCCTGTTTGTTTGACCATCCGCAAGGCATCAGCCACTTGATCATACTCCGTCTTTGCATAAGCAAAATCAAGCATGAGCTTTAACAAATGATCCTTGCCTCGAATCTCAACACCGACAACTTCCTTTAAAATTTGATCATATAGCTCATCTGGCGCATATAGGTCGATTTCTGCCACCCCTTGCCCCATGTCAATACCTGCAAGGCTCGCGTGGTCAATAAAATCATACCCGCCAAATTGCGATACGACACGGTCTACGTCACGCAGGCGTTTAATGTCCTTGACCGTTTCTTGAACCGCTTCTTGATAGCTTTGACGCAGCCAATGGCTTTCATTTAGCACCATAACCCAGCTCGGTAAATTTACATTTACCTCAAGTACAGGGAACTCATACAGCGCCTCACGCAAAACATTGAAGACGTCACCATCTCTCATCCCTTCCACACTCATCGCTAGAACAGGGATATCATATTGTTCAATCAAACTTTGTCTCAGTTGTTCAGTATCTGGATGATACGGCTGTACCGTATTAATAATCATGATAAAAGGCTTACCTACTTCTTTCAATTCATTCACAACGCGCTCTTCTGCATCTAAGTAATCGCGGCGCGGAATTTCACCAATCGTTCCATCTGTTGTGATAACAACACCGATTGTAGAATGCTCCTGAATCACTTTACGAGTTCCAATTTCTGCCGCCTCATGAAAAGGAATTGGCTCCTCATACCAAGGTGTACTAATCATACGCGGTCCGTTTTCGTCCTCGTATCCCTTGGCACCAGGAACAGTATAGCCAACGCAATCGACAAGACGAATATTAACAGCTAAGCCGTCCTCCACTTGAATGGAGACCGCTTGATTCGGAACAAATTTCGGCTCAGTCGTCATAATCGTTCTGCCTGCCGCACTTTGCGGGAGCTCATCTTGCGCTCTTTGACGATCGCCTTCACTTTCAATGTTCGGAATCACAACGAGCTCCATAAACTTTTTAATGAAAGTTGACTTCCCTGTCCGAACGGCACCCACTACCCCTAGATAAATATCACCGCCTGTACGCTCGGCAATATCTTTGAAAATATCGACCTTTTCCAAGTGATCCCCTCCCCAAGAGTTGTTGGAAATAAAATTGCGATCATTCTAGTAGTTAGGACATTACATACTTATGATGTTGTCCGTGTTGTATGACTATTTTATAAAGAAATTTTTTCTTCGTTGTGTAGTCAGAAGAAGTAAAAAACCCTTCTTTTAGAACGTATTCTTAAATAGAAGGGTTCATGACTTATTGCATGAAAAAAACGGGTTGTTTGTCCTCTGCCTTATAGGGAAGGGAATACGCCGGTACAAAAGGGGATTCCTTTGTGAGCAGAAAGCGGATATCGCTGTCTGGTTGCACTTTGTCCCCATGCTTCTGCAGCGCTTCATATAGGTCCACCCTGTAGTCTACATAAATTTCTCCTTGTCCATCGATCACCAACGGCAAGTTTTTACCAGAATACGGGCTCACAACATACGGTTCTTCATCATAACCAAGCTTGTTATAATCTAACGTATACACACCATTTGCAAGCACTTTTTGAAATGGCGGATATTGATGTTGATCACGGTACATTTGTAGCTTTAGCTTTAGATCACGAATTTTCTCAGTCACACGCAAATCAATAAGCTTTACCGTCGGCTTCGTTTCCACATCAATGAGTACATACTGATAGATACCGCCATTTTCAAACGAGTTGCCGGGAGGCTCCTGCATAAAGCGCGGCACTAATTTAGTAAACTCAATCGGATACTTTTGGTATAGCGACGTGCTCATATCCCGTGTTTTAATGGGAAGCAGACCACCGCTCTCCTTCTGAAACGAGTCTACGGCAGCCTGCACAGCAGCAAGTTGGTCAGCATACGGGGCTTGGTTTTGCTGTAATTTCTCCTGCGGATACAAACATCCTGTTAACACGCTTACAATACACATCATTATAATTACAATTGCAATATTTTTCATATACATCCGTCCTTCACTCACTTACCGGACCACTAAACACAACAATAAAAATAATAAATCCAGACACAATCATAAGCACGTACGCAATAACGGCTGTAATCCCTTTCAAAAGCTTATTCCGAATTTTATAACGGCTCAGCAAAATAAACATAACTGAAATAAACATAAATGCAATTGCTCCAAGCGCAAACCACATTTTTATTAACCCGACAGACATACATACCCCCCTTTATGTAATGACAATCTAGTACTATAACTCTTTTTTATTTTAGCAAATTATGTATCTAAAGAAAAAGTAAAAATACAGGACCTGTATGAAAAGAATCCAGACCCTATCCTCGCTTACAATCAATAAGAAAATTTCCCACTAAAAAACGGAAGCGAAGAGGGGCATCTTCGCTTCCGTTGACCAAATATCTCCCATTGCCAATCCATGTTCCTATTATACATAGTATCATATGCTATACGAAATGCGGATGGTTCCCACTTTTATGAAAGTTGTGTCATTTATTTCTTAAATAAATTGCCTAAAGCGCTTAAATCAGCAGGGATATTATTATTTACGACTGCTTTTACAATTTGCTCTTCCTTATCCTTCGATACTGGACGCCCCGCAAGCAAAGCGACTTGCTGAATGAGCTGACGCAGTACTTTTTCATCCTTTAAATTCGCATTTTGTACAGAAGCTGCCAGCTTAAAAATATCTTCTTTATTGACTTTTGTTTGCTTTTCAATATTATCAAAAAAGTTGTTGTTGCCGTTCATGAACTCCACCCTCTCCTGTAATCTACAATCCATCCTATGCGAGAGCGGAGAATTGGTGAAAACACCCAATAAAGAAAACTCGCCGATTAGCGAGCCCTGCCCTTGGGTGAAGACAGAGGCGTAGCCCTACTTATACTGTATTCCTAAAATTTCTCGCTACCTCGAATTGTCTTCTAGCTAGAAATTTATACTTTCTTAAAGTGTAAAAAGCAAGGCATCGTTGCATTTGCATGTTCCCATTATATCAAAGGTCCCCCAGCTGAACATGTATACTTTACGAAACTAAAAAGAGAGCTGTGAGCTCTCTTTTACAATAAATCGGGAATAGCCTCCATTTCATGTTTTCGGACACGCCCCATCAGCGATTCAACCGCTTCCTTGACACTTTTCCCATTAAATAACACTTCATGAAGAGCGATTGTAATCGGCATTTCCACATTCATTTTACCAGCAAGCTGATAAGCTGCTTTTGTTGTGCGTACTCCTTCTACAACCATCCCCATATTCGCCAGTACATCCTCTAGCGATTGACCCTTACCAAGCATATGCCCAGTTCGCCAATTTCGGCTATGTACACTTGTACACGTAACGATTAAATCTCCCATACCGGTTAAACCGGCAAAAGTTAACGGATTTGCTCCCATCATTCGTCCCAAACGCGCGATTTCCGCTAAACCGCGCGTCATAAGTGCTGCTTTTGCATTATCTCCAAGTCCTAAACCATCTGTAATACCGGCAGCCAACGCAATGATATTCTTTAAAGCGCCGCCAAGTTCTACACCGATAATATCTGGATTTGTATACACTCGAAAATAGCTGTTCATAAATAAATCCTGCACCATCTCTGCTGCTTCCAGATGCTTAGACGCTGACGTAACGGTCGTCGGATGGCGTAATCCAACTTCCTCCGCATGGCTTGGACCAGAGAGAACAACAACAGACGCAATAAGATGAGCTGGAATTTCCTCCTCAATTACCTCGGAAATACGTTTAGACGAGTCTGGTTCAATCCCCTTGCTCGCATGAATGAATGTTACAGGACTAGACAGCATCGGCCTGATTTGCCGTAATACGTCGCGATATGCCTTTGTCGGCACAACAAGCAAAATATGCTCGGCATCCTGCAAGGCGCTCTCTAAGGAAGCATACGCACGGATTCCATCCGGCAGTTCAACCCCCGGCAAATAACGATTATTCATACGAGTTTCATTGATTTCCTGCATAAGCTCCTCGCGATGTCCCCATAGACGCACTTCGTGGCCATTATCGGCTAGAACCATCGCTAAAGCCGTTCCCCAACTGCCAGCCCCTGCTACTGCAACAACT
Organism: Ectobacillus funiculus; assembly: GCF_004138295.1. GTDB lineage: Bacteria > Bacillota > Bacilli > Bacillales > Bacillaceae_G > Ectobacillus > Ectobacillus funiculus. The sequence goes on along the minus strand of NZ_SCFM01000014.1, from coordinate 45,598 downwards.
GTCATACAACCTCATCCTCCCCCATTAATCCCTAGCTCTTGCCAGAATCTTAATCGGTGTTCCCACAAAATTAAAGGCATCACGAATGCGATTAATTAAAAAACGCTCATACGAAAAATGCAATAATTCCGGATCATTGACAAATACAACAAACGTCGGCGGTTTTACAGCTACTTGCGTTGTATAATAAATCTTCAAACGCTTGCCGTTATGCATCGGCGTAGGATTTCTCGCTACCGCATCCATGATGATATCGTTTAAGACATTCGTTTGTACACGTAAATTATGGCTTTCACTAGCTGCTTGAATCATCGGTAAAAGTGTATGCGTCCGTTTCTTCGTTTTAGCGGACAAGAAAACAATCGGCGCGTAATCTAAAAACTGAAAATGCGCACGAATATTCTCTTCGAATTCCTTCATTGTTTTCTCATCTTTCTCAACTGCATCCCATTTATTCACCACGATTACAACAGCTCGTCCAGCTTGATGTGCGTAACCTGCAATTTTTTTATCCTGCTCAATAATCCCTTGCTCACCATCTAGGACCACAAGAACGACATCAGAGCGCTCTATTGCTTTTAACGCGCGCAATACACTATATTTTTCGGTACTCTCGTACACTTTCCCTTTTTTTCTCATACCCGCTGTATCAATAATTACATAATCCTGTCCGTCTTTTCGATACGGTGTATCAATCGCATCGCGCGTCGTGCCCTCAATATCGCTCACAATTACGCGTTCCTCACCAAGCAAAGCGTTCACAAGCGACGATTTCCCAACGTTCGGACGCCCAATCAAGGAAAAGCGGATCACACCTTCGTCATAATCCTCGCCTTCATATTTCGGAAAATGCTTCGCAACTTCATCAAGCAAGTCACCAAGTCCAAGACCGTGTGCACCGGAGATCGGAAACGGCTCCCCAAAACCAAGCGAATAAAAATCGTAAATATCCTCCCGCATTTCAGGATTGTCGATTTTGTTTACCGCAAGTACAACAGGCTTTTTAGATCTGTATAAAATTTTTGCTACCTCTTCATCAGCTGACGTAACCCCATCTCGACCGTTTGTTAAAAACACGATAACATCAGCTTCATCAATCGCAATTTCCGCCTGTTGACGAATTTGTGACAAAAACGGCTCATCACCGATATCAATTCCGCCCGTATCAATAATATTGAATTCATGCGTAAGCCATTCACCAGAGCTGTAAATGCGATCACGTGTTACACCTGGAATGTCCTCCACAATCGAAACCCGTTCCCCGACAATGCGATTAAAAATCGTAGACTTACCAACGTTTGGACGTCCAACAATGGCAACTGTTGGTTTTGGCATATTACTTTCATCCTTTCTCTGACTAATCTGTATGTAAAAACCCCCTCTTTGCGCAAGAAGGGGGTATCAACAATATTTCCTATCTTTCAAGCACTACACATTATATCATATGTTAGGAGTGTTTCACAATAATATATACGTTCTCCTGAAGTCTGTGCGCAATCCCATCTAAAATAGCCTCTAGATTTGCTGCAACAAATTCCATCTCCTCTGTAGAAGGGCATGTGAATAAAGGTGCTCCGCCTGCAAACTTACTTGCATCCGTTGTAATAACGGCTAGTATGCATTTTTCCAATATCATGACGATGTACGCCCCCCTTTTGCCGCTTCAGAGGAGAGGCGAATAGCGTTTTCAAGTGTTGGCACATTACCAATAATCTGTATCGCCTTTTCCACATCCTGCTCCTGCGGAAGAACAAACACTCCTATTCGACCATCATTTAAGTCCCGCTTAGCAAGAGGCACTAGAGCTGGGGTGCCTGAATCACGCACAACACCAAGCCCAACTGCCACATCATGCAAAATCGCCTGCCGTTGTCCAAGGTTTGAGAGCGTAATATTTGCATCCATTGACTTTGGCTTTAACAAAAATCCCATTCCATACTTCATAATCTCTTTCTGTCTTGCCGGTAAGCCGATATTCATAATATAGATATTATCAATATACAAACCAGCCCCATCAAATCGAAGCGGAGCATGTTCAATCTCGACAAGATCCTGCAGCCTGCCTCCGGACATGAGCGCTTTCGCTGCGAAAAAGGAAGCAATGCCTGCGATAACACCCGCTATGGGAGAATTAAAGGCGAAATATGCAAATGTCGTCACGAAGGATGCCATCATCGCCAAATAGTTCCGGCTCTCAAACACAAGTGCGATTCCTTCTATATAGGTGCTTCCGCGCGGTACAAGTTCAACGCCATCAAGCTGCTGTAAAGTATTGCGTTCCATATTGCGGACATCGCGAAATTGCGAAGCAGCGAGCGTTAAAAATGTTAGTGCCGAAAAGTCCTTTTTCATAATAGAAGGAATGGCAACTGCTCCCAAAATAGCCGCAATAAACCCCATTGCAATATGAACAATCTTCCCATGCAAACGGGTCGGATATTGTCTCGTATCGGTCCTTAGCATAATTAGACGTGTGATAACCCCCACAAGCACACCAAGTAAAATTGGGAACGTATAATGATTCATATCCTAGCCCTGTCTCTCCCTTACTTGTTTTTGTTTGAATGGTTCTACAAACGCGAGTCCCTTCAAGATGGCGGACAATACGCACAGTAAAAAAACAGCACATGCAACTGCATCTAGAAACAACATCGATCCAAACTCATTATGAAAACCATATGGCTCTAAAACAGCTGTAACTAAAATTTCACCCTGTACAACCCCAACACAAAGTACCAAAATACGCTCTTCTGGTAAACGAATTAATACGTAAGATATGTACGCAAGCAATATACTAAGAAACCATGTATGGTTGATAATAATCCAGACCGGATCGTACAATTCAACAAGATGAACAATTGCATACACCATTCCCACTATTGTCGAACACACAGCATAATACAGCTTTGTCAACATCGACAGACGACTAATACCGATAATGCCAATGACTAGCAGAAAAAATGCACCGATCCATATTCGGAATTCCCCGAACGTTACGACTGTTTGTGAAATCATAATCGTGAACAAAAGAACTGCTGCATAAACAAGACGCGCTTTGCTTTTTTTCATAAAAAATGTAACAAAAATCCAACCGAGCCAAGAGAAGAAATAAAAATAAGCCCCTTCCATGCTACTCCCTCCTATCATTTCCATTATGGGTGCTTTTTATGAAAAATAATCCTTCATGTAAAATCGTATAGTTCATCCCGAAACAGAAACACTTACAATAAGGAGGTGGAGAGGATGGGTAAAGACCGCCAAGAAAAGAAAATGAGAGAATCACGTCGCGTTGAATCCGACCGTGATCAAAATCTGCAATACCCAGGGGCTACTGGTCTCGATACACCAGAGCTCGCACGTGAACAAAACAAGCATTAAAACTATAACTCCTCAGCTCCAGAGGGCCAACGTTTCTCACTATGAAAGCCGCTCTTGGGCTTCGGATCGGGAAAAATATTTGACCTGAAAAAGCTAGACATCAAAAAAAGCGCGACATAACGTTTTGTTATGTCGCGCTTTTTCTGCTGTAGGCAGTAGTATCGATACCTCGTTCCGTCAGCCAATGATGTGTATAGCCACTAATTACAAGCGGGACGTGCTGTAATTGCTCGATAGTATTTGCTCCCAGCGCTGTCATAATCAATACCAAATCCTCATGCAGCGCAGCTAGCTCTTGTATTAAAGCTTCTACTCCATGATGCACAAGTATACGCAAGAACTGTCCAGCAAATGCTACAGCCGAAGCCCCGAGCGCAATAGCCTTTGCTGCATCCAGAGCCGTTTGCAGGCCACCTGAACCAATTAACGACGCGCCCCCGACACTTTCAGCCTCTACTAACGATGCCGCGGTAGGAATACCCCAATCATTAAAATATGATAACACTCGCTGACGCCGTTCGTTTTCAATGCCGGCAAAATTTGTTCCGCCAAAGCCGCCGACATCAATAATGGTCACACCTACGTTTCGCAGCTTTTGTATTGTTTCTTTACTCATGCCAAAGCCGACCTCTTTTACAATAACAGGAACGGCGCACTCCTTAACAATCATCTCAATGCGCCTGAGCGCACCTGTAAAATCACGATCGCCTTCCGGCATTGTTAGCTCTTGAATCACATTCAAGTGAATTTGTATTGCGTTTGCTTCAATCATCTCAATGGCACGCTTTGCCTGTTCAACTGTTGCCTCACTTCCTAGGTTTGCAAAAACGATTCCATTCGGGTTTGCTCTTCTCACGACTTTATAAGAAAGTTCCTCCCGCTTGTCTCGTAAGGCCGCCATTTGTGAGCCTACTGCCATCGCCAAACCTTGGTGCTTTGCGGCCATCGCCAAACTTTCGTTAACACGCTCCGTTTCTGCTCCACCGCCACCCGTCATCGCATTGATAAAAATAGGCGAACTTAAAGAAAGTTCGCCTATTCTCGTCTGTAACGAGATATGTTCACATGACGTATTCGGTAAGCTTTGATGAACGAAAGAAACATCCGAAAAGCCATGAGAGCAGGATTGCCCAGTAGAAAGCGCAAATTGAATATGATCTATCTTTCGCTGCGCTCTTGTCACAACCATCACCCGTTTATTTGCGTAATTTTTTCAACTGTTCACCGATAATGTCACCCAACTGGAAGGTGGACGACTCTGTTGTAGGCTGGTACTTGCTGTAATCTTCTTGCACTTCCGGCTCTGACGCATCTTTAATACTTAAAGACACACGCTTATTCTGCGGGCTCACTTCGAGCACCTTTACTTTTACAATTTGTCCGATTTCAAGCACTTCACTTGGATTCTTTACATGGCGATTGGCAATTTGGGACACATGTACCAAACCTTCAATAGAAGGAAGCACTTCTACAAACGCTCCAAAACTAACAAGACGTTTGACTTTTCCTTCTAAAATATCCCCCACCTTCACTTCATTTGCTATGTTTTCCCAAGGACCAGGCTGAGCAGCCTTAATGGAAAGTGATACACGCTGCGTGCTTGGATCTACTGACAATACTTTCACTTTAACAGCTTGCCCTTCTGATAATACATCAGATGCCTTTTCAACACGATCGTGAGAAATTTGTGAAATGTGGACTAAACCATCCACACCGCCAACATTGACAAATGCTCCAAAGTCAGTCAAACGCTGTACAGTTCCTTCCAGCACTTCTCCCGCCTTTAATGAATGCAGCGCTTCCTTTTTCTTAGTCTCCAGCGCTTCCTCTACTACTGCTTTGTGGGAAAGGATTACACGATTTTTCTCTCGCTCTAACTCTACGATTTTTACATCTAATGTTTTCCCTTTATAATCTGTAAAATCTTCTACATAATGTGTTTCTACAAGGGATGCTGGGATAAATCCACGAACGCCAAGGTCCACAACCAGACCGCCGTTTACGATATCTTTTACCGTTACATCGAACACTTCACCTGTTTGGAATTTGCCTTGCAACTCCTTCCAAGCCCGTTCTGCATCAACAGCACGCTTCGATAAAACAAGATCGTCGTCTTCAAGTTTGATGACTTGCAGTTCCAGCGTTTGACCTTCTTGTACAACATCGCTTGCTTTCTCAATGTGTACATTTGCCAGCTCACTGATTGGGATCACACCTTCTGTTTTGTAGCCTGCATCTACAAGCACTTGCTTATCTTCGACTTTTGTAACTTGAGCTGTGACAATATCGCCAACTTGCAGCGCCTTCGCCTCTACAATCTCTTCATTCATCTTTTCAACCATGGAAATACCTCCCTACTAAAATGAAAGTGCATATTATGTATATACGAAATGGAAAGAATAAGTTTCCATTTGCATGTTGGAAAAGTATTCAGAAAATATCTTCTTTTACTAAGTTCTAACAAATCCAAGAATTTGTCAAGTAAATTGTCCTCTTATAAAAATAAGGAAAGAGATCCTACTCTTTCCTTATTGTGCTAATTTCAAAGAGACAATATCCATAATCTTTTCCACGACTTGTTCAATGGATAAAGATGTTGTATCTAATTCAATTGCATCCTCTGCTTTCTGCAACGGCGCAAACTCCCGCTCGGAATCCAGCTTGTCACGCAGGGCAATTTCTTCCTTCAGTTTTTCTAAATCTGACGAAAAACCTTTCTCTATATTTTCCTGATAGCGTCGCTGCGCCCGCTCTTCAACAGAAGCCAAAAGGAAAACTTTAACTTCTGCATACGGTAGGACATGCGTTCCGATATCACGCCCGTCCATCACAACACCACCGCTCTCACCGAGCACTCGCTGCCTTTTTACCATCTCTTCTCGAACAAGACGATGCTTCGCGGGAATAGAGACAGTATTGGTTACCTCAGGAGATCGAATCGCATCTGTAACGTCATTGCCATTTAACAATACATGCTGTCCATCGCCCCGGTTTTCGAAGCGAATTTCAACCGCATTGAGCATCTGCACCACACTGCTCTCATCGTTCACATCGATACTATGATTTAAAGCAGCATATGTTAGAGCGCGATACATCGCTCCTGTGTCGATATATACATAAGAAAGAGACTTTGCGATAATTTTTGCAACCGTACTTTTCCCCGCAGCGGCTGGTCCGTCAATTGCAATAGAGATTTTTTGATTCATAGTAACACCTCATAATTTCACCTAAATAAAAAGAAATAGAGAAAAGCAGGAATCTGACCTGCTTTTGTAAGTTTTTCCCTTGAAAGTCTCCATTTATTGTAACACAACCATGCAGAGAAGCAAATCAAAACTACTTTCCTGTTTCTAAACTTTTTGTAACCTCTCCCTTTGTGACGCCCTCGTAGTACACAACCTTTGATAAATAAGGTGCAATACGCGGCTGCATCAGCAGCACTTGCGCCAGCAAAAGAAGTAAAAACTGCACTAGCACAAGCTTAATAATAAAATGCTCTACCCTTTTCACACTTATCCCGCCTTGTCCTTTTTCACAGTTTAGAACAAGTACACGTGATTTATACTACTGCCGTTTGGCAACTTCTCTAGTAATAGCGTCCCCGTGGAACCGCCCATTCTCAATAAATATTTCATTCGCGTTATTACCTGCTGCGATAACACCTGCAATAAAAATACCTTGTACACTCGTCTCCATCGTATCTGGATCATGGAGCGGGCGACCGGTTTCTTGATCAATACCTACACCCATGTTCGCTAAGAAGGCATGGTCAGGATGGTATCCCGTCATCGCAAACACAAAATCGTTCACAATGATTTTCTCCTCACCGTTCACCTCATACGTAAGTGTATGCTCTGTTATTTTCTTCACATGTGCTTGAAATTCCATCGTAATCTCTCCTTGGCGAACGAGAGCCTCAAACTCCGGTAAAATCCATGGCTTAATACTTGATGAGAAAACATCACCGCGATAAAGCACCGTGACACGTGCGCCCGCTTTTACAAGCTCAAGTGCCGCATCCACACTTGAATTTTTACCGCCGATGACAGCTACATCCTGATCAAAGTATGGATGTGCCTCTTTAAAGTAATGAGACACTTTCGCTAATTCCTCACCCGGTACATTCATATAATTAGGATGGTCATAATACCCTGTCGCTACGATAACATATTGAGAACGATACTCTGCCGCCTCTCCACCCTGCTTCGTCGTACGTATAACAAATGAATGATCATCCTGCTTCTCCACATGCTCAACCCGCTCGAAGGGCTGGACACGCACCTGCTTCCGCTTCACAACCTCACGATAATAAGCAAGCGCCTGATTACGAACAGGTTTTCGATTTTCTGTTATAAAAGGAACATTGCCGATTTCGAGCCTCTCACTTGTAGAGAAAAAAGTCTGATGAGTTGGATAATGATAGATGGCATTGACAATGTTTCCCTTCTCAATGACTAGCGCATCAACTCCAATGCGCTGCAAGGAAATCGCTGCCGCCAAGCCGCACGGACCTCCACCCACAATAATTACTTTCTCTTGTTGCATACTGCTCACTCCCCAACACTCCGTTTCGATAACCACATATATAAAAAGAAAAAACCTACCATTCGAAGTAGGCGCCCATTTGTATTGTATGCTTTTCTGTACTGTTTGTCACCTAAGCGATACATACATACGATATACATCATTTAAAAATTGTTTGAACGGAATACCTTGCTGCTTCAAAACATTTTCGGGATCGATTTTGCGTGCTGGATCGAGCCGTTTATGAGACACAATATCTGTTTTGGGATTCAGCCCATATACCTGACATAGATATGCGAGGTACCAGGCATATCTTGTATAGGCATCCCAAAAACTAATATTCCCTCCGTAGCAAAGCTCTACGCCTATTGCAGCACTGTTTGCATTATACCCATACAGCTCATTATCGGTTGGTACGCTGTATCTGACATGATACGCAACTTCATCAATGGGAATCATTTCAATAATACGCTGATCATCAACGAACGTATGAGCAGACGATTTGGGCATTGTTTCCTGAAAATAGTCACGGTTTCCAATGGCATTGCTCCCGGGATTCCCTGTATCATGCGCTACAATAAAACGGACTTTTGACAAACGGCTGCCGGGTCTAGAGTTGCCGTAGCTAATATAAATTCGTTCTATCGGAAATCTCATCTGATCATCTCCATGCATGATATATCCCTATATATGTATTCCAACCGTTCGTCCCAATAGAAGTAAAACCGCCACACACAACCTTGCCAATAAAGCAAATACCGGTTAGTGCAAAGCGTCAGCACAGTTTGTTGCTTCGGCAAGTGTAAAATACAAACAAAAAATGCCCGAAACAACAAGCACTGTCGTTTTGGACATTTTTCCGGTTATACCCAGCCTCTGAATCGGCTCGCTTCTGCCATCTTGCGAACACCAACCATATAAGCAGCAAGACGCATGTTCACCTTGCGAACTTGGGACATTTCATATACAGAGCTAAATGACTTTACCATTACCTTTTCCAATCTTTCTTCTACTTCCTCTTCCGTCCAATAGTAACCCTGATTATTTTGCACCCATTCAAAATACGATACCGTCACGCCGCCCGCACTGGCTAATACGTCAGGAACGAGTAAGATACCGCGCTCTGTTAAAATACTTGTCGCTTGCAAGGTAGTCGGACCATTAGCTGCCTCCACAATGATTTTTGCTTTAATATGAGGCGCATTGTCTTCCGTAATTTGATTTTCGATTGCTGCCGGTACGAGAATATCACAGTCAAGCTCAAGCAGCTCTTTATTTGTAATTGTGTTTGTAAACAGCTTCGTTACCGTTCCAAAGCTATCACGACGGTCAAGCAAATAATCGATATCAAGTCCGTTCGGGTCATGCAGCGCCCCATACGCATCAGAAATCCCTATTACCTTTGCTCCAGCATCATACATGAATTTTGCAAGATAGCTGCCCGCATTTCCGAATCCTTGTACAACAACACGGGCACCCTCAATGTTAATTCCTTTTCGCCTAGCAGCTTCTCGAATACAAATCGTCACGCCCTTTGCGGTAGCGGTTTCACGTCCATGCGATCCTCCGAGCACAAGAGGCTTTCCCGTAATGAAGCCAGGTGAATTAAACTCGTCAATCCGGCTGTATTCATCCATCATCCACGCCATAATTTGCGAGTTTGTGAATACATCAGGTGCCGGAATATCTTTTGTTGGTCCTACAATTTGACTAATTGCTCTTACATATCCGCGGCTTAAACGTTCTAACTCGCGGAACGACATGTCACGCGGATCACAAACAATACCACCCTTTCCGCCACCATAAGGCAGATCCACAATACCGCACTTTAAGCTCATCCAAATTGACAAAGCTTTTACTTCCTTTTCTGTTACATTCGGGTGAAAGCGAATGCCCCCCTTTGTTGGTCCCACTGCATCATTATGCTGTGCGCGATAACCTGTAAATACCTTCACAGTGCCATCATCCATACGAATTGGGATCTTTACCGTCATCATGCGGATAGGTTCTTTTAGCAGTTCATATACTTCTTGCGAATAGCCTAGCTTGTCTAACGCCTGATGGATAACAATTTGTGTAGACCTCAATACATCTAATTGTTCAGCTTTCTGTTGTGAATGATCTCCCTTTTCGGCCACCATAATCAGTAAACCCCCTGTATACATTTCTTGAGTAAGCCTTTATTGCTTAGTATACACTCTGAAAACCGGAATGCAAAATTTGACATCTCCGGTTCATAAGCACTTAAAAACATGGTTATAATAGGTTTTCCGTAATAAAAAAGCATCATGCATCCTTTCTGATAAAGAAAACTCGCCGATTGGCGAGCCCTGCTCTTGGGTGAAGACAGAGGCGTAGTTGCACTTACACTTTGTTCCTAAAATTTCTTACTACGTCGAACTTGCTTCTAGCTAGAAATTTATACTTTCCTAAAGTGTAAAGAAAACTCGCCGATTGGCAAGCCCTGCTCTTGGGCGAAGACAGAGGCATAGTTGCACCTACACTTTGTTCCTAAAATTTCTTACTACGTCGAACTTGCTTCTAGCTAGAAATTTATACTTTCCTAAAGTGTAAAGAAAACTCGCCGATTGGCAAGCCCTGCTCTTGGGCGAAGACAGAGGCATAGTTGCACCTACACTTTGTTCCTAAAATTTCTTACTACGTCGAACTTGCTTCTAGCTAGAAATTTATACTTTCCTAAAGTGTAAAGAAAACTCGCCGATTGGCAAGCCCTGCTCTTGGGCGAAGACAGAGGCATAGTTGCACCTACACTTTGTTCCTAAAATTTCTTACTACGTCGAACTTGCTTCTAGCTAGAAATTTATACTTTCCTAAAGTGTAAAGAAAACTCGCCGATTGGCAAGCGCTGCCCCTAGGCGAGAACAGAGGCGTAGCCCTACTTATACTGTATCCCTAAAATTTCCGACTACGTCGAATGACCTCTCGCTGGAAATTTATACTCCTACAGTGCAAAAAACCCCAACTATACCTTAGTTGAGGTTTGATTTCGCTACAAAATAGTGATACAACTGGGCTAATGCACGCTCTGCCATCAGTTCCTTCCCATATTCCATTAACCTATAGATTGTAATCGTTGCAGAATTTCCGAATTCCGCCAAGATAGCGATTAAATTTTCATGAGAGAGCGATGTAGCTGATTCTTCCAGCAATAAGTAGAAATGATTTTGAAAGGAATACAATTTCCCATTTTCAATCCCCAGAGGATATAAACGCTCTGCCAAGGAAATAATGTCCTCGAATGAAGCAAACTCATATAAAATATCCTCGCTCTCATCAAGAGTTACCTGCATTTCAATAAAGTCATCGCTAAAGTCTTCATCCAGCCCTATCTCTTGATGCTCCTTTGTCACGATGACAACCATACCTTGCGCCTGAAGTGAGAATACTTCTACAGCAATTGGTCCGTCTGCCTCAAATCCAAGCTCTTTATTTGCCTCATGCATCATATCGCGAAACAGCTGCTGTACTTTCGGCGCATTTTGCCATAAATCTTCTTTCGTGAGCCCACGTTCCAACAAATCGTCAAACGTAAGGAAAATCTTGATTTTATTGTAGTTCAAACGTTCCAATCTCATCTCTTACCCTCCTTACCTCAACCGTTACACCTAATGTTTATTATATGAAGGATGAATCGGATGGTTCATAGAATGAGGCTACGCTCTCACCATCCATTGATCCCAATCGTCTTTCGTTGTTCCCACAAGATACTCCTCTAGCGCCGCTCTTTCTTGCTCAGGCAAGAGCGAAAAAGCAGTTCCTCCGATTCCTATGGATAGATAATCATACTCCTCCCGCAAGCAATTGGCAAGTTTTATCGTTGGGACAACATATTTTGTCAACGTGCAGGACATAAATAAAAATTTAGGCCTTACTTCTTCAATGATAGCATGAATATCTTTTTCATCAATGCTTGTCCCAAGATATATAACCTCATAGCCTTTACGGCGTAAATAAATCGTAAAAATCAACAGTCCAAGCTCATGAGAATCCCCTGGCCCGCATACAGCAACGACTTTTGGCAGCACAGCATTAGCAGGTAGATTATGATAAATCATACCAATTCGCGAACGTAGAAAAGATGTAGCATAATGCTCATGAGCACTTGTAATAGCCCCCTGCCGCCAAAGCTCCCCAATCCGCACTAAAATCCCCCGCAAAATATCCATTGTTACCTTTTCAACAGAAAATAAACTAAACGCTTCATTCAAATGTTCATGCGCCTTCATCTCATCAAACTTTAACAATGCATACAAAATTGCTTCCGTTAATGACTCTGCTTTATTATCCTCTTGCTCAGAAAACACTTGGGTATTCAACTGATTGCTTTCAAGTAAACTTACTGCCTGCCCGATTGTAAATCCTTCATTCACCTTTGTGATCAACCACTTTAATATCTTGACATGCTCCTCGGTATAAAGGCGATGGCCTGCTTCATTGCGTTTTGGAGCAATCATTTGATAACGTCTTTCCCATGCTCGCAACGTGCCTGACTGAATACCAAGCATGTTTGAAACTGCCTTAATGTTGTATTTCCCTTCTAAGGTTGACATACCCTTTCCCACCTTAAACAATAAATCTATACTTCTTTCCTTTTTAGCGAGAGTAAGTGAGTTTGTGCAGGAGCACGAAACCGCAGCGGAACGAATGTTGTACCATAACCGTTGCTGACCAACAATAATGTGTGCGCATACGAGTAAGTTCCTCCTCGCATATATTTGTCTGAAGGCAGCAAATAGATTTGTCCCCCATGTGTATGACCGCTTAGCACAAATGAAATACGCTCTTTCTCTGTAAACTTTTGAACGATATCTGGGTTATGACTAACAAGAATGCGAAACCCTTCCTCCTCACAATCTGCTAGCGCCCAATCCAAACGATCTTTGCCTAACGATGTATCATCAACACCGAGCAGCCAAAGCTTTTCCCCTTCTTCTGACTCAAACAAAACAGCTGTATTATCTAAGCTCTTCACCTTATGATCAAGAAGAAGCGCATCTAAATCATGACGTTCCGTTTCATAGTCATTATTGCCCCAAACAAAATAAACAGGGCCAATCTGGCTAAGCAGACGAAGATTATGTGACACTCTTGTAAGCGGCACTCCTTTTTCTGTTAAATCGCCCCCGATTACCACAAAATCCACTTTTCCTTGCATATCACGAATCCATGGATCTGGCAGCTTTCGCTTATGAATATCTGAAATAAAAAAAATACGAACCTCTCCAAAGCTTCGAGGGAAATCAGGAAAACAGTATTCTTGATATATGACCCGATTTACATGTGCTTCCTTATACATAAAAACAATCCAAGTAAGACATGCGATGATAATGAGCATCAAAATAACGATCATTGTATACTCCTTACATTTTCATTGTACAATTACTAATACATAACTTATACAAATCATAATATATCTTCATTTTTCCGGCGCAAGTATAGGCCCATCACAAAGTCCACAAGAAAATGGGAGAAAATTGTAACCAAAAGGTTTCCTGTATATGCAAACAAATACCCAAAGGCTATGCTAATTATTAACACAAAACAAAATAAAAATGGCTTTTTTATATAACGCACATGCAAAACAGCAAACATCACACTTGCAGCTAGCAATCCAAAGTGCGTTTGCAAAATGCCGCGAAATAATAGTTCCTCGCAAGTTCCTATTAAGAGCGTAACGCCTAGTAAATGCGGAATGGATAAGCCGCGAAACATCCGTTCATTAATCCCTCCGTCATCAAACCAGGACTCAGGAAACACGCGCATAGCAGCGTAATCCATTATAATAATCACAAAAGCCGCTCCTCCCCCGAGCAAGACGATAGAAATAGGCTTCCATTGCCACATAGCTAAAAATGCTGCGGCATCATCAAACAGCCAGTACGATAAAACCATACACGCAAACAAAATAAGAGCTTGTGTAATATACAAATTGAGCCGTAGCTCACGGTCAGACATATTTTTAATTTTCTCCTGCTGGCTTTTCATATAGCTTCCGTTTCTCCAATACCCAGTATTTGCTTCAGCTCCTCACGCCATCCCGCATAAGGAAGCGCGCCGCTCTTGCTGTTCTTTTTATACGCATCAAGCATGATTCCGCAAACATCACAGCATTGCTTAGGCACGCTCTCTTTTTCATAGTCAAAAAACCGAAGCAGCGATTCTCTTCGGCAGCCGCTTCCCTCCAGCCAACTCCGCATCACTTGTAGCTTTTCATATTTTTGGTTAAGCCTTTCTATTACCCTTTCATAAAAGAGGGCAGGAGCATGGGAAGGGATCGCCCCTAGGATAAGTTCTTTGCCTTTCACTGCGCCAATTTGCTCGAGGCGGTATTGTAAAAACCGCCAATGCTGTTCTGCAAAACCCGCAACATTTCGCGCTATATATTCAGCATCAGATAGCAGGAGCACCGGTCGACGAACTAGTTCCTCCTTAAACAACGAAAGACAATACGCTATGCTTCTCTCATTCGGAAGTTCCTCCTGAATAAGAGAGAGCGGCAATTCATGATCAACCGTACAGAATAATAAAATGGCAATGCTCGCCCCTCCATCTCGTCCTGCTCTTCCGATTTCCTGCAAATATGACTCTAAGTTAGCAGGATAATGAAAATGAATAATATAGTGAACATCAGGTTTATTAATTCCCATTCCAAAGGCACTTGTACAAACAATGATAGAAAGCTGCCCTTTCATAAACTGCTGCTGAATGAGCATCCGCTCCTCCTGCTCCATACCGCCGTGATAATACGCTACCCCTTCTATCCCTGATGCTCGCAGCGCTTGCGCAAGCGCTTCAGCCCAACTGCGGCTTGAGCAATAAATAATGCCCGGCCCTTGCAGCTGACTAGCATATAAAAGCACCCTTTCTTTTTTGTCATCAAGTGTTTCTACGTGCTCTACCTGTAAGGCAATATTAGGACGATCTACAGAATGCAAGTGAAACGAGGCGGTCGTCAGATGAAGACTATGAGCAATATCCTTCAGCACCTCTCTTGTCGCTGTAGCTGTTAGTGCAAGTACAGCGGGATTTCCAAGCTCCTGAATGACATGATCAAGCTTTTTGTAGTCCGGTCGAAAATCATACCCCCATTGCGAAATACAGTGCGCTTCATCTACAACAAATAAAGCGATATTCATCTGTTTGAGGGCATGGAGAAAAGAGCGAGCCTGCAGCATTTCCGGAGATGCAAAAATAAATTTATAAAAGCTGAGATTGCGAATAGCCTCTCTCTTTTCTTCCATTGTGCGAAAGCTGTTAAATGCAATAACACGCTTCTCCCCAATAAGCCGCAACTGATTGACCTGATCCTCCATTAAGGATAGCAACGGCGATACAATCAATACGGTCCCGTGCATCATATATCCTGGAACTTGGTAACAAACCGACTTTCCTCCCCCAGTTGGCAGCATCGCTACAACAGAAACACCGCGCAGTAGATCCTCAATAATTTCCTTCTGTCCGATGCGAAAAACACGGTAACCGAATTTTTCATATAACACATCCTCAATCCTCATTCGCTCCCCCTATCCTTGCAAGCACCAGTCTAATATCGAAATAGCTTACATCGTCTCCTGCATACTTTTTCAATTCTCGCAGCCTTCTCGTATTCATGCGTTGAATTGTTTCCGTGATCCTTCTCACTTTATCTTCTGCCAGAAAAGATTCAATCGGGAAATCCGGCTCATGCAACGCAATCTCTACGATGTGGTCCTCAATAGTACTTCGCTTTAAGCCGCGTATGCGCACTGTCTCCGCTATTGTTTTTCCTTGCTTCCACAAATCGTACGTTTTAATGGTAGATAAGCTCAGGACAGCAACTCTTTTTTCTTTATAGGATGTCATTTGCGACAATAACGGATATCTTCCATCCTCCTCAAGTCCCTGCTTTGTGAGCCAATGAAGCGCGCTAAGGAATTGAAAATGAATGCGAAGAGGATCCGCATCCAGCATCTCAGCAATCTGCCCTTCCGTATATCCAACTCGGTGATAGCCGCTGAGCCGTAACACAAATGCAGTACATTCTGCTTCCGTCAGAGCGGAGAGTGCACTCATGCATTCTTCATACAAAGCAGCTGCTAGCTGCGTACGCGAAACTAGTGCCGATAAAAAAAACCTTTTCACCCATTCTGTCACTTCTATGTCCTGCTGAATAGGGAGAAAAGAAGAACTATTTCTCTGTAAATGCGATAAACTTTGCACAACAAGGGAAAGACGCTTCCAAAGCACTTCACCCGTATCCCCATAACGCACTCCCTCCAAATGCAGGGGCAAAGGAACAACAGCGCCATACTGCGCCAGCCTGTCCTCTCCCTTCGCAGTTACAGCATACGTATTTTCCTGTATTTGTTCAATACAATTTTCGTTTAAAAGAAGCTGGATTTGTTCATCATAAACGTGTCGGTTCAGTTTCTTATACACGCCAAACAAAAATGACAGACGATAGATCGCACCATCCTGCAACGTTTGAGACGAACGCTTACCTTTTAACAAGTGGTAAATGGAAGATGCTGTACGTTCCCCTTTTATTCGCTGTAGCCCGTACAAAATTGTATATAGCAGCTGCAAGAAATTTCACTCCTTCTTTTGCTGTTATATGTATTGTAACAAACGAGCATAGGAGCAGTCATTTATGAATCATTTTGCCTTGCCGTGTAACAAAGAAAAATGTTTATTTGCTCATTTCTTTTGAATAATTTACAAATTTGATTGACATTTTTAATTGATAAGCATTATCATTATAATTTTATATTGAAAATCTCGACAAACCGTTTTAAAATAAGGGTAGAATGTTCTTTCATTAGCACAACACTACCTAATGAATATTTTATGTTATATACATATTATCGGGAGGTATACAGAAATGCCAAAGTACACTATTGTTGACAAAGAAACTTGCATTGCTTGTGGAGCTTGTGGAGCAGCTGCACCAGATATTTACGATTACGACGATGAAGGCATTGCGTTTGTAACGCTTGACGATAATCAAGGGATCGTGGAAATTCCAGACGTATTAATAGACGACATGATGGACGCATTCGAAGGATGCCCAACGGATTCCATCAAAGTTGCAGACGAGCCATTTGATGGTGATGCTCTAAAATTTGAATAGTCGCATAAGAACGTTATTCCTGCTGGAATAGCGTTTTTGATTTAAATGAACCTCCCTCGCTTACAGTGGAAAAAGCTATGTTTCTTGTTGGAGGAAGTACCATGAAAAAACAACAAAAACAGACTATATACGAAGTAATGAAAAAAAGTCTTCGAAAAGAGTATTTTTATTTAAAACGGGACTTACTGTTTTATTGTCAGGTAGACTTCGGAAAACTATCCAAGCATTTTCATTATGCAGCCTTTGATACAGACGGCATTAGCATTTATGAATATGATAAAACGCTTGAGAGCAAAATAAAGCTCATTACACGTCATCCTTGGTCTAGCTGGCAAAATGTAAAAGTGGACCATTATTTAACAAATTCACAGTTTATCTTTCAAGGCGAGCCCAACTGGATTTTATATATTATGCATAAAGGAAAAGAAGTCCAACAACTTATCGAGACGTATACTACGCTTTCTATAGAAGAAATGCCGCGGCCAGCATGGCGGAAAATTCCTGGCTACCGTTCGAAAACAAAACGAAACATATATATAGCCTCGCTGCTTTACAGCGCGCTGCTTTCGCTTTTATTTAAGCTGCTCCTGCCTTATAAAGCCGAGATCGCCATGTTCTCCCTTTCGATTGGGATAATGCTTCTCGGGTTGCTTTGCTTAACGATCGGGCTTATTGAACCGACAATTGTCCTGCCAAAATTAGAACCGAAAACAAGGGAAAAAGTCCTCTATATTTACAGCTATTTATGTATCACTGGCTTTATTTCTATTTTCATTTTTTGGTAAAGAGAGCTGTTGACTATAATTCGGAAAAGTGGTTATGTCCCTCCTTTGTTTCCTCAGCACAGTAAAACAACCTGCACATAAGACGCATGGTTCAGGCGGGGACGGTTTATAGAAGTATTCGGTATGTTCCGTACCACGGAATATACTTTTTTCTTTTGTAAGAATGTTATTTAACTGTGAAAATAGACACCGCTCCAAAACAAAACTATGTAAAGGAGACATCAAACAAGCAATTCTGCTCTTTTGATGTCTCCTTTTGGTTATAAAGAAAACTCGCCGATTGGCAAGCCCTGCCCTTGGGCGAAGACAGAGGCGTAGTTGCACTTATACTTTGTTCCTAAAATTTCTCACTACGTCGAATGGGCTTCCTGCTAGAAATTTATACTTTCTTAAAGTGTAAACAAACTATTCTACTTAATTAATCGTCAGCTTTTGAGACGGATAAATTACATCGCGACTCAACTGGTTGACCTGCTTTAATTCTTCAACCGTCATCCCGAATTTCCTTGCAATTGCGGTTAGAGTATCTCCCCTCTGCACAATATAGGAGGACGATGAAACACTCTCATGTAACGGCTCTCCAAGTACAGCCAACGGATTAATAGCATTTGTTTTTCCGAAGTTCCATGACCCCTTATGCACCTCAAAATGTAAATGAGCACCATGTGATTGCCCTGTATTTCCTACCTGCCCAATCGGTTGACCCGCTGTAACCTGCTGCCCCTCTTTTACAAGACGCTGCTTCATATGTGCGTACACTGCTTCATAGCCGTTGCTATGCCGGATAAATACAACATTTCCATACGAACTAGAATAATACGATTTTGTCACCTTGCCATCACCTGCAGACACAATTGTCGTCCCTACTGCGGCGGCCACATCAATTCCATAATGCTTGCCATTGCGCGTTCCAAAATAATCGCTAATCACCCCGGACACAGGCCATGTCCATTGTTCTGCTGCTTCTGCACCTCCTGCATACAAGGAACCGAATGCAAACAGCAAAAACAAGCACTTCCTATACCCTCTCATTCCTCAACCTCCGTTTTATCTTAAGATTCACCTTATCTATTTTGCATAGCCTAACGAAAAAGTATGCAAAAAAAATAGAAAGGATAGTAGGCTAGCAATTTTCCTGCATTTCTACCACAAAGGGGGAAAGTGGAAACTTCTTTCTTAAAATACAAAAAAATGTCTACCGCAAAGCGGCAGACATTTTTTTGGACACATAACCATCATTCTGAGGGTTCTATTTCCTTCTGTTCTGGTTTATCCCGGAACACAATCGCACTCCTTGCATATTCCACATCCTGTACACCAGACCGAGCATTTACCACTCTAGCTATCGCAAACAAGTAGTCAGATAAACGATTTATATAAGCCAAAACATAGGTATTTATTTCTTCGGTTTGCTTGAGCGCTACAATACAGCGCTCTGCTCTACGCGTCACAGTCCTCGCTATATGAATCGCTGCCGCTGCCGGAGTTCCTCCTGGCAAAATAAAACGTTCAAGCGGCGGCGCCTCGTCAATATATGCATCAATACGCTGCTCTAGAAACGTAATCATTTCTGCGGTTGCTTTATACGGAATTTTATTCTGTACAATCGCTAGGTCTCCGCCACAGTCAAATAATTCATGTTGTATTTTCTTAAGCTCCTGATACACATCGGCAAACTTCGCATCCGTCAGCATTGTCATCGCTTGGCCAATAAAGGAATTCGCCTCGTCAATAGTTCCGTACGCCTCAACACGAAGATGGTGCTTGTCAACGCGCCCGCCAATTAAACTCGTTTTTCCTCCATCCCCTGTTTTCGTATACAATTTCATACTGATTCCCCTCCCTGGAATTAGTACAGCTGCACCACATTAGCATAACTGCTTCGGAAGAAACACAGAAAATGTCGTTCCTTCATTCACAACACTTGAAACAGAAATTTCTCCTCCATGTGCTTCTACAATATTTTTAGCAATGGCTAATCCGAGACCTGTACCTCCATCTATGCTTCGTGTTCTTGCCTTATCCCCTTTATAAAAACGCTCAAAAACAAAAGGAATATCTTCCTGTGGTATACCGATCCCGGAATCTTTCACTTCAAATACAAGACCATCAGCCCGCTCATGAACAATGAGAGAAACATTTCCTTTTGCACTTGTATGACGCACAGCGTTATCAACGAGATTTGTTAGTACCTGCTCCATGCGGTCTCCATCAAACGCATATTTTTCAACATCTGTTGCAAACTGGGCATATAGCCGTACATCCTTTTCAGCTGCCATCCCTTGGAACTTACGAATCATTTTCTCCACAAATGCAACGATTTCCACTTCTGATACATATAATTCAACACGCCCGCTTTCCATCCTAGCAAGATCGAGCAGTTCGTTCACAAGACGACCAAGGCGAACAGATTCATCGTAAATAATTTGGGTAAACTCTCTCACTTCTTCCTTCGTAGTTACAATATCATCTAAAATGGCCTCACTGTATCCTTGCAGCATCGCCATAGGTGTACGAAGTTCGTGTGAGACATTTGCAATAAAATCCTTGTGCATCTTCTCCAGCCGGCGCTCCTCCGTCATATCGCGAAGCACCGCTACTGCACCGCGAACTTTCGTTTGATTATAAAGCGGAGTCATGAGCACCACATAGTTCCCTTTTTGCAAATGCAGTTCAATTGCCTTTTCGCGTTCATCATGGCCTACCTCATGAAATAGCTGTACAAGCGCTGGCGGAAGCTTTTCTTCTTCACCCGTCCCATTCTCTTCATTCCAAAACTTTAAAAATTTCTCAGCAGGCGGGTTTACGACAACCACCTCGCCCTCTTGGTTTAGCGTAATGACTCCATCTGCCATACTTGTCAAAATACCAGACAACTGTTCCTTTTCCTGCTGCAAAGCATTGATATTAAATTTTAGCTGTTTTCCCATTTGATTTAAAGCAGTTGCCAATTCACCGATTTCATCCTGCGAAACCGCGGGTGCCTTCATTTGAAATTTTCCTCGGGCAATTTCAAACGCAACCTCTCTCATTTTCCGTAACGGAGCAGTAATACGGGTAGATAAGAAAAAAGCAAAAAATGTCGTCAGAATAATAGCAATTCCAGCTGATAAAAGGATAAAATCCATCGACTTTGCAACAGCCTGCTGCGCTACTTGGAGAGATTGATATACAAATGCAGCCCCTCCCCCGTTCTTCATTGGAACCCCGACAATCATAATTTCACCATTTGAAGTATCATCCGCCGAAGGTATAGACATCTTTTTGTGCACTGTTTTTTGTTCTGTAAACACCTTTACCAAATCGGGGTCGGCTTTTAAATCCTCCACTGTAAGATTTACAAGTCCCTTTTCCTCTGGAGAATATGAAGCTGCCTTTCCATTCTTTACGACAATAATACGGGAGAGCGGATCAACGAATTGATAAGCAACGGTTTCAACCGTTTGTTCATCCATCCCGTCTCCAATCATTTCTGAAATACGTGTCGCCACATTTGTAAGTCTTGTCTCACTCGTGTCGACATAATAATTTTCGAAAAACTGCAGCAACAGAATTGCCACGAAGCCTAGCACGACGGAAACAAGCAGTAAAATAGTAACCCAAAGCTTTCCGACTACACTTCTCCAAAGCATTACTCGCTCACGACCTCAAATTTATACCCGACTCCCCAAACAGTTACAATCATTCTCGCTGCGTTCGGAGACTTTTTATTTAGTTTTTCACGCAAACGCTTTACGTGCGTATCAACTGTACGTAAATCGCCAAAAAACTCATATTGCCATACTTCTTTCAAAAGCTGCTCACGGTCAAATACCTTATCCGGTGACTTTGCCAAAAATAAAAGCAATTCATATTCCTTTGGCGTTAGATTTACTTCTTGCCCATCTGCCATGACACGGTGGGCATCATTATCAATTGTAAGGTACGGAAAAACGATGATATCCTTGGTGGCCGTTTCTTTCGTAAAAAACGTTGTAGAAGTTGCACGACGCAGCAAAGCTTTCACCCGCAGTACAACCTCACGCGGACTGAACGGCTTTACAATATAATCGTCTGTCCCTACTTCAAATCCCTGTACACGGTTCACTTCTTCTCCCTTTGCAGTCAACATAATAATCGGAGTTGCTTTCTTTTCCCGAATCTCTCGGCATACCTCAAGGCCGTCTTTTCCAGGCATCATTAAATCAAGCAAGATTAAATCATACTCAAACTGCAACGCCTTCGATAAGGCGACCTCACCATTATCAGCCTCATCAATTGTATAATTTTCCCGCTCTAAATACATTTTTAATAAACGTCGAATCCGTTCTTCATCATCCACAACCAAAATTTTGATATCATTTTGCATATTCATTACCGTTTCTAGAAAACCCCAGAAAACGGATTCACCTGCCTTTCTCATCTATTGCTCTAAATTTGGCCATTCTGTTGCTTCTTATGCCTTTCCTTCATCATAACAGTAAAAACCTATCATTACCTATCCAAGAGTTTGACAATTTTACAAACATTTATAACAATACCTCATAAAACACGTTTGAATTGTCTTCCAGCCAGAAATTTATACTTTCTAAAAGTGTAAAAAAGAAGCGTTTCCGCTTCTTTTTTACGCATATGAATGCAGACCTGCAATGACGAGATTCACCGCCACAAGATTAAACATAATAATAGCAAAACCAACAACAGCTAACCATGCAGACTTTTCCCCATGCCACCCCTTTGAAAGGCGCAAATGCAAAAAGGCAGCGTAAAATAACCATGTAATAAGCGCCCATACCTCTTTCGGATCCCATCCCCAAAAACGCGTCCATGCTACCTGTGCCCAAATCATTGCAAAAATAAGAGCGCCAAGTGTAAAGACCGGAAATCCAATCGTGACCGAGCGATAGCCGATTTCATCAAGCAAATCATTGTTGACACGTTGCACAAATGGCTGCAGGAACGCCGCGATGCGCTTACGAAATAATAAACGGAGCACTGTATATATAGCGATTCCAAACAGCAAAGACCAAATCACCGTATTCAATTTCTTGGCATTTACAATGGCAGGGGTATGAAGCACGGGATCAAGCTTTCCTTTTGTCTGCAGCACACCCTCATAAGGTCCAACAAGCGCTGGCAACTGATATACCATCTCAGTTTTTTGGTCATTTTTATCCGTGTATTCAAACTTCGCCTCATACTTACTAATAGAAAAAGCTGTTGTCGCACTAACAAAGCCCAGTGTACATACAAGAAAAAACAGCACTGCTTCAAGCCAAAATGTTTGTTTGCTTTGTCTGGATTGATTTACGTTTTTAATCAAGTAAATCAGACCCGCGACAAAGCTAATTGCCAAAATAGCTTCTCCAAGCGCCGCTGTCGTCACATGAATATACAGCCAGTAGCTCTTAAGCGATGGAATAAGCGGTGTCACTTCACGAGGAAACATACTCGCATAGGCAATCACTAAAATCGCAATCGGTAATGCAAACAGTCCAAGAACGCTTGTACGATAAATAAAGTACATAACGATGAAGGCTAACACAAGCGCCATGCCAAAAAATGTCGTAAATTCAAACATATTGCTTACAGGAGCATGCTTTGCTGCAATCCAACGTGTGACAAAATAAATTAGTTGAGCAAGAAATCCCGCGATTGTAATGCAAATTCCAATGTTTGCCCATTTCTTTCCCTTCTCCCGAATACTTCCTCCGAAAAAAAGGGTTGCCACAAGATATAGAATAAAGGCAGCAAAAAGAAAGTTACTGCTGATTTGTGCCATACTTCTCCCACCCTTAACTGATTTTTTCCATCAGTGCTTTATCCTCCGGCTGCGGAACAGCGGTACCTGACAGAACCGTCTCAATTTCATTGCGAAATCCATACCAATTTTTATTTGTATGTCCAGCAATCCACCACTCACCGTCGATACGCTGCATCCAAATACGGCGATGATTCCAATACATCCCTTGGATTACCCCTATCATGAAAATAGTACCGCCAAGAGCGAGAATCCACAGTGTTAAGTCCTTCCGTACAGTGAGCGCAGTTGCATTTCTCGTCTCTATGCCTGCGAATGTCATTTTATACTTATTTGTGCCTGCTGGCTCAATATTTTGTCGAATCGCAACAAAGCTTACTTCCCCATCTGGTGTTGTTGGAGTAAACATTTTGAATACAAACGCCGGGTTGTTCGGCACCTTCGTTTTCGTGCTCGGTTTTCCCTCTTCATCAAAGTAAAAATCAGGAAAATAGCTTAACAGCTCCACTCGGTATCCATTCCCTAAATCATACTTCTCTTCTGGATTCGCAAGATTCACTTCAATTGGACCGCGTTTCTCGTGGGTTGTCTTATCCTCCAGATGAAGAAACATTTTGCTTAGTTCTCCCTCTTTATAATCTGTCTGATATAAAGCAAAGCTTTCAAATTTTAGAGGGTCGTTCACCCGAATCTTGTAATCTGTTACCTTTTTCAGCTTAGGCTCTTGACCGGCAATTGTGGAGCCTACTGCTTCGTACAGCACAGCATTCGTTTGATAGTTTTTCGGAATCATGCTGTTGCCGACGCGATCAATCGCCTCGTCAAACACTTTATCCTCTTCTTCTTTGCTATACACTTCTTTAATAAACTTTTCATTTTTTAAATAGTACTTACCATCTGTACCCGGTATTTCCTTCGTTTCACCTTCGCGTAACCAAATGACCTCGTCTACATACATACCTGGTACAAAACGAAGCATGGCACCAATTAGAAAGATAATGAGCCCAATATGATTCACATAAGGTCCCCAACGAGAAAAGCGGCCTTTTTCAGCTAGTATGTTTTCATTTTCTGTTCGTACATGATAACGCCGTTTTATCAGATTTTCTTGAACGATAGCAATGTCTTCAGGCGTTGCTGAAGAAACACCAAACAATCTCTGCCGCTTTAAAAAGCTGCGATGACGCGTTACTCTTTGATTTTTCAATGCTTTATACAGAGGCACGACCCGATCGAGACTGCATATAACAAGCGAAATTCCGATGGATGCGAGTAAAACCATATACCACCAAGAACTGTACAGATTATCGAACCCAAGATTATAATACAACTTGCCGAGAACACCGTATTGATCAGCATAGTACTCACTTGGCGTAACCGCTGGAGGCAAATACATCTGCTGCGGAAACACAGTACCGATAGCGGATGCCACAAGCGTAATGACAATAAGCCAAATTCCAACCTTTACAGATGAAAAAAAGCTCCATATTTTGTCTACAAGTGTTTTGTTATAGGTGATCGAACGCCGTGCACTTCCCTCATACTTCATATCTAGTAAACTTACAGACTCTTCGTGTTGAAACGGCTTCCCGCATGCCTCACAAAAAAAGGTGCCAACAGGATTGACATGACCGCATTGACATTTTACGTGTTCCATTCCCTCACCCCTTATGTCTACTTGCAACATGCTTTATTCAGGAACAATCCCCTTTATGTATTCCTCAAGCTGCTCCTTCGTCTGTGTACCTGTAATCTGCTTTACTACTGTACCACTGGCATCAATTAAAAAAGTCGTAGGAAGTGGCCCTACTCCGTATGTATTTAATATCTCCTGTTCCTTATCAATCGCGATTGGAAATGTCAAACCATATTGGTTCACAAAGTTTTTCACAGCAATCTCCGTCTCATCCGCATTTAACGCGATCATTTCAATTCCCTTTTCCTTATAGGAAGCGTACAACTCATTCATATACGGCATTTCCTTTTCACAAGGTTTACACCACGTTCCCCAAAAGTTCAGCAATACTCCTTTTCCTTGCAAATCAGAAAGTGAAATTTTGCTCCCACTCATATCGGTAACAAGAAAATCCGGTGCTTTCTTACCGATTTCTACCTTTTCCGTCTCTGTGAAGAAATTTTGATACAGAGTGAACGCAAGCGCACCAACAAGAATGAGTAAAATAACGCTACGAAATACAAATCTGTTTTTCTTCATCATCTTCTCCCCCTCTAGGCTAGATAGCCCGACATAAGCCGAGCTGCTTATCTCGGCTTGGTGAGAGCCACTGCGCGAAGCTGCTTCACTTCATGTGGCGACAGTGCACGTGCTTCTCCAGGTCTGAGCGATGTGAGCCCTAAAAACGCATAGCGCTCCCGCTTTAGCTTCACAACCTTGCAGCCGACTGCTTCAAACATTCTTCTAACCTGCCGATTACGCCCTTCGTGAATGGCAATTTCAACAACAGCTATTTCCTTACGGCGATCTCCGGAAATAAGCTTCACGCGTGCCGGTGCTGTTTTACCATCTTCCAGCATGACGCCTCTTTGGAGCATACGAATCTTCTCTCCAGTCAATACGCCCTTCACTTTTGCTACATATACCTTCTCAACCTCATACTTCGGATGCATAAGCGCATTTGCGAACTCTCCATCATTCGTCAGGAGGAGAAGACCAGACGTATCATAATCCAACCGGCCAATAGGAAAAATACGCTGCTTAATTTCCGGAAAGAAATCGGTTACAACCTTTCTTCCTTTATCATCACTTACAGCAGAGATTACACCAGTCGGTTTATATAATAAAAAGTATACAGGTTCTTCCTTCTCAATCGGCACACCGAGCACTTCAACCTCGTCCTGTCTGCCTACCTTTATTCCTAATTCAGTCACCACTTTGCCATTGACTTTTACCTTCCCCTCAAGAATAAGTTCTTCTGCTTTTCTTCGGGAAGCAATCCCAGCTTGTGCGATTACCTTTTGCAATCTTTCCATTTCGTTTTCCACCTCAAGTTCATCTTACCGTTATGTAATAGGGAATACAAGTTCACAGCTTCCAACTGACGGCATTTCTACAATAAATTGTTAACAATTTGTTCACTTTTTGCTCTACAAACCTTATAAAAAAAACGCTGATTGGCGAGCCGTTAGGCGAAGACAGAAGCGAGTCACACTTACACTTTATTCCTAAAGTGTGAAAAAATCCTAGTCTACACCTTTCCCTCATAACGACACTAATTTCATTATAATAAAAGTTTGTCGAAAAGGAAAACATTGTTCCTAAAGAAAACTCGCCGATTGGCGAGCCCTGCCCTTGGGCGAAGACAGAGGCGTGGCCCTATTTATACTGTATTCCTAAAATTCCCCACTACGTCCAATGAACTTTCAGCTAGGAATTTATACTTTCTTACAGCACAAAGAAAAAACCGCTGATGATCAGCGGAACATGAGTGAAACAAATATAATGGAGCAAACAATCCCGATCAAATCAGCAAACAGGCCGACCTTCAGCGCGTCTCCCATCTTTCGGATGCCTACCGCCCCGAAATAAACAGTCAAAACATAAAAGGTCGTATCTGTACTTCCTTGCATAACAGCAGCCAAACGGCCAAGAAAGGAGTCAGGTCCATACGTTGCAATTAAATCCGTCGTAATACTAAGACCGGCAGATCCGGAAATCGGACGAATCAGAGCGAGTGGAACAATTTCTGCAGGCACCCCAATTTTGTCCAAAAAAGGCTTCATCACACCGACCAGCGCATCCAATGCTCCTGAGGCACGAAAAATGGAGATGGAGACAAGCATGCCGACCATAAAAGGCAAAATCGAGACAGCAATGCCGAGACCTTCTTTCCCCCCCTCGACAAATGTTTCGTACGTTGGAACCTTTTTGACAGTACCGTACAAAAGAATAAAGGCAATCATGCATGGTATAAGCCAAAGAGAAATGGTGTTCACGATACTCATCGTTTGTTCCCCTCCTTTTTTGTACGCCTTCTATAGAAATAACGGTCAATGCAAATCGCGCCAATCATGGATAATAGTTGAGCAATAAACGTAACTAGTACAATATCTGTTGGATTAGCTGAATTATACGTCATCCGAATGGAAATAACAGTTGTCGGGATAAGGGTAATCGCTGACGTATTCAGAGCAAGAAACGTAATCATCGAACGGCTTGCGGAGTCCTTGCCCCCATTTAATTCCTTCAAATGCTCCATCGCCTTAATCCCGAGCGGCGTTGCAGCATTGCCAAGCCCAAAGAAATTTGCCATCATATTTGATAGAATAAATCCCATTGCTGGATGATCCTTTGGCACTTCAGGAAACAGCTTTTTAATCAACGGCAAAAATATAGCCACCAGCTTTTTTAATAAACCAGCTTCCTCGGCAATCCGCATCAGCCCAAGCCAAAAAATCAGTACACTCAATAAACCAATACAAATCGTAACCGCCATCTTTGCGCCATCGAATACAGCTTTATTTACAGCTTCCATTGTGCCGTTTATCATCGCGTACAACACACCAATAATCGTCATCGCAACCCAGATAAGATTAACCATCGTATGTAACACCTAACATGGAAGAAAATACTTCCTGGAAATCTTCCCAAAATAAGCCTGTCACAGGCAACAGCCGCTTCTTGCTATAAAACACATTTCGCTCGCCAATCCGTTCCCCCTTTAATAGAAATATAGCTTTTCCAACTATACTGCCGTCTGTTTGTACTTGTGCTCGTGGTTCCAGCTCGATACTAACGGTTATGTCCTGTTTTTCCTCTGTTGTCAATGGATACGAAAAGCTGTTTTTTAAATATACATGCTGTTTATACGAATTCCCCTTTACTTCAGCAATACCGCCATCCTGCATAATTGTTGTCATGCTATACTTGTTAAAGCCTTCGTTAAATAAATACATATGATCATTCCAATCCCCCGACGCATTCAATGTAACAACAATTAAATCCAAACCGTCCTTTGAAGCTGTCGTCACGAGCGTTCTTCCTGCTTTTTTCGTGAATCCTGTTTTCCCTCCTGTTGCATACTTATACATAGAGGTAAGTAGCTTATGCTTGTTGTGCCAAGGATAATCCCACGCCTCAGATTGATACGTTTCCGTACCGAATATCTTTTGAAAGGTCTTATTTTGCATTGCATATCTTGTTAATAACGCCATATCATAGGCGGAGGAATAATGATTTCCATCTCCATCTAAACCGCTTGGATTAGAAAAATGAGTATTCTTCATCCCAATTTCCCGCGCCTTCTCATTCATTAAATAGACAAACCCATCTGTGCTTCCGCCAACATGCTCAGCGATTGCCTGTGCTGCATCATTACCAGATCGAAGCATAAGACCATATACTAAATCCTCAAGCTTCACCTTTTGCCCTGCTGTCAAATAAATGGAGGATCCCTCTGTTCGCACTGCTGTATTGCTAACGGAAACCGTCTCCTTCATTTTTCCAGACTCTATCGCCAAAAGAGCTGTCATAATTTTTGTAATACTGGCGATCTTCTCTGGTGCATTCGCCTGCTTGCTGTATAAAATACGCCCGGTCTGCTGTTCAATCAAAACAGCGTTACGCGCACTCACACCTTGAAAGCCGGCATATGTATGCTGAGAAAGAAGCAAGACACATAAAAAGGCAGCACAAAGAACGGAAAGAGTTGTCTTTACCCATACGTGCACCGTTTCCACATCCTTTCCTATTCCAGTTTTGTACAAGTGTATGCTTTGTCCTAGGAATTATGATTGAAAAGCGGCAAGAACGGAAAAACAGAGCGCATCTGAAAATGATGCTGGAATAGCTGCATGATCTGCCTAGCTCCTGCCAAAGAGCATGCCAAATACCTGAGCAGAACGTAAGCGCTAGGCGGCTTTCTCTGAAAGGCTATACTTTTGTATCTTGTAAAGAAAACTCGCCGACTGGCGAGCCCTGCCTTTGAGCGAAGACAGAGGCGTAGCCCTACTTATACTTTATTCCTAAAATTTCTCACTACGTCGAATTGGCTTCTAGCTAGAAATTTATACTTTCTTAAAGTGTAAAAAAGCCTCGCCCGACTATGGGCGAAGCTTTTAAAATGGCTGCCATTGCAGCTTCCGTGCTTTTTGAAATCGTTCCTCTACATTGTTCCAATCAACAACGTTCCACCAGTTCCGAATATATTCCTCTTTTCTATTTTGGTACTGCAAGTAATATGCATGCTCCCAAACGTCCAAAACAAGGAGTGGAACCGTATCCCATTGCGTAAATAACTGATGCAGTGTGCTTTGCAAAATTTCCAGACGCCCTGAACGCGGGCCCCAAACGAGAATAGCCCAGCCTGATCCCTCCACTTTATTAGCTGCTTCTGTAAAGTGCGCTTGAAACCGATCGAAGCTGCCGAAATCCTGTTCAAGCTGCGGAAGCAGGGTTCCCTTCGGGGCTCCGCCGCCTCCTTTCTTCATATTGCTCCAAAAAATAGTATGCAAATAATGGCCTGATCCATGGAATGCCGCTTCACGTTCCCAATGCTTTAGTAAATCATAATCTCCCGTATTACGAGCCTTTTGCATCATTTTCTCCGCTTTATTCAAACCATCCACGTAGCTGCGATGATGCTTATCATGATGCAGCATCATAATTTCTTTTGCAATATAGGGCTCCAATGCGTTGTATGGGTAAGAAAGCGGAGGAAGGACGTGTCCTCCGATTGGGACAGGCTCCCTTTCATAGCCCCGTTCATACGCGGCATATTCCTCGTAATGCCCAGTTGTTAGCACCTCTTGCAAATGATGCTGAATATGTTCTACATCATCGCTAATTTGATAAACTAACTCTACATTATAGTCGGCATTTTGTCCTTTGAGCTGCTCGAGCAGCATTTGAATTCGATACTCTAATATATGAACGTCATAGATTTCCATCGCCCGGCTATCCAATACGTGAAGTACACTTTCACACCAATGTTCCACCTCGTGAAAATAATGGTCGAACAGTTCCCGCTGCATCATGGAGACACCCCCGCTTCATCGCTATACCTTCTAAATGTATTCCAATTAACGGTTTACTATGACGCCAACAAAAAGAAGGATAAAGAAAACTCGCCGACTGGCGAGCCGTTAGGCGAATACAGAGGCGTAGCCCTACTTATACTGTATTCCTAAAATTTCCGCCTACGTCGAATTCACTTCCGGCTGGAAATTTATTCTTTCTTACAGTGCGATGAAAAAAAAAGCAGCGTATTCGGCTGCTTTTACTGCGACTGAATCATTTTCGTTTGATAATCTGTTTCGTAGTATTCCAGCTCCTCACGCATCACTTGGAATTTACCTTCAAGTGATTTCATAAGCTGCTGTACGGAAAGAGGTGGTGTCATAGTAAATGCAATGGCATTTTTTCCCGTATAAGCAGAACGACTATTTTCATACCAATAATCGTTTTTAGGTGTAAAAAACTCACATATGACCTGATGATAAATTTTGTAGAGCATGCGCTCCGCTGCTCCTTTACGAAACGGAGTGCTTTTGACTAGAACGCGGCACGCATCTAAACCCTCCTCGCAAAAAACAAGTAAGCGGCGCATCCCGGCAAGAAGCCCTTCGTAGTATTCCTTATTTCCATTCTCGGACTCTTCAAGCAAGGATATAATCGTGTGATGATTCATGTACTCTGTCATAACAGAAACAACATCCTGTAAAAAGGCTTCTACTTGCTTTGTTTGATTTTCCACTACAGAATTGGACATGCTATATTCCCCCTCTTCATTCTTGTACTTTATGTTTATGCTGTTTTGTTTTCTTCCTTTACTAGGACGCCGCCATTTTTACGGCACTCGGCAGCAATTTCTTTTAATCTTTCAACAGCGTGTACCTCGAAGTACGGGGCAAGTTCTTCAGTTGTATTAATATACACACGTTTTCGAGAGATCATCTCCGGGTCATGCAGTAAACAGGCAAGTGCAGCGATGTCCTTAAATGCTATATCTTCGTTTTCGATTTGAAATACCGGATTTCCTGCAAACGGTGTAAATTGTTGCAGCTGCTCCTCGAAATAACGAACGTATAGGACATGTAGCGTCCGTTCTTCTCCATTAGTTATGTAGGTTACTTCTGAACGATTAAAATAATCCTCGGATGTATTCGGTTGCGCTTTCGTCAGCTCGTATCCGCTGAATTGTTTTATAATCATCGTCTCACCCCTCTTTTGCTCTCCTACTTGTATCTTACCATAAATGTTTTCTTGATCTTCCAAAATATTTCAGAAAATACAAAAAAGAAAGCAGTCTGTTTACTGCATAGCTCTGTCATGTTAAAACAAAAGAAGACAAATTCCTACAGCAGCATCTGTCTTCTCTTGCATTTACTATATTCCGTTCCTTGACATGTAAGTATTTAGTTCTTCAATAGCTCTTATATAGCTTCTAGTTTTTACTCCCGACCTGTACAACAAAATCCCGATGATATTCCCTGCCATTTACATAGAAGGTCCCCCACATTTTATACAATCCTTCCTCAGGAAATGTAACAGCCAGCGAGAGTTCCTTCTTCCCCTCTTGGTCCTGCGCCACGGTGTGTACAAGTGAACGTTTTGATTCATTTACAAACAGAAAGGAAGGTAACTCTCCACTTTCCGAACGAAAGCGCAGCCTTCCTCCCTTATCTGGGAATTGAAAGGTTAATGTTTCCATTTTTCCCACTCGCAGTGCATCAAACACAAGAGATGTTTTATATGGTCCGATTTCTGTTGTTAACAAGGAATCCGGAACTAAACTCTGCTGTTTCTCGCTATCTTGGCCAATTGTTATCCTTGTATTTGCAAAGGATTGCCGCATATTTTTGTTTTTTTCGTACAAAAAGACAGCATATTCCCCCTTTTGCTTAAAAATATGGGTAAACATAAACGCTCCTTTTCCGAGAAAGGAAGGTTGAATTTCTATATACTCCTTCATATCCGGCGGTACAATTACAGCTCGTATTTCATTTTGTTTTTCGTCATTCAAGCCTCGAAGGCCCTTCCCCTTGTCATCTTGAATAATAAAAGAAACCTTTGTTTTTTTGCCAATAGCCGCTGTTTCAACCTCCCATTTCACCCCACTCTTCATCAGAGAAACTGTACGTTCTGTTCCACTTCCTTGCTTATGTACGTATGCCGCAACAAGAAGAACAAGAAATAAAACCGTCATTCCAAGCGTTATGTTTCTCATGCGCTATCACCCGACTGTTTTTCTTCTATTGTAACATTATTCCGTTTTTTTCCAAATAAAAAGACATAAAATCTATTATGCCTTTTTAGATAATGCATGTATTTTTTCAAGACGCTCTTGCTCCGATAAACGTGGACAGGTATAGCAAGGCCCCTTGCTAGTTTCTGTCTTATAGTTCAGACAGCACGTTTTTCGGACAAGTACCGGCTTGTCTTCTATAGGATGTTTCATGCAAGAAAATGACACACACAGCGGATTTTGGTCACGTGCTCCGAACCACTTTGCAGGCAGCTTCTGTAGGTAAGCAAAATCAGCTATAATTCGCTCTTGTATCAATGGATCCGTTTCTTCGCGAATCCATCTCTCGTACATAACATGAATATAATACGCGATATGCGACCACATCACAGAAGCTGAGAACCCTGTCTCACGTTCGAGCGACGCAATCATGACAGAAAGGTGCTCTTGGAATAACTCTTGCAGCAATTGCTCTCGCCACGCATCACGACTTTGTTTGCTTCGCTTCGTAAATAACATTGGGGCGTACGTAAAAATATAAGTAGCTGAACAGGAGAATGACATTTGTGAGAGTGACAGCCGCGTCTCCGCATTCCGGCAACTCATAGCCTCTAGCACAGCTATGTACACATTATATCGTTTTATAAACAACGAAGCTGCTGTTTTTTTATCAGGAGTACGGAACATGCTTTGTATTGTTTGTAAAGAAGCCTCAAGCCCTTTCCCATCAATCAGCTGTTTGCCCCCCAGATGAACGCTTGCAGCCTCCATAGTACGAATGCGATACTTATTCCACAACTCCTCCATAATAACCCCTTCTCTTCCGTTCATATTTTCTTCCATCCTACCAACAATGATAATCATTGTCAATTGAAAAGTTAAAGAAAACTCGCCGATTGGCGAGATCTGTTTTTGGGCGAAGGCAGAGACGTGGTTACCCTTATACTGTATTCCTAAAATTTCTTGTTTCGCCAAATTCGCTTCTAGTTGGAAATCTATACTTTTCCATAGTGTAAGAAGAAGCAAGGCTGCCCTTTCTTTTAACGCTTCTCCTCCTCATAGGCGACAAGAGCAACTTTCTTTCCTAATTTTTGCTCGAAGTCCTCTTCAATTTGCTTTAAACGCATGTGCATATCATCAGTAATATGTGCGACTGTAAAGTTTGATGGCTGTTTCTTCATGTTTCATCCTCCATTATCACTAGATTATTGGTTGTGTAATAAGTCTATTCTTGCTTTTGTCCAGCTGTCTCTCGTCCAATTCGCTCATCAAAAGAAAATGCACCTAACGTTTCTTATGCAATTTCCGCAGTTACACTAACGGTTCCGTTTGGACTAATGTCAGCCTTTTCTATTGAAACCCTCTCTTTCCTCACATGATTGACGGTTTCAATGCTTTCCTTGCCACCTTCACCACCTGTCCCCTCTTTTTGCAGATGATACATTCCGATGACAAAAGATGATAAAGCATGAGCTGGCATAAAACTTCGTCATCCTGCTACTAGTCTGCTCGATTCCACTCATTTATATGAAAGGGTTCACCAAAGTTTGATTTCTGCAGCAGACGTGCATACTACAATTGTTCAAGCAGCTTCATCCACAGCTTTCTTATCGTTTTCTTTCCCGCACTATTGTATAATTTGGATTACATATATTTAGGGGGGACAATTCATGAGCATTCATATCGAGGCCAAGCAAGGTGAGATTGCAGAAACGATTTTGCTTCCTGGTGATCCGTTACGCGCCAAGTATATTGCAGAGACATTTTTAGAGGATGCAGCGTGTTATAACAATGTACGCGGTATGTTCGGCTTTACAGGAACGTATAAAGGAAAGCGTGTATCTGTTCAAGGCACGGGAATGGGGATTCCTTCTATCTCTATCTATGTGAACGAACTCATTCAAAGCTACGGTGTAAAGAATTTGATTCGTGTTGGTACATGCGGCGGTATTCAAAAGGATGTAAAGGTGAGAGATGTTATTCTTGCTATGACATCGTGTACAGATTCTAGCATCAATCGCTTAACTTTCCCCGGCTTTGATTTTTCGCCATGCGCCAACTTTGATTTATTAAGAAAAGCGTACGAAGCAGGCATTGGAAAAGGATTATATGTACGTGTCGGAAACGTACTAACAGCCGATATATTTTATCGCGAAAGCATGGATATGGTAAAAAAACTGGGTGATTATGGTGTATTAGCTGTCGAAATGGAAACAACAGCATTATACACATTAGCAGCAAAGTATGGTGTGAACGCACTATCTGTATTAACAGTAAGTGACCATATTTTTACCGGTGAAGAAACAACAGCTGAAGAGCGGCAGACAACATTTAACGATATGATTACAATTGCACTTGAGGCGGCCTCACAATTGTAAAGCAGTGGGGGAGGTCTTTTCCGAAAAAACGGAGCTTGTCGTTGCAACGACAAGCTCCGTTTTTTTACACTTTAAGAAAGTATAAATTTCTAGTAGGAAGACAATTCAATGTAGTGAGAAATTTTAGGAACAAAGTATAAGGGCAACTATGCTTCTGTCTTCGCCCAAGGATAGGGCTCGCCAATCGGCGAGTTTTCTTTACACTGTAAGAAAGTATAAATTCCCAGCTGAAAGTTCATTCGACGTAGTGGGGAATTTTAGGAATACAGTATAAGGGCAACTACGCCTCTGTCTTCGCCCAAGGGCAGGGCTCGCCAATCGGCGAGTTTTCTTTAATATACCTCAGAACAAGAAGCACAAACGCTGAATAATAACAAACATTAGGATAAACTTCTGATTTTTCCATCCGTCTGTTCATCCGTTTGCTATAATGAAGCAAATAATTAAGGCAACTTAGGGGGCAGACATGAAGCGAGAAAGCGTTGTTTGGAAGCTATTTTTATTAACAGTGGGATTGTTCACCATTACATTTCTTTTCTTTTTTCTCGGACAATCCCTTTTTTTAGAAAAGTTTTATATACAGAAAAAAACTGATCGTGTGCAACAAGCGTTTAAGGAATTTGTCACAGACTATGAACATAGCAGGAAAGATTTTACTACAGTCAAGCAGCTTAAGCAAAGATTTTACGAGCAAACGAACGCACAGCTGCTCTTGCTCGATCGAAATGGCATCGTACAGGACGAGGATTACTATTATATGGAAATAAAAGAACTTAACACAAACAAAACATTTTATATTCCATTAAACACCATTCTAAACGGAGAAGCCTATTCGTCATTTATGAACCTCTCCCTCCAAGAACGTGACCATGTATTTATAAAAGGGATTTTAAAGGATAATGTAATTATACCTGTAACAATACAGACAAAAAATCAAAAATGGCGGAGCGACAGTGTCATTGAAGATTTGAAAGCCTTTGGCATTCAGTGGGATATGATTAAGGATGAACTTGACTCTCACCAATTTATGATTGACACCGAAGGATATATTACAAAGCTGCACCTTCCTTTGAAAGCTGACTTACATTTTATTAGTAATGTGGATTCACTCATGCAGGCGGTACAAAGTTGGGAACTTGCGGTGCGTCTCGGGGAAGCAGACCAACGAAAGCTGACTACGTACTCGTTTCAGGAAAATGAAGAGGTTCGGAATCAAGTGTTTGTAAAGCCTATTATGCAAAACGGAAAGATTCAAGCATTTGCCTTTGCAATGACATCGCTCCAGCCCGTTGATGAAGCGATGAATGTACTAAAGCATTATTATTTGTATGCCTTTATCTTTGTATTTTTCATCATTATTCTGCTGTCATTCTATTTTTCTAAAATGATTGCACGCCCTCTCTTAGAAATTCACAATGTAACAAAAAAAATGGCAAACCTCGATTTCAGCCAAAAGCTTCCCGTTATATCTCATGATGAAATTGGAAGCCTATCCAAGAGTATTAATACGCTTTCTGTTAATTTAAAGGACCGTATTGAGAAGCTCCGGATTACTAATGAACAGCTCAAAGAGGAAGTAAAAAAGGAGCGGCAGCTTGAGCGAACACGCAAAGAGTTTATCTCGGGTATTTCCCATGAACTAAAAACCCCACTTAGCGTGATTCGTAGCTTTGCAGAAGGAATTAAAGACAAAATAAGTTCAGATACAGACTATTATACGGATGTCATCTTAGAGGAAGTCGACAACATGAATACGCTAATTTTGGAGATGTTGGAGCTTGCGAAGCTCGAATCCGGGACGTATAAGCTGAAAATGACTCCCTTTTCTATCGGCGATTTATTGAGCCAAGTACACGCAAAGCTTTCGTTTAACATAGAAAACAAACATCTGCATGTGCAGCTTGAAGCAGACCGAACTCTTATCGTACAAGCAAATCGAAATAAAATAGAACAGGTGGTAGTCAATTTACTAAGTAATGCAATTCGCCACACTCCTACCGGACAATGTATTACACTTGGTGCATATGATTACGGCTCCGAAGTAAAGGTTATTATCCATAATACCGGTGAGCCGATTCCAGAGGATAGTTTAGAGAGGATATGGGATAGGTTCTATCGTATTGATGCATCCCGAAGCCGGCATACAGGAGGAACTGGACTCGGGCTGTCAATTACTAAACATATATTAGAACTGCACAAAGCTCCCTTCGGTGTACAAAATTCAGAAGACGGAGTCACCTTTTATTTCCAGCTACAGAAACCTGAACACGGATCTTGACAATTTTCCTATATTCTATAAAAAGTTCACACGAAATACACATCTTCTCGTTATATTAGAGAAAACTCGCCGATTGGCGAGCCCCGCCCTTGGGCGAGGACAGAGGCGTAGTTGCTCTTACACTGTATCCTTAAAATTTCCCACTACGTCGAATGACTTCTAGCTGGAAATTATACTTTCCTACAGTGTGAAAATCAGGGATTCTTCCCTCTTCGTTTACTTGTTCCATGAGGAAGGTGTCATACGTGAAACAAATGGGTCAACCGATTCAAGATCAACAGCAATTGCATCACATAAAGCAAATCCTTTTACAATCGTCCAGACGCGATGCTTTGCTGTTTAGTTTAGCTGTAAACTCCGGATTAAAAGTAAGTGAGCTTCTACAGCTAAAAGTAGCAGACGTAATGGATGAAAGGGGACATGTACGTAACTCTATTTTATTTCAAAATGATAGAACGACAAAACATAAATGGTTCTCAATTAACTCCGAGCTGCAAGAAGCTATCTCAGCTTATATAACAGAGCGACAGAATTCTAAGCCGAGTGAGCCGCTCCTAAAGTCACAAAAAGGAACAAGACCGATTACCCGGCAGCATGCATGGTTTATCCTGAATAAAGCAGCAAAAGAAGCCGGGTTAGAGGGTATAAGTTCCCATACGTTGCGAAAAACATGGGGCTATTGTGCCTATAAAGCAGGTGTAGATATTGCTTTTTTACAGCACTTTTTTAATCATAGTACACCTGCAAAAACATTAAAATATCTTGGCATTGCTTAAAAAAACGCTCCGGTTGACGAGCCGTTAGGTGACGTCAGGAACGTAGCTGCACTTACAGTTTGTTCTAAAGTTTTCTGCTGCGCCGAATTAGCTTCTATCTGGAGATTTATACCTTACGTTGTAAAGAAGCGGCTTTGCCGTTACTGCTGCAAACCGATATTTTTAACTATACTTTCGTCATTCTTTTGAATAAAGAGCAGCTCACTGCTCTTTATTTTTTTTGATTGGACATATTAATGAAACTACACCGTTCCCCTCCCTCTCAAGCTGCCTCATCACACTGACCACAAGCTTACGATCATCACGAGTATCCTCAATAATCCCTTTTCTCAGCAGATGCTCATACAAGCTTGCGAATGTAAGGCTGTCTCTTGCCTCATGTAAGGCATGAAGCATCTCATGATAAATCTGTTCCTGCTGTCTCAACGCATCTCCCTCCGTTTTCCATAAATCTGTTGACGTTTTAATTGATAATGGTTATCATTATTAACAAGAAGCTTAAATGGGGTTCACCCCCTATATGTATATGAGAAAAACGCTGCGCATCCCCCCTGTTTGTACAGCGTTTTTCTTCTTTCTCCACTTCCTTCTCCCTCAATCAAATAAACGCATTTGCTCTGAATCCTTCTGTGGCTCCTCCACCCCTAACAGCTTCATCAGCTGTTTCGCATTATCAGCAGCATCACCGCCAGAGTTATTATTAAATAAAACATAGATTTGCTTCGTCTGTTCTTGTAGCCATCGCAGTCTCTCTGCCCATTCTAATAACTCCTCCTGATTGTAGCGGTATAAACAGCGGACTGCCCTCCAATTTGGCAAACCTGTATTGCTCCAGCCATGAATGTTACGTCCGTGCAGACGAATAAGCGCTGCCTCACGACTAGTCGCTTGCAAAACAACTGGTACGGAACCGACTCCCGCTTGGGGTTCATCACAAATCGTATGAATCCACTTCCCTTGCTCTAAAAATGCAAGCGTTCTGTCACACATTTGCGGCTCAAACCAGGATTGATTCCGAAACTCAATGGAGCATGGAATGTCATTCATACGCTCCTTCGTATAACGCAGCAACTCTACATGCTTCTTCTGACAATCAAACCAAGGCGGGTATTGAAATAACACCATGCGTAGTTTTCCTGCTTCCTGCAGCGGCACAATGGACTGTTTAAAGACTGTAAACATCTCTTCTGCATCTGTAAATGGAATGTCCCCTCGCATATGCCCTGTCATCCCTTGATATGCCTTAACTACAAATGAAAAATCAGCTGGTGTTTCTTCAATCCACTTATGATAATTGCGAGTCGGCTGCATCGCGTAAAAGGAGCTATCTACCTCGACCACCGAAAAATGACGACTGTACGTACGCAGCTTTTGCTTTGCTGCTTGTTTGTCAGAATATAAAGATTCGTGGTCGCCCCAGCCAGTTAATCCTATTGAAATCATAGCAAAACAATCCTTTTCAGCATTTTCTTTATCTTACCAAACAAAGGTACTATTTCATACTTCTATCTAAATTGTGCATCCTATACAATAAGTTTCAAGGTTTTGTAAATTCATCATGTACTTTAATAACTAAACAACAGCAACAATGTTAAGAGTTTGTAAAAATTACGATAAAATGTTTTAGTTTTCGACATTTTTCTGATACAATCCGAGTTGTGTGTGTCTTATATATTACTTTTGGTGGAGGTAACAAGGATGGTTTTCAAAGCAAAGAAAGATAAGTTTTCTGAGATGCTTTCAAATATTTCAGAAACCATAAAAGAGAGTGCACAATTTCTAGCCGATCACGAAATTAAAAACGCAAGTGATTTAAAGGAATTATCCATTCGTATGAAGGAGTATGAAACAAAAGGCGACTCTTATATGCATGAGCTGATTATGGAATTAAACAAAGCATTTATTACACCCATTGAACGTGAAGATATTTTACAGTTGGCAATGAGTATGGACGATGTATTAGATGGTCTAGAACACTCAGCTGCTTTATTTGATATGTACTCCATCACACAAGCGGATGAATACATACAAAAATTTGTAAACGAAATTCATGCCTGTGCAAATGAAATCGCAACTGCGATTGAACTTCTATCTAACAAAAAATTGCTCGATATTCGCACAAATGCGATTAAAATCAAGGACCATGAGTCCACTTGTGATGACATTTTAAGACATTCCATTAAGCATTTGTTCTCACGAGAAAAGGACCCAATTAAAATTATTCAATACAAAGAAATCTACGAGAATCTTGAAGAAATTGCTGACAGCTGTCAAGGTGTGGCAAATGTATTAGAAACAATTATTATGAAAAACGCATAAGGGGTAATGGCATAACAATGGATACATTTTTAATTTTAACTATTTTAGTTGTCATTGGTGCGTTAGCCTTTGATTTCATCAACGGCTTTCATGATACAGCAAATGCGATTGCCACTGCCGTTTCTACAAAAGCATTAAAGCCGCGACAGGCGATTATACTAGCAGCTGCGATGAACTTCCTCGGTGCCATGACGTTCACAGGTGTGGCAAAAACGATTACAAAGGATATTGTTGATCCATTTAAGCTGGAAAACGGGTCAGTGGTAATACTAGCTGCCTTAATTGCAGCCATTGCATGGAACTTAATCACATGGTACTACGGTATTCCAAGCAGCTCCTCCCATGCCATCATCGGCTCGATCGCAGGTGCAGCCATTGCTGCCGCAGGATTTGGAGCGCTTAATTATCAAGGATTTCTAAAAATTATTGAATCCCTTATTATTTCCCCGGTTCTTGCATTTATAGCTGGATATATTGTGTACTCAATTTTCAAGCTTATTTTTAAGAACTACAACTTAGCAAAAACAAATAAAGGCTTCCGGATTTTCCAAATTTTCACGGCAGCTTTACAATCTTATACACATGGTACGAATGACGCCCAAAAGGCAATGGGGATTATTACAATGGCTCTAATTTCCAATAACTATCTTACCACAACGGATATCCCAATCTGGGTACAGATTTCCTGTGCAATTGCTATGGGTCTCGGTACATCAATTGGCGGTTGGAAAATTATCAAAACCGTTGGCGGTCGTATTATGAAAATTCGCCCTGTAAACGGCGCTGCCGCAGACTTAACATCAGCTGCTATCATTTTTGGGGCTACGTATATTCACTTACCGGTAAGTACAACCCACGTAATTACATCCTCTATTTTAGGGGTAGGTTCTGCTCACCGTGTAAAAGGTGTAAAATGGGGAACAGCGCAGCGCATGTTAATTACATGGTTCATTACCTTGCCTATTTCCGCTTCACTCGCAGCTATTATGTACTTACTATTAAATTTAATTTTCTAACAAGAAAAAGAATCATCCATTATCGGATGATTCTTTTTCTTGTAGAGCAATTCCCTCACATAAACAATCCGCAATAAATAATTGAGAGAGCTTGGCGCCAGCAAACGTTTCTGCGCCAGTTGTGAATAGCACATAATCTGCAGCTTGTGTAACGACAGAATCGGCATAGTGTGTAATAGCAAGAATAATAGCCCCATTCCGTTTTGCTTCCTGCAACGCCTGTGCCATCTCTGTTTCGTTTCCAGTAATTGAAATAGCGATGACGACATCCCCTTCTGTCAACGCTCCTGCAGTCATTCTCTGTGCATGGTAATCGGTTGCTGCATCAGCATGCTTGCGCGCCATCCAAAATCGGTATTTCATATCAACAGCGGTAACTCCCGATAATCCTGTCCCAAATATATGTACAGAGCGGGCACGAAACAAAGCATTCACCGCTGCAGTTAAAACTTCACGATTTAAAAAGCGGGAACTATCCTCGAGACTTTCCGCATAGCCGTGTAATAATCTTTGTATCACATCTGACTTCTCTTCCCCTCCATGCCCAGCTTCATCGGATGGCTCTTTTGCTAACGTAAGCTTAAATTCCTGATATCCCTTATACCCAAGTTTTCGGCAAAAACGTAGTATTGTCGCCTCTCCCACATCCGCAGCCTCAGCAAGCTCTGTCACTGAAAAATAAATAGTTTGTTTCCCATGTTGCAGGATTGCATTTGCAACCTTTTGTTCTGATTTCGTAAAAGAAGGATATAAAGTGTGAATTTTATTTTTTATCATGACCTTACCCTCATCCATGTTCCTGTTCGCTGCTACTAAAAACATAAACAAATCAAACCGTTAGATCATTTCCTGCTTCTACGAATTCGATTTCACCACTTGCACGCTAATCGTTCGTGAAGTTTTTAAATGATGCCTCTATGCTTTTGTATGTTTTTATAGCAGGATTCACCTCCTTTCTTTTTAGAATCCTATTTCCATCTTAAATTTCTTTGCTG
Organism: Ectobacillus funiculus; assembly: GCF_004138295.1. Taxonomy (GTDB): domain Bacteria; phylum Bacillota; class Bacilli; order Bacillales; family Bacillaceae_G; genus Ectobacillus; species Ectobacillus funiculus. The sequence continues at coordinate 3,076 of NZ_SCFM01000014.1, read as the reverse complement.
CCGCCTCAGCTATATTGCTAATTTGCTGATCTAATTAGGTGCCGTTTGAATATTGAAACACCGAATGGTTGCTGCAGACTGTTTCACTTCTACATCCACCAAATTTCAGCATTTATGTTGATTTGAGAACAGGAAAATTATAACAAGTTACAACACAACATGCACTGAAAATCCTTTCCTCTCTTACATTAAATAAAGTGTATACTAATTTTATACCCCATACATAGAGGAGCTGTGTACCTTGGAATATATCATATTACTTATTGTTGGATTTATTGCAGGCACAATTGGGAGCCTTGTGGGCCTAGGTGGCGGGATTGTGATTGTTCCCTTGCTTACCGGCCTAGGAGCTTTATTGCACCTTCCCAATGTGTCCCCACAACTTGCAGTAGGCACATCTATCGTAACAGTCGTATTTACAGGACTGTCCTCTACACTGAGCTATATGAAGCACAAGCGTGTAGATTATAAAAGCGGACTGCTGTTTTTTCTAGGAAGCGGACCTGGAAGCATGGTTGGCTCATGGGCAAACCAATTTTTTAATCAGGATTCCTTCTCGCTGTACTTTGGAATATTTATGATTGCAGTTTCTGTTTTATTGATGCTAAAGGAAAAATTGAAGTCTGTTCCATTCTCAAAAAAACGCGCCATTACGAGAAGCTTTATCACAGAAGAAGGGAAAACAGTGCAATACGGCTTTCACCCTGCCACGGCTGTTATTCTTTCCTTTCTCATCGGCTGTATATCCGGTTTATTTGGGGTCGGGGGCGGCTCGCTGCTCGTACCTGCAATGCTGCTTTTATTTGCATTTCCTCCTCATATTGCAGTCGCGACATCCATGCTCGTCGTTTTTCTATCATCGGTAACAGGATCTATTACCCATATCCTGCTCGGAAATGTCATTTGGCTATATGCACTTCTCCTCGTTCCAGGAGCTTGGGCAGGAGGGAGATTTGGTGCCTATATCAATATGAAATTAAGCGGAAAAACAATCGTAAACATCTTGCGGGCTGTGCTCATTATGATTGGAGCACGCATGATTTATCAATCCCTTTTTTGAACACTCCCACCTACTCGCTACGCTAACGCTTCATTCCCGCAAGGAGACTTCTTTTAGTCAAAGGTCGGAGTGTTCTCGCCGATTGGCAAGCCCTGTCCCCCTGGGCGCAGACAAAGGCGTAGTGGCGCTGATACTGTATTTCTAAAACTTCTCGCTACGTCGAGTTGTTTTCCAGCTAGAAATTTCTACTTTCTTAAAGTGTAAAAAAGCGAAAAGACGCGTCAGTCGTGCGTCTTTTCTTTAGAAAATATAGTATTTATAGGTCTGAGAGTATGTTCCACTGCCACATATCTACTCATTGCAAAGGAGCCAACCAGTTTAGAAAACAAAAGTGCTCTGTCTATCAGAAATCGTCTACTAGCCAAAAACACGGCTTGTCCACTATTCTCATATGGCTAATAAGATATAGAGTCAAACCACTTTGTAAACAAGCTGGTTTTCTGTCTTGTAAGAATAATAGAGAATGCTCATCCAAAAATGATACCGGCAATTACGAATCTGCTTTTAATGAAGCAACTGCCATCCCATTAGATCATGGTGTACCTGCCGTGCCCGTTTGTCGTTACGGTCATACAATTCGCCATAGCTGTCCGTATCCTGATCATATGCCATCGTATAGATAACACGGCCGTCTATCTCTACCGATAAAACAACGCCGCCCTTCATTTCCTCTACTCGAATAATCGCATCAGCAGGCATTTTAATATCACTCATTTTTTGTTCTAGCATGTTTGTCCCCCTTAGCTCTATTAGGTTCGCATTGCAGTTTTGCTCGCTACCAAGTATAGTAACAAACAGAACAATAAAAATAAAGAAAAACCTTATCAACGGGAGAATTTGTCGGTTTTTTGACACTGCTACAATCTTTTCTTGATAGTAAACCCAAAGATTCCAGGTATATAAACGAAATTCTGATTTATGAGAGTTTATTGCACAGCTTTATCAGCTTACACTGAGAAACAGTAAACTAGCTGCTACGTAAGCAGAAAAAAGCTAACAAAGAAGCCTAAGCCCTTTGCTAGCTTTTTAGCACTGTATACCTAAAATTTCCAGAAAACAATCATTCGACGTAGCCGGAAATTTTAGGTATACAGTGTATTTATCTGCAGGACAAGCATGCTTTTACTGTGAAGCCGATTGGATTGCCCCTTCTACTATTTTTACGTTTTCCTGCTTCTCGAACTCTGTATAATGCCAGATATTCGTTTCAAGGCTGTATTGGTTCACCAAAATATCTAAATCATGGTAAATACGATGACCGTATATAACAAGCTGTATATTGCTTTTATCTACTCCTAACTTAAGCGCTTCATAGGCACGTGTTGTATCGTTCTTTAGCTTTGTATCTCGCAGCAAAGTAGGGAATTCCTTTAATGCAGGCTCCTGCTCTTGAAACCATTGCTTCAGATTCTTCCAATCTCCCTCTGTATACGAATCAGCTTTTCCAAAATTCAAGAATGCATTTAAGCTTTCATGTGTAGTTCGAATGAACTGCAGCGACGACTCCTTCTCATCCACTGTTTGCGAATGTAAAGTACCTGCCGCACTAAGAGAGCGGTTTCCATAATATATAAACAGCTCCTTTAATGCAACGTATCCTATCGCCATACAAGCTAAAACCCCTAGCGTAATCATCAGTCGTTTCATCGTATCAACTCCTACCCACGTCCCCTTCTAATTTCTCATGCAACAAATATGTACAGCATTCTTCACTACTGTCGATAACAGCTGCTCCAACTAAATATTACATATATTACAAAAAACGGGATATTGTAACATTCGATACAACGAAAAACTTTTCCTTTTAAAATTGTTCCTGTAATTTCGACATTTTTTCCAAATCACCCTTATAATTTATCCATTTTCAACCAACAATAAATATGAAACTGTATGTAAGGAGGTTACAACAGCTGCAAATAAGCTGCTGGAAGTTCGCAAAAATGATGAAATATGATTTCAAAAGGAGGTGAAGACTGGTTGCAAAACAACACTAAAAGTGGAAGAATTATACAAAAG
>NZ_SCFM01000139.1 GCF_004138295.1 Ectobacillus funiculus | reverse complement strand
TTAGATATGGTTCGCACCTCTGTGAACGTATTAGGAAATGCTTTGGCAGCCATTTCAATGGCGAAATGGGAGGGCGAATTTGATACAGACAAAGCACGCCATTATGTGGATTCCGTTAAAGACTCAAAGGTTGCATAAGAAATAGGAGAAGAATTCGAATGATGTTTTTCTGACTGCGCTTCACATTGCAACATTTAATAGGATATTTGTCGTTCTTACCTTATTAGTAATATTTTTCAATTAAAACACTAATTTTTTGAGTGAGTTATTAAAAAAATTAAAAAAATGATGAATATATTTTTAAGTATGTTATACTACTTATAGATTTTAAGATAAATAGTATAACATATTAAAGGGGGATTTATTAATTATGATTAATGTTGCTATTAATGGGTTTGGCCGTATTGGAAGAATGGTATTTCGTCAAGCGATCAAAGAAAG
>NZ_SCFM01000138.1 GCF_004138295.1 Ectobacillus funiculus | reverse complement strand
TCCCGTGTAGTTAATAATTCCGATTAACATACTGACAAATGCCATAAATGGAATGATGTTTTTAATCAGCATATCAATCGAATCTCGGCCTGCTTGATAAAACGTTCCTGTTACTTTTCCGATCCCTCTTGAAAATCTCATTAAAAAGTTATCATTATTATCTAGCTTTTCCTTTTTAAGCTCTTCATAATTCTTTTTGAAGCTTTCT
>NZ_SCFM01000137.1 GCF_004138295.1 Ectobacillus funiculus | reverse complement strand
CTCTTGAAAATCTCATTAAAAAGTTATCATTATTATCTAACTTTTCCTTTTTAAGCTCTTCATAATTCTTTTTGAAGCTTTCTTTATCTTTTGTATCAAAGTTCTTCGTTGCTTCTTGTTCTTCTGTTTCTTGTTGACTCTCTGTAGCTCCTGATTGTTCGTCCACTACCTGAATTTGTTTTTCCGTAACCCCTGAAACGAAAATGTCTTCTGTAATATGTTTAGCCAACGGGCCTGACGG
>NZ_SCFM01000136.1 GCF_004138295.1 Ectobacillus funiculus | reverse complement strand
CTTAGGTTCATAATAAGCTGATTTAAATGCGGTGTTTTTACCCTTAATTTTTCTACCTGCTCGTTGCATGCTTTTTTCACTAAACCGTTATTTAGATAACCAAAAGTTGATAGATTGTCGATGTTAGACATAATCATGTTTTCCCGGATCGACAGTGGCAGGAATGCACCCGTCAGCTTTCTGTCCTCTGTTAATAAGCCGATTTTATGACGGATTGCTTCTTTCGGCGAATTGATTTTCACCTGCTTGCCATGCATATAAATTTCACCAGAGGTTGGCGGGTCAATTCCGAAAATACTTTCCATAATCTCTGTTCTTCCAGAGCCCATCAGTCCTGCGACTCCGAGGATTTCACCTTTACGTACCTCGAAGTTGACGTTTTGGAACTTGCCTTCTCTAGACAGATTTTTTACCGCTAGGACAACGTCTGTAATTTCAGATGGCTCCTTATGGAATACTGCTTTAATCTCACG
>NZ_SCFM01000135.1 GCF_004138295.1 Ectobacillus funiculus | reverse complement strand
GTTCGATGGAATGGATTCAATGGTTTGGAGAACACTTTATCGGAATGTTTGACGCCGGTGGAAAACAGTTTATGGGGTTATTAACCGGGATTGTTCCAACGTTAGTTGTTTTGTTAACGTTTACGTACGCAATGATCAAATTCATCGGGGAAGAGCGAGTGAATAGGGTCATTCAATTTGCTGCAAAATATACAATTTTAAGATATACGTTAATGCCGATGTTATCTATTATGATGTTGACTAACCCAATGGCTTATACATTCGGCCGATTTGTACCGGAAAAGCAAAAGCCAGCATTTTATGATTCTTTAGTTTCCTTCTTGCATCCTGTTACTGCTCTGTTTCCTTATGCAAACGCAGGTGAGCTATTCGTGTATTTGGGAATTGCCAACGGTATAAAAGAAGCTGGTTATTCCATGTCAGAACTTGCTGTCCGATACTTTTTAGTGGGAATCGTTATTATGCTGGTGCGTGGCGTGATTACAGAGATGATCACAAAGTATCT
>NZ_SCFM01000134.1 GCF_004138295.1 Ectobacillus funiculus | reverse complement strand
CATTGACGTTTTGTGTTTTGTTCAGTTTTCAAAGAACTTGTTTACCGCTCAAAAGCGACCTTCTTAATATACCAAACATGTTCTGTTTTGTAAACATGTTTTTTTATTTTTTTTGCTGTATGTTTCATTAACAACAGAAAATAATATACCATGCCATTCTTATATATGCAATACCTTTTAAAAGGAAGTTTACAGTAAACAGTTTGACTGGCTGCACAATAATGTACGCTTCAATCTCATTCCTACTGATTACAGACGATTGTCCTTCGGTTGAACTATTGAAGAATG
>NZ_SCFM01000133.1 GCF_004138295.1 Ectobacillus funiculus | reverse complement strand
ACAGACGATTGTCCTTCGGTTGAACTATTGAAGAATGTATGGTGGGCCTAAATGGACTCGAACCATCGACCTCACGCTTATCAGGCGTGCGCTCTAACCAGCTGAGCTATAGGCCCACAAAAGCGGGTGATGAGAATCGAACTCACGACATCAGCTTGGAAGGCTGAGGTTTTACCATTAAACTACACCCGCATTTTTATAGTAGCGGCGGAGGGGATCGAACCCCCGACCTTACGGGTATGAACCGTACGCTCTAGCCAGCTGAGCTACACCGCCATGATATA
>NZ_SCFM01000132.1 GCF_004138295.1 Ectobacillus funiculus | reverse complement strand
TAGAAATTTATACTTTCTTAAAGTGTAAAGAAAACTTGCCGATTAGCGAGCCCTACTTATACTGTGTTCCTAAAATTCCCGACTACGTCATGTTGGCTTCTAACCAGAAATTTACACTTTCTTATAGTAAAAAAAGCATAAGCGTGCCGATACGGCAAGCTTATGCTTTTTAGCGCAAAATAAAAAATCCACCAAAGTATGTATTTGGTGGAGACGGTGGGAGTCGAACCCACGTCCAGAAATATCGGCACTTAAGCTTCTACGAGTGTAGTCGATATATTCGCAATTCGCATACTCGTCAGCCTATCGACAGGCTTCGAAGCAGCTAGTCTGGTTGTTCTCTTCCTTTGCCCTCAGACGGTGAGCGCCGGCGTAACCTGCTAAGAGTGGGCCCCTTACCCTACCGCACAGGTAACGGAGGGAGGAGCAGCTGCGTTAATTAGGCAGCTAAAGCTAATTTTTGTTTGCCAGTTATAGGCGTTGACGTTTTAACGAGGCCGATCCCCTCGACTCGCAACTTAAGCTCGAACTACCCCTGTCGAATCCGTAACGTCCCCATTATAAGAAGACCCTTTACGGGAAGCTATCAAGAGAGCTCAT
>NZ_SCFM01000131.1 GCF_004138295.1 Ectobacillus funiculus | reverse complement strand
CCGCTGCCTTGGACGACCGTGACAACCCCGGCTCCTGCAATTGGAGCTCCCGTTTGTGCGTCTGTCACCTGTCCTTGGATGGTGGCTGGGTTGGCTAAAAGCTCCGCATTCAGCACACGCTCTTCTCCCGGACCCAATACGATACGGAAAATGGATGAGGCATAATTATCGGTGGACATGACCACACGGTATTCGCCTTCGGCCAGCCCATTGATGACATACAGACCGTTCGGGTCTGTTAAGGTGGATTTCACCGATACATTCGTTCCGGCGATAAACACTTGGACGAGAGCGCCTGGAAGCGGAGCACCTGTTTGCGCATCCGTCACGCTTCCTGTCAGGGAAGCTGGGTTTGGTTCCAGTGCGAAATCGACTGTTTCCGTCTCAGCTGGTGTTACGGTAATGACTGTTAGCTCAGAAGCAAAATTCGGCGCACTTGCCTGAACGGACAATGTGCCTTCCGGCAAGCCTGAGAGGGTGTATTGTCCATTCACATCTGTCAGGGTGCTCGCGAGAAAACTTCCTTGCCCATTGAATACTTGAATTAAGGCATTGGACAGTGCAGTTCCAGTGATCGCATCTCGGACCGTTCCGTTAATCGTGGCCGGATTTGGGGTTAACACTGGGTTGATGATTTCCGTTTCTCCTGCCGTTAAATTCACAGACACGGTTTGGCTCGTAAAATTCTCTGCCGAAATGACCACGTTATAGCTTCCAGGGGCAATGCCAGTTAACAGATAGCTGCCGTTTTGGTCTGTTTGCGTCGACGCGACAATTATCCCGCTGCCTTGGACGACCGTGACAACCCCGGCTCCTGCAATCGGAGTTCCCGTTTGTGCATCTGTCACCTGTCCTTGAATCGTAGCCGGATTGGCTTGAAGCGCCGCATCCAGTACACGTTCTTCTCCTGGTT
>NZ_SCFM01000130.1 GCF_004138295.1 Ectobacillus funiculus | reverse complement strand
AAGCAACCATTGTAAGATACAACCCTTTTACAATTCAGTTATCGTATACAACTGGAGAAACAACACAAGAAACAAAATTAGGTATTGATTTAGGTGCAAAGCATATGGGAGCTGCCGTTACATCCGGTGAAAAAGTTCTTGGAAAAACAGAAATAGAGCTACGTCAAGATGTAAAGAGCAATTTGGAAACAAAGAAAATCTATAGAAGAAGCAGAAGAAATCGTAAAACACGATACAGAAAGTCAAAGTTCAAGTACAAAACAAAACGCGTATATGTAGAAGGGAAAGGAAAAAAGAAAGGAGGATATCGTAAAATATCCATATCCTTCACTTCATCCCGTCCAAAGGGTTGGCTTCCACCTTCTATTCAGAGCAGAATAGATAACGCATTTCATTGGATAGATACCTTTTATTCATTCCTTCCAACATGTAAACTTCACATAGAAGTAGGAAAGTTTGACGTACAAAAGATGATGAATCCAGACATACAAGGCAAGGAATATCAAGAAGGTGATACCTTTGGGTATTATGATGTACGATATTTTGTCTTTGCAAGAGACAACTACACTTGCCAAGCTTGTAAGAAAAAGGGTGGCATTTTACAAACGCACCATATCATCTATAGAAGCCATGGTGGAAGCAATGCAGCATCCAACTTAATTACTGTTTGCACACATTGCCATACCCATGAGAATCATCAGGAAGGTAACATTCTTTGGAAGTGGATGGTTGAGAAGAAGAAAACCAAACGCTACAAAGAAGGACCCTTTATGAACATCCTTCGTAGAAGGGTATTTGATCAGTATTTAGATGCTCACATTACATATGGCAGCATCACTACACCAAGAAGAAAAGAACTTCAACTGGAAAAAACACATTATCATGATGCCGTTGCAGCTACAGAGATAACAAACATCAAAGAAAATACAGATCACGTTCTCTACATCAAACAATTTAGAAAGAAAAAACGCTCGTTACATGAAGCAACTGCACGTAAGGGCAGAAAAGAGAAGAA
>NZ_SCFM01000013.1 GCF_004138295.1 Ectobacillus funiculus | reverse complement strand
AAATAAAACATTGACGTTTTGTGTTTTGTTCAGTTTTCAAAGAACTTGTCCGCCGCTCAAAAGCGACTTTAACAATATAACATCTTCTTGTTTTCATGTCAATCATATTTTTTATTTCATCTACGCGAACAATACTTGTTCACCGCAGAAATATAATATATCACAACTCAACTGTCTCGTCAACACCTTCTTAGCAAGATCTTTTCTTCAGCTACCCCAGTAGAGAATGATATGTTGTATTTACCGCCATTTGTTTTGCTATAAATGGTGGATATACAATATAACTCAATTTACAGGTGCGCTGCAATACCTTTGTCTGTTGAAAAATATTCCTTATCTATCTTCCTTTGAGGAGTGATTACACGCTCCCTATCTCAATAATCGTTTTTTGCAGTTACATGTAGAGGACTACCAATTCCTTGCTCGTTTCTAATCGCATATGTTAGGAAATAATAAAATAGGAAGGAGGGATTGTATTGACGAACATCATAGATGGAATGGATCAAGCAAGATTTAGATCCGCTGTCCCTAACGACAACCAAATTCGTAACAAGAAAATAGAAAAGGAAAATAAAAAAATGCCCATGGTTTTACGAAATCTAAAAAATGGATCATAAAACAAGGCATTATTTCCTACAGCCTAGCATTGAGGAGACATAACAAGCTTCACCGATTGGCGAAGGCAAAGGCGTAGTTTCACTTACACGGTATTCCTAAAATTTCCGACTACGTCGAACAGCTTCTGGCTGGAAATTTATACTTTCCTACAGTGAAATAAAAACAGCCAAGCGCTTCTCACAAAGCCTTGGCTGTTTTTTTAACTATTTATACTTAGATGACTAAGTATAAATGGCTCTTTGTTCCTTACATCCAGTTTGTATGGAACGTTCCTTCTTTATCTACACGCTCATATGTGTGTGCACCGAAGTAGTCACGTTGTGCTTGTAGAAGGTTAGCAGGTAACGTTTCTGTACGGTAGCTGTCATAGTAAGCAATTGCACTAGCGAATGAAGGTACTGGAATACCACGGTTAATTGCCACTGCAAGAACTTCACGCAATGAGGATTGGTATCCTTCTACGATTTCCTTGAAGTATGGATCTAATAACAAGTTCGCCAATGCAGGATCGCGGTCATACGCTTCCTTAATTTTTTGAAGGAATTGCGCACGGATAATGCAGCCGCCACGGAAGATCATCGCGATATCGCCGTAGCGAAGATCCCAGCCGTATTCTTCAGATGCAGCGCGCATTTGTGCAAAACCTTGTGCATAAGAACAGATTTTGCTCATATATAAAGCTTTACGTACTGCTTCAATTAATTCTTCTTTATTTCCTTCAAACGCCTTCACTTCAGGACCTTGCAGCAATTTGCTTGCTTTTACACGCTCTTCTTTCATTGCAGAGATAAAGCGAGCAAATACAGATTCTGTGATGATTGGAAGCGGTACACCTAAGTCTAAAGCGTTTTGGCTTGTCCATTTACCTGTACCTTTTTGTCCAGCTGTATCTAGGATCACATCCACAAGCGGCTTACCTGTTTCTTCGTCCACTTTAGTAAAGATATCTGTTGTAATCTCGATTAAGTAGCTGTCTAACTCGCCTTTATTCCACTCTCCGAATACCTCATGAAGCTCTTGAGCATTTAAGCCAAGAACATGTTTCATAATGAAGTAAGCTTCACAAATTAATTGCATATCACCATACTCGATACCATTATGAACCATTTTCACATAATGGCCAGCACCGTTAGGTCCAATATATGTGCAGCAAGCGTCGTCTCCAACTTTTGCTGAAATCGCTTTGAAAATTGGCTCAACAAGCTCATAAGCCTCTTTTTGGCCTCCTGGCATGATAGAAGGACCTTTTAACGCTCCCTCTTCTCCACCTGAAACGCCTGTACCAATGAAATGGATTCCAGTTGATTCAAGTTCTTTGTTACGGCGAATTGTGTCTTGGAAGAATGTGTTTCCTCCGTCAATCAAAATATCGCCATCTTCAAGATAAGGTCTTAAAGAATCGATTGTTGCATCTGTTGCAGCTCCTGCTTTAACCATTAACAAAATCTTGCGAGGTTTTTCTAAGGAGTTCACGAACTCTTCAACAGTAGCTGCGCCTACAAAGTTCTTTCCTTCTGCCTCAGTTTTTAAAAATTCTTCTGTTTTTTCGAATGAACGGTTAAAAACTGCAACGGAATATCCTCTGCTTTCAATGTTCAATGCAAGGTTTTTCCCCATAACCGCCAAGCCTACTACACCAATTTGTTGCTTTGACATATGTATCCCCTTCCGTAATCCATTGATGAAATATGGTTAATAATTACCACTGTATAACAGAATACCATATTATTGCGTGTATGGATAAGTATTGATGCAATTTTTAAAAAATTTTTTTGTTACAGCATGCAAAAGGGATAAGGAATGTATGAATGCTTTAATATATTTCAGCACATCCACCTACCATTGCATATAAAGAGAAGTAATGCAGTAGGAAACTATTGTCTTATCTCTTATCCGTACCGCCCTTAGAAACTAAGGGTTCGCATACTAAGCATTCTGGTGCCACTGTACATACTTATTTTTGCTACACTTTGACTAAATCATACTACAAAAAATCCCTTCTGCATTCACAGAAGGGATTGGGGTGTGCCTAGCATAAAGAGTTTAAATTCCATACCCTATTAAGATAACAGCTTGATTAACTGAGGAGCAACCTTACTATTAGAGAAGATTTTGTATTCCCCTAAATCCGCTTCTAACCCCCCAGCTTCAGCAATGATTAACTGACCAGCCGCAATATCGTAATGCTGTGGGCTTCGATAAATAACAGCATCCCAACGACCAGCTGCAATATAAGGAAGCGTCACCGCTGCCGTCCCGATGATCCGCACGCGATACACTTCATCTACAAGTTTACTTAGCATCTCAAGTCTCTCTGCATTACTTTGCTTGTCTCCATCCTTCGCAAAGTCGCCGAAGGATAAGAACGACTCAGACAAGTCAACGTCTCTTACTCGAATCTGCTCCCCATTCAGAAAAGCACCTTCTCCTTTCACAGCCCAAAACAACTCACCTAGAGCAGGTAAAGAAATGGCAGCCACAACTGGTTCTCCTTGATATGTAAGAGCAATTGACACCCCATATAAAGGAAAGCCTATGCTATAGTTAATCGTCCCATCAATCGGATCGATCACCCATTCAAAATCCTCTGTTCCCGAAAGCGAACCTGCTTCTTCACTAAAAATACGATGGGTCGGATATTGTTCCTGAATACGATCAATCACAAACTTCTCCACACGAATATCCATCTCTGTTACAAAATCCTTTGCTGCCTTTGCAGTTTGCTGACCGGCTTTTCCTGCATGAGGGAGAATGAATTCCCCTGCATCCTTGGCTAATTTAATCATAAACGGCAAATATTCATTGTACATTTTTGTTTGCTCCTCCCCTTTTTATACTGATACTATCATACACTAATTTCAGGACAAGGTCTTGAACATATGAGCTTCCCTGTTAAGAAAAGCTCCCAAGGCCTGCCATTTTGGACCTTGGGAACTAGACACCACCCCGAAAAGTTATACTTTCTTAATCTTGTTAGAGAAAACTCGCCGATTGACGATCCCTGCCCCCGGGCGAAGACAAAGGCGTAGCCCTACTTATTACTTTATTACTAAAATTTCTCGCTACGTCGAATGGTCTTCCAGCTAGAAATTTATCCTTTCTTAAAGTGAAATAAAAAAAGCCTTCCTAACGCAGGAAGACTTCTTTTATTTCTTTTCAATACTCCACCCTTTGCTTAGAATGCTTCCATAACTCAAACGGATACTTAGTTGTATCGATTGGTAAATGCTTCATGGGTATAAGTCTCTTATCAAGAGGCTCTGATATTTGCTCGTAAATAAGTGCGTCATCAAACCCAATGGCAGCAGCCTCTTCCCTCGTATTATAAAAGTAAACAGCTTTCGGCCTCGCCCAATAAATAGCTCCCAAACACATGGGGCACGGCTCACAGCTCGTATAGATTTCACAATCTGTTAACTGAAAACTGTTTAAATAACGACAAGCATCACGAATAGCCTGTACCTCCGCATGTGCAGTTGGATCATTGGAGGCTGTTACCTCATTTTTTCCCATTCCGATAATTTTTCCATCCTTCACGACTATAGCACCAAAAGGTCCACCATGATTCAAAAATGCATTTTCATAAGCTAGATTAATAGCTGTTTGCATAAAAACCTTCATCTTCGCTCCCCCTTCTTGGTGACACAAGCACCTAGTCGTTTACTGCAACCCCAATATGTTCAAATCGACCTACATGAAACAATCCTCCATCGGTTAATTTGAGTTCAGGAATAACTGGCAAGCTTAGAAAAGAAAGTGTTAAAAATACATTTTCGGAAGCCTGCGTAACACTGTGCAACGCTTCATGTAATTTACTCAATTCATCATTGGCATCCTCATAGTTTTTCATAGACATCAATCCTGCAAGAGGTAAAGACATGCTGCCGATGACGTTGCCTTTAGAAACAACCACCAACCCGCCGTTCATCTGGTGAACGGCCCTAATTGCAGTCACAATATCACGGTCGTTCGTACCGGCAACAATGATATTATGAGAGTCATGAGCAATCGTTGAAGCGATCGCACCTGCTTGCAGCTGCAGCCCTTTCACAACTCCCAACCCGATAGTCCCTTTCTTTTTATGGCGCTCTATCACAACAAGCTTGACTTGATCATTATCGATTGAGGGAATAAAAAAGCCATTCTCTGTTTGTACCGTTTCAGTGAGCTCCTTTGTTACAAGCTGGTTTGGAATAACACCAATGATACGGGCCTGTTTATTTGAACCGATTGGAATTTTCAGATCTTCTTCTGACAAAGGAAGCAGTTGCACAGATTCAGTTAGACGGCTTGGCGGCTCAATAACACCCGATTCATCATATATGGCAGCTCCATTCTTCGCGACAACACGTCCGGCCTTTAACACCTTAGCAATTTCAATTTCTTGTATGCTATCTAATAGAAGCAAATCTGCTTCATAGCCAGGTGCTACGGCTCCTTTTGTAGATAACCCAAAGCATTCTGCCGCATTGAGTGATGCCATCTGAATAGCAAGAAATGGATCTAAACCAGCCTGAATTGCCAATCGAACACTCTGATCAATGCTGCCCTCGCGAATTAATTCATCCAGATGTTTATCATCAGTACAAAATAAAAAACGGCGCGAATTTCCTGAATGAACAGCAGGAAGAAGATCCAGTAAGTTTTTGGCGCCCGAGCCTTGTCGTAGCATCACATACATGCCGCGCCTCACCCGTTCCTTTGCTTCTTCTACTGTGACACACTCATGATCTGTACTAATGTAGACGGAACGATATATATTAATGGCATTGTCATCTAATCCGGCACCGTGTCCGTCAATTTTATCCGTATGCTGCAGCGTCATATATAATTTATCCATCATAGAGGGCTCACGCTGTTTTACGGCCGGATAATCCATAACTTCCGCCAGGCCAAGCACACGCGGATGTGAAAAAAATGGCTCTAGATCAGTTGCTGTTAATACAGCCCCGCTATTTTCAAAGGATGTCGCAGGAACACAGGAGGGAAGCATAAATAATATATCCATTGGAAGATTCTCAGAATCCTCAAGCATAAACGATATACCTGTGCCCCCCGCAACATTGGCAATTTCATGAGGATCAGTGATAATTGTTGTAATCCCATGAGGAAGGACAGCCTTTGCAAATTCTCTCGGTCTGACCATAGACGATTCAATATGCACATGCCCATCAATAAAAGCTGGTACAATGTATTGGCTGGTTGCATCGATTACTTCATGTCCTTCATATGAGCCAATACCAACAATCACACCGTCTGCAATAGCAATATCGCCCAGGATGATTTCTAAATTAAAGACATCGACAATAGTTCCGTTTTTTATGACAAGATCGGCAGGCTCGTGCTTAGATGCAACAGAAATCCGTTTTTGCAATTGCACCTTCGTTAGCATCCTCATCCCCCCATTTTACACATTTCCTCCCGCGCTACATCTGTCAATAACAAGCTTCATAGCGGCTGCCCGCTGCACAGCGCGGATAATACTGCTATAACCTGTGCAGCGGCACAGGTTTCCCGAAAGCCCCTCGCGAATTTGCTTCTCCGTCGGAATCGGTACAACATCAAGCAAAGCCTTCGCAGCGATAATCATGCCTGGTGTACAATACCCGCACTGGAATCCTCCCTCTTTTAAAAAAGCGTCTTGAATAAAAGAAAACCCGTCTCCTTCAATCGTTGTAATTGAAGCGTGATTGGCTTGATATGCCATCACAAGACAGGCGTTTACTAATGAATCGTTCATAATTACAGAGCACGCACCGCAGCGTCCAATATCACAGGATCGTTTTGTTCCGGTCAGCTCTAAACCATTTCGCAGCAAATCAATCAGACGCGCGGCAGGCATAGTCTGCAGCTGCTTCTCTTCACCGTTTACTTGAAGCGTGATAGAAATAGATTCATTCAGAGGCAAGGATTGTTCATGTATTATTTTTTTCGCGTCCATGCTTTCCTCTCCTTTGCACTGATAGCCTGTAGCATTTCCTCCGGTGAAACTGGCAATCGACGCACCCAATACCCTGTCGCATCATGAATTGCTTTAGCGATTGCAGGAGCTACAGCAATCGTACCAATTTCACCAACGCCTCTTGGTCCATACGAGTCATCTTGACATAGCTCTTCAATCGCTTCCACCTCCATTTGCTCCGGAACATCATAAATTGTCGGAATTAAATATGAATCAAAATTGTTCGTGACATAACAGCCATCATGTATAAGAGCTTCCTCCATTAACGTATACCCTAATGCCATTATGCCGCCGCCTTCAATTTGACCAAGATATCCAAGTGGACTCACAACAGGACCTGCTGCGATTGCTTGATCAAGACATGTTACCTTTACCCTCCCTGTTAATTCATCGACCTCCACCTGCGCTAAAACAGCAGAAAATGCATATAGATAATGCCCCCCGATAAATGGATCGGGGCTTGTCGGAAAATCAAACTGCGTATTTACAACAATCCTCTCTTCTGGGGCCATTCTCTTTGCCAATTGCGCATAGGATAGATAGAATACAGGTGCATTCATTTCTTCATCCCGCCTCCACACACCACCTGGTCCAAGCTGAAGTTTATCAGCTTCTCTACTGCCAATTCGCGCTGCACATGCAAGCAGCTGCTGGCGAAACGGCTCCTTCATTCGCTGCAGTGCTTGCCAAACCATACTCGTTGCCCGAGAAGCAGTTGAAGATCCAGATGATGGGACGAGTGCCGTGTCACCGATTGTTATTTTTATATCCCCAGGGGAACAGGCGAATTCCTCTATAATAAGCGTTTCAATCACGGCTAGAAGGCCTTGACCGCATTCTTCAAAGCCAAAAGCAGCTTCAATTTTGCCATCAACCCCAAACGAAAGACGTCCTCCAGCAGGGTCTAAACGTCCGTAACCAAGCCCGCCGCCATGCATCGTGATCGAAATTCCTGTTCCTGTTTTTTTCCACACATCCGGTTTCTTCCCCTGCAAACCAGCTGCTTTTTTACAAATTTCTTCCAAAACCTGAGCAGCTCCATTTGTCGGCGCAATTCGCTGCCCAACCGGTCCAAGATCATGTTCCTTTCGTATATTTCGTCTCCTTAGATCAAGCGGATCCATCTGAAGCTTCTCTGCCAGCCGATCGATTTGTCCTTCAAGAGCAAAAGTAACTTGATTGCCCCCAAATCCCCGAAATTCACCAGCGACCCCATTATTCGTATAAACAGACAAACCCTCTGTACTCACATTTGGAACTACATAAGGACCGATGGCGTGCTCAACAGCAAAGTCTAATACAGCAGGACCTAACGTTGCATATGCGCCTGTATCTGCAAGGATGCGCACCTCGTGAGCAACAATTTGCCCGTTTTCATCCGCTCCTGTTTTCATCGTAATTTTCATCGGGTGGCGCTTTATCCCAGCTCTTACAGACTCGCGTCTTGTTTGATGAATCTTTACTGGACGCTTTGCCATTAATGCAAGCAACGCTGCATATGGCTGAATATTTAGTTCATCCTTTCCACCAAACGATCCGCCCATCGGACTTGAAACAACCCGTATACTTGCTTCCGGCATATCTAAAATGCGAGATAGCTGAAACCGATCTTTATAGCCATGCTGCGTACCTGCATAAACAGTGATTGTGCCGTCACATTCAGGAACAACGACCCCACCTTCTGTTTCCATATAAGCATGCATTTGCCGCGGCAGTTCGTACGTTTCTTCTATTATTACAGAGCAGCTCGCAAACCCCTTTTTTATATCCCCTTTTTCATAGGAAGCCCGATGCAAGATGTTTCCATTTGGATGGAGTTGCGGTGCAGCTTGGTTCAACGCTTTTTCAGGACTGTCTATCACTGGCAACGGCTCATAAATCACCTCGATGAGATCAAGAGCACGCTCAGCAACTTCCTCCGTCTCCGCCGCCACAGCAGCAATAGCATCTCCGACGCAGCGAACTCGGTCTTCGCATAGCACCGGCTGATCTGGAAATACGATCCCGTATCCGTTTAGGCCCGGCACATCGTGATAAGTTGCCACAGCCTTAACACCTGAAAGCTGTTTGGCCCTCTCTGTGCAAATAGATAGAATGCGGGCATGGGGATGTGCACTCCTTAAGATTTTCCCATGCAGCATATCAGGAAAAGATACATCCGTCATATATTTAAGTGCTCCAGTTACTTTAGCTGCGCCATCTGGACGGATACGTCCCATTTCCTTCGCCCTCTCCAACAGCTGCATACCATTCCCTCCTTCTACTACGCAAACTTTGCAAGCTCTGAAGCAATTACATTTGCTGCTATCTGCTTTCGATAATAAGTGGAGGCAAACGCATCTGAAACCGGCTGAAATTCCTCCAAGACATTTCTATACACATCTTCTAAAACAGCATCTTGTATAGACATTCCTTGCAGCAGCCTTTCGGAAAACTGCAGCCGCTGCGGAGGTGTCTCTCCACCGCCGGCAGCAAGGCGAATATGCGTAATTGTACCGTCCTCCTTTCTCATGCAACACCCAGCGATCGTTACAACAGACGGGATAAACGCCTCTCTTCGGCCAATTTTTCTATAAAAACAATCTGCTGTCCCGGATTCAGGTAATTCAATCTGTGCCACAATCTCAGAAGAAGTAATTTGACTATTATCCTTTTCTTGTAGCCACTGCCAGAGCGGCTTTGTCAATCTAGTGCTTCCATCGAATGTCGTGATAAGAGCATCCGCCGCCAATAACGCAGGGATAGCGTCTCCAATTCCGCTTGCGACATTACCGCCGATTGTGGCTCGGTTGCGTACCGCAGGCGCTGCTATGCCGCGCACAGCTTCAGTAACAAGGGGACTATGCTGCAGCACAAGGGAACTTGAAAGCAAGCTCCCTAATGTTGTTAAAGCGCCTATACGTACTACCGATCGGCCGTTCATTACCTCCCGGCTTACACCCTTTATCTCATCAATTCCTTCTAGATTAATCAAATGGCCGGGATCTACCCTTCCTTTTTCCCACTCTATTTGCAGCAATGTTCCAGCGGCTATGAAACAAGCATGAGAACCGAGCCTCTGCCTCATTCCCCATGCCTCCTCTAAGCTTTTAGGAAACCAAACTGCTGGGGAGAGCATCTCTCCAAGCATACATGTTCGCCCCTTTCATAGATTCATATCCAACCCTTGTATCAAGGCTGCATTTCTTCTGTTATGAAAGCACCATTCTTTTTTGGCAATCTGACCGCTGGAGGGAAATCAGTTCCGCAACAATGCTTACCGCAATTTCCTCTGGCCCATCAGCACCAATTGACAACCCAACTGGACTTTTGACAATAGGAGGTATAGCACTCCCGCCAAGCAAACGCTGCGTACGCAGATTTGATCCCAATACACCTATATACCGTACAGCCTTCGTTAGAAGATACCGCAGCACTTGTTGATCGCGCTGAAATTGATGAGTTAAGATAAGTATAAAATCACGAGGAGTAAACCGTATGCGTTGAAAGGCTTCTTCAGGAAACGCGACAATCAGCTCATCAGCTTCAGGAAAGTTTGCACGGCTGCACAGTGCGGGCCGCCAATCTGAAACAACGGTAGAAAAACCGCTCTGAGCTGCGAGCTTTACTAATGGTATCGCATCCATCCCTGCCCCAAATACAATAACACGTGATTTCGGCCAAATGGTATGAACATATATATATGCGGATAGCCCTGAAACAAAAAACATACCGCTTTTTTTACTTCTTTCATTCATATAATATTCGACTTCCTCCGGCACATGCCCAGACCATTCGCCAAATGTATGCCGACCAGCCAAAAACAGATAATCCGAAACAGCTCCAATATCGTTCAGTTTCTTGAGGATTGTCACTTCGATTCCTTGATCAAGATACAGCTTTAGCGTTTTTAAATGCTGTTGCAAGCGCTCATCCACCAGCTCAAGAAGTACATGCACCGCTCCGTTACATCCAGCTCCCTGCCCCCAGGAAAGATCATCCTCCACCCGCATATCAAATACAATCGTTTCGGATACCCCTTTCCTTCGTAAATCATGCACACGAGCAGCCACATCAGCTTCTAAGCAACCGGCGCTCAACAAACCAATTTGTGTTCCATCTTCCCGAAACAGCATACACGCTCCTTCTCTTCTATAAGCGGAACCGTCCACATGAATAACCGTTGCCAATACATCTTGTTCACATACGCCAATATCGAGAATTCGGTGCATTCCTTCCATGAACGACTCCCCTTTCAAAAGATCCATCCACCCCTAGAATTACAATACTGCCTACCACTTTTTACCTACTGTATACAATCCATCACGTATCGTCTATTGATAGGTTAGATTTTCTAACATAGAAGATGGTGAAATGGAGAAAACTCACCGACTAGCGAGATTTTGACAAAGACAGAGGCGTAGCTGCACTTACACTATTTCTAAATTCCTGCTACGTCGAATTCGCTTCTAGCCGAAAATTTATACGTTCTTAAAGCACAAAAAAATCCCTCCTATGATGAAACACAGGAGGGATGCTCTTATAGATGTTGAGAAATAACTTCTGTTAATGCTTCCTTTGGCTGATAACCGCTAATCGTCTCTACAACCTCTCCATCTTTAAAAAGAAGAAGCGTCGGAATGCTCATAATTCCAAATTTCGTTGGTGTAATTTGCTGTTCATCCACATTCATTTTTACAATCTGCACTTGACCGCCAATTTCTGTATCGATCTCCTCTAATACCGGCGCAATCATGCGGCACGGTCCGCACCAAGGTGCCCAAAAATCTACGAGGGTTACCCCTTCACTTACTGAAGCATCGAAGCCTTGATCTGTTATATGTTGAATCGCCATATTATTTCACTCCCGTTTGTTATTTTCTTAAAAACGCATTGGCTAAAGGCATACTCTTCTCCCTAACCATAGTCTCCTTCGATTCTTCTCCTGTCATTCCAAGATGCCGGATACCCTGAGTCTATCGTTCGGAGCAGAGTTCCTTCTTCGCCCTGCATCACTTTCCTTTGTGTGTGTTTGTAAAACGGTTAAGGTTTCACACAACTCCAGAAACCATTGCTTATCCCTTGTTTCCAATGCTAGGTCGATAAGCGAAAGAATATATCCTTCCCGATCCATAGCAGGAGCTGGTAGTTTTTCTAGCCATTTGCGAGGCAACCGAATTGTTTTTCCAACCGTTTCTTTATTATCACATGCCACAACGTGTACCTTTACGATATCTTGTAAGGAATCTACACTCTCAATATAGCCGTGCAGCAGCTCACCATCACCTGACTTCCCCCTTACCCAATCCCCTATTTCTAATCGTGATTTTCCATTTGTTAACATGTTTATTCACCGCCATCTCAAATGTTATAAAAAAAGTTACAGTTTATCTAAAAAAGAATCATAAACTATTTTTTCCTCCGCAAGGGATGTCACTACCTGAAGCAGGTCATGTCGCCAGAACAATCTTTATTAAAAAAGGTATGCAGAACATCTGTAATAAAAAAAGTTACATTTCAAATAAACAAAAACACTATGGACATTTTTTAATCTTCTTTAAAACGGATTCAATTGTAATATTCCCGAGATACGCTTCTAAATACATTTCTGCATCATGGAAAATCCCATCCATTACAGTTTGAATATTCGCTGAAACAAGACAAGGCTGCTCCGGATTTCCTGTACACCAGCTCGGCTTTAATGTTCCGTATGAGACCGCGTGATAAATTTGTGCTAAGGTCGTATCCTCAGGACGACAATTCAGCATATAACCGCCGCGAATCCCTTCCTTCGTCTTCACAAATCCACTTCTACGCAAGCTGCTCATAATCTTACGAATACGCGCTGGATGCGTACAAACATTTTCCGCAAGCATCTCGCTGCTCGCCATATGATCAGGTAAATAGGCTAAATAAACAAGGCTGTGTACTGCAATTGTAAATTCACTGTTCATCTAACCCACGCCCTTCTCAAATTTCTTACTGTAATCATAATTGATACAGTTTCAAAAGTCAATACGATTGCTTACGTCGATAATAGAGTGAACTACACACAAGAAAGCCTTTCTTTTTGTAATAAGAGTTATTTTACAGATGAGAGCAGATATTTATACAAGAATCCCTTGCATAAAACAAGGGATTCTTAGGAAAAGAATTAAAATGCCCGTAAATACTGAGTTGGCACTTCCGGCTCTTCCTTTAATGTTTCTGCTGCGTGAAGCGCCCAATATGGATCATGCAGCATACCGCGACCTACAGCGATAAGATCTGCCTCGCCATTTCCTAGTGCAGCTTCGGCTACAAACGGATCGTCCAAATTTCCAACTGCAATGACCGGACAATCGAGCTGTTGCTTCAGCTCTCTTGCAAACGGCACCTGATAGCCTGGGTGAATACCCGGGCTGCCGCCTGAGCCAATTGGGCCTTCTCCTCCGGATGACACATGGAATATGTCTGCTCCAGCCTTTTGATAGTTTTTACATATTTCCGCAATATAGTCAATACCATAGCCACCCTCAACATATTCAACACCAGATACCCGGAAAATAAGCGGCATATTGGATGGCATCTCTGATTTAGCTGCTTCAATTACCTCTACCCCGAACCTAGACAAGTCTTTTCCGTATTCATCACTTCGTTTATTTGTTAACGGAGAATGGAATTGATGAATAAGATAACCGTGCGCACCATGAATTTCTACTGTATCAACACCAGCCTGCACCGCACGTCGGACTCCATCGCGAAATTTTTCAACCAGTTGCTTTACTTCATCTGTTGTCAATTCGCGCGGCACACCGTATCTCTCATTAAAACGAATGGCAGATGGGGCAACAGGAGTATGTATATGTTCAGCCTTACGTCCCGAATGCGCAATTTGAATCCCAACTTTTGTACCATGAGCATGCATAGCATCAATCACTCTTTGAAATGCCGGCACATGATCATCTGACCAAATTCCAAGGTCAAATTCAGTCAGTCTGCCGTCTGGCTCTATATCTGTCATTTCCATAATAATTAGACCAGCTCCTCCAATGGCGCGGCTCGTATAATGAATCAAATGCCAGTCATTTGGCTTGCCATCCTTATTCGTCACAGAATATTGACACATCGGCGGCATTACGATTCTGTTTTTTAGCTCTAAGCTTTTGTAGGAAAACGGAGTAAATAGGTTTCTCATCAACACTCTTCCTTTCTTTATCCTCTCTTCCCTTCCAGAGCCGGAAACAGCCCTGCTGCCTCCGTGAAAGGTTGCTGTAATACATATTATCCATACTACCATGATTCAAATCAGGAAGATAAAATTCTGCCCGTAGTACCGCTGCATAGCCCTATCCGCTGCAGTAACTACATACTTTGAGGTATGATAATGATAAAAAGTATACTGTCATGTATACTAGATAAGAGGTGAAATACGTGGCACATATTGATGAAAGCTTTAACTGTGAAAAAGAATTAACGCTCGCGATTATCGGCGGAAAATGGAAAATGCTCATTTTATGGCACTTAGGAAAAAGCGGTACGAAGCGATTCGGCGAGCTAAAAGCACTCATCCCCGGCATCACACAGCGCATGCTTGTGAATCAATTGCGGGAATTAGAAGAGGATATGATTATTCATCGTGAGGTCTATCCAGTTGTTCCTCCAAAGGTAGAATACTCCCTCACAAAGCAAGGGGAAAGCCTTATGCCAATTCTTGACTCGATGTATGAATGGGGTAAGAACTATATGGAGACTTTCGGGGGACAGGTTGCGCAGCACGGTACAGCCAGCGATTCAGCTACATAAAGAAAACCCGCCGATTGACAAGCCCTTCTCTTGGGCGAAAACAGAAGCATAGTTGCACTTTACTTTATTCTAAAAATTTCCTGCTGCGTCGAACTCGCTTCTAGCCGAGAATTTATGTTTTCTTAAAGTATAAAAACAAATAGTTGCACCCGTCCTTTACACGGGCTGTAACTTATTTTTTTATATCCTGCCCTAGATATTCGAGAAGCTTAATTTACATACAATTCCTCAAGCCAACCTGCTTTCCTTAGTATAAATTTTTACACTATGTAACCTACAAGTGCGTACTTGCAGAAGAGATTCGTTTGGCCAATAATAACAGTAGCATTCTTATGAGCAAGACAATACATTCATTCCTAACTATCAAGGAGGAAGAACTTATGAAACTTAGAGTCTCAGCAATTCAATATCATCTTCATACAATCCAATCCTTCGACGAGTTTGCAGAGCAAGTCGAGCATTATATAAAAACGGCCGAGGAATTTAGCGCTGATTTTGTTTTATTCCCAGAATTTTTCACAACACAGCTTATGTCCATCGGCAATGAAAATAAAAAGGCTCTGACGATAGAAGATCTGCCCGATTTTACCGAACAATACCGAGAGTTGTTTATCAAGCTCGCAAAACAAACAGGCATGCATATTATTGGCGGCACACATGTTGTGCGCAAAGGTGATAAATTATACAATGTTGCCCATTTATTTTACCCAGATGGCAGAGTGGCGGAGCAAGCAAAGCTGCATATCACACCAACTGAAGTAAACGAATGGAATATGGCACCTGGAGATGGCCTCCAGGTATTTGAAACAGATAAAGGAACAATCGCAATGCTAACGTGCTACGACATCGAATTCCCGGAAATCGTACGGATGGCAAAAGCAAAAGGTGCTGATGTTATTTTCTGCCCTTCCTGCACAGATGACCGTCACGGCTTCCACCGCGTTCGTTACACAAGCCATGCGAGAACAATCGAAAATCAAGTATATGTCGTGACAACAGGTACGGTCGGTTCCCTTCCAACCGTAGACTTTATGAGAGCAAACTTCGGTCAGGCAGCCGTACTTACGCCAAATGACATCCCGTTCCCGCCGCGCGGCATTTTAGTTGAAGGGGAGCTCAACCACGATATGATTGTCACAGCAGACCTAGACTTGGAGCTTCTTTATCAGGTGAGGGAAAGCGGCTCTGTCACAACATGGCGCGACCGCCGTACCGACCTCTATACAGATTGGAAATAGTGAAGAAAACTTGCCTATGAGCAAAGACAGAGACGTAGCTGTACTTATACTTTACTCCTAACATTCTCTACTACGTCGAATTCATTGCTCGCTAAAAATTTCTTTCTTAAAATATAAAAAAAAGGAGCGTCACATATGGAGTATAAAAGAATTACAAGCATACAAGACCCGTTATTTAAACAAATGCACGAACTCATGCAAAACGTATTTCCTCCTGAGGAAGTATTAGAGTTTGACTTATGGAAGGAACCTTTAGAGGATCCGGGCATTCGCGTATTTGTAGCGGTTCATGAAGATAAAGTTGTTGGCGCGACAGAATACCGCTATTATGAGGATTTCAACGTAGCAATGACAGACTTTACCATCATTGGTCAAGCAGGGCTTGGTATTGGCCCATTTTTAGCTGAAAACCGCCGTGAAGATTTACTTGCATTAGCTGCAGGGAATGGTAAAAAGCTCTACGGCATGTTCGCTGAAATTTATGATCCATATCGGGTGGAGCATCATGAATTTGGCGGCGTGAAGCCAATGGACCCGTATGTTCGCCGTGAGGTGTTATCTCACCTGGGCTACAAACGTCTGGATTTCTCTTATATTCATCCGTCTTGGAATAATGATGGCGAGGCAGTTGAAGGATTAGACCTTTGCTTCCTGCCGATGCAAAAAGAAACAACGCACATTGCATCAGAACTCATTGTCCAATTTTTAAGACGCTATTATACCGTATTGCCAAACAAACCGCAGTCTTGGTATGAGATGGTAGAGAAGCTAGAAGCAAAGGAAACAATTGCGTTGCTGCCGTTATAATAAAAGAGATAAATGTAAGAAGAGGGGGAGCGGCAAAATCATTCGCTGCTTCCCCCTCTTCTTATAGTCCCTATAATCTTATCATCACCTGGGTACCATCTTGTAATGTTACATCAACAATCACAAGACCTCTTTGTTGCTTTAACTCTGTAATTACTACGCTCAGAAAGCGCTTTATCACCGTTGCATCCAAAGGTGCGATAGAAAAGTCTGTGCGCCCTAACTGATGCCGTATCCACATATCTACCTGCCTCCAAAGGAATTTAGAAGACAGCAAAGAGCTAAAAACATATAGAAAACTATATGGAACCGGAATCGTAAATCTGCGGCTCTGATTTGTTTTAATTTTGACTGTCATCATCGAAAAACCTATTCAATAACAACAGCTACAGTATCACCATTAGCTGATTGAATATCGACAATCTGGCCGTCTAATTCATTTTCAATTGCATCGATTAATAAATCAATATCTAAATCTTTTACATATTTCTCTGCTTGCGGCACGTTTAGCGCAATACCATGGCCCGCTTTTAACACAGCTTTCACCAGTTTAATCGGTACATTTACGTTTACGTTGTCGTGCTCCTTCGAAACGACACGTATTTTTAAGGTTTTATCTAAATACGAAGCAGACATTGCACGGGGTAATTCTTTTTCCTTCAGCACATGGATCAGCTCAGCTGCTTTATCAGAATCTATTTTTCCTTCTTGTACCATCGTTAGTACCTTTGAAATCTCTTCTTTCATTTGAACTCCCCCTATTCACTTTTTAGTAATCGAATTGCTTCTTCTGCGGTGATTTCACCATTTTCTAACATAGAAACAATTTTTTTCTCATCACGCTGATTTTTTTTCACTGTTTCTGTGTCATACCCAAGCGCAGTAATAATATCATTTAATTTCCCACGCACAGTCGGATAAGAGATGCCAAGTTCCTTTTCGACTTCTTTAATATTGCCCCTACAAATCAAAAACGTTTCGACAAATTGAAGCTGTTCTGAAGATAAAGAAGCAATCTTTGATAATTTAAACTCATTTTCAATTGTTGTATGACAACGCGAACAATGTAATTTTGTAATATGTAGCGAATTGCTACAAACAGGACAGTTGCTTAGAACAGAATATGCCATAAGAAAATCCTTTCTCTCATTTGAATTGATTATACAACCGAAAATCAATAAAGTAAATAAAACAATTAATAAAAATTAAAAATAACAACAATAAAATTAATTTTATTAATTTCAAACTTTAAGTTTTAAATAAAACATTCAATTTTATTGTTCGTGATGGAAAATGCGCTTCGTGACTCAGAGGATTTTCACTCTAAGAGCTGCAGCTTTTCAAACTGCATTACAAAAAGGGAAGAAGCATAGCGCTTCTTCCCTTTTCTATCATTATGTTATTTATTATTGTTCTAAGCTAACATCTTTAGCTCTGTTGTTAATTTCAGAAAGGCTTCTTTATCTCCATGTTCCAGTGAGTGATCGATTTTCTTTTGCAGTTGCTCTTTACGGAATTTACGAATTGATTCTTCCAAAACCATTTCAGCAAACAGCGAATACATAGCATCTAACCCAGCTTGTTTCGGTGCATTCAGCATATATTTTTTCATAGAAATCAACTCCCTGTCCTTTTTTACATTATATGCTAAAATTTCAGATTATTCAAATATTTTTTAATTTTTTATTTGAAAATATTTTCCAGTTTATTTTCTCTATATACTAAAGAGGGCAGAGGCTTAGTTGCACTTACATCTTGTTCCTAACATCTCCTCTACGTCAAGCCTACTTTCAGCTGGAAATTTACCACTTATAAAAAAAGAAAACTCGCCGATTGGCGAGCCTTTTAGCAAAGACAAAGGAGCAGTATCCCCCGTCACTTCCTTTATTCATGTATCTGTACACATAATGAAAGCACCGACTAATTTTCTAACTGCTCGCACTCGTATATGACCGAAGCGCATACCGCCAAAATCGACGTGATAACCATAAAAATACGCCGGCAATTAAAATCGATGCTGCAGCTGCGTTTATATCCCATTTCCCTAGCAGAGCCAAAGCCGGTGTGCTTGTAATAAAAGCGGCAGGCAAGACATACGTAAGTACGATGCGCAGCCAGCCGCGATACATACCGATGGGAAAACGTGTCGTTTCAAAGAAGGAATTAAAAACAAACGATAGATCGTCCATGCGAATGACCCAAAAAGCCGTTGTCATGAGAAGCATCCAGAGAGAATAGATGATTATAAACGACGAGCAAATCGTCACACAAAATATAAGTACATCCGCCAGAGATGGAATATACTGTTTTTGCACCAATGCATATAGAACAAGAGCAATGCCAAGCAGCACATCAATAAGCCTCCAAAACACTAAATGACGAAAGCTCACGTAAAACATACTATCTATAGGCTTTGTGAGAACATAATCAAATGTTCCTTTGCGAATATGCTGCAGCAGCCGCGACATATTTGGACGAAGTGCAAAATCAATCAATCCCTGCAGCGTGTTGAACACGCCAAGCAACAGCAGCACATCCTCATACACCCAGCCGCCAAGTTTATTCGTTTGATAAAAGAAGATATGAATCGTCAAAATAGCAATCCCGATACCAAACAAACTTGACAGTAAATTCCCGACAAATTCGCTGCGGTACTCCAGCTCTTCTACTAAACATGTTCGAAAAAACTCACGAAAGATACGCCAATATCTTCGCATACTATCCCCCCACTGCCTGGTTTTTCTTAAGTCCCGCCTTCCACAGCAGACTAAGTACAATCACGAAAAAGAGCAACCAGCTCATTGCCCCGACAAAGCCGTACATAATAGCGGTTCCTTGTATACTTCCCGTCACAATTTCAATCGGGAAGCCGATCATATAGCGAAAAGGCAAATACAAGCTAATTTTCTGAATGAGCGGTGGGAGCAGTGATAAAGGGGCAATACGGCCTGACACAAAGAGCGAGATCGCTTCAAACATTCCATATACAGCCGTTACCTTCGTAATCCAAAAGCCAAGAAGACCGAATGAATAGCTAAACAAAAATCGAATAGCAGCTGCGACTATAAGCGCCGCAAGAAAAAGAAGTACCTGCAATGTACTCATTTGAAAACGCAAAGCTGGAACAAAGAGAGCAAGAATGCCCCATATTGGAAGCAAAATCACAAAAAATAACGCCTTATATACAAAATTTTCAGCAATCGCCCAATGAATCGGATGCAAGGGACGAACGATTTGATAAGAGAACGTCCCTTCCCGAATTTCACGCTCAAGCTCCCAAACATCCCAAGCGCTTGTCATCCGTTCTACAAAAATAAGAACAGCAAAGTAAAAAATAAATGCTTCTTCTTGCTTTGGGTAAATATTCATCCATACGAGCATAGTAATGAGCGGCTGCACCATCGCGCCTGTCATCCAAACAATAGTAGCCAGCTGATAGGCGAACATTTCCACGTACTTCATGCGAAGAAGGACAACATATTTATGAAGCATGAGATCCCTCCTGAAACGCGAGCGTAATGACCTCCTCCATCGGCGGATCCTCAATATTTAAATCATGGACTTCAAACTGCTGCAAAAATTGCGCAGACACCTCTGGAATGCGCTCACGCGGCACACGTAGCGTTACCTTTCCTTCCTCAACCGCAACAAGCTCGCCATATGTGTTCCACGGGATATTCGGGACATCCGGCAAACGCAGTTCCAGCAACTTATATGGCGTGAGCTTTTCGGTTAACACCTTTAAATCGCCGTCATATAACAGCTTTCCATGATTAATAATTAAAACCCGGTCACAAAGCGCCGTGACGTCGCCCATATAGTGGGATGTTAATAAAATCGTTGTTTTGTGCTCACGATTGTATTTTCCGATAAACTGACGTACCTTTTCCTGCGTATGTACATCAAGTCCAATCGTCGGTTCATCCAAAAATAAAATCTTCGGTCTATGCAATAGAGCGGCCGCCAGCTCACACTTCATCCGCTGTCCAAGCGATAGACTGCGCGTCGGCTTTGTCAATAACGGTCCCAATTCTAACAGCTCAACAAGTTCATCCAATGTTTGCCGGAACGCTCGCTCCTCAATCTCATAAATAGCCTTATTGACCAAAAACGTCTCCATCGGCGGAATATCCCAAATGAGTTGACTTTTCTGTCCCATCACTAAGCTCATCATTTTTTTAAATTCTGCTTTTTGTTCAAAGGGAACGTAGCCACCGACTTGAATCTGTCCAGCTGTTGGGTGAAGAAGCCCAGCTAACATCTTAATCGTCGTTGTCTTCCCCGCCCCGTTCGGTCCTAAAAACCCGACAATTTCCCCAGATGGGATATGAAACGAGATATCCTTCACCGCTTCTACAAGCTGGTACTCCCGCTTAAACAAACTGCGCAGCGCATCGGTCCAACCAGCCTGCCGAACATGGATTTGAAATTGTTTGTTTAACTGCTGCACTTCAATCGACATACATACCTCCACTATTTTTTATTTAAAGAAAACTCACCGCGCACCCTTCTATGCACAAGGTCCTTTGTTCTAGTGCATGGACAGTTATTCTAAAGACAGAAGTGAATTACATTCACTAGCAAACACCCTACAAGATCCTTGTACTTTCCCGCAGTGTGAAAAAGCCTTTTATTTTCCACTCAGGAAAACAAGTAGATAACCTGTGTTCTATTATAATAATTCCTCGAAATTCTGCCCAATTCTTTCTATATTTTTCGGATAAAAAATTTCTATAAGATTAACATATGCTATAATGAAATCGATCACATCTTTATTCGAAGGGAGTATACAATCATGACAAGCAACAAGCAGTTTGTTGGATATATTGGTACGTATACAAAAGAAGGCAGCAAGGGCATTTATAAATTTACTCTTGATACAGAGGCACGGACAATGAGCCAAGTTGAGCTAGCTGCAACATTGGACAACCCTACATATGTAACAATTAGCCAAGATAATCAATATTTATATTCTGTTGTGAAAGACGGTGACTTAGGCGGTGCAGCTGTCTATTCCATCAACAGCGAAGCAAACACATTAGAGTTTGTAAATAAGCAGCTTTTAGAAGGCGCCTCTCCATGCCATATCAGCGTTGATTCTAACAACAGCCAAATCGTGACTGCAAATTATCATAAAGGAACAATTGAACTGTATGCAAGCAGCGAAGGCGGTGCATTAAATCCAGCTTCATCCATCGCCGAGCATCACGGCTCTGGTCCGAATGCAGCTCGACAAGAAAAGCCGCATGCGCATTACTCCGGCTTCACACCTGATGAAAAATACATTGTCGCAATCGATCTAGGAATTGATAAACTGATCACATATGCAGTAAAAGAGGGTGCTTTATCCGAAGTACATGCATTGTCTGTAAAACCTGGAAGCGGCCCAAGACATTTGGCATTCCATCCTAACGGTAAATACGCATACATCATGACTGAGCTTAGCTCAGAGGTTATCGCCCTTGCCTATAATGCAGAGGATGGCAGTTTCACTGAGCTGCAATATATCTCTACCATTCCGGCAGATTTCACGGAAAACAACCAAGGAAGCGCAATCCAACTTTCTGCGGACGGACGTTTCGTATACGCAGCAAACCGCGGCCATAACAGCATTGCCATTTTCAGCGTAAACCAAGACTCTGGAGAGCTTACTTTCGTAGAGCGTACACATACAGAAGGAAACTGGCCGCGCGACTTCCGCATCGATCCAACAGGCGCCTTCCTTGTAGCTTCCAACGAAGAATCTGGAAATCTTGTGTTATTTGCAAGAAACGAACAAACAGGAACGTTGCAGCTGCTGCAATCAGACGTACGTGTACCGAAGCCTGTATGTGTTGCATTTTTGCATACAGTCTAAGAAAAGCGGACAAGGCCCGCCTTTTATGGCAGCGTAGGGGTGGGCCGGAGTAAAAGGCGCTTTTTGCCTTTTGCGGAGGTTCAGCCCTACGCTGCCATTTTGGGCCTTGGGAGCTAGACATCACCCCGAAAAGTTATACTTTCTTATCTAATAAGAAAACTCGCCAATTGGCGCGGGCCGTTAGCTGAAGGCAGAGGTGTATAGCTGCACTTACACTGTATTCCTAAAATTTCCGACTACTTCGCATGGCTCTAGCTGGAAATGTATACTTTCCTACAGTGGAACAAAGTCCCCCTTCCATAGGATAAAAGGGGGACTTTTTCATTCTGAAATCATAAATTGCTTGATAAAAACGATTATTTAGTAAGTTGATTTCGATCTTCAACCTGCGGCGGCTCCTCCATCCATCCATTTTTAATCATAATTTTCCCGCCTTCTTGAGCAAAAGCAAAAATATCTTTTCCAATAAAGGCCATTTTTGCCGGCAAATCGCTTCGCAAACTAAATGCCCCCCCCAATGCATTACTTCCAAGTCCAAATGAGGCTAATAAACTTGTATTGTACATCATCAATTTATCGGAAAACGGCGCCGTTTTTGACGCAGTTGCTTTACCAGCGTGAGTGGCTGGTGGTTCAATAAAACTTTGCCGTAAAAATTCACCCAGGTCCATTTCAATTTTTTCGGATAATTTCATTCCTTTGACAAGATACTTTCTCACATCTTCATTCGTAGCAACTTGCGCAAAGCCAATCATTAATTGCATACCTACAAGATTTGTTTCAATGGCATGATGGATGAGGGAAACTTCAACCGTATTTAAGGATCTCTTTTCATTAAACAAATTCAATCCACCCATATACTCTTTATCCTTCACAAAACGAACCTCTGTTGGCATCGACACAAAAGGAGGACGTATCAAAACCCCCTTTTTCAGAAGAAATTGAGTTGATTGACTGTTCACCGCTTGGGACTCTGCAGTTAAACCTATAAAAAAATCTTCAATATCTTTTCGATAAGTCATACCTGTAAAAAGTGCATATAGACTCATTTCCACTTTCGTCATCAGATGCAGATACATAATATCGTACATGTAATCATACAGCTTCGGAACACCTTTATGTACGTCACCTTCTGTAAAACCCATGGGAATGACTGCCCCTTCTTGCTGGAGAATGCTTGTAATCGCCTCTACACTTAGGACAGCTCTGTCACAATGCAATTGCAGCAGTTGCTTCGCTTCATCATCAGCGTGCTCGATAAAATGTTCCAACATCCTGATGATCATCGTTTTTTCTTGATAAGTCATCCACAAATTAGCCAATTCTGACGATGTGATAGGCGCTTGACTTGATGTTGTCATTCTATATCCTCCTATGTTTTATTTTCTTACTGTAACCACAAGGACACTATTTTATAAATAAATATTCCCTACAGCACATCTATCTGGAAATTTATACTTTCCTACAGTGAAGCAAAAACGGCAAGGATTTATCCCCTGCCGTTTTGTTGAATATATACGATGTTACAATAGTTATTGCGAGTAACAGCTTAACATTTAAAGAATAGGAGCCATCGTTTCTTTTAGCACTTTAACAGAATGTGTAAACTGTTCTTTCTCTATCTCATTTAATTGAACCTCAATTACTTCTCTGACGCCTCCACGATTAATAATAGCAGGTGCTCCAATATAAACATCGCTATGTCCGTATTCACCATTTAAAAATACAGATACAGGCAGCACACTGTTTTCATTATTAAGTATCGCTTTTGTGATCCGAACGAGAGACATTCCAATACCATAGTACGTAGCACCTTTTCTTTCAATAATATGATATGCCGCATCACGTACATTCACAAAGATATTCTCCATGTGTCCCTTTGTAAACCCTCCTTTTCTTTTAAGAAAATCATCCAGCGGCTCAATTCCAATTGTAGAATGACTCCAAACAGGTAATTCAGTATCACCATGTTCTCCAATAATTAATGCATGCACGCTTCTTGGGTCTACATTGAAATAATCTCCTAGCATAAAGCGTAAGCGCGCTGAATCCAAAGTTGTTCCTGAACCGATCACACGCTCCTTCGGCAGTCCAGATTCTTTCCAGGTGACATATGTTAGTATGTCTACTGGATTTGTAGCTACTAAGAAAATGCCGTTAAAGCCGCTTTCCATTACGTTTCGTACAATCTGTTTGAAAATATTAGTATTTTTCACCACTAAGTCTAGGCGTGTTTCACCGGGCTTTTGTGCTAATCCTGCAGTAATAACGACCAAATCTGCCTGTTGGCAATCCTGGTAAGTGCCGTTCCACACTTTTGTTGGCTTAGGAGCAAACGGAATCCCATGATTGAGGTCCATTGCCTCTCCCTCTGATTTAGCTTCATTCACATCTATTAAAACCAGTTCCTCTGTAATTCCTTGATTAATCATGGAATACGCATAGCTGCATCCTACAGCCCCTGTTCCAATTAAAACAACACGATTGATTTTCTGATTCATTTTCAACATCTCCCTCGCGTAAATTTGTAAGGAAAATTCTCTTACTATTGTAGCGATAAGTTTTAATATTTGATACGTTGATTATATATTAAAACTTGTGAACTTTTTCACATAAACATTGACTTATTTGTGAACTTTTTCACATTTATAACTATAAAAACATTTTAAAGAAAACTCTCTGATCGGCAAAGACAGAAGCATAGCTGCACTTACACCTTGTTCCTAAAATGTCCTGCTGCATTAAATGGTCTCCTAGCTGGAAATTGATACTTTCCTACAGTGAAAAAAACCACCTCCCCTTAATGGGAGATGGCTTCTACTACTGGACTTATTTTCACTGCACTTGCTTTAAATCCAGGCATTCTACATGTCGGATCCAAGTCCTTTGGAATTAAAAAATTCACATTTTGTGAATCAGCCCAATGAAATGGAACAAACACTGTATCCTGCCTAATCTTATCAGACCACTGGCTTCTGACCACAATGCTTCCGCGCCGTGATTCTACTTTTACAAGGCTCTGATCCTGTATATTATATTTCATCGCTGTTGCCGGATGAATTTCCATAAACGATTCGAAGTTTCTCGCTGCAAGCGACGAGCTTTTTCTCGTTTGTACACCTGTTAAATAGTGTGACATAACGCGTCCTGTTGTTAAATAAAGCGGAAACTCTCCATCTGGTTTTTCTTTCGGAACAACTGAGTTGTTTGAAACAGCAACCATTACCGCTTTGCCATCTGGATGGGCGAACGATTCTTCAAACAACCGCTTCGTTCCCGGATGTTCCGGATCCGGACAAGGCCATAAAATGCCGTTTTCCTTACGCAGACGATCGTACGTGATGCCAGAATAATCTGCAAGCCCCCCACGGCTCGCTATCCGTAATTCATTAAAAATCTCCTCGGCAGATGAGAACGAGAAGTATTCTCCCTTACCAAGCACTTTAGCAATATCGCAAAGAATTTGCCAATCGTGTCTCGCTTCCCCAGGACAAGGCTTGCTTGCTTCCCGAAGCGTAACACGTCCTTCTACGTTCGTCATCGTTCCTTCGTCTTCTAAGTAGGAGGAAGCCGGCAAAATCAAATCTGCTAATCTCGCAGTCTCAGAAATAAATAGATCAACCGCCACGAAAAACTTTAATTTTTGTAACGCCTCCTGTACAAGATGAGCATTCGGATTGGACACAATTGGATTAGAGCACATCAGCAGCATACCAGTAATCTCACCGCTATGAACCTTTTCCATCATTTCATACGCCGAAACGCCTTTTCTTGGTAAATCTTCAGCACGGACACCCCATACATCTGCAATGTACGCACGGTGCTCTTCATTTTCAATCAAACGGTAACCTGGAAGCTGGTCTGCCTTTTGACCGTGCTCCCTTGCTCCTTGACCATTACTTTGACCGGTTACAGCTCCATAACCGCAATACGGCTTACCCATTTTACCCGTAGCAAGCAGAATATTGAGAAAATTACGAACAGCAGCGGAGCCATCTGTTTGCTGTTCAACTCCTCTTGCTGTAAAAATCATCCCTGTTTCTTCACGTCCGAAGATTCCGCCTGCCTTGCGAATTTGCTCAGCTGGTACGCCTGTTAACTCCGCAATTTCATCCATATCTAGTGCGGCAACATGCTCCGCTACCTCATCAAATCCTTTTACACGCTCACGAACAAACGCTTCATCTACTAAACCTTCCTCGATAATGACTTTTAATAACCCGTTAGCTAAAGCCGCATCTGCGCCCGGCTTTACCTTTAAATGCAGGTCTGCCATTTTCGTTGTCGCTGTTTCCCTCGGGTCAATTGCAATAATATACGCACCGTTTTCCTTCGCTCTTTCAAAGTATGGCATCATTGTTGGCTGACATTCAGCAATATTTGTCCCTGCCAAAATAATGCAGCGTACATTCGAAATCTCAGACATACTGTTGGTGAATCCTCGGTCCATACCAAACGTTTGGCTTGCAGCGGATGCAGCCGCCGACATACAAAGTCTTCCATTATAATCAATATATTTGGTTTGCAAGGCAACACGAGCAAATTTCCCTAGCAAATACGCCTCTTCATTTGTAATCGATGCGCTGCCGTACACCGCTAGCGCATCATTGCCATCTTCAGCTTGAATACTTGTAAAGTTCTCGCGTATCTTCTCAAGCGCCTGCTCCCACGAAATGCGGACAAATTCACCATTTACCTTCAGTAACGGATACGTAACCCGATCGCTGTGCAAAGCATGCTGATGTGCATTCATCCCTTTAATACATAAACGCCCCTCAGAAGTTGGATTGTCTTTTCCGATTGTTTTGTACTGCTTGCGCGATACAATCGACTGCTCAATCAACTGCATTTTGCATTGCATGCTGCAATATGGACATTGTGTATCGTACACACGCTCCGTTTCCGCTTCTTGCTGCCTAGATCGGAAATACTTTAATAACAATTCCGTCATAACTCTCCATCCTTTCTTGCTTATGAGTAGCTTTTACTTGATGTTTTTTGGTAATAAGCTGCATCTGCTTCCAGCCGCTCCAGCAATTGTCGACGAAGCTCTCTATCAAACAACACTTCCCTCACGTGTATGATGCCAACTCGGTCAAGCCATTGCCATGTGCGCTCCAAATAATTGGCTGTCTCTCGGTAATATTGAATAAAACCGCTGATAATTCCAACTGCCTCCTCATTCGTCTCCGCAACACAAAGCAATTGTCCGCTGCGCACATTACGCCCGCTGCTGCCGCCAACGTAGATTTCCCAGCCTCTGTCTATCCCCATAATGCCGATATCCTTCGTTGTCGAGCCCGCTCCATTATGCATACAGGCTGACACACCCATTTTAATTCGATAAGGTGTTGTCACAAATTCTGCTTGCTTTTCTAACAGAACAGCTAGCTCCAAAGCCTTATCCTTCTCACATTGACAGACATGTTCACCGATACACGTTTTTACATTTTGTACCATATTTCCATATGTCGCGCTTAATGGCATATCTAACTCAGCCCAAACGCTCGTTAAATCCTCTTGCTTCACACCCATCAATAGAATGCGCTGCTCACTCGTTATCGCTACATTCGCAATCTGATATCTTTCCGCTACATCAGCAATTTTCCGTAATTGATCTGCTGTTGTTAAGCCCCCGTACATTTGCGGAACAATGGAGTACGTGCCGTCACTTTGTACAATCGCATTCATCTGTTTGTTCATGTATAAAACTTCACGTTTGATTTCGTACTCTGGGTCAATCATTCCTAAATAATACTGCAAAGCAGGACGGCAAACAGAGCAGCCTTCGCTATCCTTCCAATGAAGCTCCTTCATGACCTCTTTCACAGACGCAAGACCACGCAGCTGCATCTCCTGCACAACTTCATCCTCAGTAAGCGCCGTACAAGGGCACATTGGTTTTTTCTCGATTACTTCTTCAAAGTCGTCACTTTGTATATATGCCAATAAATCAGCCACCAAAGGCTTACACCCGCCGCAAGAGCCCGAAGCCTTCGTACAGGCTTTAATCTCTTCAACCGTTGTTAATCCCTTTGTTTGAACGGCTTCAATAATGCTGCCCTTTGAAACACCATTACAATTACAAATAATGCTGCTGTGAGCCATCTGTGCAACCTCATTGCCACCGTCGCTTGATGACTGAAGAAGAGATACTTTATCCGTATCAGACACATCTCGTTGTTTCACAATAATATCAAGCAGTTTTGTACCATCCTTCGTATCGCCAAATAATACAGCACCGATCATTTTATCCTCACGGAACACGGCCTTTTTATAAATACCGTCTGCTGCATTATGAATCGTAACAGCCTTCGCCGTTTCATCCTCTATAAACTGGCCAACCGAAAACACATCAACACCGGATATTTTCAGCTGCGTCGAAAGAACAGAGCCTTCATATCCCTCTGAATCGATTCCACAAATACGCTTAGCTAATATCTTCCCTTGCTCATACAGCGGCTTTACTAGTCCATACACCATTCCTCGGTGTTCGACACATTCGCCGACTGCATATACATTTGGTACACTTGTTTCCAAATAGTCGTTAACGACAATCGCTCTGTTTACTTCTATCCCACTCTCTTGCGCCAGCCGTACATTCGGCCTTACTCCGACAGCCATGACAACCAAGTCAGCTTCTACCTCTGTTCCATCCTTAAAAACAAGCCGCTCTACCCGGTCTTCCCCAGCAATCTCTGCTGTGTGCTTTTCCAGAAGAAATTTCATCCCTTGCGCTTCCAGCTCTGCCTGCAGCATTTTCGCCGCTGTTCGATCAAGCTGCCTTTCCATCAGGTAGTCAGCAATGTGAACAACGTGCACATCCATCCCAAGGTTTAACAGTCCTCTCGCAGCCTCCAGCCCTAATAATCCGCCACCAATAACAACCGCTTTTTTATACTGTTTTGCTGTTTCCACCATCGTTTGGCAGTCTTCAATCGTTCGAAACGCAATAACTCCGTCCTTGTCAGCTCCTGGGAGCGGAAGCATAAATGGAACCGATCCTGTTGCTAAAATAAGAATATCGTACGGTACTTGTCGATCTTGATCTGTCTTAATCACTTTCTTCTCAGTATCAATCGCAGCAACTGTTTCCCCGCTAAACAACTGAATGTTGTTCTGCTCATACCAATCGCGGTCATTGATAACAATATCTGCAACCGATGTGCTGCCTTGTAGCACAGTCGATAATAAAATTCGATTATAGTTTACATGCGGTTCGCTGCCGAAAATCGTAATCTCAAAGGCATCTGGATTATGTTGTAAAATTTCCTCAATGCAACGAACACCCGCCATTCCGTTCCCTACTAATACTAGCTTTTGTTTGTGCATGTCAAAACCTCCGGCAAGTTATGAGAAATTGTCAATAAAACTTTGCATGCTTCTTATTATTTCATAAAACGCAGGGAAATGGAATCTTTAATGTTATAATTTCTAACATTAAAGTTACATAAAAACTATTTGATTTTTCTTCTCGTTCATGTATAATACCTTCCTTTCGACAAAGAACCAATCTCTTTTATAAATACATCAAGGTGAAAATTCACCTTTTCATTGTAAAACCTGTGTATCTTTCTTAATTTCGACAGAAAAAGACGAAAAATAAACGTTATGTTTTCTGACATCACACGTGACAAAAGTGAACATTTTATAGTATTCTTAACGCAACAAACAGCAGGCATACAAATTCAAACACAACCGGGGGTATCGCAATGAAACGTGTCAACTTATTCTCATTCATTATCTTACTTGGAAGAATCGCCTTCTCTAAAAAGTATAGTGTAGGTTGGTAATTACTCGTTTACACATAAAGAAAACGCGCTGATTGGCGAGCCCTGCCCTTGTGTAAGGACAGAGACGTAGCCCTACTTTATTCCTACAATTTCTCACTACATCGAATGGTCTTCTAGCTAGAAATTTATACTTCCTTAAAAGGTAAAAAAATAACAAGAGAAAAGACGGACATTGTCCGCCTTTTCTCTTGCGTATTCTCTAGCAAAACTGCGAATCTTATTTTTTAACAATTTTTTTTCCTGCACAACCTACAAGACAAAGGTTTTCATCACATAATATCCCGCATATAAAGCCTGCCCAAAAAACACTGCTCCCCACACCGCAGCTGGAATAAACGTAGCCTCCGCCAAGCTCGTCGCATCCCCTGCCTCATATCGATTGGTGACACTTAGCTTGCAAATTGTCCACGCTGATGTAATAGAGTCTACAAGCACTACAACGGAGAAGAAAATGCTCACATGAAGAATGAGTACTGTATATTGTTTATAGACAATATATCCAATTACCAGCAAGAAACTAATTGCCCAAAGAAATCCATATAAGTTCCGAACCCAAAACAAAGAAGAGACTGCTGTAATACCAAGAAAAATAAGCAAAATTGTCTGATAGTCGCCCTGTTGCAGCAAATAAAACAAGCCAACCGCTGCTGCGGAGGAACCAGTATAGCCTGCATACGCAACTAACGCTCGTATCGTGCGAGATCTTTTCGTTCTTGTGATAGCTAAACCGCTCGTATCCCGATGCAGCGTAATTTTATGCACCTTCCCGCCTGTTACAATTGCCATCAAACCATGAGATAATTCATGTATTAACGTATTAGCTAATGCTGCAAATGTTTCTGCTGTTCGCACAATCCGATACACTGTTAACAGCCCCCCTGTTCTTGCTTCAGGAAAGCTAAGCAAAATGGGCAAGGCAATAAATACAAATAGTACAAGCGCCATGTATGTATAAATCAAATAAATATTTGGCATAATTGCTCCCCTTACCTTCGTGTCATCTTCCATAGTATACCATGCTTTCTTTCCCTTTCAGCAATCTGGACAGAGCCAGCCAAATTCCACCATACATTCACCTGCGTAAAGTTTGATTCCATGCATTGAAATCTCTTACCTGACTTTGGTACAATCTGTACAGGAAAGACAGGTGATAGCATTGGTACAAACTTCCGCATTAATCAGCGAAGTTATTGATCGAATTTCAAGATTGAATATTCTTTCTGTCTATGAAAAATATATGAAACAGGATTTAGAGGATGCCATCCTCTCGATTTACGAAGAAAAATACCATGATAAAGACATCAAGGATGCGCTTCGCATTATTAAACGTAACTCCCTAAACCGGACAAAGCGGCGCTGGGTAAACAGTACAATACAGGATTACGAAAACAAGAAAAAAGGTCGCAAAGAGCTAGCAGAAGAATATGATTTGCTCGAAGCATATTATACAAAATACGGAGAAAAAGCCTTTAAGCAGCAATTCCACAGCTTTTCCTCCCCCACTGAGGTCATTGCATCTAGAATAGAAGAAATTACGCAGTGGAGTGAAGACGATTCACAGTTCTTATCAGACTATCGTTATATTCACGCAAAAACACGTTCGCAAATTGAAAAAGCATTACACGCAGACATTGCCGTCATTCTCGGGATCACGCTAACGGATAACTCCTT
This sequence comes from Ectobacillus funiculus, assembly GCF_004138295.1. GTDB lineage: Bacteria > Bacillota > Bacilli > Bacillales > Bacillaceae_G > Ectobacillus > Ectobacillus funiculus. Next base: position 213,846 of record NZ_SCFM01000013.1, on the reverse strand, counting down.
TTCACTTCTAGATGAGCTCATTATTGAAAGTCCGTTCAGTACAGTCGAGCACCCTTTCTTTTCGAACACACGCGGCAAGGTGCAGCTTAATCAACCGATGCTTGAACGCGAAGGCAAGCATTACTTTCAAAGCTACTACGACCTTGGCGATGGCACAGACTATCAATTTCTTATTGAAAAGGAATATGTTGAAGAGCATGGCAACAAGGTAAGCGATTTAGACCGTCTGGATTATAAAATTTTTCTTGAAGTCATGAGCAACCGTGATGAGCGCTTTGCGTCTCGTAAAATTATTGAAATTAAAATCGGTGATCTTGTCAAAAATCTATATAAAACCGATGGCACGAAAAACTATAAAATCGTAGAAGAGCGCATTACAAAAATGAAGCATTTCAGCATGACAAAGCGGCAGGATGATGATATTGTATCCTATGGCATTTTTGACTTTGTCCGCATCTACACACAGCCAAACGGTACGCGCGTGGCAGAAATCCATGTTAACGAAGTAATTTATCACGATTATATTCAAAAACAAACGATCCGCATGTATAAGAAAAAGGTTGAAAATCTAAGCCTGGATTCTTCCTATCATCTGCTGTTTGCACTGCAAAAGGAACGGCTGTATTGCTATGAGTCGAAATCATCGTATCAGGTAAAACTCAATTATATCTACTTCGCCACAAAAATCCGTTTTAAAAAGCGACGAAAATCAGAAAACTTAAAAGAAGTCGAAGAGGCACTAGAGGAGCTCATTTCCCAAAAAATTGTTGTTCAATCCTACCGCCGTATGGGCGAAGTATTTTGGGTTACCTTTATTCCGCTTGAAGAAAAGGAAGTGCGGGATCTGCTAGAAGGAAAATACGAGTATATGCCGATCGAATACTCGAATTATGATGCACTAACTTAAACGGAGGGATACATGAAGAATGAACGAGATTATTGAACTGCTGCTACAGCATCGATCCATTCGAAAATATGAAGACCGACCGCTATCTGATGAGCAAATCCGATTCATTGTGGAAAGCGCACAAGCGGCATCAACATCCAGCTATATGCAAGCGTACTCGATTATCGGCGTACGTAATAAAGAAAAAAAGCAACGGCTTGCTGAACTTTCCGGGCATCAGCCTTATGTAGAAGCAAATGGTCATTTTTTCATCTTTTGCGCAGATTTCTATCGCCACACTGTTATTGCCGAAATGGAAGAAGCAAATATGACCGATTCTCTCGAGAGCACGGAGAAATTTATGGTCGCTGTCATTGATGCAGCGCTCGCGGCACAAAATGCGGCTGTTGCTGCTGAATCGATGGGTCTTGGCATTTGCTATATTGGCGGCTTACGCAACAACCTAGAAGAAGTAGCAAAGCTGCTAAACACACCAAAGTACGTCATTCCGCTCTTTGGCATGACAGTCGGCTATCCTGTTCATGAACCAGGTAAAAAGCCTCGCCTGCCGCTAGCTCATATCTATCATGAAGATGCCTACAATCAAGATGAAGAAACATACAAAAAGCAGCTGCAGCAGTACAATCAAACCATTAAACACTACTATACAGAAAGAACAGGCGGTACACGAACAGACACGTGGACTGGACAAATGGCGCAAGCTCTTTCACAACCGACGAGAATGTATATGAAAAAGTTTGTGGAGCAGCAAGGGATGAATAAAAGGTAAAGAAAACTCGCCGATTGGCGAGCCCTGCCCTTGGGCGAAGACAGAGACGTAGCTCTACTTATACTTTATTCCTAAAATTTCTCGCTACGTCGAGTTGGCTTCCGGCTAGAAATTTATACTGTTTTAAAGTGTAATGGAAGAGCCACCTAAATAGGTGGTTTTTTTCATATCGCTTATCTTTCTGAAGCACATTTCATAAATCAATCATGCAATCCTCAAATATGCATACCTATCATACGTACCTTATTGACGAAAAGGTACGTCTTTTAGCCGTACATCGCCATTGCTTCATACACAGAATCGACATTCTCGTATGCTAATTCAACTTTTGAACCATTTCTCCGTACTAACACGTCAAAAAGTGAACCATTTCTCCGTACGATCTTGCAAAAAAAAGTGAACCATTTCTCCGTACTTGCTCTAAAAAATGAACCAGACTTCCGTACTTTTCATAAAAAGTGAACATTGCTTCCGTACCTTTTTGACATAGTGAACAATACCTCCGTACTTTTTTGACAATATGCACGAAATGGTTATATTTTCTACGTAAATCCCTGTTTTTCCTCATTTTTTCGCATTTTAATTATGAATATTTTGTGACCAAAATAGCAGCATTCTCGATAATTTGAACCATTTCTCCGTACGAATTATGCTAACTTCGACAAAACTAACAGCCGTCTTCACAAATGAACCACACCTCCGTACTATTTTGTCATTCCCCTTGCTTTTTCCCTATCAAACCCGCTTCGTGCCTACGTTTCTGTTACATAACAATGCTGCACAAAACAGGTATAATCAAAAGAAAATAGATGCAATATCATCATTTTTGAACCAAAAACCCGTACTCATTTGTACAAACCCTTTGTCACAAATAACATTGAACCATTCCTCCGTACTAGTATGACACCATTAAAAAACGTTGATATATCAGGCTTTTAAAGAGAAGTGAACCATTTCCCCGTACTGTTATGTCGTTTTACAACCATTCTCCCCCCTACTATACTGTAAAAAGGAAAATAGAAGGGAGGGCTACACATGGAGCAAGGAAAGCTTATCTTAAAGCGCCATATTCTTGTGGCAAACAAGCTTCTCGCTGTAATGAGCGGCTTGAATCGGCAAACAAAGCAGAATGGGATATATACATACGAAAAGCATAACCTTGGCATTGGCGATGCATTTCTGTCTATCAAATGGACTGCTTCCCTTATGAAGCAGCTTCTTACGTATGCATCCAAATGTACAAGCGATGGCACAATTACACTTATCTCTGAACAAGAAATGGCGTGCACAATGGGCTGCTCCGTGCGTACCATCCAAAATAACAATATCCTGCTTGCAAATGCCGGCATCATTCAATGGGACAGACTATGGGGCGGATATATCGAAGTCTCTCTTTGCAATTATTTAGAGGATTTCCTTGATTTGCATACAAAGGAATCATCACAGGAAAAAGCTGAAGATTTCCAAGAAGATGAATACTATTCCAAAGGCGGCTACACGTCTATTACTGACGAAGTAATGTACCTTCTGCTCGGCATCCGCAGCGTAAATGTACTGCGCCTCGCGTTGCGTGCACTCTATACATACGAAAAGGATGTAAATGTCAAAAAAGAAACAGAAGCCTTGCTCTCCTACAGCGAGATCAAGCATATTCTACCGCGTTATATCGGCTACAAACGGGCTATTCGCCAGCTGGCGGACAAGCTCAGCTCCATCTTCAAAATAGAACTATTTGAAAAAGAAGACTGTATTAAAACATTTATGGAAGAAAAGAATATGAAAAAATCCATCCTTGAGAAAGTAAAGGATGGGTTTATTCTGTCATGCGGCTTAATCGGCTCACGTGATAGCAAAAAGAAAAAAACAATCGAAAAAGCATATGCTGAGCACTTATTCACCCGCTTCCAGTCTTTCTTCCAAAGCTTTGGCCGCTATGAAATCGACAAGAAGCATATTCACAACCTTGCCCTTGAATTTGGAACAGACATGCTCGAAAAAGCACTGCAGCGTATTCAGCACGATCTTCATGTCTTCACACTGCAAGGCTATGAAGCTGCCATGACGATTGTCCGTGAAATCGAAGCAGATGTAGCTACCTATGTCCAAAAAATTGCCCGCGGGTACTACCAGGCAAAAATTTCCGCCTAATGTACCCTTATTTTCTTATGCCCTTTTTTAGGGCTTTTTTTATTTATCTGAAAAAAACTAGAAAGCCAACCATTGACCGTTCCCCCCTCTCATCTTCCTTTCGTAGAAAAGTATACTTAATTGAGAATAATTTTCATTCATATGAAAAAAATCAAATTCTTCTTGAAGAAATACAGTTTTCGATCATAAAAAAAAGAAAACTTCAGCAAAATACTTAATTTCTTAGCAAAATATATTGTGAACAAATGAAAAACACATTTTGGACAACTGCATAAAATTCGAGAGAAGAAACGGCTGAATTCCTTGGAGCTGTAAGAGTGAAGAAGGATAATGTTTTTACAATTTTTATAATAAGAGTAATAGAAATTCTAATGAAATAAGAATAGAAAGAAATCATTTATAAAAAAGACCTAGATAAACGAACGCTCTATTTTAAATACAGTTTTATTAGAAACCCTACCGATATTTCACAGATTTTATATACCAAAAAAATCTCAAGCTGTTTTACTTGAGATTTTGATTTTGAAATAAGTTTTGATGTAAGTTCCCTATTAACAACAATAAATAGACTTTCACTTTTTTAAACAAACAGTTTAATAATTTGGAACAAGACCACATATGTTAGTAATGAAGCGTCCGCTGTACAGCTAACCATTACATTCATAAGGGGGAACTCACATGCAATGGTATTTGAAGGTGTTAAAGAATTATGTAGGCTTTCAAGGAAGAGCAAGTCGTCAGGAATATTGGATGTTCGTCCTTGTTAATGTCATTATCTCTATTGTGCTTTCCATAATAGATACAATGGCAGATCTTTCGTCGGTGCTAACAGGAATCTATTCTTTACTCATTCTGCTGCCATCCTTAGCTGTCGGCGTTCGTAGACTGCATGATACGGGAAGAAGCGGCTGGTGGCTCCTAATCAGCCTAATCCCTCTTATCGGCAGCATCATTTTAATTGTATTTGCATGCCAGGACAGCCAAGAGGGCGATAATCAATATGGACCAAATCCTAAACGCAGTGTAAGCTATTGAACTGATAAAATATAATACTTTAGAAAAACCGCCTAGAGCGGTTTTTCTGGTTTTCTTTGGGTCTTACAGATGGATTCTAATTTATTTCGTATGCCATTTATTATAAAAAACCTTACTCACACTAATTATGGGCTGTTGAATTCGCTACGTCGAATTCACCTCTAGCTGGAAGTTTATACTTTCTTACAGTATAAAAAAAACAGATCCTTTACAGATCTGCCAGGTCATTACCATACACATACACCCTAGGTACTCGTTTTCCTATTAAACAAACCACTTCATAATGAATTGTCCCCATGATATCCGCAATCGTGTCAATCGATTGAAAAGCATAACCACTTCGTCCAAATAGCACTGCCTCCTCCCCTGGTTGGCACCCCAAAAGATGTGTTACGTCAATCATCATTTGGTCCATGCATATTCGTCCAGTTATCGGGGCAAAGGATTCCTGCACCAGCACGCCTCCCTGATTGGATAGTGAACGGGATATACCATCAGCATAGCCTATGGGAAGTGTGGCAATTTGTCGCTTCTCTTCATGTATGGATGTACATCCGTAACTGATTGGCTGCCAAGGCGGAACGGTTTTAACTGCAGCAATTTTCATTTTTAAGCTCATTGCTTGTTTAAGCTTGATAGGATGTTCTCTTAACGATACATCCGGGCATAGTCCGTACAAGGCAATACCGATGCGCACCATATCCAAATGCATTTCTGGAAATCGCATCGCGGCGGCACTGTTACAGCAATGCTTGAGCGGGATCTCGATGTTATGCTGCTTTAAGACTTCTATGATTTGTAAAAATGTATGAAACTGCTTGTATGTATACGATTTATCCATAGCATCAGCATTTGCAAAATGAGTAAAAATTCCTTCAAGCTTAATAAACGGAGCTGAAATCGCCTTTTGTGCCAGCATAAGCGCCTCAGCCGCTGAGGTAACTCCAATTCTTGACATGCCTGTATCTACTTTTAGATGAATACAGGCAGTTTGCTGCTGCATGGTGGATTGCTGAATTACTTCCTCCAGCACCTCATCATTAAAAACAGTGAGTGTGATATTCGCCGAAATTGCTGTGGCAACGGAACGAACCGGTGTATAGCCAAGCACTATAATAGGATGAGAAATACCCGCACCCCTAAGTTGCAGCGCTTCATCTAGTATAGCCACACCAAGGTAGCTGGCTCCTGCTCGGATCACCGCCTTAGCAACCTCGATTGCGCCATGGCCGTAGCCATCTGCCTTGACTACAGCCATTAGCTTTGTATGCTTTTGTACGAATTCCCGAAATTGCGTCATATTTTCTTCAATATCACAAAGCGAAATCTCTGCCCATGTATCACGATAGCTATTCATACATATCCCCCTATAGATAAACAGCCCCCTCACAGAGGGAGCTGCCATTTATGCGAATGTTACTTCCTTTTCAAACGCTCTCTCAACTGGTACATATTCATAGCCAAGATCTCTCGCCACTGCTTCATACGTAATCTCTCCATTTGCCACGTTCAAACCAAGCTTTAACGCAGGGTTTTCTGCAATAGCCTTATATACGCCTTTGTTTGCGATTTGCAGTGCATACGGGACTGTAACGTTTGTTAATGCAAGCGTTGATGTTCTTGGTACTGCTCCTGGCATATTTGCAACAGAATAGTGTACTACACCATATTTTTCGAAGGTCGGATTGTCATGCGTTGTTACATGATCACACGTTTCCACAACACCGCCCTGGTCAATCGCAACGTCGACAATCACAGATCCCGGCTTCATCGTTTGTACCATTTCTTCTGTTACAAGCTTCGGAGCCTTAGCGCCGGGAATTAATACAGCGCTAACGAGAAGATCGGCTTCCTTCACTGCTTCAGCAATATTTAACGGATTAGACATTAACGTTTTCACATTTGTTCCAAAAATATCATCCAATTGACGAAGACGATCTGCACTTACATCAACAATTGTAACATCTGCCCCAATGCCGATTGCTATTTTCGCTGCATTCGTACCAACGATGCCACCGCCAATAATCACAACTTTGCCGCGCTTTACGCCTGGTACGCCTGCAAGTAAAATACCTTGCCCGCCATTTGACTTTTGCAAAAATTGTGCCCCAATTTGAACAGACATACGGCCTGCTACTTCACTCATCGGCGTAAGAAGCGGAAGGGTGCGGTTTACTGTTACCGTTTCATATGCAATTGCGGTTACGCCGCTATCTTTTAATGCCTGCGCCAATGATGGCTCTGCCGCTAGGTGCAAATAAGTAAATAAAATCAACCCTGGACGGAAGTAGCCGTACTCACTTTGGAGCGGCTCTTTTACCTTCATAATCATTTGTGACTTCTCCCAAACATCAGCTGCGCTCTCCAGCATCGTCGCACCTGCATTTGTATAATCCTCGTTCGTAAAGCCGCTTCCTGCTCCGGCATTTTGTTCAATTAGTACGGTATGACCTGCGTTTACGAATGAAAGCACTCCTGCTGGTGTAAGTGCCACACGGTTTTCATTGTTTTTGATTTCCTTAGGTACCCCAATAATCATATAATTTTCCCCCTTAACAACTTTGTAGCCTCAGTATAAAACGTTTTCAAAGGTTTTGCCTTGTGGCGAAAGGAGAAAAAGAAAGGCTGCTTTTGGGGAAAATCACAAAAACTTCTCTAGCTTTAAATCAAGATACAGCATTAGCTTTTGATTGGGGTCCTTAAAATTAATACCTCCAATTTCAGAAATACGTTTTAAACGATAGGCAAGCGTATTCGGATGGACAGTTAACGCTTTTGCAGCATCATTCACGTTACTGTCTTTATTTAAGAACACATCCAATGTTTCAACGAGATTACTATTATGCTTTTGATCATAATCCTGCAGCTTTTTCAGTGCCTGATTGCGGTGATCCGTCCCTTTCCTGTTTTCTAACAGCAAATCAATTAATTGATAGATGCCCATGTCACCATAGCTATGAAGAGCTGCCGTCTCGATCGGAAACTTCTTCTTTATCGTCAGCACATTGAGCGCTTCCTTGTATGCCTTTTCAATTTTTGCGTAATTATCATATATATTGCCAAAGGCTGGCTGAATGCCGGAGATATGGAATCGTTTTTCTAGCCTGCAGACGAATTCCTCTACAAAACGGCTCATTTCCTGATGCTCCATGGCTGATAGAAGCAGGACGAGACGCTCGCCGTCTACCGTATGTAGCATCACCTGCACCTGCTGGCTCGTTTGCAGCAAATACATCATTTGCTTTTCCTCTTCGCGCGTAATCTCATGTTGAAACTGAAATACCGCAAGCACAAACGACGAGGCCTGCTTAATTTGCAGCAACTGAAGATGATCCGTAATTTCATCCCGCCTCTGCATATGGCCCGTCAACAGCTTCCAAAAAAACTCCTGCGAACGCTCTTCCTTCTTATTTTTTCGCGCTTGCAGCTGCAGCAGCTTGCTTTTTACAGCAGTAGCTGCTTCCTTAAGCAATAGGAAGTCACTATCGGTAAATTCCTTATCTACCTCTAATGCCCAAATAAATCCGAGCACATCCCCTTTGTTTCGAATAGAAATGGCGATGCGGTCACCGAGTCCAATACCATCAAGCGATTTTACACGAATTGCCTCATCGCTCTCAAGCAACGCGGGAATAATCCCTTCTTTCCATAAACTATTAATCACCTTTTCCGGCACACGCCGGCCAATAATTGTCGCAATGCGTGCTGGATCTGTTCGCTCATCATGCGTACTATAAGCAAGCAGCCGATGATTTGCATCCTCAATCGTAATCGGGCATGCCAGTACCTCACTAATAAGCTCTGCAAATTCTTCTAAGCTATCAAAAGCAGTTTTAAACGGATTTTTTCCTATATATGTCAATAGCGATCCATCCCCTGTTTTTTTGTGGAAATCAACAAAATGATACCATAAAATTCTCGTATTTCTACAAAAACTTTTGTTCACAAAACTGTTACAATCAAAACAAGTAAGATTCATCATGTTTTATCCGAGATTACATATATGTAAGCGTTAACAAATATCTCAGGATGGACGCTGAATTTTATTATATAAAAAAAGCATCTGCTATTTTTCAAAAAAGAAACGATGGGGGGATCAATAAAGAGGCAAGCTTGTAATCTTTCATCACAACGTTTTATAAAGGGGAGAAACGCATGAAAGAAAACCAACAGCAATTGCATCGTGGATTAGAAGAAAGACATATCACACTCATGTCCTTAGGAGCAGCGATTGGAGTCGGGCTATTTCTCGGCTCGGCATCCGCTATTAAACTTGCAGGACCGGGAATTTTGTTCGCATACGGCTTTAGCGGTCTTATTATGTTCTTTATTATGAGGGCTCTTGGAGAAATGGCGATTCAAAAACCAGTTGCCGGCTCCTTCAGCAAATATGCGCGCGACTATCTCGGTCCGCTCGCTGGCTACTTAACAGGCTGGAACTATTGGTTTCTCTGGGTTGTAACATGCATGGCGGAAATTACGGCAGTCGGCATTTATATGAAATATTGGTTCCCAAGCGTTGCAACCTGGATTTGGGCATTGGCAGCACTCGTCCTGATGACCATGGTCAACTTCCTGGCAGTAAAAGCATATGGGGAGCTTGAATTTTGGTTTGCACTTATAAAAATTGTCACTATTGTCGCCATGATCGGCCTCAGCATTTGCATGATTCTATTTGGTATTGGAAATGGCGGTGTTGCCACAGGCATCAGCAATCTATGGGAAAACGGCGGCCTTTTCCCGAACGGCATAAAAGGCGTTCTGCTATCGCTGCAAATGGTTATGTTTGCATACCTTGGCATCGAAATGATTGGGGTAACAGCAGGCGAAGTCAAAAATCCAGAAAAAACCCTTGCCAAAGCCATTGACTCCGTATTTTGGCGTATCCTTATTTTCTATGTTGGCGCGTTGTTTGTCATCATGGCTATTTACCCATGGCAAGAAATCGGAACACAAGGTAGCCCATTTGTACTAACATTTGAGAAATTTGGCATTCGAGGTGCAGCAGGCATCATTAACTTCGTTGTTCTAACAGCGGCACTCTCCTCCTGTAACAGCGGAATCTTCAGCACAGGCCGCATGCTCTTTAACCTAGCAGAGCACAACGAAGCACCAAAAGCATACAGCAAGCTAACAAAGGGCGGTGTTCCGGGAATTGCTGTACTTGCATCAGCAGGCGCACTTCTCATCGGCGTCGTGTTAAACTACGTTGTTCCAGCAAAGGTATTTACGTGGGTAACAAGCATTGCAACCTTTGGCGCAATTTGGACATGGGGCGTCATCCTGCTATCGCAAATTCGTTACCGAAAAAGCTTGAGCCCGGAAGAACGGCAGCAAGTGAAATACGCTATGCCATTTTTCCCTTACTCCTCCTACATTTCATTAGCATTTCTCGCTGCAGTCATTGGAATTATGGCATATAACCCAGACACAAGAATTGCGTTAATCATTGGGCCGCTTTGGCTCGTCAGCTTGACTGCGGTGTATTATGCGAAGGGATTTCATAAAAAGGCGCAGGTTGGAACTGCGAAGGAAGAAAAGATTGGTTAGGGATTAGAGAGAAATAGAAAAGAACCGCGGCTTGAACTGGCCCAAAAAGATAGACACGGGCGTGTCAGGCAGCCTCTTGGGCATGAGCCCGGTATTGAACCGGGTTCATGCCCTTTTGCCTTAATCCGTTTATGATTGTAATAGTAAATATACTGAGCCAGTTCCTGTTTAAGATGCTCCATACTTTCGAACTCTCTATGATAGACAAGCTCCCACCTTGTGCTTTACTACACAACCAGTTTGTAGTATGATGTTCTGAATACCTACCTTTTCTTCCCGTCCGCTTTTATATTTAGAAAGAAGGAGTGAAGGTCTATGCGTCATGTTACACTAGAACAAATTTTTCAGCATCCGATTGCGCAGAAGTATATTAACCGTTCAGGGATGGTGCATGCGATTGCAGTTGCATATCATGCGTTCCGCCTAGCAAATGAGCACGGCCTTTCTGTTGATTTGGCGGTGAAAGCTGGGTTTCTTCATGATATTGGGCATTATACGTGGTATCGTGATGGAAAATGGGATTATGAGCTATATAAAACAAATGATATACATGCGGTGAAAGGTGCAGAGAGGGCACATAAGCTGCTAATTCGACTCGGGGAAGATCCGCGGATTGCAAAGGAGATTGCGCTTGCTATTTTATTTCATACCGATTCGTTCCTACCAAGCAGACCGATTGAGCTAAATTCTTTACAAAGCATCATTAAGCAAGCAGATGAAATGGATGAAGAGCCGGGTGGTCAGCATCATTATCGCACCATTTCTTATGATAAAGCGTTAAAAGCGATTCAACGGCTAGATGAGCTTGTAGATCATACATTGAATCATCGTGAGCATGTGAAAAAATATGAGCAAGCGTAATGAGATGATGTTTGTCTCTGAGAGCGAGTTTCAATAGGAAAGCCCGGTTCTATTTTCAAGAAACCGGGCTTTGTTGTGTCTTCTCCACTTCATCATGACGGACAAGGAACATCCAAACAAAGGAGGCAAACGGGATGATATTCATCAGTAGAAGTATGACCTTTTGAAAATCTGTGCCGAGCCACACACCGTGAATTGTAACGAGGATATATAAAATTGGTGTGAACATATGAAGCACTCGCCAAAGCTTCATACCAATTTGCTTGCGAAGCTTTGTTGTAATCCATGTCAGAATTAGCAAGTACAGTGAGAAAATTCCGATCGCCATTGGCAATGGTTTATAATCAGTTACAAATGGAATGAGCAGGTCCTTCCAATCAAAGGACACATACGTATCGAAGAATAAAAGAGCAAGATGAGCGATGGTGAGGATACACGTCCAATTGGACAATACTTCATGGGCATGAAGCGTGTTTATCATTTTTTTCTTTTTTCGCTTCTGAATTTGTGAAAACAGCCCAACCATTACCGACCCATACATCAATAAATAGGCGACGAGACCGGTGGTCCGGATGAAATACCATATATATTCCTGCATATTAGCCAACCCTCCAGACTTCACCGAATTCGTTCATCCAAACGGCACGCTCACCCTTTTGTTCAATCCATGCGCCACCTTGTTCTTCTCCAAGCAATAGCACTGTTTTTGCCCACACATCTGCTTGTACCGCAGTTGGAGCTGTGACAGTAACAGTGACAATTCTACTATTTACTGATGTGCCTGTTCTTGGATCAATGAGATGATGCTTCCACTCTCCATTGCTTTTCCATCTCCGCTTTGCAGTGGAGGATGTTGCGAGCGCACCAGACGACAGAGACAATGAGGACATGCTTTCCCCAGGTATATACGGATGCTCAATACCGACAGTCAATTTGTTTGCGAGCTGGCCGAATATGCATAGGTCCCCTCCCGCATTGATAAAACCGTCAGCGTTTGCTTGAAGAAGTGCTGCTGTGTAGTCAACAGCCCATCCTTTTGCGATGCCTCCTAAATCGAGCTTTTCCTCCGCCACAATCGTTATGTTCTTATCATCTAGTGCATAAGGAAGCTTTGTTGCAACAGCAATAGGTGCGGATACGAAAGTTGTTATCTCTTGCCCGCGAATTTGCTCAATCGATTGGCGGTATCCTTCCTGTTCTAGTGCAGCTAATACACCAGGCTGAAACAATCCGTTTGTTTCTCTGTAACATTTGGCTGCTTGCTGCAAAATGGAAAAGAGGAGAGGAGATAATGCGACCTCCTGTCCAACTTGTTCATTTAGGCGTGATAGCTCACTATCTGGCAAAAATCTGCTGCAGGCATTCTCAACCATTTCAAAGATATGCTGGACTTGCTGAAGCAGCTCTTCGTCTGAGCGCTTGCTTCGCTCTATACCAAGCTGAATGTTTGTATTCATTGCGGAAAAGTTATATGTTTTCACTTTTACGACCCTCCTGTCATTGTGTCAAAGCTACGTGAGTTTTCCTGCATACTGCCCTCGCTTTGGCCATTGTCCCCGTATTGACTGGTTGTTCCCGACTGCTCCTCTGTTTCGGATTGTGTATTTCCGCTGTATTGATCATCAGATTGTTCGTTGAAGCTGTTAGAGCCTCGCTGTTCTTGTCTTCTTCCAAATTGTTGATTGCTTTCGGTCTGTCCATTTTGCGGTGCCAATGTGTCATTTTGCTGCGACGATGAGGATGCATCGTTTTGCTGTGTACCATTTACTGAAACTCCTTGCTGTCCGTCTTCCTGTGCTGACATATAGGCAGCTAAGCCGACTGCCAGTGATATACTTCCAAGGCGAATGCCCCAAGTAATTGCTTTTTTATTCATGTTCTAGATCCTCCTTTTCAAAAGCTTGTCTTCATCTTATAAGAGATTAGTTAAAATACGGTGAAAAACAAAAGAATTTTAAAGCTTTTAATAAAAAGCCTTCCCGTCGGTAGATGCATGTTTTTGCAGGGAAATGGTTAAAGTACGAACGAGGTTTTATATTAAGTAAGGAAGGGGTAGCAGCATGAATAACACAAATAACTCACTTGAGAGCATACAAGAGAAGCAAGCGAAGGATGAACAAAACAGGAAGCGTCAAGGCAAAGGTAATCCAAGCCAAAAGCTTCCTAATAAGCAGCATTAAAAGAGCTGTCTATTTCTTATAAACACCAAAAAAGCATCGGTCTTGTTGCGACCGATGCTTTTGCAGGCCATATTTTAGTTTCCGTAACGAAGTGCATGACTTGGCCGCAAGCACGCAGTCTTTTATGCTGAAGGCTGCAGCTTTGTTTTAGACTTATATTGTTTCTCGGAAATGGCGAACCCGCCTAGCAACCCAATGAACGAAAAGAAAGCAGGAATGCTAAATCCGTACCAATATCCAATATGCACCGATGCTGTCGCTTCAAAATAATCTAATACCGCACCGAATAGGATCGGCAGCAAAACCGCGCTTAAAAAGCCGCCCATATTCGCAAATCCGGACACAACACCAACCTCTTCTTCCAAAAAGGAATGGCGTACAACTGCAAATGTTAGCATACTCGCACCATTTGCGTATCCAATAAGTACATAAAGAACCATGAGCACAGGCAACGGAGGCTTTCCTCCCATAACTAAAAAAGAGGTCCAGCTTAAAAAGGTGAGTAGATGAACGATAATATACGGAAGTCTTCTCATATGAAGACGAGTCGAAATCCAACCTGTAATCGGTCCGCCGATGAGCGCACCCAATAATCCTAGCATGATAAGCTGACTCGCTTCTGCCCGCGTCATGTGATACACAGTCATGCCATACGGAACGGCCCATGAGCCGATAAAACCAACATATGTACCAACAAGACCAAAATGGCAGAAAAAAGCTGCCCATGCCTGTCGGCTCTGAAACACGCGACGGATGATGGATAGCACGCTTTTTTGCTGTTTGCTTTGTTGGCTGGCGTATGGAGGAGCCAGTTTGAGTTGCTTCGGCCTTTTAACGAGAACGAAATATAAGAGTGCAGTCCACGCACAAAGAGCCAACCCTAACGTCAAAAACGGCGCTCTCCATCCAGCTGCCGCAATCCAATATGAAAACGGCAGTGTTGCCATAATGGAACCGAGACTTCCGCACATTCCAGCCCACCCTAGCAGAGCTGCAAATTCCTTTTTGCTAAACCATTGACTTAAAATCAACACGATGTTAATCCAAATCATCGCATCACCAACGCCTACAAGAAGCCGCGCAGTCATTAGAATTGCTTCATGTGAGGCACTGCTATACAAAACGGTGCCAAGCCCATCTAGCAAAGTACCGATAATAAGAAAATAAGCGGGACCAAATCGATCTGCCAACACTCCAAATGGAACCTGCAGACCGGCATACGAAACAAATTGAATACCCGCTAGTACACCAAGAGTAGAAGCGGAAATATGAAATTCGTCCATCAATTGATCGGTAATTAACCCCGGCGCTGTTCTTTGACTGACAATGAGGAAGTATGCGAATAGAACTGTTGTAAAAACAATCCATTTATATCCGCCTTTTTGTTCTGTTTCTGTTTCCAACTGTAATCGTCTCCTAATCTGTATTAAATTACTCTTTCTATCTTATAACCTCTATTCCCATCTTTCCACATATATGCAAGGCCTACAAGCGGAAAAAACAGGTATAGTCTATGTTTTCGCTTACAATAAGAAGTCGCCATACTCCTATTAGAAAGAATCTGTAAAAAAAGTTAAAGTATGAAAAAAATCCCTTGGTTTCACATCAAACCAAGGGACTTTTTTCTACTACAGCTCTAAAGATTAGCTTTGCAGAATATCTTCAATTCTAGCTAGTTCTTCCTGTGTAAAATCAAGATTGTTTAACGCAGCAACATTTTCTTCAATTTGGCTTACCCTACTTGCGCCAATTAATGCAGATGTTACACGGTCTTCACGCAACACCCAAGCAAGAGCCATTTGTGCCAAGCTTTGTCCGCGTTCTGCGGCAATCTCGTTCAATTTTCGGACTTGATTTACCGCTTGCTCCGTCACTTGATCCTCCTGCAGAAACCCAGTTGCTTTTGCAGCTCTTGAATCAGTTGGTACGCCTGACAAATATTTATTCGTCAGTAAACCTTGTGCCAATGGACAAAATGCGATTGATCCAACACCATTTTCCTGCAGCACATCTTGTAAGCCATCTTCAATCCAGCGGTTCATCATCGAGTAAGATGGTTGATGAATGACTAACGGTGTGCCAAGCTTATTTAAAATGCGAATCGCTTCATCTGTTTGCTCTGCGCTGTAGCTTGAGATTCCTACATACAGCGCCTTTCCTTGACGGACAATTAAATCGAGAGCACCCATCGTTTCTTCGAGCGGTGTATTTGGATCAGGGCGATGTGAATAAAAAATATCGACATAATCTAATCCCATGCGCTTTAGGCTTTGGTCTAAGCTAGATATGAGATATTTTTTTGAACCCCATTCTCCATAGGGACCCGGCCACATCCGATAGCCTGCTTTCGTTGAAATAATCAATTCATCGCGGTACGGTGCGAAGTCTGTTTTTAGCAGCGATCCAAACATTTCCTCCGCAGATCCAGGCGGCGGACCGTAGTTGTTTGCTAGGTCAAAATGCGTAATTCCTAAATCAAACGCTCGTCTTAGCATCGCCCGTCCGTTTTCAAAGGAATCTACACCGCCAAAGTTATGCCAAAGCCCCAGTGAAATAGCTGGCAGCAAGAGTCCCGAGCGTCCGCTTCGGTTATATTTCATCGTTTCATAGCGAGTTTGTTCAGCTTGATATACCATAATTATTGCCCTCCATTATGTAAAAGGTTTAGGGGAAGCACTATATCTGTCTTTCTTATAGAGACGCGCGGTAGATTTCGACTACATCTTCCTTGCTTAGCTTTTTAAAGTTTCCGAGGCTGCCGCGCGTCATTGCTTTGTCAGCCATGACCTCAAGCTTGTCCTCGCCAATCCCGTAGTCTGCCAGGCGGGCTGGGGCACCGATGGAATTCCAAAATTGGCGGAGTGCCTCAATTCCTTCTAATGCAATGTCACGGTCTGTTTTTCCTTCTGCTGCAATATCAAATACACGTACCGCAAATTGCTTAAAGCGCTCAATGTTTTCATTCATAACATGCTTCATCCAGTTTGGAAACAGGATAGCAAGACCGCCGCCATGCGGGATATCGTATACGGCTGAAACCGCATGCTCAATTTCATGGGTCGACCATTCACCGCGCGTACCCATTCCGAGTGTTTTATTTAAAGCCATTGTACCAGCATATAAAATTGTTGCCCGGTGGTCGTAATTTTCTAAATCGTTAATAAGCTTTGGTGCTGTTTCAATCACTGTTTTTAGCAAGGATTCACAATAGCGATCCTGCAATAGTGTGTTTGGTACATGATGAAAATATTGTTCAAACACATGCGACATAATATCTACCATGCCGTATACCGTTTGGTCACGAGGAACTGTATATGTATATACCGGATCTAGTATAGAAAATTGTGGATATGTAGCAGGACTGCTCCAGCCGTATTTTTCATTTGTCTCCCAGTTTGTAATAACAGAGTTGTTATTCATTTCTGAGCCTGTTGCTGCAAGCGTTAGCACAGAACCGATTGGCAGGGCCTCTGTCGCAGTTATCTTGCTTGTGATAATGTCCCAAACATCCCCTTCATATTTTACACCCGCTGCAATCGCTTTCGCACAGTCGAGCACACTGCCGCCCCCAACTGCCAAAATAAACTGAACGCCATTTTCCTGTGATAAACGAATTCCCTTTTGTACCGATGTTAACCGAGGATTTGGCTCTACACCCCCAAGCTCTGTTACATCTGCGCCGAGCTCGCTTAAAATTGATTGCACTTGGGCATACAAACCGTTTCGCTTAATGCTGCCGCCGCCGTATACAAGCAGTACTTTTGTCCCATATTGCGGAACCTCCTTTTTAAGCGCTTCCAGCTGTCCTTCTCCAAAAATAAGCTTGGTTGGATTTTGATAAGAAAAATTCTCCATAAGCAGTATCCTCCGTTCAGTTTCCTTTTGCTACTCATACTCTATTATCCGGGAATAACCTCATTACACAAGAAAAGTATATTCTTTATAAAAGTAGACTACAAGTACTGAAATATTTTTGCTATAGTTAAGAGCAGATTACATAGTATA
The DNA here is from genome assembly GCF_004138295.1 of Ectobacillus funiculus. GTDB lineage: Bacteria > Bacillota > Bacilli > Bacillales > Bacillaceae_G > Ectobacillus > Ectobacillus funiculus. The sequence goes on along the minus strand of NZ_SCFM01000013.1, from coordinate 196,391 downwards.
ATTTTTATAGTTACTATCCTTTATATTCCTGCTGGAGGTATGTATGGAGAAAGAATTAGAAGCTCAAATTGAATGTTCAATCGAAAAGGCGCTTATTATTATAGGAGGAAAATGGTCATTTCTTGTGTTGCGCGAATTGTTTGACGGAACAAAGCGCTTCGGGGAATTACAAAAAGCAATCCAAAAAATTAGTCCAAAGGCTTTGACCGATACGCTGCGTCACTTAGAAGAGCACCAAATTGTCACTCGTACCGTCTATGCTACCGTTCCTGTTACGGTGGAATATGCGCTAACAGAAAAGGGTCTGGCCTTTCATAAAATTCTCAAGGAAATGAAGCTTTGGGGTGCACAGTGGGGGTAAGTTAAATTACATCACACAACTTGTTTTTCTTATATATTAAATAAGCAAGTTTTCTTTATCCGAGGCAGGAGAAGCCGCATTAACCTAGACAGACTTTGAAAAGTTTACTCAAAACGAAAAAAAGAGGCTGTTGTCTGGGCAGCCTCTTTGGATAAAATCTAGTTATTAATATAACGCTCAAACACAAAACCAAAGTCCTTAACAGTATATTGCTTTCTCGTATCTGTCAGCCAAGAGAAAGCGGCGGTGTTGAGTTCTTTAAATTGGTCAACTAGCTTACTTTCCGTGCTTGTAACGCGACTTAATGTTGTAGAAGCCACTTCTAGGCTTTTTGCTGCATATGCTAATGAAACCTCGTTTTCATGTGAAATTTCTGCGATTTTAAGAAGAGCTTTATACAAGTCCTTTAGCTCCTCTAAATGCTTTTTATGTACGTCGATGGAGTAATGTTCAACGCCTAAGTTAAATTTGATTTCAACATCTAAATCTACGGTTCCAGCTGTCTCGAGTGTTACATTTGAAATTTTACTCGTGCTGTAATTATAACGGCGGAGTGTGCGCTTTTTACTGACAGCGCTTGTTCCATCAAGATGGATTAAGGCTTTGTTTGTGAAACAGTACTCATCCGATTTTGATTTGATAAGGAAGAAAATCTTCTCATCGTCTTCATGCATAATATAGTCATCTGCATCCACCTTGTCGTAATCTTTCGGTTTAATTACAGAGCCTACATCACTTAACCCTAGTGCATCAGCCGCTAGTTTTCCAAACATGAGATTCATCCTTTCTGTTTTCAATGTAAACCTCAAATATTGCACTCTCATTGTAGCATAGGCATAGTTGATTTTGTAAAATATTTAAAATTTTCTAAAGAAAACTCGCCGATTGGCAAGCCCTGCTTTTGGGCGCAGACAGAGGCGTAGTTGCCCTTATACTTTATTCCTAAAATTTCTCGTTACGTCGAATGATCTCCCAGCTAGAAATTTATCCATCTTAAAGTGTAATGAATATATACATTCCTATAATCCCGATAGGTTTCAAAAACGATGAAACGGCCTTAGCCCTATTGAATATAGAGCTAAAGCCGCATTGATCACTTTTATTATTTCCACTATCTTTTTTTCTGTTTCAATACAAAATAATTAATACATGCAACGACTTTTTTGCAGCAATGACTCTTTAGACTCTTCTATAAACCTTCAATCCAAAAATATCACTATTTAATAACCCAGTCCCAGTTACAATTCTTAATAAAGTACTTTTCCCCGCTCCATTCGCTCCTAATAAGGCATATATGGAACCTGTTTTCACAGTGATATTTACATTTTTTAAAACCTCATTCTCTTTAAAACTCTTTTTCACATTTTTGATGTTAAGGACTGTTGAATTCATGGAGCTCTCCCCTCTACTCAATAGAATCCCTTAATTTTTTTCTCATTTTATCCATCCATGTTTCTTCTGGAAATTCTGCTAGTAATGAGTCAGCAAATTCGGCAATATCATCTCCGACTACATCTCGTACACTTAAACCCTCACTTGCACTATTTTCGAACATCTCTAAAATATTTTTTAAAAGCTCCAACATTCCTGATCCTTTAGCATAGTTCCACATGTAATTTTCAATTGCTTTCATTGCCTTTCTGTATTCTTCTGGTAATTCATTCACCCTTTTTTGATAGGCACGATATTCCCGTTTTTCTTGAATCATCTTTTTAATCATTTCTTTGCCCCTTTATCTGATTCATTTTCTCTTCTAAAAATGTCCATTTACTCCAAAAAGTTTCCAATTCCTGTTCACCTTTAGTATTTAGAGTATAGAATTTTCTCGCAGGTCCGAGCTCTGACTTTTTCTTCTCAATCTCGACGAGCCCTTTTTTCTCGATTCGAACAAGAATGGTATAGACCGTTCCTTCTACAATATCATCAAAGCCTAAATCGTTTAGGTACTTAGTTATTTCATAACCGTAGGTTTCTCCAGCATGGATCTTTTGAAGCACCACCCCTTCAAGAACACCTTTAAGCATTTCAGTTAAATCCTTCATATATCCTCCTAATAACCTACTTAGTAATACTTAGTACCACTATATAGTATTACTAAGTAGGTGTTATGTCAAACCCATTTTTATTTTTATTTACTTCTTTATATTTATGTAAAAAACAGAATAGCCATTATCCCCTTCAACCTTAAATAACCAATCTAATGAGTCTCCTTCTGTTGCAATATACCGACTTTGAGAAATAAACAATACTTACTATATTCCGTTGATTCTTCATAACACGCCTATTTGAGGGAGCATCTTTTATATAACAGAGCAGCACCTGTTCAAGGTGCAACATACAAGAAAAGCAGCTGATTGGCGATCCGTTAGGCGAAGATGGAAGTTTCTTCTTTGATGCGTAACAAAAACCACTGTGCAGATTCAAGACCGCATTCCTTGAATCTGTACAGTGGCTGTATTGTTTTATTGCATGCTTATGCCCACCACATTTGGGAAGGCTGTTCTTTAATAAGTACAGCTGACAAGTTGGTTACCGCGCGCTGGAAACCTTCTTCAATTGACATAAGAGCGTCTTCATGCTCGATGCTCACAACATAATCGTAGCCATATGTCCGAAGGGCGCTCATCATATCAGACCATTCTGCAAGGCTATGGCCGCAGCCCACCGAACGGAACGTCCATGCTCTCGTTTGTACATTTCCATATGGCTGCATATCGGTTAAGCCGTACATATTGACGTTATCGCGGTCGATATATGTATCCTTTGCATGGAAATGATGAATTGCATTTTCCTTACCTAAAATTTTAATTGCAGCTACCGGATCGATCCCTTGCCACCATAAATGACTCGGATCAAGGTTTGCACCGATTGCGTCGCACGTTTCCTCACGAAGCTTCAATAGTGTATACGGCGTATGAACTAGAAAGCCGCCATGAAGTTCTAAACCGATTTTTACATTATGATCTTTTGCAAATTGTCCAGTGGTTTTCCAATATGGAATGAGCTTTTGCTCCCATTGCCATTGCAGCACATCGTTAAATTCATTCGGCCAAGCTGTTACAGGCCAGTTCGGATATTTCGCTCCTTCGTGGTCTCCTGCTGTTCCGGAAAAGCAGTTTACAACAGGTACTTCCAGCAGTGATGCCAATTGAATGGTTTTCGTCAGTGTCTCATGCGATTCCTGCGCAAACTCTTTATCTGGAGAAATTGGGTTGCCGTGACAGCTAAATGCACTAATCGTTAAGCCTCGATCACGTATCTTTGCAAGATACTCGTGGCGAAGCTCCTCGCTTGCAAGCAATGCGTCTAAATCACAATGCTGATTACCAGGATAACAGCCTGTCCCAATTTCTACTGCTTGTAATCCTGCTTTTTGTACTGTATCGAGCATTTCCTCAAACGATTGATTTGCGAATAATACAGTGAATACTCCTAGCTTCATCCCTCATTCTCCTCCCTTTTCTTCGTGCTGCCTGCATAAATGGCATCGATAATTTGCGATACTTGCAGTGCCTCCTCCGGCTGTACAACAAGCTCTTCTAATCCAAGACAAGCGCTCAGAAAGTTTCGAGCCTGAGGCAAACCTGGATCATCTTCACCTGGAAGCCATGCCGCCTCACTGTTTAACAGCATACCGTTTTTTGTCGTGTACAGCTCTAGCGGAAATACGTTTAGACCGCCTTCAATACCTGAAATGCTAACATGTTCCTTGTCATCCTTCACATTGGCGGACCATGATGTTTCAAACAGAAGCGAAGCACCATTTTCAAATGTCACATATGCTGTTACATGGTCGTCCACCCCAAATGTTTCATGGTTAAAAGAACCCCATTGATTTACTTGGTTTGGTATTGTACTTAAGGCATTGTAGGTGCTGCCGTTTACTGTAATTTGCTTCGGATTCCCCATAAGCCACAGCACCAAATCAAGAAGATGGCAGCCGTAGTCAATCAAACTTCCTCCGCCCTGCAGCTCTTTATTCGTAAAGACGCCCCAGCCGGGTACTTTTCGGCGGCGCATTGCTTCTACTCTTGCCACGAGCGGCGTACCGACCTCCGCCATTAGCTTCTTCGCCGCCTGTGCTTCTTTCATAAAACGGTAATGATATGCAATGGCTAATACCTTATCCGCCTGCTTTGCAGCAGCAATCATCTGTTCACATTCTGCAGCGCTCATCGCCATCGGTTTCTCGCACATAACATGAACGCCTGCTTCTAACGCCGCAATAGAAATTTCCGCGTGGAACTTGTTCGGTGTACAAATACATACAGCATCAACCTTTGTGAACAGATCATGATAGTTGTCAGTTGCATACGGAATGGTATATTGCTCTGCGACTTCCTTCGCCCGCTCTCTATTTACATCGCTTACCGCCGTAATTTCACATAAATCCCCTAGCTTTAAAAGGGCTGGGATGTGACGTCCTTGCGCAATACCGCCAACGCCAATCACCCCGATCCGAAGCTTTTTCATCATGTCACCTCTTTTCTTTACTCACACCCGCGTAATTGTTTTTGTTTCGTTCGACTCAAGAGCAGCTAAGATAACAGCTAATGATTTCATTCCTTCCTCTCCTGTAATGAGAGGCTGCTTATCTTCTACTACGCACTCCACAAAGTGGTCAACCACATGGGAGCTGCTTTGGCCGCCGGATTCGTTGGATTGAATTTTGCCAAGTTCATACTTTACAACCTGACCGTTTGCATATTGTGCAACGAGAGAATACGTTGGATCATCCTCTAGACGAAGAATCGCCTTTTCCCCGTAAATAATTGTGGAATTATCCTCCTTGCCAACGTAAGACCAGCTCGCTGCAAGCGTTCCGATAATTCCGCTTTCTGTTTTCAACACACAAACAGCTGTATCATCCACATCCGCAAAACTCTTTGCACTCGTTTCAATAAACGCGCCAACCTCAGTAATTTCCTCTCCTAATACATAACGAAGCAAGTCTGTTTTATGAACGCCTAGGTCGCCCATCGCACCGATAAATGCTTTTTCTTTTTGGAAGAACCAGCTTTCTTTCCCATCCGCGCTCCATCCTTCAGGCCCCGGATGGCCGAATGCTGTACGGAAGCTATAGATTTTACCGATTTCTCCGCTTTCAATAAGCTGCCTTGCTTTTTGGTGTGAAGCAACAAAGCGTTGGTTATGAGCAATCATCAGTTTTTTGTCGCTTGCATTCGCTGCTGCAATCATATCTTCAGCTTCTTTTTGAGAAATTGCCATTGGTTTTTCGCATAATACATGCAGTCCTGCTTCAAGCGCTGCGATGGAAATTGGCGCATGTAAATAGTTTGGTGTACAAACGCTGACTGCATCTACTGTACCGCTTTTTACTAACTCCTCATAGCTTGTATAAGCTGTTGCACCATACTTTTCTGCGGTTTTCTTTGCGCGTTCCTCATTGATATCGCATACAGCTACAATTTCAACATGTGCATTCGCCGCATACTCCAGTAAATGACGGTGCTGTGCAATACTTCCGCATCCGATTACGCCAATTTTTAATTGTGTCATGTGTGGCTCCCCCTTAAATATAATAAATTAATTTGTTTTTTCGGTAATTGTTTCTAGCGGTTTTGCATTGCCGTATACGGGACGATTGCGCTGAACTGGCTTCGCCCATTCTACCGCATTCATGATGACGCGTTGAATTTCTTTATTGTGATATGTTGGATATGTTTCATGTCCTGGTCTGAAATAGAATATTTTTCCGTTTCCACGCTTGTATGTGCAGCCGCTGCGGAATACCTCTCCACCCTCAAACCAGCTCATGAAAATAAGCTCATCTGGAGCTGGAATGTCGAAGTGTTCGCCATACATTTCTTCTTTTTCAAGCTGAATGTACTCTCCAATGCCGTTTGTAATCGGATGGCTCGGATCAATAACCCAAAGACGTTCTCTGTCATCAGCCTCACGCCATTTTAAGTCACAGCTTGTCCCCATAAGCACTTTGAAAATTTTAGAAAAATGTCCAGAGTGAAGAACGATAAGTCCCATTCCATCTAGAACACGCTGCTGCACCTTTTGTACAACCTCATCGGAAACCTCTCCATGGGCAAGATGTCCCCACCAAATTAAAACATCTGTATTTTGAAGCACCTCGTCTGTTAGTCCATGCTCAGGTTCATCTAGTACGGCTGTGCGTGCTTGAAATCCTGCTTCTTCTAGAAATCCTGCGATTGCTCCATGAATGCCGTTTGGATAAATATCCCGTACAACAGGATTCTTCTTTTCATGACGATTTTCATTCCATACTGTAACTTGTACCAATGTGAACACCTAGCTTTCTTTTAAAGTAAGAATTAAGTTAACCGGTTAACCGAGCAAATAAAAATTTGGCTGCTTTTTCCTTTTACTGACGGGTCACAGACTTATTTTCTATAACTGCTCTTCTCTGCTTATATGCAGAGAAGATGCTGTTATAGAAAATGAGTGGAGTCTCTCACAGCCAGTTCAACAGGCAGTGTTACTGTTTGTGCCTGAGGTTGCTTCGATTCAACCGTATCGATTAGAGTCTGCGCGGCAATTGCCCCTTTGTTAAATACATCCTGCCTAACTGTTGTTAAGCTTGGAGATGAGTATTGGCTAATAATCAGGTCATCAAATCCGACAATAGAATAGTCATGAGGTACTTCTTTATTGTGTTCATGAATCGCTTTGATCATCCCGAGAGCCAAAATGTCTGAAGTAGCAAACGCAGCAGTCGCTTCGGATTGCATCAAACGCATTCCAACGTTATAGCCACTCTGAAACGCTCCATCACCACTTAGAAAAATCCATTCCGGATTTACAGAAATATGATGTTCTTTGAGCGCGTTCTCAAATCCAAGAAAACGACGTCGATCAATTGGATTATTTATGCCTGGCGCAACAAAAGCAATGCGGCTATGCCCTCTTTCAGCAAGGTGATGTGCTGCGAGATATCCTCCTAGCTCATCATCCATTCGGATATTATGGTACAATCTTGAATACTCTTCATACGCATCTACAAGTACGATTTTTGTATGAAGCGTTTTCATTTCCTCGTATAGTTTCTCCGGAAATGAGCCTAAAAAAAGGAGTCCGTCAAGGTTCCGCTTGGTCACCCAATTCCGGCACTCGTTCGGGTTGCTTGCACCAGAAATGAGGAAATCATAGCCACTCTTACGTGACACATACTCAATACCGCTAATTAATTCGCTATAGTATTGGTTGCCTGCAAAGACCGGAGCAAGCGTATCTTCCACGAGCGGAATCAGAATACCAAACATATTTGATTTATTCGTAGATAAGCTTACAGCCGTAAAGTTTGGCTGGTATTGCAAATCTTGAATAGCCTGCAGCACTCGTTGCTTTGTTTCATCAGAAACCTTATTGACACCATTGATTACATAAGAAACTGTCGCGACCGATACACCGGCATATTTCGCAACGTCGCGAATTGTAGTTTTTTGAGTCATAACCCCTCCGGTTAAACGGTTAACTTATTTCATGTTTTGATTATATACGATTCCCATAATCCATACAAGTCTATTTACAAAATCTTTTTTAGCTAATTTATGAACTCAACATTCACTACACATAACAATGCACAGTGGCCTTATAGATCTAAATTTTTAGCTTTCTATATTTCTACGAAAAAGTTGCAATGATTTCCTATATAATATGCATAGTGTTATATAAAGAAAGAAGGTGTTTCTATGAGCTTGTTTGTCAATTTTCTTATGTATGCAGCAGTGGGAGTGGTTTTGTTATTTGTAGGTCTGCTTTTGTTTGAGGTTACTACAAAAACAAAAGAGTTTCATTTAATTGGAAAAGGGAATCAAGCAGCTGCAATGTCTATTGGTGGAAAGTTGCTTGGACTTTCTTTTGTACTCGGGTCAGCCATTGCCAACTCTGTCTCTATTACAGATATGCTTCTTTGGGGAAGCATTGGCATTGTCGCACAAATTGTATGTTTTTACTTAGCGGAGCTTGTCACCATTCGTTTTAGCATTCATCAGGCGGTGGAAGAAGATAACCGTGCTGTCGGTCTTATGCTGCTGCTTTTATCTTTATCCGTCGGTTGGTTGCTGGCGCAATGCTTAACCTATTAATCTTTCTGGTCTAATATGGCCAAACTTGGGGAGGTAATATTGAAACTCCCCCTCTCTACAACATACAGATTGGTATACGTTAAAGAAAACTTGTAAGACAGAGACATCGTTGTCCTTACACTGTATTCCTAAAATTTTCGATTACGTCGAATCATTTCTAGCTGGAAATTTATCCTTTCTTAAAGTGCAAAAAAAGCCCGACTTTAAGCAGTCGGACTTCCTCCTTTTTGCAGCTGCATAGCTGTCTGAAGAAACATCTTCACCCCTATGCTTAGGGCGTCTTCATCTATATCAAATTTCGGATGATGATGCGGATACGCTGTTCCCTTCTGTTTATTTCCTGAACCTACCTTAAAAAAGCACCCTGGCGCCTTTTGTAAAAAGGCAGAAAAGTCTTCTCCGCCCATAGAAGGAGAAACTGTAACAACCGCTTCTTTTCCGAACAGCTCGATCGCGCTTTGCTCGGTAACTTTTGTTACATATTCTTCATTTACAACTGGTCGGTAGCCGTATCGATAACTGTAGGAATAAGTAGCTCCATGCGCTGCCGTAAGACCTTTTACAATTTGTTCAATTTTCCGCTCTGCTTCTCGGCGCAGCTCCTCACGGAAGCAGCGCACTGTTCCCATCAAGGAAGCTGTATCTGGAATAATATTATCGGCTGTTCCTGCATGAAATTGCGTCACAGACAGTACGCGTTGCTCAAAGGCCCCGGTACCTCGTGATACAACGTGCTGCAAGTTTGTAGTAATTTGTGCGCCAATCGCAAGGGGATCAATCGTTTCTTCGGGACGTGCAGCATGTCCGCCCTTCCCTTGGATTTCGATGGTAAAAACGTCTGGAGCTGCCGCCATCGGACCGTAGGCGATGCCGATGTTCCCCGTTTCCAGTCCGGACATGAGATGCAATCCAATTACGTAGTCCACTCCATCCATCACACCTGCCTGCACCATCTCTTCTGCTCCGCCTGGATATTGCTCCTCCGCATGTTGAAAGAAGAAACGGATTTCTCCGCACAGTTCCGTGACATGCTGTGATACGATATATGCCGCTTCCAGCAAAATGGCTGTATGTCCGTCGTGTCCGCATGCGTGCATCACTCCCGGGACACATGATGCGTAATCCGCACCGGTTTCCTCCTGAATGGGCAGCGCATCCATATCGGCCCGAATGCCGATTGTAACACCAGGCTTTGGTCCAATGGCTCTGGCCATTACACTGTTACCAGTTGGTCTTGTAACCGTTAGTGTTTGAAATGAACAAAGTGTATCATATATAAACTGTGCTGTACGTTCCTCCTGAAATGACAGCTCTGGATGTTGGTGTAAATAACGACGCCACGTAACGAGCCTCTCCTTCGAAATTTCGGGTATCCACGGCTGTATCATATCTTTACTCCTTTCCTTGACTTGCTAAGAATGTATAATTACTGAACATAAGCTTGCACTTTAAGAAAGTATAAATCTCCAGCTAGGCGCGAATTCGACGTAGTCGAAGACAGTATAAGGGCAACTATGCCTCTGTCTCCGCTCAGGGGACAGGGCTCGCCAATCTGCGAGTTTTCTTTAATCATCAGCAAAAAAAGGCTGTTACGCTTTTTTATGCTGGATTTATAAAAATATACCTGTTCCTCTATTCCATTTCTAATCTCACCCTTTCTTTTCCTGCATGATGCATATGTTTAGGGATAGATAGATTGTTTCATTCAATTGTATACTTACTCTTGGCATGCATAACTTGTTTATGAAAAGAATGGATTTCCTTTTCCTTGTTTTAATGCTACTATACAAACAAAGAGTGTTGCGTTTACAACCTTTTTCACCCATTTGGGTGGAATTTTTATTTTAAAATTAACAAGTGTATAGAGACCGATAATAAGTAAAGGGAGACAACCATGAATATTATAAAGGAATTGTGGTCCCGGCCAATGACGCAATGGGTTCTTAAAACAATATACTACCTCGCGATCCTCATTGCCCTTTTATGGCTGTATGGATTTACAGATACGAATACGAGTACGTTCATTTACAATGAATTTTAGGGTGGGAAAAAAATGAATTTATTAGAACAAATTGAGAAGTGGAGTATCGAAACACCAGATCGCCTAGCATTTGTTTGGAGAGATGAGAGGCTCACTTTCGGACAACTAAAACAATATTCAGATGCACTTGCGGCGTGGATTATAAGAGAATATGAACAAGATGCTTCACCCATTATGGTCTATGGTCATATGCAGCCGGAAATGGTTGCATGTTTCTTGGCGTGCGTAAAAGCAGGACATGCCTATATACCAGTCGACGCATCCATTCCAGCAGAACGCGTGCTTCGCATCGCAGAAAATTCTGGCGCTAAGCTGCTTCTTTCTCCAACAACGGATGCATTGGAGTATTTGCCGGTTCGCGTCGTGGGAAAAAACTGGTTAGACGATGTATTTGAGACATATAAAGACGAAGCACCTGCTCCAGCAAACGCAGTAAAAGAATCAGACAATTTTTACATTATTTACACATCTGGAAGTACGGGAAATCCAAAAGGCGTACAAATCACGTCAAGCTGTCTCGAAAGCTTCGTGTCTTGGATGCTAGAGGATTTTAACCTGCAAACAGGACAAGTATTTCTAAATCAAGCGCCATTCTCCTTCGACTTATCCGTGATGGACTTATATCCCTCACTTGTCACAGGTGGAACTTTGTGGGCCGTTGATAAAGATATGATTGCAAAACCAAAAGATTTATTCGCCTCTTTAGCAAAATCTAATATTGACGTATGGACTTCAACACCGTCATTTGCAGAAATGTGTTTAATGGAACCGTCCTTCTCAGAGAGCATGCTTCCGAATGTACGAACATTCTTATTCTGCGGTGAAGTGTTATCAAATAATGCGGCGCGTCACTTGCTTGAGCGCTTCCCAAAAGCAGCCATTATGAACACATATGGGCCAACTGAGGCAACCGTTGCAATTACGGGTATTCAGATTGATCAGAATGTGCTAGAGCAATATAAATCCCTTCCAGTCGGCTATTGTAAGTCAGATTGCCGCGTTCTTATTCAGAAGGAAGATGGTACACTTGCTGCAGACGGTGAGAAAGGCGAAATCGTAATCGTCGGTCCAAGCGTAAGCACAGGCTATTTAGGAAGTCCAGAGTTAACGGCAAAAGCATTTACGACAGTTGATGGCGAACGTGCCTACAAAACAGGAGATGCGGGTTACTTACAGGACGGTCTGCTGTTTTATAATGGCCGTTTGGATTTCCAAATCAAGCTGCACGGCTACCGGATGGAGCTTGAGGAAATTGAGCATCATCTACGTTCCAGCCAATATGTGCAAAACGCTGTTATTTTGCCAATCAAAAAGGATGAAAAATATGACTATCTGCTCGCGGTCATTATTCCAGCTGAGCATTCGTTTGAAAAAGAGTTTCACTTAACATCAGCTATTCGGAAAGAGCTGAGTACTATATTGCCAAACTATATGATCCCAAGAAAGTTTATGTATCAGGATTCAATTCCGATGACAGCTAACGGAAAGGCTGATCGAAAAAAATTACTGAGTGAGGTTACAGAATGACGCCTTACGCAACGTTTTACTTTTTCATTATCGTGGCAGTTTTGCTTACGCCGACGATTATCGCGGGGCTAAAAGGCAAAGCGCTGCATACGTATAATGCGTTCGCAACTATCGTAATTTTGGCAATTGTGTTCGGGAACAAACCGGTGCAGGCAGGCACCTTAATCTTATTTACAATTTGGCAAGCAGTTCTTGTAAAAGGTTATCTAGCTCTCAGAAAGCGTGATAACAAGGCTAGTACATTTTATGCGGCAGTATTCTTGTCCATTTTGCCGCTCATTCTTGTGAAGGTAATTCCATTTGTACAGCCGATGAGTACAGTAGGGTTTCTCGGTATTTCGTATTTAACATTTAAAGCAGTGCAAATGACAATGGAAATTCGAGATGGACAGATTAAAGAAATTACAGTGTTTAACTTTTTGAGATTTCTGTTATTTTTTCCAACGATTACGTCCGGGCCCATTGACCGATACCGGAGATTCCAAAAGGATATAGAACAGCCGCCGACGGCTGAGCAATACAAAAACATGCTTTTTATAGGAATCAATCGTATTTTTCAAGGTTTTTTATATAAGTTCATTATTGGCTTTCTCATTCATACGTACATTTTGCAATGGACCTTTGTGAAGCAGGATACGTTCGCTTCTATCCTGCTTTATATGTACGCGTACAGTCTATATTTATTTTTTGACTTCGCAGGCTACAGTTCATTTGCGATCGGTGTAAGCTATATGATGGGGGTTAAAACGCCTGAGAACTTTAACAAGCCGTTTCTAAGCCGGAATATTAAGGACTTTTGGAATCGTTGGCATATGAGTCTATCCTTTTGGTTCCGCGATTATGTTTACATGCGTTTTGTATTTTTGATGACAAAAAAGAAGATTTTAAAAAACCGTTATGCGATTTCCAACATTGGTTTTTTCTTAAACTTCTTCATTATGGGAGTTTGGCATGGCCTGCATATCAATTACATTATTTACGGTTTGTACCATGCACTGCTTTTCATATTGTTTGATATATTTGAAAGGAAAAACAAACAGCATAAATTTTGGCCTAACAATACACTTACACATGTTCTGGCTGTTATCATTACGTTCCACCTTGTTTGCTTTGGTTTTTTAATCTTCTCTGGCCGTATTATCTAGCCTTGCTTTTTGCCAGAGATGGGGTAATATTATGTATGAAATCATAGAAGAGGAGAACTAAACATGGCTGATTTAAGAGAGCAAGTATTAGATATTTTGGAAGAAGTATGTCAAAATGACATCGTAAAAGAAAATCCGGATATACAGCTTTTTGAAGAAGGAGTTCTAGACTCATTCGGTACAGTGTCCTTACTAGTTGAAATCCAAGAACGCCTGGGAATGGAAGTTTCTATTTCTGATTTTGACCGCGATGAGTGGGCAACACCGAATATGATTATTAATAAATTGGCGGAGATGCGATGAAACAACCAACCTTTGGTCCAATCTTCCTGGCATTCGCCCTTTTTTGCACAATGCTCTTCATACCCGTACAATGGCTGTACCCGTTGATCAGCGATAAAAAGGTGGAAGATGCAGCTGCCTCCTTGAGTACAAATGTATTTCAAGGACTGGCTTTGCAAAAGCAAATGCTAGAGGATGATAAATATTTACCGATGTACGGTTCATCTGAGCTGTCTCGCTTAGATGTGTATCATCCGTATAATTATTTTAAAGTGAATCCAGAGGGCTTTACGCCATTTTTAATTGGCCGTGGCGGTACACAAAGCTTTGTGCATTTCTTAAGCTTTGCTGCGCTGGGGGATGACTTAAAAAATCGTGAGCTTGTATTTATTTTATCACCGCAGTGGTTTACGAAAGAAGGGCTGAATGAGGTGCATTTTGCACCTAACTACTCTTCCCTGCAGGCATATGAGCTTGTGTTTAATGATGAGCTTTCGGCTAGGCTAAAGAAAAAAGCAGCCAAACGGCTTCTCATGTTTGATATTGTCAGAAATGATAAGCTGTTAACAACGATGCTAGAAGGCATTGTATACCACGATATAAAGCATAAATATAAAGCAGCGGCAGTAAAACCGTTCGGTTATGTGTATCGGAATATTCTAGAACGCAAGGATATTGTCATGTCTCTATTCGCAGTAAATTCACGTAATCCTAAAATAGATCATCGTTTGCGGTCATTGCCTCTTAATGCTCTAAATAAACGTGCGGAGCGAACTGGAGAAGCAGACTCAAAAACGAATCCATATTGGATTAATGACCGGTATTATCGTAAGCATATTGCAGATAAGATTAGTAAGCTTAAAGGCTATAAAGCAAATGAATCTTATACCGAGTCCCCGGAATACGACGATTTACAATTGATTTTGGACTTGCTTAAGCAAGAAAAGACAAAAGCATTGTTTATTTCCATTCCAGTTAATGGTCCTTGGTATGACTTTGCTGGGTTCCCAAAGGAACGTCGTCAAGCATATTATGAAAAGGTGCGTACCGAAATTGAAAAATCCGGCTTTCCTGTCGCTGATTTATCAAGCCAAGAATATAATCCATTCTTTCTAAAAGATACCCTTCACATCGGCTGGAAGGGTTGGGTGTATGTAGACGAAGCATTAGCAGAATTTCATCGTAAGCAGTAAGAAAACCGTCTGGCATAAGCCAGACGGTTTTTTACACTGTAGGAAAGTATAAATTTCCAGCTAGAAGTGAATTCGGCGTAGTCGGAAATTTTAGGAATACAGTATAAGTAGGGCTACGCCTCTGTCTTCGCTCAAGAGCAGGGCTCGCCAGTCGGCGAGTTTTCTTTATCCCTATAAGATTAAGCGGTTATAGTATCTTTCTACGCACTCCGTCTTCTTGCCATAGGAGCAAATGAAGCTATATGATCCAGCTCTTCTTCAATATTTTTCTCGTGAAAAATTATTTAATAATTGAATAGACTGAAGAGAAGGGAATTTTCCCCTTTTACAAAATGACAGATTTCAGGAGGGGATTTCTTGAGAAAACCGTCAGCTTTACAGTACGGTGATACTGTAATGATTATTGCCCCAGCTAGCCCAGCCGATAGAGGCTTTATAAACCGTATGGTAATGAAATTAGAGAAACTTGGCCTTTCTGTTCGCGTTGGAAAAAGCGTGCAAAAAAAACGTGGTTATTTAGCAGGTACCGATTCTATGAGACTTCAGGATGTACATGAGGCATTTTGTGACCCGAGGGTAAAAGCTGTGTTTGCGGCTCGTGGCGGCTACGGGAGTGCCCGGTTTCTTCCAGGTTTAGACTTCTCTATTATCCGGCAAAATCCGAAAATCTTTTGGGGGTATAGCGATATTACAGCGCTTCATACAGCTTTTATCCAATATGCGCAGCTTGTAACGTTTCATGGACCGATGATGGAGGAAGGTGGCCGAGATGAAGAGGAAAGCGTATTTCCCTCCCTGCATCAGCTTTTTTCACCCACTACCATACAGTTTCAAGCAGCAGAAACAAATACGTACCCATCATTTTCTTACTCGTTTACGGCACCTATAATTGGGGGAAATGTAACTGTTTTGACAAGTACAATGGGTACACCCTACGAAATTGATACAACCGGAAAAATTCTTTTATTGGAGGATGTCGGAGAAGAACCCTATCGTCTTGACCGGATGTTTAATCAACTTCGGCTCGCAGGGAAGTTTGAACGGTGTGCTGGTGTGATCGCAGCAGATTTCCATAATTGCAATCCAAGCGCACGTGCTAGCTCACTTACGATTGCTGAGATTATCCATGATCATATTGTACCGTACAATATTCCGATTTTAAGCGGCTTTCCAATTGGACATTGCAAACCAAACGAGGGAATTCCGCTTGGGGTACAGGTCACAATGGATGGTATAGGGAAAACGATTTCATTTGAGTCCGGTGTACAATAAATATGTTCCAATCGATAAAGAAAACTCGCCGATTGGCAAGCCCTGCTCTTGGGCGAAGACAGAGGCGTAGTTGCCCTTATACTGTATTCCTAAAATTTCTCGCTACGTCGAATTATCTTCTAGCTAGAAATTTATACTTTCTTACAGTGTAAAGAAAACTCGCCGATTGGCGAGCTCTGCTCTTGGGCGAAGACAGAGGCGTAGTTGCCCTTATACTGTATTCCTAAATTTTCTGCTACGTTACATTCGCTTTTATCTGGAAACTTATCCTCACAGCGTAAAAAAAGAAAATTTCCTTCATTATTAAAATAAAAGCGTCGGATGAACCCGACGCTTTTGCATGTATGTTTCTTAAAAAGAATCTCAGATGTAAGCCCTTTTACTTCATCTCGTGTAGATTATTATCAAGCTCTATTCCGACTAGCTAAAGCATTTCAAAACAACTTTAGCTTTTCCTTATCTTAGTATCAATCACTTTTATTGATTATGAGTCCTAATGTAAGTAAAAGAATGAGCGCAGGGGTGATGATAAACGACACATACACGAAATGTTTGAGCCAAGCCCAGAAGGGGCAGTCTCCAAGCTTTTCCTCGATCTTCTTTTCCCATTCTGTAACCTTTTTATATAAAAGCTTTAGCTCATCCCATATGTCACAATCAATCTGTACTGTCATTGAGCTCTCCTTTCTGCTTCTCACATCTCCTAATACTATCATAATACAAGCTTCCATGTTTTGATATGAGAAAAGAAAGATTTCTGAAAGTGCACAGCTTAGAGCAAGATTAAGAGCTATTACATTTTTCCAATAAAAGCAAAAAGAAAAAATATTTAGAATATACACAATCAAGAATAAATATGTTATATTATGAATAAAAATGTACCCAAGGTTTTCGAAAGGAGAACACATATGAAAATTTGGTTTTATGAAAAGGATAAAAAAGAGGCAGATTTACTTGGCTTTTGGGATAATGTACCGGTTGTTCCACGCATTGGAGAAAAGGTGGAAATTGTCAATCAAGTTCGAACTGTTGCCGATATTAAATATGTAAAAAAGGGCGGAAACTTTAAAGTAGAAGTCATTATTAACTAATAAAAGAGACCGAGATGGTCTCTTTTTGTTAGTTTGCTAAGAGCTTTTCTATTGTATGATGCATAAGCTGAGGCAGCGGTCCCTCTGCATAGGCAATGTTTAGTCGTTCTGTCCATTTGTGCGCATCTTTTCCGACTGGCCCGATGTTGATTACAGGAATCTGCAGTTGTGCCATTTCACGAAGAGGCAGTTCATAGACTCGTTCCCAAAGCGGCATGTTTTCGGTAAGTGCAGCTATCGAAGAAATGGACGTCTGCGGCCCAATGTAGCTTAAGTCGCATAAGCCGGTAAAATATTCAAGCTGCTGCAAGTCAATGCCATGCTGCTCTGAGGCATGGTTAATTACGTCTTTTACAGCAGTGTGGACCGCTGTATTTCGTTTTGAACTGACAGCCGGATAATAAGGAGGGGCAAAGAACAATACAATCATTGGCCCTTTTTCGTTGCATAACGATGTGAGATCATGGATAAATCGAATAACAACATCCCGCTCATCTTCCCCTGCTTGTCTCGTTTGAAGTACGTTGCGCTCGATCTGCTCAACCGCTTGGGTTCCATGGTGCTCCTTAGCGTATGCAAGCAATTCTTCGAATGTTAGCACCTCTATATGAATATCGAGCGGATTGGACTGCTGCAGCGCTGCGAATCTTGCTGCCTGCGTTCGGTATGTTTGCTCAATATTGGCCGCAGCCGATTTGGCTGTTTGCAACAGCAAGGCTACAACCTCTTCAAGTGGCCTTTCCATTAAAAATAAATTAAAAAGTGCAACTGCTTTATGCGGCGTTTGCACGGAATAACCTTGTTTTAAATCATATTGCTGCAGGCTTGTCGGTGGATGTGTTATTTCATCTCCATATTGCTCGCAAAAGCCTACATTTAACTCCATCTCGCATGTCACATGCGATACCATTAAATTAGCATTTAATCCCGCCAGCGGTTCTCCGACATGAGACTCCTTTCCACAGCAAAAAAGGCCTGGTAATACCTTCCCTAACGACCCCGTATAGATATATTTTGCATTGTCTCCTGGATAACGAGCAAACATCGGTTCAGCATTCACGCAGGCTGTATAGGTTAAGCCGTGCTCCTCTGCCAATTGCAGTAAGATAGGCACAGCTGCAATCATTCCTGCTGAGTTTACTTCTTCATCGCAAACAGAGAGCATGAGCACATTGCCATCGAAGGCTCCTCGGGTCGCACGCTCTAGCATCATCATTCCAACAGCGATTCCGCACTTCATATCCATCGTTCCTCTTCCAAACAGCCATTCACCACTTTCCATATCCTTTACTGCATCGGCCGGAAGAAGATGTTTATTTTCATAAAACTGCTTTGTTAGTTCATCAGGCTGAAAAGCAAGGTGCTTCCATCTGCCATAATCATCGATATTCACTACATCAAAATGATTTAATAAAATAACAGTCTGTGTTGCTCCCTCTTTTTTAGCAAGAGCTGTGACCACAAGGCGATTATCTGCCGTTGGATGAAGCCGCACAGCATCTGGATGCTGCTCGAAATAAGGAAGCGTCCGCAGAGTGTCCGCAATATAATGTGCGATTTGTACCTCTTGCTCTGACCCGGTAATACTCCCGCAGCGAATAAGCTCTTTTACAAGACTCCAAAAGCCCTCTCTTGACTGCCATTTCTCTGTTGTATGCTGCATATAAATCTCTCCAATCAAAATATCGTTATATGTGTTGATCATCCCTATGTATTATACAAGAGCTTCCGTTTCTGTATAAAGGAACTGATTTCGTAGTATGATAGAATGCCGCAGCCAATATACAAAGATATATGCAAAAAACTCGCCAGTCGGCGAGTTTTCTTTACGATATTGTTCTATTTTTCCATTCCCGTGATGAGAGCATTTCCTGCAGCTGCTCATCGAGGTTCATAAAGCCGTATGTACGAGCAGCCTTCCCGGTCCGTTCCCCTAAGTAAGCATAGCGCAACGCTAATATATCCTCACTAACGCCTAAACGGCCCATTTCCCCCATAAAGGCTGCGATAGCCGCTTGGTTTGGAAATAATACTGTATCCCATGAAAACTCAGTCCATAGCCGCTCTGTGACCTCATGAAAGCGCACATCCTGCTTAATCTCATGCGTATATAGCATCTTGCCGCAGCCATACGCTGCAAATAAGGCTTCGCGTTCTGTGTCAGACAGGACACGCCCGATATAAATTGTACGGCATGAAGATAATATTGCCTCCTGCGCTTGAACTCCAAATTGATTAAGCTCTGCTCTTGACTTTTCGGAAACACCTTGGATCTGGCGCGGAAGGTCACGTACATCATAACCAGCCTGGACAATGGCTTCCATAAATAGGGCTGCACTTTCATTCGCAGTAAACACAAGACGCTCCGCCTGAAATGCCGCTGCTAGCTCTTCTTTAGAAAATGGCAAGGTTTCTTTCTTAAAATGTGGAATTTCCCAAACCTCGGCCCCGCTTTCTGCTAAATACCCGGCAATGCCGCTCTGCTGAGCCGATGATTTCGCAATCAACACACGTTTTCCGTAATAGGGCTTTCGTTCAAACCAGGCAAGCCGCCCTCGAAGCTGCACAGCTTCTCCTACAACGGTCATCGCAGGATTGGCGATTTCACTTTCCTGCACCGCTTGTACGATTGTCCGCAGCGTCCCTGTTGCCGTCTTTTGTCTGCCTGTCGTTCCCCATTCAATTACCGCAACAGGTGTGCTTTCACCTCTTCCGTTTGCGATGAGCTGTTCGCAAATAAACGGCAAGTTTTGAATTCCCATATAAAATGCACATGTTTTACTTTTGGCAAGCGCTGTAAAATCGAGCTCCAGCTCCCCTTTTGAATGACCTGTCGCAATTGTGAAGGTATTGCTATACTCGCGGTGCGTCACCGGAATCCCCGCGTAGGCCGCTGCTGCGATGCTTGAGGTGACGCCTGGGATCATTTCATATAAAATACCATGCTCAGCCAATTCTGCTGCTTCTTCGCCGACACGTCCAAACACGGAAGGGTCGCCGCCTTTTAGGCGAACGACCGTCTTTCCTTCTAGTGCATGCTGCACAAGCGCTTGATTAATTTGTTCCTGCCTCATAATATGTCTTTTTGGCAATTTGCCGCAATATACAAATTCGCAATCGCTGCTTGCATACTCCAGCAGGCGCGGGTTGACGAGGCGATCGTATAAAATGACATCCGCCTTTTGCAGACATTCCTTCCCTCTTTCTGTGATAAGCTTCGCATCTCCTGGTCCCGCTCCTATTAAATACACCTTTCCAACAAGCTTTGTCATGTTAGCCTCCTTACACTGTAATATATACGTACCCGTCTTTTACTTCTGTTTCGTATGTTTGTATACAGCCGTCATCTGGCTTCTGCACTTCTCCGGTAACGAGAGAGATTTTCCAGTTATGCAGCGCGCAAAACACGTACTCTCCTGACACAACACCTTCTGTCAATGGTCCATTTTTATGAGGGCATACATTGCTCACTGCCCTTACATCTCCACTGCTCAGGCGAAACAATGCAATCGATTTGCCTTCAATGTTTACCTCTTGACCAATTTGCATTGGCAAATGTTCAAGCTCTATCACTTTTACTTTCTTTGGCGTCTGTGTGGTCATGTTCTTCCTCTCCCTCTCCCTATCTATTAGCGGGGGAATCTCCCCCGCCTTTTTGATAACTAAAAATTCTAGTGTTTCCCCATTTCCTTTATACGTGCTTTACTTCGTACATTGCGCGCAGTTGAGGTGTTTGCAGCACTTCTTCCCATGGCTCACGATACTTTGCGATGGCCGTTTCAAAGCGCTCATTCAGCTCGTTCACTTTCACTTCGTCCATCATAGTTTCTTTAACATGTTCAAAGCCCATACGCTCGACCCAAGGAGCTGTACGTTCTAAGTACACACCTGTTTCACGATAATATTGAACAAAAGCTGCCGCTAAACGAAGCACTTCCTCATCTGTTTTTACTGTGCATAATAGCTGTGCTTCCTTAACTTCTGTTCCGCCATTTCCGCCAATGTAAATTTGGAAGCCATTCTCAACGCCAATTACCCCAAAGTCTTTTACGCCAGATTCAACGCAGCTGCGCGGACAAGCGGATACGCCCATTTTTACTTTATGCGGTGTATCAATGCGCTCAAATTTCTTTTCAAGTGCGATACCGAGGGACATGGAATCTTGTGTACCGAATCGGCAAAATGCTGCACCTACACAAGTTTTCACTGTACGAAGGGTCTTGCCGTACGCATATCCAGATGGCATTTCAAGATCCTCCCAGACGCTTGGTAAATCCTCCTTCTTAATGCCATATAAGCCGATGCGCTGACCGCCTGTCAATTTAATTAAAGGTACTTCATACTTCTCAGCCACTTCTACAAGTTTTTTCAATTGCTGTACGTCTGTAACACCGCCATACATACGCGGGATAACTGAGTATGTTCCGTCTTTTTGAATATTTGCATGCATCCGCTCGTTTACAAGACGAGATTGTTTTTCGTCTGCATATTCCTTTGGCCAAATCATACCTAAATAGTAGTTTAACGCAGGACGGCATTTTACGCAGCCTTCTTCATGCTTCCAGCCAAGTACATAACGCACCTCTTTTGCTGTTTTTAAGCCTTTTGTGCGAATTTCCTCAGTAAGCTCATCGCGAGATAATGTGGTACATTCACAAATGCCCGCCTTTTCCTCCTGAATTGCGCCACCTAGTGTATGCTCTAGTACTCCGACAACAAGAGGCTTACATTTTCCGCAGGAACCGCCTGCTTTTGTGCATGTTTTCACTTCTTCGAATGTTTTTAAGTCTTGCTCTAAAATAGCCTGTACAATTGCTCCTTTTGTTACACCGTTACAGCCGCAAATTGTCTCCTCTGGTCCCATGGAAGCAACAAGATTTTCATCGCCTTCGTCTGCTCCCTTATGAAGAATAGAGGCAGGTGTATATTCGCTAACATCTGCTTTCTGCTTTAGTAAGCGGAACAAACGGTTGCTATCTGATACATCACCGTACAAGACAATACCAACGATTTTGTTGTCACGAATCAGTACCTTTTTATAGGTCCCTGCTACACCGTCATGCGCCGTAATCGCTTTTGTTGCCTCGTCCTCATGAATTTGTCCGGCAGAAAACAAGTCACAGCCTGATACCTTTAATTGTGTAGAGAGCAAGCTTCCTGTATAGCCTTCCGTTGCCAGATCGCATATATGTTCAGCAAGCACAGCTCCTTGTTCATACAATGGAGCAACAAGACCATACACATTTCCATTATGCTCTGCACATTCTCCCACCGCATATATGGAAAGATCCGCTGTTTGCATAAAGTCATTTACAACAATACCGCGATTTACTTCTAATCCTGCTTCCTTCGCAAGCAATACATTCGGGCGAATACCGACCGCCATTACAACTAGATCGCAGGCTGTTTCAGAACCGTCCTTAAAGCGAATGCCTTGTACACGATTCTCGCCAATAATTTCCGCCGTTTGCTGTTCCATCAAAAACCGCATGCCCTGCGCTTCTAAATCGCGCTTTAATAACGCTCCCGCAGGCGCATCAAGCTGCTGTTCCATCAAATTCGGCATAAGATGAACAACCTCTACCTCCATACCCATGTTCAATAGACCGCGTGCCGCTTCCAATCCAAGTAAGCCGCCGCCAATTACAACTGCTTTTTTATATTCTTTCGCGGTTTCCATCATCATATTGCAATCATCAATCGTACGGAATCCTGTTACACCTAAAAGAGCATGCCCTGGAACAGGTAAAATGAATGCAGAAGACCCTGTTGCAATGAGGAGCTTGTCATACTCGACCGTGCGATGATTTTCTGTACGAACAAATTTGGCTCCCCTATCGATATGGGTTACTTTTTCGTTTGTGTATAAAGTAATATTATTTTCTTTATACCAGCTCCAGTCATTCATCACTATTTCAGCTTGTGTTGTTTTGCCCTGCAGCACATTGGATAAAGCAATACGATTATAGTTAGGATATGGCTCATCACCAAATACCGTAATTTCAAATTTCTCTGGATTTCGTTTTAAAATTTCTTCGATACAGCGGATACCGGCCATTCCGTTGCCGATCATAACGAGACGTTGTTTACTCATTTTGAAATCCTTCTTTCTTTGTGAATTTTTGAGCATTCATCTTGGCTTCATTGTAGCAAAGGGGATTAGAAAAGAATATAAGTCCGAGGCAGTTGTAAAAAAATCGCCAAAAATGCCTTTATTTTGGGCCAAAACTATGATGAACATCACAGTTTTCGGTTAATATTTTGTGAACATTTAGAAAGAAGATAAGAATTTCTTATCGAGTTTTCATGAAAAAACGAAATATTCTTATGATTCCTTTTGCGTTATGCTAGTAGAAAAGAAGGGAGATGGTATAGATGGATAACAAACAGCGTGTACAAGAGCAGTTCGGTAAGTATGCAGCTCATTATGTAACAAGCGAAATCCACGCTAAAGGAAAAGACCTGGCAGTACTTCTTGCACTCTCTGAGGCAAAGAAGGAAGATATTGTTCTCGATATCGCCACAGGCGGCGGTCATGTTGCCAACGGCTTTGCGCAGCTTGTAGATCAGGTTACCGCACTTGATCTAACAGAAAACATGCTGCAGGAAGCGGAAGCATTTATTCGCGGAAATGGACATACAAACGTTACCTTTATGAAGGGTGATGCCGAGCGGCTGCCGTTTCCTGATGCTTCATTTTCTATTGTGGCTTGCCGCATTGCACCGCATCATTTCTCGGACATTGCTGCTTTTGCGGCCGAGAGCTACCGTGTGCTCCAAGAAAACGGGAAGTTTCTTCTGATCGATAACGTTGCTCCTGAGCAAGATGAGCTTGATACCTTTTACAATACAGTGGAGAAAAAGCGGGACAATAGCCACTACCGTGCTTGGAAGAAATCTGAATGGATTTCACTATTAGAGCGTTCAGGATTTACAGTGCAGCAGCTTGTGACCTTCTCAAAAACATTTCAATTTGAAAAATGGTGCAAACAAGCAGGATTGCCGGAAACGGAGAAACAAGAGCTGGAGCAGTATATGCTGAATGGGGATAAACAGATAGCGAAGCATTTTCATATTGAGGTACAGGACGGACATATCAGCAGCTTTCAAGGGCAAGCTGTGTTGATACAGTGCAGAAAATAAAGAAAACTCGCCGACTGGTAAGCCTTGCCTTTATACTATATTCCTAAAATTTCTCACTACATCGAATGGTCTCCCAGCTTTCAGGTGGGAATTTATATTTTCTACAATGTAACAATAAACGCGCAGTATGCTTCTAGACACGCTGCGCGTTAAAATTCCTCATCTAGCGGGCTGGTAGAAAAGAAATTCCCATGACTTGTGCCATTAATTGTGGAAGATCTGTGTTATTGTGTAAACCGTAGAACAGGTTAGATCCTGGCCCGAATGCATATACCGGGACATCCATACCAGTATGCTTAAAAGTTGTCCAGCCAACTAATGCACGTTCTGAAATCACTTCATTAATTGCTATGTCCGTCGTTTGAGCAGCTTTAATTCTTGCAGCTTCTTCATCTGTAAGATTTATATTAGCATAGTGTTTCACTACTTCCTTTATATTGCTGCGGGCAGGATTGAGCTTTTTTGCCATAAAGAAGCCTGTTGCAGTTACGTTGCGAAGCATTTCAATATTTGCAGCATATTTCCCGTAACCACCAACGGACATACCTCCCGTATCATGATCACCCGCTACAACGACTAAAGTATGTTTGTCCTTTTTGGCGAATTCTAATACCTTTTCCACTGCTGCTTCAAATGCTTCGGCATCTTTCATCGCCCAAGCTGCATCGTGAACATGCCCTGCCCAATCAATCTCACTTCCTTCAATCAGCAAGAAAAATCCGTCTTTCTCCTGATGAAGCACTTCAATGGCTGCTTTGCTCATCTCAGCTAGGCTAGGCTGCTTGGTTACATCCCGATCCAATTCTGCTGCTAAGCCCTCTTCAGCAAACAAACCGATTAGCTTCCCAGTCTTTTTGGCAGCAGACAGCTGTTCCCGATTGCTGACCAATTGGTACCCCTTTTCCCGTGCCTCCTTTAAAAGTGAATCAGGAAAATACCTCCTTCCGCCTCCTAGAATCACATCTACTCCATTGTTCAGCAGCTGGGGTGCAATAGTTGCTTCGCTTGTACGTGAAACAGCATGTGAAGCAAATGCAGCAGGAGTGGCATGCGTAATCGTGGCAGTAGCGACTAATCCAGAGGCTTTTCCCGTTGCCTCAGCGGCTTCAAGAATCGTTTTCAACGTCTTACCTTTTGGTGAAAGGCTAATCATTCCATTATTTGTTTTGACTCCTGTCGCCATTGCTGTTGCAGCAGCAGCTGAATCTGTTACCGCGGAGCTTGCAGAATATGTTCGATGCATACCGACGAACATGGAGTCCAAAAGAGATTGTTTGCCTTTATACCAACGATAGTGCGTTGCATACGCCGCAGAAAAACCATCTGGAATCATAAATATAACGTTTTTTACCTTCCCGTTATCATGGTTAGTTTCTGCTTCCGCAGATGATGGTGAAAAAGCACAGGTGCCCATCAAACTACCAACAGCAATAGAAGACATAGCTGCAAAAAGGAATAGCTTCTTTTTAAAACTTGTGTTGAACACTCTATTTGCCCCCTAAAAAATGATTAGCTAAAAAGCCTGTCCGATCCCTAGGGATGGTAAAGAAAAATGGAAACTGTGTACAAACTTATCCTGATCCATTCAGTACTGTAATATCATTTCCTGTGTTATCAAAAATTAATTGGAATACTGAAAATGAATATTCTCTTCTATGTTAGGTACCATCAAAGAATGATGTTTCCATTTATTGTAAATAAAAATGAGCACCCTCTATTCTGAGGGTGCTCACTATACTCTGTTTATCTATGCTCTTTTCTGTGTTCTCACCAAGCTTTGTTTATTGATAAATAATACGGAACAGTAAACAAGAAGGAAAAATACCATGACGAAAGCTGAAAATAAATAAATGGAACTATAGCTTGTTTTTACGGCAATCAAACCAAGAATAGCCGAACCTCCCCCGATCCCCAGGTCAAACGAATTAAAGAACATCGCAGTTACCTTTGTGAATTGTTCAGGCTTGGTATTATTCAAAGTCCAGGCTTGTAGAGAAGGGAATAATGATCCCGTTCCCATACCATATAAAGCCGCAGCAATGAGTAAATCACTTAAAGTGGTAGCTTGGTATAATAAAACAAATCCAATGGTAATGGAGATAGAACTTGGAATCAAGACCCAGGCATGCCCTTTTCGGTCGAATACTTTTCCGGAAATAAAACGGATTAAAAATCCGCTCACTGTATTTACAAAATAAAACCATGCCACTCCTTCAATATTTAGCTCCTTTGCATAGAGTGCCATAAAACTAATGACTCCTCCAATGCATATGCCAAACAAAAGCATTAGGAAGCAAGGAAAAATAGCGGAAGGTTCAATCATTGACTGGAGGAATGATTTCTCTGTTTGATTAGAATTGGCCACACTTTCTGGAAAAGAAATGAAGCTAACGCAAGAAAGAAATACTAGCAAACTAAGTCCTGCGACTCCAAATAATATAATTGGATTGTACGAGTTAAATAGCCACATCCCAGCGAAAGGCGATAGTGCCAAAGCAACGGTTGTGCCATTCCCAATCATTCCCATCCCTTCGCCTCGTCTGTCTTTCGGAATAATCTCCGCTGCTAAAGTAGAAAGAATCGTAACAGCAAGACCAAAGCCAAAACCATGCAGAATACGAATCGAAAGTGCAAGGATAAAGCTTGTGCCAATATAATAACCTAGAGTTGAGAGTAAACAAATAAGAATAGAGACAACTAATACTTTCTTTCTCCCAAATTTATTAGTAAAAATTTCAGTAAACGGCCGAATGATAATAGCAGAAAAAGTAAAGCTCCCGATGATCAATCCTATTTTGGATATATCAAGGCTCCCATACTTTTCCAAAAAAAGCGGGAGAGTTGGCAGCAAAATATCAAATGCGAAAAAAGCAAATGCATTGGCTAACATGATAATAATAAATGTTTTAGTCCATAAAGACGGTGGTGTATTTGACACGAAGGTAGGCTCCTTTTGTTAAATGTATTAAATGATTATAGCACGATAAAGTAAAACAACTAGTTCAGCTTCTAGGTGCTTCATTTGTTTTGGTTTCGTTATATACTTTTTATATTATGAAAAATTCACTATGTTTAATAACAGAATCACAAATAGTTATTCTGACATAATTATTCCAGCAGAGTCTTCTTAAAAAAGAAATAGTAAACACATACATAAAAAAGGTATTTACATATTAGTTATGTCTAATGTGTAAATACCTTTTTTTAGGGATTTTTAGAAATGAGGTCTTGCTATCATCAAGCCCTCTGCTTCTTAAAAATCAAACACAAAATCATCATTTGTCAGTTTTTCAACATTTGTTGCTTTGACGTAACCATTTCCTTTACCTGTATGTTCCCACAAGCTCGCTACACTTGCAGCGGGACGAACCCGGCTCATGCTTTCGCATGAGAGCAGACTATATCATCATCCGTTTTGGATGCTCCGCGCTTCCACTCGCTTGAGTGTACTCCCTTTTTAAGGGATAGTCGTTGCACGTTCCTCATAGAGGCTTCGCTCAGGATTGCCATATCACTTACGCAACACAGGCTTTCCCTGAATTCACGGAGTTATTCGATAGACATTTCTGCCTAAAGCCGCTCAAGAAAAGAACGGAGAAAAAGTCATGGTTTTTTGTATCAGTACGAAGTCCGTTTAAGACAATTGGATTAATCTCCTCATCCTCAAAATATGGATCCATACCAAGATTCATTAACGCCTTATTTGCATTGTAGCGAACAAATTTGTTCACTTCATCTACAAGACCTATTGACGTATAAATTTCTTCTGTATATGCTTGTTCATTTTCATATAAGTCGATTAAGAGCTCAAGTATTTCTGCTTTTACCTCTTGCTGCTCGTCTTCTGATAGCTTTGCGTATAATTCTTGTGCTAATAAGCCAACGAACACACCGTGAATGGACTCATCACGTATGATCAGGTTAATAATTTCACCACTTGCTGTCATCTTACCTTGACCAGCGAGATAAAGCGGATAGAAGAACCCGCTGTAGAATAAATAGCTTTCCAAAAACACGCTTGCAACCATCGCCATATATAGCTCTTTATTCGTTACCTCTGGCTTTAACAGGCGGCGGTAGTAGGACGTAATGATGCTTCCTTTTTTCTCTAGAAGCGGATGCTCGTCTACCCATTTAAAAATACCGTCAATTTCTTCTTCTGTTGCGAGTGTCGTAAAAATATGACTGTATGACTTTGCGTGTACTTCCTCCATCGCACCCATAAACGCCAGCACGCTTTTTGCCTGCAGATTGTTCACATGCACGAGGATGAGCGGCATACCCTCGCCGCCCTGTTTCGTGTCAAGCAAGGTCAAGCCGCCGAGAACTCGCTTGTAGGCAACTTGCTCTTCCTTAGATAACTGTACCCAAGTGTTTTTGTCAGAGGAAACAGCGATTTCCTCCTCCGTCCAAAACTGGGCGATATTTTGCTTCCAAAACATTAAGCTGTAATCATCTTCTTGCTTATTCCAGTTTACTGCGCGCACTATAAACCACCCCTTCTCTCTCTAAAAATTAGACTACGCACGCTACGCACTCTTCTACGCTTAGCTTTCGTGTTCTTGTATAATACAAGCTCTTTAAGCCTTTTTTGTGAGCGTAGATATAATAACGCGCCAATTCGCGTGTGGAAATATCGCTATTCACGTATAAAATCGTGCTGATTCCTTGATCTACATGCTGCTGAATTTCCGCGATTAAGTCAATAAGCTTAAATTGATTAATATCATAAGAGGATTTATAGTACCAAAACGTTTCTTTTGATAAGAACGGCATTGGGTAATATGTTGTTGCATTTGCATACGTTCTAGACTCAATTTGGTTTACGATCGGCATTACGCTAGATGTCGCGTTTTGAACGTAGCTGATGGATTGCGTCGGAGCGATTGCAAGCCTATAAGCATTGTATAATCCGTATATTTGAACTTGTTCTTTCAGATTACTCCAATCTTCCTGCGTCGGAACATGCATGCCTTCAAACAGCTTTTTTACCTTGTCTAAGCATGGTCTAAAGTCAGTTGTTTCGTATTTCTCGAAGTATGTTCCTTTCGCATACTCGGACTTCTCAAAGTCTTTAAATGTCTCGCCTCGCTCTTTTGCGATTTCCATACTTTTCTCGATGGAATAGTAGTTCAACATCATAAAGAAGGTACGAGCAAAATCCTTCGCTTCTTCGCTTTCGTACGCGATTTTATTTTTTGCCAAGAAACCGTGCAGGTTCATTGCACCTAAGCCAACAGAATGAAGTTCATCATTCGCCTTTTTCACTGTTGGAGCGTTTTGAATCACTGTCATATCAGAAACGGCTGTCAAAGCCTCCATACCGGTATGCACTGCTTCGCGAAGTTCTTTGTTTTCCATTACGTTGACAATGTTTAAAGATCCTAGGTTACAGTTAATATCACGGCGGATAATATCGCCTACACCGTAATCGTTAATTTCTGATGTTTCTTGAAGTTGGAAAATTTCCGAACAAAGGTTCGACATTTTAATTGAACCAATATCCTTAAGCGGATGCTGCTCATTCGCATTTGATTTAAACATGATGTACGGATATCCTGATTCCAATTGGATCATAGAAACTTTAATTAGCATGTCACGCGCACTTAAATCAAGCTTTTTCTTTTTGATTTTCGGATTTGCAACCAGTTCTTCGTACATCGCATCAATATCCATATCGTCTAGGTGTTTTCCATACTCTTTAAACACTGTATATGGAGCGAATACGTATAGAGGTTCATCCTTCTCTGCTAGTTCAAAAAACTTGCTTGGTACGATTAATCCGATGGAGAGGGATTGGATCCGAGTTTTTTCATCAGCGTTGATTTTTTTCGAGTCAAGGAATTCAATAATATCCCAGTGGAAAATGTTCAAGTACACGGCGCCTGCGCCTTTTCTTTGTCCTAACTGATTTGCATAAGAGAAAGAATCCTCTAACAGCTTCATCACCGGCATTACACCGCTTGCCGCATTTTCAATCCCTTTAATTTCTTCTCCTCTGGCTCGTAGTTTAGAAAGATTTAGCGCACCTTCTGTTCCACCAGGTTCGCTATACCTAGTGCGTCCATTTGGACAGCTTACAGTCGCCTGTAAGAGCAGACCATATCATACTCTTCCATATTTGGTAAGAGTCCCTGCGTTTCGGACGCCAAACGCTTGCGTCCTACTCTACTCTCTTCCGCTGAGACAGCGTGATTTCGATGGTCGTTACACCTTTTATCTAATTGGTCAAATTTTGGTCAAGAAATCGGTAGCTTGAAAATTCATCATTCTCACAGCTGACCAATTAGATAACTTGGCTCGGTATTGTCTTGTTAAAGCAAGAGTTCCACCGAATTAGCAGGGTTCTTATAACCAGCATCTCTGCTAGTTGGCGCTCATTGGTTAACGCCTCCGCCAATCTTACTTAGCTGCATCGCCGTATTAATATTAAATCCAATCGAGTTTAAGCTATCATCCATTTCCAAAAGAAAACAGCTCACCATTTCCCCTCTTCTGCTTCGTCCTGCATTCAAAAAGGTTGGTGTCGCTGGTTGATAGTTTTGCTTGATCATTTGTTGTGCATATTTCTTTGCTTTTTCCGCGTTACCACGGCCCAAGTATAAGCTGACAATTGCAATGCGATCTTCATAGCTTTCCAAATACTGCTTTCCATCATTTGTTTTTAATGCGTAATCCTTATAAAACTTTGATACCGCCATGTAGGATTGAAATTGGAAGTTTTCTTCGTATGTAGTAGCATACACTTCCTCAATCTCTTCTAGAGAATACTCCTGTAACACATTGTAGTAATAGTCTTGCTCCATCATATAGGCGATGCGCTCACGTACGTTGCTAAACGGTAGTGTGTTTTCGCGCGCCTCTTTCAAAAATTCCTGCAATGCTTCTTGGTCTTTCTCCAATTGATAGAAGCCATCTGCCATTTGTGTAATTTCATTATTGAGCTCAATATGTCGCAAGCCCCAGCACCCTTTCTTTGAAAAATTCTATATCTTTATTTGTCCCAGCCATTTCAAACTTAGACAAAACTGGCACTTCGTATGCTTTGGCAATGTGGTCTGCGCTGGCGCCAAACTTGTCTCCCCAGTTACGATTTCCGCTCGCTGCTACACCTTTTAAGCGATCGTAGTTTCGCTCCAGAAATTTTGCTACACGCTCTGGCACTTTCCCGAATCCTGTTGTATATGTGACAAGGACATACTCCTTATCCAGCAGTAATTCGTCATGAATTTGCACCGCGGGCATATTGAGTTTTTGAATAAACCTCTTCACATTTCCTGTCATTGAATCATATACAATCAGCATTCCTAACTCCTCCATTTCCTAACCATAACCAAATTCTTCATATTTTTATCTGCCTACATATTGTATTATGTTTTTCGAGCAGACACAAGATATATGCACAGATTTATTTTGAGCAAAAGAATTTGTTTTTCGACAAAGAAAGAGCCGTTCCAAAAAGACGTACAAAACATATGAAACTACATTATAAATAGCATGTCAATACAGTGTATTTACGAGAACTTGTCAATGTATTTTCTAGTTCATCCTAAAGATTAAATGTATGAATATGGAGAAAAAGAAGGGAATTTGCAGAAATGTTTTAAGGGAAGCGACAATTTATGCAACATAAGAAGAAAATTGAAGAAAGAACATCCAAGGCAGATTTGTGAGGAAACAAAGAGAGCAAACAGGATAAACATCCTTGAGCGCGAAAGATACGCTTTTCTATAGAGAAAACTCGCTGAGTGGCGAGCCGTCAGGCGAAGACAGAAGCGTAGTTACACTTACACTTTGTTCCTAAAATTTCCTGCTACATCGAACTTGCTTCTAACTGGAAAATTATACCTCTACCATACAAAAAAAAGAAGCCTCCTGGGACCCGAGAGGCTTGGCTACTTATTTCTCGCGCATGCTTTGAGTTTTACGGGGTTTAGCCGATAAGCTTTGACGCGAACAAGTGCACTACATATAAAGTTTGTGTTTTGCCTTAAGGCATGATGTCCCATGAAACAAGGTACCAGCGAGGCATTACCTCGTTTTTCTCTCTCCTTTCTGTTGCCTGCGGCGATGTGTCTAGAGGCATTTTACAAAGAAATAGTTTTTTTGTAAAATCAACTCCGGTTTATTCATATAGATCTTTGTAGCATAATTGTTACAAACGTCACATATTCGAAAGAGCAGACTTCATTATATAATGTGCGTGTAAAGGTATTATTTCCCGTCAATATTCTGGTTTTCCTGGGAAATAACCTAAATAAATCAACGGAAACCCTCTTTTTTCCTCGCTTTTCTCCCTTTATTATACTAGATATACTCTCTCTTTATAGAGCCACAAAAATGCCAGCTTACAGGCTGATATCTCAAGCAAAGAAACATTTGATTGTTACAATCACCTTATAAATGTTTCAAACGGCTAACATTTCCAAACTAGTATATTAAGAGAGAAGGACTGAAATAGCTGCATAGTAGAAAAAATCTTTCTCGTTTCTCTTTAGGCAGGCCTATTTCAAGGTCCCAGCATTCATCACGGGCTGTGTTCCTTTTTCTGATACGATCGCGACCATCAGATTGCTTACCATTTGTGCCTTCATATCTTCGCTTAGCTGTACGACTTGTCTCTGATCCAGCTGTTCAAGCGCCGCCTCGACCATTCCGACTGCACCCTCTACAATTTTTTGACGCGCCGCCACGACAGCTGTTGCCTGTTGACGCTGCAGCATAGCACTTGCGATTTCAGGGGCATATGCTAAATGAGTAAGGCGTGCCTCTAGCACTTTTACACCGGATACATTCAAACGCACTTGCAGCTCACGGGCCAACTCTTCTGCAATTTCCTCTGCATTTCCGCGAAGTGACCACGCTTTCTCAGTATCCGTATCATACGGATACTTTGTCGCTACATGACGAAGTGCAGTTTCACTTTGGATACGTACGAATTCTCGATAGTTTTCCACATCAAACAATGCTTTAGCTGTATCTGTTACCTTAAATACGACAACCGCAGCAATTTCAATGGGATTCCCGTCTACATCGTTAACCTTCAACGTATCACTATTAAAGTTGCGCACGCGCAAAGAAACACGTTTGCGGATGGAAGGAATTGTAATAAAGAAACCATCATCCCGAATGGTCCCCATATACTTTCCGAAAAATATTACGGCTACAGAATCGTTCGGCTGCACAATTGTCAGCCCCGTTAATACGAATATGGCCAGGACCGCGGCAAAAATGAGGTATAAAGGATTGTATTGCACAATACTAAAGTACGCGGCGAATATAAGAATCACAAGCAATAATAACAATCCAATAAAACCATTTATCTTCCAAGCTGCCTGCTCTTTCACAGCTATCTCCTCCCTTTTGATTTTGGAAATCCTTACTAATTCTATGTTACAACGCCCAGTGGCTTTCAACAATCCTTTTTTAAATTATTTAGCCATTCTTATTCTTTCTTTGCTACACTGATTGAGAAGGGAGTGTGTACAATGGAAAATAAAGAAATATGCTGGTGCTATGAAAAATATAAGGCGCAGCTTCCCCTGGGAACAAAAACAGTTTGCTTTAAAGAAAAGTGCGCCAATTATCGTAAACATCAGCAAACGCAGCAGACAAAAGAAGATTCAGATCGGCAAATATAAAGGGGGCTGAACTTAGTAAAGACAAAATTTCATCTGTGCGTGCACTATATCCAATTTGCTGCTATATCAGATAATCCTTAGTATTTCTCTGAAAACCCGCTATCATTGGCGAGCCGTTAGGCGAAGATAGAAGCGCAGTTGTCTTTATACTTTGGTCCTAAAATCTTCTCTACATCGCATTCGCTGCTAGCTGGAAAGGTATGCTTTTCTAAAATGCAAAAAACAGCCCTACTCTGAGCTGTTTCCGCCTTCATTCTTATACTCAATATGCAAGACATCGCTAATTCGCACTGTATAGTAGCTACCAGCCAAATCTTGAATGGTTATCATATTTTCATCATCGCTTACCGCACAAATACGCCCATCTATATCTAAGAAGGAATCTTGATGTAAAATGGTAATCGGAACATAGAGCTTACTTTTGTATGCATCAGCAAGCTGTTTTTTCAATTCCCATAAATAGCGCCCCGCTCTTTTACGATTTGCAGGCAAAAGCACCATCCCCATAAACCGTCTGCCTTGTTCATCCTTCCACATATAATCCCAATGTGTGAGACGCTTTTGCTTAAATTCTCCCAAGCTCATTCCCTCCCCATCTATTGTTTTTATAATATTAGCTGCAGTTCCCTATCATTGTTTAGGAACGCGGTGTTTCCATGTATGTGTACACCACAATTCCTCCATGCTGGGCAACACCGCGAAAATGCTTAAAATCCGGTCTATTCACCAACACTTCCCGAAAGGAGTAAAATACCTCTTTGGTTACAGTATATTCATGCAGCTCACCGCTCTTTAATTTATCTAAAATCTCATTAACTATTGATTGATCCATAGACTTCACCTCTGCAAGTACTTATTGTACCGTTATTTCCAGAAACCGACAAGAGCCTGTTTACAAGAAAAGTGGAATTGATCAGCTTTGTTCTCGTAGTCAAGCAACCTGCATGAAAGTTCTAGCAGACAAAAACGCAATCCTTCTACATGGGATTGCGTTTTTATTTGCACCAGAAATTATACATTTCCAGCTAGAAGTCATTTGACGTAGCCGGAAACTTTAGGAGTACAGTGTAAGTGCAACTACGCCCCTGTCTTCGCCTGATGGCTCGCCAATCGATGAACTTTCTTTAACTAGGTGTAAACCCTACTTTATATTCAAGTGATTTTCCTGCAAATACCTTGGAATAACGATATGTTGTGCATCCCCAGTTACGACTGTCTGTCCATAAAGGTCCTGTCCAACCTTTTTTTCTTAACTCCTTCGCAATCATAGCATTGAAGAAGGCATGACCAATTAAGACAATTTTAGAGTCGCACAGCGCATAGCCTATTAGCAAATCAGCTGCCTGCTGGGCGCGTTGCTCCGCCTGCTTGTATGATTCTGTATGATCACTGTTATTACTACAGTCTGCAAGCCAAAGCGCTCGACTAAGCATCATCCATGCCGATGGCTTTAATTTCAGCCAAGGTACAGTTGGCAAGCATCTAGGCACGGATATTTCGCGAAACAAGTTGTTTTGTACAAAAGAAAGTGAAGAAATGAACGATGCTGCAGATTGAACCGCACACGTTGCATCGCTCGTGACCACTCGCTTTGCCTGACGTACTATGTCAGTCGTTTTTGTTGGGAATGTGCTATTCAGAACCAGTTCTGCCTGCTTGTATTGTTCCCACCATAAATGAAATGCTGTTGTACTCATAAAATAAGAAGGGACGTTGACAGGACCGTGCGTAATCAACGAGATTTGCACCTCATTCACTCTCCGTTTTTGAAAACTTCCTGTTCTTATCATACTTATCGTTCTATTATATCATGCAATGATAAACAAAAAATAAAGAAAACTCGCCGATTGGCGAGCCCTGCTTTTGGGCGAAGACAGAGGCGTAGTTGCCCTTATACTGTATTCCTAAAATTTCTTACTACGTCGAATTGACATCCAGCTAGAAATTTATACTTCCCTACAATGTAAAGAAAACTCGCCGATTGGCGAGCCCTGCTTTTGGGCGAAGACAGAGGCGTAGTTGCCCTTATACTGTATTCCTAAAATTTCTCACTACGTCGAATTGACATCCAGCTAGAAATTTATACTTCCCTACAGTGTAAAGAAAACTCGCCGATTGGCAAGCCCTGCACTTGGGCGAAGACAGAGGCGTAGTTGCTCTTATACTGTATTCCTAAAATTTCTCACTACGTCGAATTGACGTCCAGCTAGAAATTTATACCTCCCTACAGTGTAAAGAAAACTCGCCGATTGGCGAGCCTTTAAGCGAAAACAGCGGCATAGTTACACTGATACATTCGCTTCCAGCTTCTCCTACAATTCAAAAAAGACAGCGTGTCATAGCTGTCTGTCAGTCTCCTCCACCTCCATCTCCAGCATCGGAGGAATCATTATCATAATCATTCGTATAGGAAGAATCACTATGATGACGCTTTCCTTTTCTCGAAGACGATGCCACCCAAAATATCAATGCTATTATGACTAAAACACCTAAGATAATCCAGACCTCCATAAAGTCTCTCCCTCCCGACCTAGTTCCTCATACCGCTAAGAGATAAACGGTATATGGGCAAATATATGATTGATATATATTTCCTTAAAAGGTAAAATATACCGATACTTTCTATGAATCAATCTATATCTTATTGTCAATATCTATTTTTTTTCGACAAAAATCTTCTTTTTTCTTGACAAATGAAAAATCTTTTTTTGAAATGAGTATGAAAACATTTACAAATTAGTAAATATAGTTCAAAATAGAGAAAACAACAAAAGAGGACTACTGAGCAAGGTCTTCTTATCCAATTTTTTTATGGGGAGAGAGTGCATATGATTATTGCAGAAGCTGGAGATGTAGTAGAATTTAAAAATGGTTTGCAAGGGCGTGTGCAGAAAGTGAATAAAAACTCCGTCATTGTAGATATAACAATTATGGAGAATTATAGAGAACTGGATTTGGAGCCTCTTACCGTTGTTAACCATAAAAATTATACGATTGTAGCGCAGCAGGCATAATGAAGCTAGCAGAAATATCATTTGGAAGCAAAAAGGATGTACAGAAGCAGCATACAGTACTGCTTCCGTACATCCTTTTGTTTTTCATAGACTCTTTTATATTACAAGCTTTCTCTTAACGGTTATCAATTTTCTCCGGATATAAATCGTGATTCATCAAACGATACTCCGCCATTTTCTCATACTTTGTCCCCGGGCGTCCATAGTTGCAGTACGGGTCGATTGAGATACCTCCGCGCGGTGTAAATTTGCCCCACACTTCAATATATCGAGGATCCATTAATTCAATCAAATCGTTCATAATAATATTCATACAATCTTCATGAAAGTCACCGTGGTTGCGGAAGCTAAACAAATAAAGCTTAAGTGACTTGCTTTCTACCATCTTAATCTCTGGGATATAGCTAATGTAAATCGTCGCAAAGTCTGGTTGTCCTGTCTTCGGACAAAGACTTGTGAATTCCGGACAATTTAATTTTACGAAATAATCCCGGCTTGGGTGATTATTATCAAAAGTTTCTAAAATGCTTGGTGAATATTCAAATAAATATTTTGTGTTTTGATTGCCGAGCAGCGTAACATCCTTTAGCTCCTCGTCTTTACGTCCTGTCATGATAAATCCCCTTCCTATTTTAAACGCCGCGCTTATTTCCCCACACTAACGCATGAAGCTGCGGCAGCACCTTTGCATCATTCATTTCCTTGCAGCTTACTGCCTTCTCAATCAGCCATTCATATTTACGTAATAACCGTGAGATAAGCAGCGTATCGTCAGTTGTATGCACATCGTCATTGCCGACCTGCACAAAGAATGGGATGTGCGGATAACGGGCATGAATGTCTTTTGCGTAAGCAAAATCAGTATCATCAAATACAACAACCTTAAGGCTTACACGGCTATCTTTTAGATTGGTTAGCACTGTGCTAAGCATTGTAAAATTTGTCTCCATCCCAGAACTTGGCGGCTTTGGAGATACGGTTACTTCATCGATAGCGAGAAGCCAATCCTGCCATTTGCTTCCTTGCGTTTCTATCGCCGTTGTAATGCCATTTTCTTTCAATAGAAGAACAAGTTCTCCTAAGGAGCTCAACAGAGCAGGATTGCCGCCTGAAATCGTTACATGCGAAAAATTGTCCCCGCCGATTTGCTTTAGCTCCTGCCAAATGTCTTCTGCGCTCATCTGCCGAATCAAATCCTTTGCTGTACCGTCCCATGTAAAAGCAGAATCGCACCATGTGCAACGATAGTCACAGCCAGCAGTACGGACAAACATCGTTTTTTGTCCAATCACCATTCCTTCTCCTTGAATGGTCGGTCCGAATATTTCTAACACGGGAATATTAGTCAAGCTCCATCCACTCCCGTCTCATTTCAGCATAGCTCGTTGGTGTTTCGTACAAGCGAACGAATTCTACGCGCGCACCTTTATACTGCAACTGACGCTCGTCTTGCTGCAATGCCTCTTCCATTTTTTCGAAAATCCACACAACCATATTTTCTGCTGTTGTATTCATCGGTGGCAACGTTTCATTTAAATAACGATGATCAAGATAAATCTCAATCTCTTGCTTCCAAATTTCTTTAATGTCACCAAAATCAATTGCCAAACCGATTTCATTTACATAGCCGCTAATGCCAAAAACAACTTTATATGTGTGGCCATGAAGGTTTTTACACTTTCCTTCGTAGCAATGCAGATGGTGCGCTGCATCAAATGTAAACTCCTTACTCACCATAACCCGTTTGTTATGGTACTTGAGCTGCTCACGACGAATATCCTTGTCTATTTTTTGTAGATTCTCTACAATGCGAAAACCAAAGAAGTTGTCCATTATGCGCCCGCTCCTTTTCGCTCTGCTACATATTCAGCTAAACCAGCTGCACGAAGCTTACATGCCGGGCATTCCCCGCAGCCGTCGCCGATGATTCCGTTATAGCAAGTGAGTGTTTTTTCGCGCACGAAATTAAATGCCCCGAGCTCATCTGCCAACTTCCATGTTTCTGCCTTATTGATCCACATAAGAGGTGTATGAATTACAAATTGATAGTCCATTGCCAAATTCAATGTCACATTCAATGATTTTACAAATACGTCCCGGCAATCCGGATAGCCGCTAAAATCTGTTTCACATACGCCTGTGATGATGTGGCGCGCGCCGACTTGCTTCGCCAAAACCGCCGCAAATGACAAGAAAAGCAAATTGCGTCCGTCCACAAAGGTTGACGGAAGCTCTCCTTCTTTATGTTCAATCTCAATATCGCCGCGTGTTAACGCATTTGGCGCCAATTGGTTTAATAGACTCATATCTAGTACGGTATGCTTAACGCCAAGTTCTTCCGCAATAGAGGCTGCACAATCAATTTCTAGGCTATGCCGTTGATTGTAATTGAACGTAACTGTCTCAACCTCCGCGAAATGATCAAGTGCCCAAAATAGACACGTTGTACTATCTTGACCGCCGCTAAATACAACAACCGCTTTTTCATTCTTCATTATTCATTCTCCTTTTTCATTAAGAAAGTATACGAAGAAGCAGCGTTCTTGAACTGTCATATAGATAAAAACAAAACAATACCAAAAAATAGATATTGTCATGCCTTAGTTTTTTATAGAGGGAGTTCGCGAACCTCTCCCATGCAGTGCATGGAATTTCTTCTGAAGTTAATCGCACATTATTCTAACATATATTCGTGCAGCAAGGAAGCTTTAGAAAACGAATAGATGAATCCACCTGATCAGGCATATGCATGGTTTACTCTTTAAGAGAGTATAAATTTCCAACGTAAGGTCTACATGCTTGGATATATAGAAAAAACGTGATGGGACATAAACCCTCACGTTTTTTACTTTAAAGACAAAGGACATCTGTTTTAAATCATTGTCTAACTTCATCCACTAGCTCGCTGTACCCAGAGCAATAAAAGAAAAAGCTTCTCCTTTGTGTTTGGAGAACTGTTCACATTGCGGGTAAAATGAGCTTATTCTGTTTTCTTACTGCTTACCTGCTTCTTCTGCCAGCTGCTCAAACGTTTTTACTTTTCCATGAGGATGTTGCTGTTGGCTTTCTTTTCTCGTTCTCCAAAGTCGTTCCTTTTGACGTTTTTGATGAGACATTGCGCACCTCTCCTTACATGTTTCTTCTTTTTTAGGGTGCTCTAACATAAAAGGAGTTATGTCTGTAAAAGAGTTCCATCAGCATTCACAACATCGTTTGGAATGTTAATTTGTAAAGGTCCTGCCATGACATACATTGTTAACACGTATCATGATCCCTATTATGTACAGATTGCTCTTCCGTAGCCAGGCAAAAGAGAGAATGTGTCTAAGGAACATAAACAGCTTCTTGATTTTCTTAGGGGGTATAAAGAAAACTCACCGTCAAGCGCAGACAAAAGTGCATTTGCGCTTACACTGTGTTTCTAAAGTTTCCAGTCACGTCGAATAACTTCTAGCTGGAAACGTATGATTTTTTTACTTACCGAACGCGTATCATTATATATATGTTCAATATGCTGAGCTACAAAGACGAACAAGGCTTGAACGCAGACAAAACGAATGGAAAAAGTTCAAACTGATTAAGATGCTAGCAAGATGATACCGCCTTAGATATGATTTTGTCCGCTGCTCCCTCCCTGTTAGAAAAGGAGGGGGGGGTCTTTTTTGGAACAGCGTTGCAAGAGACTAGAAAGGAATATACATTATTTTAGTAATGAAGATAAGATAACACCACTACTACGATGGATGTTTTAGAAAGCTGCGCCTTTAATTTCTTTAAAAAATCGAGATTTATTACAGTTTGGAATGAACTGGGCTTGTCCAGTTGTTCTTTATGCTTTTGATATTTCAAAATCAACATATCCAATTCTTGGCTTATTTGCAATGTTTCTGAGCTGGAAAATCCGCTTTCTAGCCCACTGGCAATCATTTCTTCACGTTTTAAATGTATATCAAGCAACAGCTTGTCCATTGCATGCTTTCTCTTTATAGCTTGCACATCAGTCTCCCCCTCATCTCTCTCTCTTGCGCGTTCCTCTCCCTGCACTTTGTCTGCTTTTTATATGTTTTCTCTAATATTTACAAAATCTTTATCTTACTTTAGGAATTATTACAAATAATTCTATATTTGTAAACACATTCGCAATAATAGACATTTTTTTCTCTGTATTTTTTTTTATTTTTCTGTAAAGTCCAATGTTTTCAACGTTTGAAATTTTTATATACGCTTGATTCGACTATTTATCCGATTATTTTCGTCATAAATCGCAAAGCATAATGACAAGCTACTATAATTAAAAAGGGTGTTAGAGATGAAAAAGTGGACTTTGATGTTTTTTGCTTTCTACCTTATGTTTCTTCCGTCAGCTATAGCTGCTGAAAAACATAAAGTAGCCATCGTCATTGATGATTTTGGCAACAATATGAAAGGAACAGAGCAAATGCTCTCACTCCCCATTCCCCTCACAATTGCTGTGATGCCGTTTCTTCCATCCACAAAGGCGGATGCGAAAGCAGCTCATCAAAAAGGGTATGAGGTTATCATCCATATGCCAATGGAGCCGATTAGGGGGAAAAGAAGCTGGCTAGGTCCGAATGCTATTACAACGGACTTAAGTGATGAAGAAATTCGTAAACGTGTAGAGCTTGCAGTGGCAGATGTTCCGCATGCTGTGGGAATGAATAACCATATGGGGTCAAAGGTTACAGCAGATGAACGAGTGATGCGTATTATCTTATCCGTTTGCAAAAAACACGGCCTGTTTTATTTAGACAGCAAAACAAATTCAAAAAGTGTTGCGGGAAAAGTTGCAAAAGAACTGAATGTTCCAGTGGTTGAAAACCATTTGTTTTTTGATGATATATATACGTCAGCACATATTACAAAGCAAGCAATTCTCCTGCTAAGCAGAGTAAAAGAGAAACCGGTTACAATTGCAATTGGTCATGTCGGCCCCCCTGGGGAAATCACTTCTAGCGTAATTCGTTCCAGCATGCCGGCGCTCAAGGAACATGCCCAATTTGTATTTCTCTCTCAACTTGTGCAGCAACGCTCCTTGCTTCCTTTTCATTAGGAAA
Source organism: Ectobacillus funiculus (assembly GCF_004138295.1). Taxonomy (GTDB): domain Bacteria; phylum Bacillota; class Bacilli; order Bacillales; family Bacillaceae_G; genus Ectobacillus; species Ectobacillus funiculus. Next base: position 154,525 of record NZ_SCFM01000013.1, on the reverse strand, counting down.
AGCTCAGCGAATAGCCAACTAACACTCAAATGAGAGAGGTCCCCCCTCTCTCATTTGAGTGTTAGTGATCTTTTTTACACTTACGCCTCTGTCTTCACCCAAAGACGGGCTTGAAGCTGAAGCCTTTATCTATAAATAAAACGCTTACATTTATTTTGTGGAGCAAGTGAGCCCTTCGCAGTATGAAAAACTCATCATGCTTGATCTATCAAATGACAGAACTTTTCGCTCCTTTAATCATGAGCAGTTTCACGTGATAGTTCATTAAATACTCAAGTCCTTCCAACCACTTCTTCGTTTCCTCTGGTGAAGAGGCCCAGACAATTAACCCATAGTCATGTACGAGAACAGCACCGCGTTCGGGCGTAAATGCACTTGTTTCTCCATTTAGCAGTTCAATAAATTGCCGTTCGTTATCTACGATAGGAATGGTAATGTTCTCAATACCTTCTTTTCCAAATACACGGCTCACATTCTTTTCGTCAAATGTTACTTCTCTTTGCTGACTATATAATTCTGAAACGAGATGACTATCTACAGTTTGTACTTGCAAAATACAATCAGCACCTGTTTGTTTATAAATATGGGCATGAAGAGGAGATTCTGAGGCTGGTTGTGCTTCTAGCTGAAAAACCGACTCGCAAGAAGCATTCACGACAATAAAATCATCTTCGGAGAATATTCCTTTATCTTTTCCTTCTACATTCACTAGAAATGTAAGAGGATCCTGAGACACTCTCATAGACATGCTTATCTTTGTTCCATAAAACCAATCCCGTAAGGCCAGTTCCATCTTAATATCGCGCAGTTCTTTCCATTTTTTTAAGAAAAATAACATTCTTTCACCTCCGTGTAATCTCGCATTCTTTACTGGATTTGTTCAGTACAGTTGGCTATATATGAACGTTCATTCTTCCTTAATTATTTGATAATTCTTAAAATTTAATCAAATTATCACATGAAAATAACTGTTTTGTCAATAACTTTTCTATATATCATGGAAGCTTATTCCAATATTTTTCACAGTGCCTGAAAGTATAAATTTCCAGCTAGAAATCAATCGAAGTAGCCGGGAATTTTAGGTGCCGCTGCGCTTCTGTCCCACAATCGGCGAGTTTTCTTTATGAGAAATACTTATCTTTTTTGTTCTTGTGAAGTGTCTTGATAATTTGCTGTTTTTCTTGTTCAGATATAATATGAAGCTTTTGCAGCAAATGTGCATACCACTCTGTTTTTCCGTTCGTCCGTTTATTCATGTTCGTCCCTCTCTTTCCTTGAGTCAACTTTTTTTGTCTTGGTAAATTATATGATGAAAGTACAAGAATGTGTATAGTCTCCATTGAGTTTTCTTAGGAGTATGCCTATACTAGGAGAGTGTCTACACTATGACTAAAAATAGATTTGAGGTTCAAACAAATGAAGATTGTTGTAAGTACACTAAATGCAAAATATATTCATACAAATTTAGCCTTACGTTATTTAAAAGCATATGCTGCGCCAGAATTTGATTTGGAGATGGCAGAATATACAATTAAAGATCCAGCAATGAACATTGTGACGGACTTGTATCGCCGCCAACCTGATGTAGTCGGTTTCAGTTGCTATATTTGGAATATTGAGGAAACAATTCAAGTGATTCAAATGCTGAAAAAAATCAATCCTAGCCTTATTGTGTTTATTGGCGGACCAGAAGTAAGCTATGATACAAAATATTGGTTAGAGCGCATTCCAGAAGTTGATTTTATTATCATCGGTGAAGGTGAAGTTTCTGTAAAAAAATTACTTGTCGAAATACAGGGAAACAAGCAATACGAAACACTTGATGGTATCGGTTTTGTAAAGGAAGATGGAACATATGTAATTAAACCGCAGCGTGAAAAGCTCGACTTAAAAACAATTCCATCACCGTATCGCTTTCCTGAAGATATTCCGCATTTAAGTAAACGCATCACTTATATTGAAACAAGCCGCGGCTGTCCGTTTAGCTGTCAATTTTGTCTTTCTTCTATAGAAACGGGAGTTCGTTATTTTGACCGCGAACGCATTAAGGATGATATCCGTTACTTAATGAAGCATGGTGCGAGAGTCATTAAGTTCGTAGACCGTACCTTTAACATTAGCCGCAGCTATGCGATGGAGATGTTTCGATTTCTAATTGACGAGCACCTTCCCGGCACTGTATTTCAGTTTGAAATCACAGCGGATATTATGCGCCCCGAGGTCATTGAATTTCTCAATCAAGAGGCCCCTCCAGGGTTATTCCGTTTTGAAATCGGTGTTCAGTCAACCAATGATCGTACAAATGATCTTGTCATGAGACGTCAAAACTTTGCAAAACTTACTCGTACCGTGACGATGGTAAAAGAAGGCGGAAAAATCGATCAGCATTTAGATTTAATTGCCGGCTTGCCAGAGGAGAACTATGATTCCTTCAAAAAGACCTTTAACGATGTATTTGCACTTCGTCCGGAAGAACTGCAATTAGGCTTTTTAAAGATGCTGCGCGGTACTGGTCTGCGCATTCGCTCCAAAGATCATAGCTATGTATATATGGATCATGCTCCATATGAGATTCTTGGAAACGATATCCTCCCATTTGATGATATTGTGCGTATTAAGCAGGTGGAGGACGTGTTGGAGAAATACTGGAATGCCCATCGTATGGATCGCACTCTTGAATATCTAGTATCAAGCACCTTTGAAACGCCATTCGACTTCTTCCAAGAGTTCGGCTCCTATTGGGATGAACAGGGATGGGTTCGCATCGGTCATCAGCTTGAGGACTTATTCAAGCGGCTCTATCAATTTTTAGAAGGAACGCAAGCTCGGCATCTTGATGTAATCCAAGGGTTAATGAAAGCCGACTATTTACAAGGACATAAATATCGTCCGCGCAAACCATGGTGGGATGAAATCGTCCCAAAAGAACAGCTCTCGCTTTATTATAAGGTTATTTTGGAGCAACCCTCTCTTTTAGGAGAAGAGTTTGCTTCGCTTTCTTTGACAGAAAAAGAGTTGTATAAGCATACCATTTTAGAGTTTGTACCGTTTGATTTTGCAGGCTTTGAGCAGACCGGAGCAATAACGATGCAGCCGTCTCTCTTATTAGCTTATTTTGATCCGAAAACATTACAATGCACGATTTACTCTGCCCCGGCTCAGCTTACTGTAACAGCAAACTAAGGATCATGTCTGCTTTTTACACGGCAGGAGTATACATTTCCAGCTAGAAGGTCATTTGACGTAGTGGGGAATTTTAGGAATATACTGTAAATGCAACTGCGCCTCTGTCTTCGCCGGTGGGCAAGGCTTGCCGGTTCTTTAGATTCTGATTCCTTCCCCTTCCTCATACAGTTAAGGAAGGGAGGGATGAAGATGAGCGTATCGGAACGTAAATCTTTCGGTTTAGCAATTATACTATGGTTCTTTCTTGGCGGCATTGGAGTACATCGTATTTATGTGAAGGAAAAGGTAAGTGTAATCCTCTGGTATTGGCTCGCTTGTATGGTTACAATCGGCCTTCTTTGGCTAGTAGATGTCTTTCTAATCAAAAAATGGATTGATGAAGCAAATAGGAGATATAAGGCCTCTCTTTAGACAACAATAGGGCTAACCTTAAAGGGTTGGCCCTATTTTACATTGTAGGAAAGTATACATTTCCAGCTGGAAGCCACTTCAGCGCAGGCGGAAATTTTAGGGTTTACAACTCAGAAGAGGAATTCTTTTTCCCCTTTTTAGAATTTCGATTGGCATATTTAGCTACATTCTCACTTGCGAACTCCATTGCCATTTGCCCCCCAGGCAAGCTTTCCTTCGGTGTTTGATTATTTGTTGAAGCTGCATTATAGCCTACTTTTCGTTTAACCATGTATGTTCCCTCCATAAATAAGCTGTATGCTTAGTATAAAGCAAACGGTTCTAACTATGAGTGGCAACTTTTAACGCTCGAAAAAGGAGATGTGATGGGTACAATAATAACAAAAAGCAAAGGAGCATGCATATGAAAGAGACCAAACTTTCTTCGCCCGTTTTAGATGAAACAATCCCCCATCAAGCTGGCTTTCCTTCCTTTAAAGGAACAGGGATTAAGATGGAGCCTCCTTTTGTAAACAAGCTCGGGGTGATCATAGGGGACAGTAAATATAATTCAGAGAATAGCCCGCTCAACCACTGGAGCGAAGATACGGATCCAGCCGTTATGTCCGGAGATGAATGGGTTCATCCAACCAATGATATTGGCTGGATTGCACCGGAGAACCAAGAATTGCTTGAGAAGGAACGAAGCCCAAAGCAAAGCAACAATGACGATGTATTTATGCATCCTGAGCGTGGGATAAACGATTAAAAAGTAAAGAAAACTCGCCGATTTGGCGAGTTTTCTTCATTATTGGGAACGTTTTTCAAGCCAATCCCCAATTGTCGGATACGTTTGCTTAACAGCTGTACCTCCGTATACGATAGACACATGACCTGTAGGGATGGAAACGTATTCTTTATCTGTGCTGGAAATATGCTCAAGCAATGCTTCTACCTGACAAGGAAGCGCAATGTGATCACGCTGCGCTGAAAGATTTAGCACATTTGCTTTAATATTTTCAAGCTTTACCTGTTGACCGCGAATAACAAGCTCGCCTTTTACCAATTTGTTGTTTTGGTAAAATTCGCGAATCCATTGACGATAAGCTTCACCTGGGAACGGTGTACCATCGCCTACCCACTTTTGCATAAGCTTCCAGCTTTCTACAAAGCGTTGGTTGTCAGAGCGGTCAAATAAACTTACGTAAGGTCCAGCGAAGTTTGTAATCGGCTTTAGCATCTTATTTCCAAAATCGATCATTTCTGCTGGAATATTACCTAAAGTATCTACTGCTTTATCAAGATTGAAGTAGCGCTCATCAAGCACAACACCATATAAGCCAGTATCAGAGAAGTCAAATGGACTTGTCATAAATACTAGATTACGAATTGGCATATGTGGGTGCAAAGCAGCATAGATGGATGTCATAGTTCCGCCCATGCAGTAGCCAAGAAGAGAGATATCCTCCGCTCCGGAAACCCGTAGTACCTTTTTAACTGCTTTCCCAATATAGTCCATAACAAAGTCGTCGAATTTCAAGTGGCTGTCCTCAGGTCCGAATGTACCCCAATCGAGCAAGTATACATCAAAACCGCGGTCCACCAAATATTCGACGAGACTGCTGCCAGGTGTTAGGTCCATTATATAAGGTTTGTTAATTAACGCATAAATGAGCAGGAGAGGCGTTGCATGAGTGTTCTCTTGCTTGCGAACATAACGATATAGTTTTGCTTTATTTTTTGTCCAAATCACTTCTTTAGGGGTAAGCCCAACCTGCGGCTCTGGTTCGCGATATAGAACCTCACTTGCTCGCTTGAAGCGATTATATGAATTTTTATATTCCTCAGGATAAAAATCGAGCTGTTTTTCCCACTCGGTTAACATGGATGCCATTTCGGTTTCCTCCTTCTTTTTAAAAGAAGGTGCATGTATACCATGCACCTTCGAACATACCGAAAATTACATGTACAAGCCGCCGTTAATATTCAATTGCTGTCCTGTTACATATGCACCGTCACGGCATAGGTATAGAACACCATTTGCGATTTCTTCGGCTGATCCTAAGCGTTTTTTCGGGATTTTAGCAACGATTTGATCTAAAACGTTTTGTGGAATTTCCGCAACCATATCTGTCTCAATAAATCCAGGGCAAATTGCGTTAACAGTTACATTCGTTCTTGCAAGCTCAAGAGCTAATGATTTCGTAAAGCCAATCATACCCGCTTTAGCAGCAGAGTAATTCGTTTGTCCGAATCCTCCAGTTTGACCAATAATTGAGGAAATATTGATGATTCGGCCGTTATCAGACTCCGCTATGTAAGGAAGCGCTGCGCTGACCGTGTTGTAAACACTGCTTAGGTTAACGTCAATTACTTGATCCCAGTCCTCGCGGCTAAGCTTCTTGAATGAACGGTCTCTTGTGATACCCGCATTGTTAACAAGGAAGTCTACTCTGCCATAGCGTTGTACAGTTTCCTCTACAAGACGCTTAGCATCTTCTAATTTAGAAACGTCAGCTTGGCATGCATAAGCTTCAGATCCTTGCTCTGCTAATGCGTTTACAAGCTCATCAGCAGCTGTCGCACTGCTGTTATAATTGATGACGACTTTTACCCCTTGTTTAGCAAGCGCCTCCGTAATCGATTTGCCGATTCCTTTTGCGCCACCTGTAACGATTGCTACTTTGCCATCTAACTGAACCATTTCAATTTCCCCCTAAAATATGATATAGCATAGTTTGTATAGAATAAAAAGCTTATTGCTTCTCTTCTCTAGATGTTTTCGACGCAGCTGCTACTAATTCCTGCTGCTTTTGCAAATATTCTAAAACTTGGTCAATTTTATTTTCAAGGAGGCGGATATCTTGCTTCACCTTCGTAATATCACGCTTTGCTCCAGGAGCTTGTTCCATATTTTCTAATTTATCTTCCAAAAATTCCTCAATGTTATCAACTTTGTTTTCTAGATTGATAATTAAAGATGCAATTCTTGCAACATCCTCTTGTGTTGGAACATTCATCTTCTCTAGATATCCTTTTGTGATATCATTCAGCATTTTTTGGTAAAACAAATTCAAATCCAGAACACTTCCAGTCCATGCGGAGTACTCCTCAGACTTTAGTGTTTCATTTAGCGTTTTCCCCCAAAACTTCTCTGTTTGGTCGTATACTTCCTTCCAAGCCTTCAATGGGTCAAACTTTTGATCGATCACATTATCACACCCCTTTGGAATTAACGTGAAAACTATTCAGTATATCCTATATTTTGTAACATTTAGAAGAAACGTGCAACCCTTTTTTTATTTTTCGGACTTTTTATTTTTTTTTACTGTTTCGACCTTTTATTTTTTTTTTATTTTTCGGACTTTTTATTGACAACAAAAACAGGTAGGTGTAAATTACAGGTAGATGAGAAAAAATTCCTATTTTTGTATTTGTTTACGAGGTGATGCCACTATGAACAGTAAGGAACCTGAACACAATGAGCTTCTAGAGGAACCTCAAGCGAAAGTATCAAATGCTCTTCCAAAAAATTTTTTAGTGCCTTTTTTGCTTCTATGTTTAAAAGATTGGAGTCTTCACGGCTACAAACTCATTCAAATGCTGATGGATATTGGCTTTTCTTCTATTGACCAAGGCAACGTGTATCGAACGCTGCGCAAACTGGAAAAAGAAAAGTTAATTTCATCAACATGGGATACGAGTGAGGGCGGACCAGCCAAACGAATTTATTCTCTAACAGAATACGGAGAAAAATATTTGGAATCTTGCGTTAACTCGTTTGAGCAATATCAAAAAATGCTAGGCACATTTTTTACATTGTACACAAATGCTTTTTTCCCCTTCTCCTCATCTGGAAGTAAGGAAACAAAGCAACCACCTTCATCAGGTGATTCTGCAGAGTAGTCTGCATTCACAAATATGCAAATAAATATCGGAGGTCAAGTCATGGAAATGAAACCGTACGAAATCATGGATGCATTTTGGAAAAATTGGACTCAATCGCTCTCTATGTTCTCTAACGCTGGAAAACAAATGGAGCATCTTACTTTAGAAACAATGAAGCAACAGCAAGAAACGCTTCAGAAGATGGAAGAAGCAGTAAGAACGATGGAGCAAGAGATGAAACAATACTCTGCTCAACTGAATGCTCAATATACAGGTTATGTGAAGCAATTAGGAGGCAATCCATTTACTCCACAAATCGAAGAATGGCAAGGAAAATGGAATGAGTTTGCTCAGCAAATGCAGCAATTCTCTATCTCTCCTGCAAAAGCTTCTGTATCTTTCCTTTCACAAGCAAGTGGACAGTTGGAAGACACAGTGAAACAATTAGTTGCGCAAAATCAAAATCAGCGTGAGGAAATCCAAAAGCAGATGAATGGTTTTCTTGAGGAATTAAAGGGCATGCAATTGGATTTAGTAAAAAAATTCGAAGAAGGCTCTAAAACTCTATTCACTGCAGTAAAATAATTATATAGCGACTTCTTGCTGTCAAAGGAGCTCGTCTGTCTGGTGAACCGCTATCATCCTTCCGGCTTTATTACACTGGTAACTAAAAAGGAGGATAATATGAACCTTTTTCAAGAAGCACAAGTTGTTCCTGAGCGTGCCTATGGAGAGATTCAGATTGGGGAGCAGGCTTCTCTTACGAAAACGATCACAGACGAAGACATTCAAGCATTTGCAAAGCTTACCGGAGACGTAAATCCAGTTCACTTACTTGATTCGTTCGCACAAACAACGATGTTTAAAGAGCGCATTGCACACGGTATGCTCGTGGCTAGCCTTATCTCGGCCGTTTTAGGCACAAAGCTCCCGGGAAAAAACACGATTTATTTGTCGCAAAACGTATCCTTTAAGGCGCCTGTGAAAATCGGCGATACAGTGACCGTGATTGCAGAAGTCGTGCAAAAACGCGATGATAAAAAAATTATGACACTCGAAACCAATGTCTATAACCAGCATAAAAAGCTTGTTGTAGCAGGTTCAGCAGTTGTTATGAAAATGGAGTAGCTAGCTTATGGCTGCTCTTTTTTCTTTTCCTTTTCATCCAAGAACTGCTATACCCTCCTGCTACTTCCGAGTATGTCCCCTGCAAAACAGCACACTCTAATAACACCAGCTTACGAAAGCTGGAATACAGACAACAAAGGAGTAGTGCACAATGCCTAATAGAAATCAACTTCTTGTTCCAGGCTGTGAACAAGCTTTGGATCAATTCAAATACGAAATTGCAAGTGAATTTGGTGTAAATCTCGGTTCCGATTCAGCTTCTCGTTCTAACGGTTCTGTTGGAGGAGAAATTACAAAGCGTTTAGTCGCTCTTGCGCAACAACAATTACGCGGATAATTTCATAACAATGGCTGAAGGAGGATGGAAATTTCCATCCTCCTTGCTTTTTGTCTATACGTCCCACAATAAAGAAAACTCGCTGATTGGTGAGACGTTAGGCGAAGACAGAAGCGTAGTTGCCCTTACACTTTGTTCCTAAAATTTCTCACTACGTCGAGTGATCTCCCTGCCAGAAATTTATGCTTTCTTAAAGGGCAATGAAAAACACGCGGTTCTAAACAAATATTCTATGCACCCGCTGTCTTTCTTATAGCAATGCTATTTATGGAAGCAGCAAAAAATAATATCCCAGTACATTCGGTTCAAAGAAGTAGGATATAATCGTTCCCAGCGCAATAAATGGTCCAAACGGAATTGCTGATTGACGCTTCATTGCTCCAGCTATGATCCCCCCTACTCCAAAAACAGTCCCTAAAAACGAGGCCAGGAAAAAAGCGAGGAGCACACCTTTTATTCCTAGGATAAAGCCAAGCAGCGCAAAAAGCTTTACATCTCCCCCGCCTATCCCGCCTTTGCTCAATATCGCTATCATGAATAAAAAGAAGAAGCTAATACATGCTCCTGCTATCCCGCTCCACCAAGGCTGAAGGGGAACAAATATACGCTCTATTACAAACACTGGAAGGAAAAATAATAAAATCTTATTAGGAATCAGCATATAGCCTAAATCAGAAGCTACGATAACCGTGAGGAGCGCTAACAAGGTCCAAGCGACAATCGTTTCACCGCTCCAGCCGAATAACTGAAATGCTAAAACGAACAGCAAACCGTGAATTAGCTCTAGAGATGGATATAAGAGAGGAATTCGTACATCACAGCTACGGCATTTCCCTTTTTGCCATATGTACGAACAAACAGGAATGAGTTCCCGGATTCTAATTGTCCGTAAGCAGGACGGACAAAAGGAACGAGGATGGATAATAGATTGTCCTGCGGGGATACGCAGACCAACAACATTATAAAAGGAGCCAAGAACAAGACCGACAAGAAACAAATACACAATTAAACCAATCATGCATCCCGCCTTTTTCATTTATTTTACAGAACAAAAAGAGTACAAAGCGCCCCTTTTGTTCCATTGTATACAAAGAAGGGGAAAATGCAAGGGAAATTCTGGGCATCAACGCTTGTTGATTAGGAGGCTTTTATTGATTAAGTTCTGGATATATGTGCCAAACTACAAACAGGCATATTTGAAAAGGAGATGTGTGATGTTTAAAAAAACGGCAGGCGAAAAATTGATTGATTTATTAATTGAATGGGGGGTTGACCATATCTATGGTATGCCCGGAGATTCCATCAATTCCATTATTGAACCTCTTCGTAAAAAACAAGATAAAATCAAGTTTATTCAAGTGAGACATGAAGAAGCAGGGGCTTTGGCTGCGGCTTCATATGCAAAATTAACTGGGAAACTGGGGGTATGCATGGCTATTGCCGGCCCTGGTGCCATTCATTTATTGAATGGATTATATGATGCTAAGCTTGATAAGGTGCCAGTGCTGGCCATTACAGGACAAATAGAATCAGATTTAATCGGAACGGATTTCTTTCAGGAAGTAAACCTGGAAAGGATGTTTGATGATGTGGCAGTCTACAATCAGCGAATTATGTCTGCTGAACAGCTTCCAGCTGTTGTCAACCAAGCTATTCGAACTGCTTACACGAAAAAAGGAGTGGCTGTGCTTACTGTTCCTGATGACATTCCCCGCTTTGAAGTAGAAGCAGAAGCACGCATAACATCCAGTCTTGTCGTAAAGCAAGAAATTCTTCCGTCTACAGAGGATCTTCAGCAAGCTAAGGAAGTTTTAGAGAATGCTGAGAGTCCCGTCATCCTTGCAGGCAGAGGTGTACACGGCGTACGTGAAACGCTGTTAGCATTTGCTGAGCACATTGCAGCTCCTATTGTTTTGACTCTGCCAGGAAAAGGGGCTATTCCCGATGAACACCCATACTGCTTAGGCGGCTTAGGATTAATTGGCACAAAGGCCGCTTATGAAGCGATGCAGGAGACAGATACTCTCATCATGATAGGAACTTCTTATCCGTTTACCGGGTTTTTGCCGAAAAAGGCGAAAACTATTCATATTGATATTGATCCTGCACAAATCGGAAAACGCTATCCGGTCGATGTCGGTTTGGCTGGAGAGGCGGGAAAAACATTAGAATGGCTTTCGCAGCATGTGAGTCGCAATGATAATCGCACTTTCTTAGAACGAAGTCAAGAAAGAATGCAAAAGTGGTGGGATCGTCTAAACCGTCAAGAGGATGATGAATCGGTTCCAATTAAACCACAGCGTGTGATACATGCTTTGCAGCAAGTTGCTCATGATGACGCCGTATTATCTGTAGATGTCGGAAATGTTACCGTTTGGGCGGCACGACACTTCCGTATGACCAATCAGCAGTTTATCATCTCAAGCTGGCTTGCGACTCTCGGCTGCGGACTGCCTGGCGCGATTGCAGGAAAGATTGCCTATCCAAAAAAGCAGGTATTTGCTATTTGCGGTGACGGGGGATTTGCTATGACAATGGCGGACTTTGTTACTGCAGTAAAATACGATTTGCCAATCATAGTCATTGTGCTGAACAACCATAAGATTGCAATGATTAAGTTCGAACAAGAAGTGATGGGAAATATCGAGTTTGGAACAGATTTATGCAATCCTAACTTTGCTGATTACGCTAATATTTGCGGCGGGGTAGGATATCGAGTTGAAAAGCCGGAGGAACTTCTGCCGGCGCTGCAAAAGGCCGTTCAGCAAAACAAGCCGTGCATTATAGATGTTATAGTAGATGTACAGGAAGCGCCGATGCCAGCAAAAATTACATTTGCACAAGCAGCGGGATATAGTAAGCATATGTTCAAGGAGCTATTTGAGGAAGGAAAACTCGACCTGCCCCCTTTATAAGAGAGGGAGGCTGCTTCGTATAGTTAGATTCTGTTCTATGTAATACATATAACCCCCTCCTCTTTCTATCGTAAAGAGGAGGGGGGTTCAACAGTCTGAAAGAAGCTCGCCGATTGGCGAGTTTCTTTACACAACGATATAATATGCTTTTAACGGACCATGTACACCGACGACGAGATTCATCTCAATATCGGCAGAGTTGCTCGGGCCGGAAATGAAGTTAATACAGGAAGCGACCGTTTCTCCCTGCTCCACGCGTTCCTGCAGGCTGTGCACGGCCTGTGTAATGCGCGGCACGAGCGTTTCACGAGGAATAATTACAACGTAAATCGTTGGCAAGAAATGCAATGCGCGCCCCTGCCCTTTATGTGCTTGCACAACAATTGTCCCGGATTCTGCCAGCGCATAATCACTAAATACAATTCCGAAATTAGCTTGTTCTGCAAACGCATGGTTCTCCTCGCGGCCTTTCTCCGCATCCCAAGCCTGCACCTTCATCCCTTGGCTTGGTAATTCTGTCGTCAACAGCTGCTCCAAGCCATATGCAGCAAAACGTGCATCCTGTGATGTAATAATAGGTCCCCCGCCGTTTTCAGTAATCACTTGCTTCAGCACAGAAGCCAGATTTTCTTTTGTAGCTTCCAAAACAGTCGTATGAATTTTATTACAGTGCTCTCGGAATGCGTGCAGCAATTCTTCCTGTGTAAATCCCTTCATGACTTCCTCATTCACATCATGCTTCCATGCTGGACGCGTCACACCGCTTGTGCGTCGCTCGCGTCCGAGCTGCTTTGCTAGATTGTCTAAAAATGCCTCACGATTTTGAACAGTTCCTTGCATTAATGATTTCCTCCTTTCTTATGATCTTTGTACCAATCACGAAAGCGCTCCTTGCTTGGCGCTGGGAATTCGCGAATATCCGTCCAGTTTTTCAGCGGACCGACCCCTTTAGATACGCGGCCTCCAGACGTGATTGGCATCATCGCAGTTGGTGCGATTTTTGTGCCTAATTTATACAATGCAGCGGAGGAAGCACCCATTTCAAACATTTTCATAGCCAGCTTTTCTGCTAGCGGGGCACGCCCTTCCTTCTCAACAATCACCTGACGATGCTTGAGCAACAGCTCATGCAGCGGAATTTTTACCGGACAAGCGTCTGTACATGCCCCACAAAGGCTCGATGCATAAGGCAGCTCCTTATAGTCATCGTATCCGCCTAACAGCGGGGATAAGACAGCGCCAATTGGTCCTGGGTAAATGGAGCCGTATGAGTGGCCGCCGATATGACGGTATACAGGACAGACATTAATGCATGCGGCACAACGGATACATTGCAGCACCTGACGAAATTCTGACCCTAAAATTTCCGAACGGCCATTATCTACGATCACAAGATGGAATTCCTCTGGACCGTCTGCTTCCCCTTCATGCTTTGGACCGACTGCTGTAATATAGCTTGTCAGCTTCTGCCCTACTGCACTGCGACACAGCAATCCGACTAATACATCCAGCTCCTCCATAGTCGGAACAAGACGCTCCATTCCCATCACGGCGATCTGTGTTTTTGGAATCGCTGTGACAAGGTCAGCATTTCCTTCATTCGTGACTAAACAAATAGATCCTGTATTCGCAACCGCAAAGTTACAGCCAGTTACACCGATTTCTGCTTCGACAAACTTTTGGCGAAGAATTTTGCGGACAAACTTCGTCATCTCATATGGATCTTCTGTTTGTTCGTAGCCTAGCTTTTTTTCAAATACATCACGGATTTGTTCTTTTGTCATATGAAGTGCCGGCGCCACGATATGAGATGGCGGCTCATGGTCGTCGACCTGAAGAATGTATTCGCCAAGGTCACTCTCTACAACCTCACAGCCAATGCTTTCTAACGCCTTGTTCATCTCGATTTCTTCCGTAACCATCGACTTTGATTTCACAACTTTTTTCGCTTGCTTTTGTTTCGCTACATCTTGAATATACTGAGCCGCTTCTTCCTTTGTTTTTGCAAAAAATACGTGACCGCCTCGCTGCATCACGCTTTCGCTTAGCTGCATTAAATAATAATCTAAGTTCTCAAGCGTATGCTGGCGAATTTGTTCTCCGAGATCACGCCATTTCTCCCAATCTCCTAGTTCATCCGCAGCCGTTAAACGACGTGTATACAGCCGCTCCTGCGCAGCGGAAACCGCACCGCGCATTGTAGAATCCTGAATCCCTTCACCTACACGTTCATTAAACTTTTTATCGCTAATTTTCATGCTCATTGTTCATTTCCCCCTTATCGGCTGTTTAATACTTCCGCAATGTGAAGCACCTTTACTTCTTTTCCTAAACGTTCAATGCGTCCCCCAATATTCATTAAACAGCCGCAATCCGCTCCAATTAAATAATCCGCTCCTGTTTGTTCCACGCTTTGCACCTTTTCATCGACCATCTGCTCGGAAATTTGCATCATTTTGACAGAGAATGTTCCACCGAAGCCGCAGCAATTTTGCGCATTTGGCAAATTCTCAACCTCCAAACCCTTTACGTTGGAAAGTAATGTAAAAGGAGCTTCCTTCACGCCAAGCAAGCGCGTCATATGGCATGATGTATGGTATGTCGCCTTCCCATCTAAGCGCGCACCGACATCAGTTACTTGTAATACTTCTACAATAAATTGCGTGAGTTCGTACGTTTTTTCCGCAAGCCGCTTTGCCCGTCCTTCCCACTCAGCATCTCCGTGAAAAATGTGCGGATACTCCTGAAACATTGTAGCGCAGGAACCAGATGGCGTAACGATATATTCCGCATTTTCAAATGTGCGAATCATATTTTTCGCCACTTCCTTTGCTTCTGATACATATCCGCTATTATAAGCTGGCTGCCCGCAGCATACTTGCGATTCTGGAAACTCGATCTCGCAGCCCAGACGTTCAAGCAGTTCTACTGTTGCTTTTCCGACGTTCGGCTGAAATGTATCAATTAGACATGTAACAAACAATGTAACCTTCATTCTATCTCTCTCCTCTTCCGTAACACCGTCTTTTTAATTATCAGGTCATCTGATGACTTGGTAAAAAAGAAATGAATATCCTCTTCTGGAATATTCCCTTTTCTCCTGAACATGAAAAAAACGAAAGCGTTTGCTTATTATTCTAACAGAAATTTTGAATTTTAAAAGAAAAATTATCAACAAGGCTTCATATTTTTGTTTTACGCCAAACAGCGTCGAGCATTTCCTCGATGTGTGTTAAGTGATTAACAATCGCATCTCTAGCAACCTCTGCATCCTGCTGCACAATGGCTTGAAAAATGATTCTATGCTGCTCTGCAAGCCGTTCTGCTGTTGTTTGCTCACCGTATAAAATCAATCTTCGCGTTTCTCCAATCGTTTCGGCAGTCATACTGGACACATGATTCATGAGCTCAAGCAGCATCGGGTTGTGGGCAGCTTTAGCAATGGCCATATGAAACTGAAAATCAGCTGTTTCCCCTGCCTTTTCGTTTCCTGCACCGCGCTCCATTTCTTCTAGCCAATGTTTGATTTCCAGTAAATCTTCGTTTGTCCGTTTTAAAGCAGCTGCCTGAACCGCTCCAGCCTCAAGGACCTTCCGCACCTCAAGCAAATTGATAACGTCTTCTTGTTTCATTAGTAAAACAGAGTTTAAAGGAGCTGCTACCGCTGAAGCATCAAAGCTCTTGACATACGTACCTTCCCCCTGGCGCATTTCGATAAGCCCCATTGCCCGAAGCGCGCTTAGAGCCTCGCGTACAGCGGAACGCCCAACCTGAAATTGCTCTGCCAGCAGATGAACGGCGAGCAGCTTGTCCCCTGGCTTTAATGTCCCGTTTTTAATCATAGCTAAAATAGCTTCCGCTACTTCTTCATATATTTTCTTTGGTCGAATTGATTTATAACTCAGCTTGTACCACCTCGGTATCCATCCGGCAGCAGCAAATGTTTTGCTGCACCGGTAAAGGAAAGTTTTGAATTGTATCTCTTATTGTAGCCGCAATTTATATAAACCTCAAACAATTTATGAAGCTTGACTGGGAAAACAGCTGATATGAACGGATAAACGGAGCTCCCTCCTTCCTACTCTGCCATCGGAAGCGTAATCGCAATCGTTGTTCCCTGATCTTCTTTGCTTGTAATGCATAATGCCCCTCCGTGAACCTCGACAATTTGCTTCACAATCGCCAAGCCGAGACCCGTTCCCCCATTTTGGCGGCTGCGCGCTTTATCGACGCGGTAAAATCGCTCACCAAGTCTCTGTACATGATGCGCTGGAATCCCTTTTCCTGTATCGGATATACGAAGCACGCACATCTTTTCCTGCTGAAGCAGCACAACAGAAATCGTACCGCCCTCGGGTGTGTAGCGAATCGCATTATCCATCACGTTGTGAATCACCTGCCGCATGCGATCTTCGTCGATATAAGAAATAATCTCCGGGTTCAGTTCTGTTTTGAGCAGGATCCTCTTTTCTAACAAGCCTTGTTCATATGTTTCCAATGTGTCCTCTACGAGCTGTGCAAACGCGGTCGGCTGTTTATTGAGAGGGAATAAATCACCCTCGAGCTGCGCTAAGTCTAATAAATCATGTACGAGCCGCTGCATACGTCCTGCCTCTTTATGAATTAAACGAATAAACTTCACCTGCTGCTCCGGCTTGCTAATACCGTCCAGTATAGCCTCGCTGTAGCCTTTTATATAGCTAAGGGGAGTGCGAAGCTCATGCGAGATGTTAGCTAAAAACTCTTTACGCTGCAAATCCTCCTTTTGTAAAACATGCGCCATACTATTAAATGCAGAGGCAAGGAGGCCAATTTCATCATTTGTTGTAATCGGGATCCTTTCGGTAAAGTCTCCCTTTGACATTTGATAGGAAACACGCTCCATTTGTGAAAGCGGCTTTGTAATGGCAATGACAATTTTGCGGCCCACCCATGCCATAAGCAAGATTAAACCAATAGCAAGAGGCGCCAGTACGAAGGCTAAATCAAGAATTAAATCTTTAATGCTTTTGAGCGGAATGTAGGAATATACGATACCTATTAATTTTTTCTTTTCTAATACCGGAATAATTACGCCCATAATCTGACGATGAAACCGTTCCTCAAATCCTACCTTTGTAACAGTATTTCCATTCAGCAGCTCCTGTCGGTCTTCCTCAGTGATAATGGCATTATTGTATTGCACATCAAACGGCAAGCAAGCGCTCAAATCACGCGGGTTACTTACAAACAGTAGCTCCGTCTTCGAAATCGAATTAAACCACTGTACCTTCTGTTCAAAATCCGGAAGCGATCCTTTATATTCAGCTACAAGCTGCCGCCCCTCCGTTTGCAGTGTATCTTCTATATGCTGTACATATAGCTTTTGATAGGAATATATGGAAATTAAATATAACAAGGAAACGGTAAGCAGCACAGCGCAGCTAATTGTAAGCCAAAGCTTTTGTACCATAGTAAGACGTGGCATAATTACACCTCAAATTTGTAGCCGACGCCCCATACTGTGCTAAGATGGCTACCGTAGGAACCGAGCTTCAGCCGGATTGTTTTTATATGTGTGTCAACCGTTCTCGTACCGCCCGCGTAATCATAACCCCATACGCTTTCGAGCAGCTGTTCACGGCTAAATACCTGCTCTTTATGATAACAAAGGAATGTAAGCAAATCGAACTCCTTCACCGTTAATACTACAGTTTTCCCGCTTAGCTCAACGCGGCGGCCTGCTTCGTTAATCACAAGCTCACCATACGAAACACTATCCTTTGGTCCGGTTTTTACATATCGGCGCAGCACCGCCTCCATCCGCGCAACAAGCTCACCTGGACTAAACGGCTTCACAATATAATCATCGCCGCCGCTCCGCAGTCCGTTTACCCGATTCCATTCCTCTCCTTTTGCCGTCAAAAAAATCACAGGAATATCAGAGGTTTTGCGAAGTTCTTTGCATACAGAAATCCCGTCTAACTCCGGCATCATAATATCTAAAATAAGCAAATCAAAATTCTCACGCTTAATCATCTCAAGAGCCGTTTTGCCGTCAGGAGCCTCATCCCACTTATACCCTGCGTTCTCTAAGTACATCCCGACAAGCTGCCGCATATCACTCTCATCATCCACTATTAGTACCTTATACGTCATTAATGCTCCTCTCCTTTCCGTTCGGTCATATGAAACGGTCCCTTTCCTACCTTGATGCTTGTCCCCATCTTCATTGTATCTGTAGGTATGACGTATATTTCATCGCTATCATAGCTTGCAACAAACAACGCTGTTCCGCTCAGCCATACTGCAAATGGATTAGCACCTACCTCAATGGTCGCTATATCCTTGTGCGTGTTTCCATCTATTTTTCGCAACACGCCAGATCCGTGACTGAGAACATAGATAAATTCATTATCACTAGCAAAGCTTACTGGCATTTGCGGCGCAGACACCTTTTGTTTCAGGGAATGACCTTCATATATATAGACATTCTCATTTATTTCCGCTCCGCTTCCGTGACCACCAATCCATAGTTCGTTCCCATATATAACGGCACCAAGGGAAGATTGCGGAGTAGAAATCGTATTTATCACCCGCTTTTCCTTAAGACCCACAACGGATAAAACAGTATCGTTAAAATTTAACACATATAACTGGTTGTTCCGCTCTACCATTGTCATTGGCCGCTTTCCAACTGGAATCGCTGCTATTTCCGTCCCATTTTTATTGTATAGACGTACAGTATTGCTTTGTCCATCCGCAAGCAGTATATCTTTTCCGCTTGATGATACAATGATATTGGTAATTCCTTTACCCGTTTTCCATTCCCCGACTTCCGTTCCTTTGCTGAGGGAATACAAATAGACAACTTCCAAATTCTGGCCATATACAGCAATCGTATCATGATCCGGGAGCACAGCTGTCCCCATGACCGCCTTACGAATCGGCCAGGAAGCGATCATCTTCTTGTTAGCTGCATCTATAAAGCTAAGGCTGCCATCCTTTTGATTTGTTACAATGACAACATCTTTATTTTTAGGAATTGCTTTATACATCTCCCGACTGCATCCTGTTACAAGCCATACAGTAAACAGAAGTAAAATGAAGTTCTTCAAATCATCACCTCAATGGCCACAGCTTATTATCTCCATTGTAGAATACCAAAAAATTGTGAGAAAAGTATGAAATGCTTTGTTAGGTTGTAAAGAAAACTCACCGATTGGCAAGCCCTGCTCTTGGGCGAAGACAGAGGCGTAGTTGCACTTATACTTTCTTCCTAAAATTTCTCCCTACGTCGAATTATCTTCTAGCTAGAAATTTATTCTTTCTTAAAGTGTAAAGAAAACTCGTCGATTGGCAAGCCTTGCTCTTGGACGATAGTCTTACACTGTACTCTTAAAATTTCCGACTACGTCGAATGGGATCCCATATGGAGATTTCTACCTTATTGTATTGTAAACCAAACTCACCGATAAGATTTCTTTTATGAACTGTATATAAATATTATCGAACAATATTGTTACAGTTGTGTTAAATAGTTTCTATATTTATCCTATTCAATTTCGTGTTTTTCTTGAAATAACTGCATTTTCTGCTTTCGAACCGTCCAATATTATCCAATCATTCAGCTGACTTTTTCTCGTATATCATTTTTTCTAAATTTCGCAATCCCTCTTGAGCAGATTGCAATCCCAACACATTATCTGCTTTTTTCGCCAAACATAAGGATTTTTCAAAAGAGGATATAAATGGAAAAGTTTATATCTATGAAAATATTTCCAAATTACCTCCCTCTAAAGCTATGTTACTATGAATGTGTCAAATAACGGCGCCAATATTAGCATGACTCGACATGTTGACATATGTATAGACACTTCTACTTAGGGGGTTATAAGGATGAAGAAAACAACATTACTATCTCTTGCAGCTGCTGCGGCTCTTACATTTGGAGCATCATCCACAAATGCAAAAGCAGAAACCGTTCAGCAGCCTGTATCGTATGAAAAAGTAATCTATGTCTCTCCACTTCAATGGAATGCAGAGGACCAAACAGCATGGGCAAAGATGTTTGCTTCTTTGTATCATACCTACACGGAGTGGCAATCATTTAATGTCCCTCTAGAAACAACACAAAAACCAGCTCAGCCAACAACAACAAAACCAGCTCAGCCAACAACAACAAAACCAGCTCAGCCAACAACAGCAACACCGGCTCAGCCAACAACAACAAAACCAGCTCAGCCGACAACAACAACACCGGCTCAGCCAACAACAACAAAACCAGCTCAGCCAACAACGGCAACACCGGCCCAGCCGACAACAACAAAACCGACTCAGCCAGCACCTGCTCCTTCAACAGGCACATTAAGTGCATACGAACAAAAAGTTGTAACATTAACAAACCAAGAGCGAGCTAAGCAAGGATTACCAGCACTGCAGGTAGATAGCGCTTTAAGTAAGGTTGCAAAAGCTAAATCTCAGGATATGTACAACGCAAATTATTTTTCCCATACAAGCCCAACGTACGGATCACCATTTGATATGATGAAACAATTTGGTATTTCGTACCGTACAGCAGGGGAAAACATTGCAATGGGTCAAAAAACACCTGAAGAAGTGGTACAGGCATGGATGAACAGTGCAGGTCACCGCGCTAATATTTTAAATACGACCTATACACATATAGGTGTTGGATATGTTGCTGGCAAAAACATTTGGACTCAGCAATTTATCTCGAAATAATATGAATAGCCTTCCCGATACCGGGAGGGCTATTATGTATTATACAGATAGTTTCATTCTTGCTGTTCTATCTAGTATAGATTAAATTCCTATTGCTATTCTTTTCCTCTTGAAACTCCCTCACTTACGAGTAATTACCAAGCATCTCTCTGAAGCATAAAGGAACAATACAAGAGAAAGGAGTTCCTTTCAGTGAATGCTATCGAGGAGGGGTTTAAGATGAGGAAATTCCGTATTTTTACGACCGCTACCGTTCTTTCTCTCTCATTGCTTACAGTTAGTGGATGTGGTACTAATCGAGACACAGCTTTAAATGATAATACAGTGAATCGCCACAACGTATCTACAAATGATATGGGACGAACAGACCGTACTGATCTACGCACAGTAGGAACGGATCGTAACGGTGACTTACGTATAAATCGTGATAATGGCTTATGGCCAGATCGTAATGATCGCAATGTTGGTTTGCGAACAAATCCTGACAATGCTCTGCCTGCAAGAAATGCCAGAGGCTACATTTCGCCAAATCCTGTATCCTTTACACCAACTGGCGGCTATACGCGTCTCTGTCCTTGTCCGAACCAAGCAACACCAAATACAACAACACCAGGTACAACAACGACAACGCCAAAAACGACAACGCCAGGTACCACTACAGCACCGGGTACTCAAGCAACCGGCGGTACACTTGATGCAACAGAAGCACGTGTCGTGGAATTAACAAATGCAGAGCGAAGAAAAAATGGTTTGCGCGATTTACAAGTCGATAATTCGTTAGCAAACGTGGCACAAGCAAAATCCAATGATATGCTAAGTAAAAACTATTTCTCACATACAAGTCCAACATATGGTTCTCCTTTTGATATGATGAGAAGCTTTGGGATATCTTATTCTTATGCGGGAGAAAACATCGCCAAAGGACAACGTTCTGCTGATGAAGTAGTGACAGCGTGGATGAACAGTCCTGGTCACCGTGCTAACATCCTAAACGGCAACTATACCCATATCGGAATCGGGCATACAAGCTCACAGGATTATTGGACACAAATGTTCATCGGTAAAAAATAACAAAAAATCGGCCTTTGGCCGATTTTTTGTTGGGAAGGATTAAAAGTGGGATTGCGGCAACGGAAAAGTGCTTCATCGATAAGCCGGATTTCGTCCTCTTATCTTAATTTCGATTTTCTATTGTATAGTAATACAACGTCATGATAATGATAAAAATTCCTCCAAAGCCAATCATACATATAGCTGTATATACTTGCCATTGCTGCGGCAGGATAAGACTAACCAATAAACCGAATCCAATAAAACAAAATGTTCGGACAGTATGCATTTGCATTTTTTGAAATACGGTTTCTGTTGATACGAACGGGGCGGTAACAGGTTCACGCGTCTGTATTTTCGCAAAGCACCAGCTTAACACGAGGAAGAACGCTCCTGCCGCCGCTAACAGACACATCTGAAAATCAATAAAAATCCCGGCCCCTATTAGCAAAATAAGGACATGAATAAATAATAAAAAGGATAAAACAGTATTTGTGACAATCGCATGCACCGTGCAGTTTCGTTTACTTGTTCCATATATATAGCGCATTGTAAAGTCAGAAACTTTAAATAGAAATACCATTAGCACCGGGATAAGGAAACCTGCCATTATTTTTGTCGTATGTTCATCTGCTGTTCCATTAATATTCCAATGTGTAGCAACGTGACTTGGCAAAAGCGGGTATAAAGCAACACTCATACATAGCGAAAATAGACAAAGGTATACGGAGACTTTACGAAGTAATAGCATCTTTCACCTTCCTTTTCGTGTTTCGTGAGTTACATCATTCGCTTTTCCTCCATAGAAATCCTTCCCTCTACATCATTCGTAATAATTTATAATATATTTGTAATATCAGCAGGAACTGGTGCAGAAATTTCAACCATTTCCTCGGTAATCGGATGAAGAAGTCGAATTTGCCTCGCGTGCAGCGCTTGGCGTGTTATAAATGAAGTACGGCTGCCATATAAATGATCCCCGGCAAGAGGATGGCCGATATAGCTCATATGTACGCGAATCTGATGCGTGCGTCCGGTTTCCAGCTGCAGTTCTACTAAGGATAGACGTTCCTTCGGCATATAGCGTATCAGTTCATAATGCGTCACAGCACGATCTCCTTTAGGTGATACTCTTCGACGCACCGCATGATGACGATCTCGTCCAATTGGAGCATCAATCACACCTTTCTTCTCCTTCAGCCTTCCTTCCACAAGCGCCATATACGTTCGTTTAATCTTTCGCTCATGCAACAGGCGATCCATGATGGCTCCTGCGAGCGCATGCTTCGCAAATACGATAGCACCTGATGTGTCCTTATCTAAGCGATGAATATGCCGCACCTTTGTGGCAACTCCCGCAGCTTGCAAATAATAAGCGACTCCATTCGCTAACGTATGCTTGCCTCCCTTATCTGCCGGATGTGTATCCATACCAATCGGTTTGTTTACAATTAAAATATGGTCGTCTTCATATAAAATATCTACATCCATGTATTCGGGCACAACCCCAAGGTCTTCTTCAAGAAACATGCGAACGCGCAGCACATCCCCTGCCTGCAATTCTTCACTCCAGCGTTTTGCCTCGCCATTTACAATCACACTCTTCTCCATTCGATATTGATGAAGAAGCTTCTTTGGCACTTGCCATCTGTCCTTTAATAGCTGCTCGATTGTGCAGCTCCAATGTGAAGGCACGACTATTTCGCACCATTCTCCTTTTTTTACCATGTACATATTTCATCACCACATTATATTGTAAACGAAAAAGAACCTGTTTCCAAATGGTCACAGGTTCTTTTCCTCAACATAGAAAATATTTAGAAAAATCGTAAAGCTTTTATTTTGTACCTGGTGCAGGCTGGTCTACCCCTTTAACATGATGCTTATGACCATCATCTTCCGTCGTATAAAAGTCGTAATAGTGGACATGCATGCCATTTCCCACAGGAATGGCAGGTCCCGAATACGCCTTGTAGTAATGAGTATGACCATTCTCGAACATGACATAGCCTTCCGTATAATGAATGTGCCCGCCATCCTGTGTTGGAATCGGAGGAGATGTTACGTCCAGGCATTGATGTACATGCCCTGCTTCGGTGGATGTATAATCGACAGATCCGTGGTTATGCTTTGGAACGAATCCAGGAACAAAATCATCTTTCCCTACTTTATTCAAGCAGCTCACTCCTTGTTTATAAGAGTATGTCTTATAAACATATATGCACAGAACAACAGAGGTAGTCCTTCCTGAAATGAAGGATGAGTATTTTCTGCAAGCCGAGTGCCGTTGGCTCTAATTACACACCTTCATATGCTTGACGATAAATCTCCGCAAGTTCTGTCACGAGCGGCAGCTTTGGATTGGCAGGTGTACATTGGTCTTCAAATGCACGCTCTGCCAGCTCCATCACTTGGCCTTCAAACACTTCTTTGTTTACCTGTTGGGCAGCAATACTCATCGGAATGTCCAGTTCTTTGCCAAGCCTGATGATCGCTTGCACTAGGCTTTCTACTCCTTCTTCCACAGTGCGGGCAGGCAAGCCGAGAACACGGGCAATTTGTGCGTAACGCTCATCCGCAACGAAGTGCTCATATTTCGGAAACAATGCATGCTTATACGGCTTTTTCGCATTGTAACGAATCACATGCGGCAGTAAGATCGCGTTAGAACGGCCATGTGCGATATGGAATGCTGCACCAAGCTTATGTGCAAGGCTGTGGTTAATACCTAAGAACGCATTGGCGAACGCCATACCGGCAATAGCGGAAGCATTGTGCATTTTTTCACGGGCTTCTGCATCGCTGCCATTTTTATATGCTCTTGGCAAGTACTCAAAGACTAACTGAATTGCCTTTAACGCTAAGCCATCTGTATAATCATTAGCTAAAATAGACACATATGCCTCAATCGCATGCGTTAATACGTCCATTCCTGTATCAGCTGTAATATGCGGCGGTACCGTCATCACAAATTGTGGATCGACGATGGCAACGTCAGGCGTTAATTCGTAATCTGCTAACGGATATTTAATATTGTTCTGTTTATCCGTAATAACCGCAAACGGTGTAACCTCTGATCCTGTACCAGACGTTGTTGGAATCGCAACGAATTGTGCTTTGTGACCAAGCTCTGGATACTTGAATGTACGCTTGCGAATATCAAGAAACTTTTGCTTTAAGCCGTGAAAGCTTGTTTCTGGATGCTCATAGAAGAGCCACATTCCTTTTGCGGCATCCATCGCAGAACCGCCGCCAAGGGCGATAATGACGTCCGGCTGGGACGCGCGCATCATTTCTGCTCCTTTAAATACTGTTACGTCAGATGGGTCCGGCTCGACATCAGAGAAAATTTCAACCTGTACATTGTTAGGATTTTGATTTAGGTAATGCGTGATAATATCAACGTAATTCAATTTGACCATTCCTGGATCGGTTACAATGAACGCACGAGAAATCTTCGGCATTTTAGCTAAATATTGGGTTGCGTTTTTTTCAAAATAGATTTTGGGAGGCAGCTTAAACCATTGCATATTATTATTGCGGCGTGCCAGCCGTTTTACGTTTAATAAGTGTACAGCCGTTACGTTAGCAGAAACAGAGTTTTTGCCGTAGGATCCGCAGCCAAGTGTTAAGGATGGCAGGAAAGCATTATAGACATCACCGATTCCCCCTTGAGCAGCCGGTGCATTTGCGACAATGCGGCAAGCCTTCATGCGAAGGGCAAACTCTCGTTGCAGCGCTTCATTCGTAGAGTGGATGACCGCTGTATGGCCGAGTCCGCCAAGGTTCAGCATATTCTCGCATTGCTGGAAGCCTTCTTCGATATTTTTCACACGAATATAAGCAAGAACCGGGCTTAATTTTTCACGAGATAGTGGGTATTTCGCACCTGCCCCAAGAATCTCCGCTACGAGAATTTTCGTTTTCTTTGGCACTGTAAAGCCTGCAAGCTTGGCAATATCTTCAGGAGATTTACCAACAATGTCAGGATTCACAGCGCAGGTGTCTTCACGAATGACAAGCTTCTCTAGCAGCCTCTGCTCTTCTTTTGTAACGAAATAGCAGCCATTTGCCATCATTTCTGCCTTTACTTCTTTATGTACTTCTTCATCTACAATAACTGCTTGCTCAGATGCACAAATCATGCCATTATCAAATGTCTTAGAGAGAATAACATCATTCACGGCACGCTTCACCTTCGCTGTTTTCTCAATATAGCAAGGAACATTACCAGGACCTACACCAAGAGCCGGCTTTCCTGTGCTATATGCAGATTTCACCATGCCTGCTCCCCCTGTGGCCAACACAAGCGCTACTCCCGGATCATTCATAAGAAGCTTCGTTGCTTCGACAGAAGGCTGTTCGATCCATTGAATGCAGGATTCTGGCGCTCCTGCCTTGACAGCTGCTTCATATAAAACACGTGCAGCTTGCGCAGAGCATTGCTGTGCGGACGGATGGAATGCGAAAATAATTGGATTTCTCGTTTTGATCGCAATTAACGCTTTGAACATGGTTGTGGACGTCGGGTTTGTTACAGGGGTTACTCCGGCTACTACACCGACTGGCTCTGCAATTTCAATGATGCCAGCTTGCTCGTCCTCATAAATAATACCGACAGTTTTATTGTGTTTAATGCTATGCCAGATGTACTCTGTTGCAAATATATTTTTTGTAATTTTATCTTCATAAATACCGCGGCCCGTCTCTTCTACCGCAAGCTTTGCAAGCGGCATATGCTGATCCAAACCGGCGAGGGCCATTTCGTGAACAATTGTATCAATTTGTTCCTGTGTAAAGGTCGAGAGCTGCTGTAATGCCTTTTGCCCGTTTTGTACGAGCTCATGAATCATTGCACTTGTGTCTTGCACCTGCTGCGCCATTTGTTCTTTCACTGCCATGGTTGCTCCTCCTTAGTGGACTAACAATGATGTCTAGCCCTGTTTAATTTTGTGAAATTAATCACAATCTCTACACTCATACTATACTGCATAATTGGAAAAAAGTGTGTGAAGCATTTGTGAACTATTTCACATATATTTTTTCGACAAAATATGTATTATTTGTAATGAAAATGTAAATAATATACATTTATTTTTTATTCTGAGAAAACATATGCTATAATAAGAACATACTTTATAATGAAGGGATTTGAAACCATGGTTGCTCGAAGGAGCATCTGGAAACGTCAAGATTTGTCGTACACTTAGCGTCTTTTTTCGTTAGACAGTGTTTGTCTACGGAAACAAAACGAAAGTGGGCGAAAGTATGTTGGATCAACGACCCCGTTATTCCTTCTGTTATATATAGCGTAGTTAGTTTTTTAGAAAACTAACTACAAAAGAGCAAGGCTCTTATGCTGTATATGCAGTAGTTAGTTTTCTATCAGGATTTTCCCGAAAAAACTAACTACGAAAGAGGAATAACCATGAAAAGGATTCGTTGGCAAGAGTTTTTGATGATTTTGTTTGGTTCATTTGTTTTAGCAGCTGCATTTTATCATATTCACGTACAAAATAATTTAGCAGAGGGCGGCTTTATCGGAATCGCTTTGCTTGTACAAGCGTTATTCCATATTTCTCCGTCCATCACAACTCTTTTATTAGATATTCCATTAATTTTACTGGGCTCGAAGATATTAGGAAGGCAATTAGCGTTTAAGACTATCATCGGCGCAACCTCCTTCTCCGTTTTTTATTCTCTCATGGAGCGATATTCTCCGTTTCAAATTAACCTTTCGCAGCATCTATTTTTCGCAGCGCTGCTCGGAGGCGTTCTTGTCGGCTTTGGACTGGGACTTATTTTACGATACGGAGGCGCAACGGGTGGAGACGATATTTTGTCGATACTCATAAGCAAAGTGTCACGCCTATCTGTTGGTAAAGTGTATTTTATTTTCGATGTGCTTGTTCTCATTTTGTCCCTCGTGTACTTGTCGTGGGATCAAGTCGCCTATACCGGATTTTCGGTGACGGTGTGCGCATATATAACGGATTGGGTGATGACATACCATAGACGAAAGAAAACGGAATCAGCCTATATATAATAAGATGAAAAAGAGGCTATGCGAAAGGAAAGTAATTCCTGTTGCATAGCCTCTTATTGCACTTTAAGAAGTATCAATTTCTAGCCGAAAGCCATTTGACGTAGCAAGAAATTTTAGGAATACAGTGTAAGTAGGGCTACGCCTCTGTCTTCGCCCAAGGGCAGGGCTCGCCAGTCGGCGAGTTTTCTTTACACTGTAAAAGTATAAATTTCTAGCTGGAAGCCCATTCGACGTAGCGAGAAATTTTAGGAATACAGTATAAGTGCAACTACGCCTCTGTCTTCGCCCAAGGGCAGGGCTCGCCAATCGGCGAGTTTTCTTTATTACATTAGAAAGTCTAGCTTCTAGGCTTGTCTCACTTCAGCGCTCCGCTTCTCGCAGTCATAGTGAAGAGCTTTTGCTCAAACCAGGTATTTTGTACATCCCTGCTACGAACTAAATTCTTTTAACTTCCCGAGCAATTCTTCAGCCTTTCGTTCGTATGATATGTCATTGAATAAGGAGGCCAATCTTCGGTAGTCATTATAGGCATCCAACAATTCATCTACATGCTGGCGGGCCGGGACTTTCGGCGGCTGTTTCGTCACCTTTGCTTTTACCGGATAACGATAACCGCACATATCCTGTATTTTGTAATACTCATCCTCAACCTGCACGATTTTCACAAGTTCATATTCCTCTGCATCCATCATGTAACCGTCAAATTCACGAAGCAATTCATATACGATGTGCGTCCAATCTTCATTGCCTTCTACACCATAGCCTTTTTCCAGCCGATAGCCGACAATTCGATAAATATGTCCGTCATTCTCGGCAAACTGTACTGTATCATTGAGCCTAAACTTGAAGTATCGAAACATTTTGTCCTCACCTCAATCATAATCTCTTTATGACATACTTTGTCAAAAGATAGACAAATCTATGCATTCTAACTGCATATGGCAAGGAAATAGATATAAGGCCTATAAAGAAAACTCACCGATTGGCGAGCCTCGCCCTTGAGTGAGAACAGAGGCGTAGTTGCCCTTACATTGTATTCCTAAAATTTCTGACGACGTCGAATAGTCTTCCAACTGGAAATTTATCCTTTCTTACAGGATAAAAAAAGCCGGAATCCTCTACAGGATACCGACTATACACCGCCTTTAGCTTCTTTATGAAGATTCCACTTCGTAAAAAACCACCAGTTCCAATCTCCGAGCATTTTCATTAAGCTTGGCACAAGCAATAGCCGAATCACGGTGGCGTCAAGAAAAATAGCGAGCGCAACCCCTAGCCCCATTTGCTTTACCGGTAAAATATCGGTAAAGACAAAAGCCCCCGTAACTACAATCATAATAAGCGCTGCGGACGTAATAATACGGCCCGTAGATACAAGACCTTCCAACGTTGCCGTATCATTGTTTTTCGTTTCCTTGTACAGCTCATATATTCTTGAAATAAGAAAGACTTCATAATCCATGCTGAGGCCAAATACAAGCCCGAAAATGAAAATAGGCAGGACAAACATAATGGTACTTTGCTCAAGTCCGAACCGGCCTCCTTGAAACAGCCATACGATAATCCCAATTGTTGCACTCAGACTTAGCACGTTCATCACAATGGCTTTCAGCGGAATAATGAGTGAGCGGAACGCAATCATTAAAATCAGAAATGTGGATCCGAAAATAACGGTCATCGCGATCGCGACACGCGCCATTACCTCATCCTGCAACTCCTGCTCAAACGTTGTCATGCCGCCAAGCAAATATGTAACATCCGGCTGCTTATACCTATCTTTAAAATCTCGCACCCATTGCTTTGCCTGCTCACCCTTTGGCTTTGCTTGCAGCAAAACCTGAACGAGTGCCCGATTACCGTGTGTATATGCCTGCAACGCAGGAAGCACCTGCTGTTGCTGCGATTGTAGCAGTGCATACAGTTGGCCGCTTGGCATGTTACCGAGCATGCTATAAGCGCTCGTTACTTTGTATACATCTGGATCTTTGCTCAGCTCTTTCACGATCGCTTCTAGTTTCTCCAAGCTCTTTCTCTCTGTCATGCTTTGCTTCATTTTAACAAGAATCGTTACATCCGCATGATGCTTCAGCAAAGGATTGAACTCTGTTTCGTACCGTTCATAAGCAATGCGGGTATCGCTATACTTTGGGAGGGATTCAATGCCGGGAAACTCAAACTTCGCTCCCCGCAGCGGCAGCAGGCATAGCGCAATCCCAATCAGTACAATAGCCGTCATCATCACGGATCGTTTCATCACAAAATGAGCAAAGGCACGCCAAAATGCAGCCGATTTTCGCTTTTGCCCCAGCTGCTTCAAACGCTTACCCATCAGAGAAAGTACAGCCGGAAGCAGCGTAAGTGAAAACAGAATGCTCATAATCACAACAATCATGCCGCTTAACGCAATGGACTGCATATATTCAATTCGAAAAAAGAATAAACCTGACAAGCCGACAAATACGCATAAGCCAGAAAATAAAATGGCTCGTCCAGCAGTTTGATATGTTGCCGCAATGGCTTCTGCTACCTCGCGCTGCTCCAGCTCTTCGCGAAAACGATTCACAAACAGCAAAGCAAAATCAATGGACAAGGCAAACCCGACCATCGGGGTCACATTCAGCACAAAAATGGACAGCTCCGTTTGCTGGCCAATCATATATAAGATTCCCATCGTTGCCGCAACGCTCAGTCCGCCGTTAAGAATCGGCAAAATCGATGCCATAAGATTTCCAAATGACATCAATAGCACCAGAAATGCAATCGGAAGACCAATCATTTCTGCCTTCTTTAGATCACTCTGACTGCGCGCATTAATTTCATGATTAATCACCGGAAAACCTGTTGGGGATACTTGCACCGCACGATTGCTTTCCTTTTGGATGCGCTTAGCAAAAGCGACTGTATTGGCCGTGAGCTCATCGATTGTCTGTCCTTTTAGTAAAATCGTTCCATACGCGATATCCTTATGCATCATAGCTGGATCCTGCAGCGGATGATGAAAGGAGGCATATGTTTCTTCCTTCTGGATTTTTTGGACAATTTGCTTGATTGCCGCATGAAACTGGTCTGATGAGACATTTTTCTTTTTTTGAAATACAAGAAAAAGCGTATCCTGTGATTGTTTAAACTCCTTCTCTAACACCTTGCGAGATTCTTGATAATCTCCCTCTGTTTCAAAGCCATCGCCTCCTAAAACCGACGGCAGACTCGGTGCAAAATAGCCGAGAACGGCAGCCAGTACGAGGAGTGCGATGATACATGTAAAACGAAAACGGTGAATCAAAAGCCCGATATTTCCCCAGTTATCGAGCTTCTGGACCGATGTCCGCAACATTCTCCCTCCTTACTTCATTCGGATTTTCAGAAAATGGTGTGCATATAAAAATACAACAAGCAGCATGCCGCCTAAACAATAGCCGCCAAGAACATCAGATGGATAATGGGCGGATAAGACAATCCGGCTCAAACCGATGGTAAAAATCAAAACAGCGGCCACGGCAATTGCCAATATACGTGTAGCTTTCCCGAATGTTCCATTTACAATCAGAAAGGCAACAAATCCATACGTGACAATGCTTAACATTGCATGACCGCTTGGAAAGCTATAGCCAATCGCATCGATAGCTTCATTTAAAAGGGGCCGTTCGCGGGCAATAACTCCTTTTACCCATTTATTTACGAAATCTGTCACAATGACTGCTAGGGGAAAAATAATCATAGCAGCATATTGCTTCTTTCTCCAAAGCAGAAGCAGACTGACGATAAGGGTGGAAATAATCCCTATTTCTGATCCCATCTCTGTCATAACAGTAAAAAAGGCAAGACTGCCCTTTGTTTGCAGGGCCTGCAATCGACCCTTCATAAACTCATCGACAAAAAGAGTATCTCCTCCCTGAATGCGATGTACAATAATACTGAAAAAACTAAGCAGCAGAGCGGTAAAAACTGCTGCATATGTATGACGGTTTAAATAACGTTGCATTGTGCACTCTCCTTCATGTTGTGAAACGGCGGCTTCTAAAGAAAACGAAGACAGAGGCGCAGCTATTCCCGCTACGCCCTCTGCCCTGGAAATCTACAATTAAAGTGTAAAAAGAAACCGCGTTTAGTTGTCTGTTCCTGTTTTCAATCTAGTCCAATATTCATCATATACGCGCAATTTCTCACCAACATCAACAAGCCACTCTGTACGGCTTAATTCTTCTTTTGATAAGAAGATCATTGTATTATCACGATATGCCTGACTATGAAGCGAATATGCTTTTTCATTTGGGTTGCTATAGCCGATCGACTCGTAGTTTTTCACGCTCACCTTTGGATCAAGCAAATAGTTAATAAACTTCTCTGCTAAGTCCTTATGCTTTGCTCCCTTAGGAATGGCAAGTGTATCAGCCCAAATCGTTCCGCCTTCCTTAGGGACAACATAAGCAATATCTTTATTTTCTGCAGCGATAAACGCAGCATCTCCGGACCAAACCGTACCGATCCAAGCATCCTCAGTAATGAACTTTTGCTTGATATCATCTGTATCAAATGCCAGCAGATTAGGTGTTAGCTTCTGTAAATCTGCATAAGCAGTTTTCAGCTCCTGCTCGTTTGTCGTGCTATTGGAATAGCCGTTTTTCTTTAAGCCCATGCCAAGCACTTCACGGGAGTCATTTAGCAGCACAACATGCCCCTTATACTTCTCATTCCACAAATCGCTCCAGCTTGTTGGGGCTTCCTTCACATATTTTTTGTTATATGCGATGCCGGTAACGCCCCATGTATACACAAGAGAATATTGATTCCCAGGATCAAACGGCGGCGTTTGGAATGTTGATACAAGATTTTTTAGGTTCGGAAGCTGCCCTTTATCGAGCGGCTCCAGCATATGCAGCCCGATCATTGTTGATACCATATAATCGGAAGGCTGAATCAGATCATACTGTGCTCCGCCTGCCTGCAGCTTTGCAAGCATCTCCTCGTTGCTCGCATACTTATCGTAGTTAATCTTCACGTTATACTTTTTTTCAAAGTCGTGCAGTACACCTTCATCAAAGTTATCCGCCCAGCTGTAAATATTGAGCTCTTCCTTCTTTTCTCCGCAGCCCGCAAGTAAGCTGCCTGTAAGAAGCAAGCCTGCGGCAACACTTATCACTTTTTTCATCGCTTTCATTTTTCTCCTCCTATCCTCAAAACGGAAGCTGTCCTTTCCTTCCGTCCGTCCCCTTTGTCTGAAACTTTTCCGAAAGAATCATCAATATAACAATCATACCGACTAAAATAGTAGAAAGCGCATTAATTTCCGGCGTTACCCCTCGTTTTACCATGCTGTAAATATAAAGGGGGAGCGTCGTTGAACCCGGACCTGATACAAAAAAGCTAATGACAAAATCATCGATAGATAGTGTAAACGTCAGCAGTGAAGCAGAAATGATGCCGGGCAGCAGGGCTGGGAACGTCACATATCGAAACGTCTGCCACGGTGTTGCCCCTAAATCGCTCGCTGCCTCCTGAAGCGTCTTTCCCATACTGGCAAGCCGTGCTGATAGGAGAATGACGACAAATGAAATGCTAAATGTAATATGAGCAACAATAAGTGTAAATTTGCCAAGCTCCCAGTGCAGCTGGCTAAATACAAGCAGCATCGACAATCCCATTAAAATATCCGGTACAAGAATAGGTACATACATAAAGCCGCTCAGCATCGTCTGGGTCCGCTGTTTATATGTATGAAGCCCTAGTGCGCAAAGCGTACCCAGTGCAGTAGCCGCTGCTGTTGTCACAAGGGCGATCAGCAGGCTATTTAAAAACGCATCGATAACAGCTTCGTTTTGGAATAAATCAACGTACCAATGAAGCGTAAAGCCCTTCCACGCTGCGTTAATACGAGAATCATTGAAGGAATACAAAGCGAGAATCACAAGCGGTATATACAAGAATAAGAGAATAAATGAACTATAGGTCAGAAGGGCCTTCTTCATCCGTCCTTCCCTCCCTCTGCAGCGCTGTATCGCCCTACGACTTTGTAATACAAATAGATAAGAAGAATAGAAAGCAATACAAGCATAAACGACAAAGCTGCTCCAAACGGCCAATCACGCGCACCAAGAAACTGATTTTGAATGACATTACCGATTAACGAAACCTTCGATCCCCCCATGATATCTGAAACAACGAACATGCCAATAGAAGAAACAAATACTAAAATCGAACCGGCTGCCACACCTGGCATGGTAAGCGGCAACGTAATACTCCAAAACGCCTGCGATGGTGTCGCTCCTAAATCATATGCCGCTTCAAGCCGCTGCTTGTCAAATTGTTCAAGAGAAACGTAGACTGGTAAAATCATAAACGGCAGCAATGTATAGACCATCCCAAGCACGACCGCAGGCGTATTGTACAATAGCTGTAATGGTTCATGAATCAAGCCAAGCTTCTGCAGCAATGTATTCACAACACCTTGCGAACGTAAAATCACAATCCAAGCGTAGGAACGGACGAGAAAATTAATCCAAAACGGAATGGTAACGAGCAACAGCAAAATCGATTGCCGTCGTTTTGAAACCATCGTTACTGTATAAGCAAACGGATACCCGATAATCAGACAAAGAACCGTTGTCAAAATCGCTATTTTCAAGGTTTCCCATAATACACGCCCATACAGCGGATCAAACACACGTTCAAAATTTTGGATTGTAAAGCTCTTAATCAACTCCCCATATGTGCCGCGCTCCCAAAAGGAAAGAACAAACACAAATCCAATTGGAAGAAGAAAGAAAACGGCAAGCCATACAATAGCCGGCAGCGCAAGCAACCGTCCCTTTCTCACCGCAGCTTCACCTCATCTTCCTCACGCCAGCTCACCCTTACCTCAGAGCCCTTTCGTCCCCGAAACGGCTCTGACCCATAACAATAGACAATGAAGCTCTCCAAAGTCTCCTTATCACGAACATATAGCTTTTCCATGCTGCCGACAAATTCAGTGTCCTCAATCGTACAAATGCGCCCTTCTACAACTGTCGACTCATCCAGCAGGCGAATATGCATCCGCTCCGGCCGGACGGCAATGTGTGACGAACGAACCTCCATAATATTATTCTCACCGATAAAGCTCGCCACAAACAATGTCTTAGGCTGGTGATAAATCTCTTGCGGCGTTCCAAGCTGTTCAATTCTTCCTTCATTCATAACAGCAATCCGATCGCTCATACTCATCGCTTCTTCTTGATCGTGTGTAACATACACGAAGGTAATCCCTAAATTTCGCTGCAGCTGCTTCAGCTCCCGCTGCAAATCCTTACGCAGCTTAAAATCAAGCGCCCCGAGCGGCTCATCAAGCAGCAATACCTTTGGATTGTTCACAATCGCACGGGCAATGGCAACACGCTGCTGCTGCCCTCCAGAAAGCTGGGACGGTTTTCGATTAGAGAGCGCTGTCAGCTGCGTCAAGCGCATTGCCTCCCCTGCTCTCTTTCTCTGCCCAACCGCCGGAATCTTCTTCATTTTTAACCCGAAGCGAATATTTTGCTCAACTGTCATATGCGGAAACAAGGCATAATGCTGAAAAACAAGATTCATATCCCGCTTATAAGGCGGTAAATCCACAATATTCTCACCGTCTAAAAAGATACTTCCCCCTGTCGGCTGCTCAAACCCGGCAATCATGCGCAGCAGCGTTGTTTTACCGCAGCCGCTCGGTCCTAAAATCGTTAAAAACTCTCCTTCCTGAATCTGAAGCGATAACGGCGGAATCACAACGGTATCCCCAAACTCTTTCTCCACTGCTTCGATTGTGATCATCTCTGCGCCTCGCCCCCTTTTATCTATCCCGATATACAGAAAAACCCCTTCTTGCAGAAGGGGAATTTCATAGCTGTATAGTAACCTTATTTTAACAACTTTCGAATATATTTTAAAGCTCTTTTTGATGACGAGTAACGAAGCTTAAAGTCCCACTTTGTCGATTGATAGAGCACACTCTTGTAATGAGAAAAGGCCCGGAAGCTCTGCTCACCATGATAGCTGCCTGTCCCGCTTTCTCCCACGCCGCCAAACGGCAAATATGGACTAGCTAAATGATACATCGTATCATTTACACAACCGCCGCCGTATGAAATGCGCTCCACAATGTTTTGCTGCACCTGCTCGCTCTCCGTAAACACATATAGCGCAAGCGGTTTCGGATGTGCGTTAACTGTTCGCACGACATCTTCTAAATCCGAGTACGTCAGCATCGGCAAAATGGGACCGAAAATCTCCTCCTGCATCACCGAATCGTCCCAGGAAATATGATCGAGCACCGTCGGTTCTATCGCAAGACGCGATGCATCAGTCTCCCCGCCTATAGCAATTATCCCATCCTGCAAAAACGAAGCTAACCGCTGAAAATGTCGCTCGCTCACAATGCGTACAAACTCCTTATTCTCAAGCGGGCGCACCCCAAACTGCTCCTGAATTGCTTTTTGCAGTTCTCTAAGCAGCTGCTCCTTTACACTTTGTTGCACATATACATAATCTGGCGCCACGCATGTTTGGCCAGCGTTAATAAACTTTCCCCAGGCAATACGCCTTGCCGTAACATCTAGCCTCGCATCCTCATGAACAATGCACGGACTCTTTCCGCCCAGTTCAAGCGTCACTGGAATCAGCTGCTTTGCCGCCGCCTCCATCACAATTTTCCCCACCGCTACGCTTCCTGTAAAGAAAATATAATCAAATGGCTGCTTTAAAAGCTCTGTACTCATGTTCACTCCGCCCTCCACAACAGCAATATAATCTGAATGAAATAGCTCACCAATGATGCGCGCCAGCACCTTTGACACATTCGGTGTTAACTCAGAAGGCTTCATTACCGCTGTATTCCCTGCCGCAATCGCGCCAACAAGCGGTGCAATCGCCAATTGAAACGGATAATTCCACGGAGCAATAATAAGCGTCACACCGTACGGCTCAGGGATGATTCTACCTTTTGACCCTGCATGTGTAATCGGTGTTTTCACCCTCTGCGGCTTCATCAAGGCGGGAAGCCGTTTCATTAAAAAAGAAATCTCCTTCAGTGCATAGCCAATCTCAGTCATATAAGCCTCTACCTCAGACTTATTCAAATCCGCTTGAAGGGCGCTCAAAATAGCAGCCTCATGCCGCTGAATCCCTTCATATAGAACACGCAAATGATGTAGTCGTGTTTCAAGAGACCTTGTTTTCCCGCTGTTATAATACTCCTTCTGTTTGATGATGAGTTCTGCAACATCCATTAAACTGCTCCTTTATATACGACATACAGTGTATTCTACTGTTCATTGTCTCTATCCACAAAATTTTCACACTGAGGACGGAAAAATATACAAAGATAACCTACCTTACTGTAGTATTTCTTATTTGCCTCGCCAGCAGAACATACATATATCTAAAAAAGCAATCCCGACAATCCTTAGAATCTAGCAAACAAAAAAACAGAGCCATCTCCTCCAAAGGATACGCTCTGTTTTGTATAACTATCTCTACTACGGATTGATACAGCCCCAAACTTTAGTAATCTACATTGCCCTTTCTTTTACTCTCCTTCTTACTTTCCATACAACAAAAGCAAGACTGCACAATGCAAGTAAACCAAGAGCTGCAGCCTCAATTGAAAACGTTAAAGGCTTCTTCGGCTCTGGTTTTTCATACGCTACATCATCCTTGGAAAGTACATTGACGGTATCTAACACATTTCCATTTTTCATAACACGCACTTGGCCAAGCACTTCACCTTTATGAATGCCTTCCTTGTACAGCTTCTCATCGTTCAACTGTAATGGCTCAAAATTAGCTTGTACCTTCTTACCTTCTCCGCGCTTTAACAGCAGTTCACTTCCTCTTTCCAGCTCCATATGAACTGTCTGATGTAACAGCTTCTCTTGTTTACTCCACTTCGCCTTATCAAGCACAGTTTGCTTCTCAAAACTATTAAATGCGTAGTTCGCTATCACATTCATATCATTATAAATATCCGGTCTATGCGAAGACATGACAACATTAATAATCTCCATATTATCCTTTTGGTTAATCAAAATGAGCGTATGGTGTGCCTGATCTGTAAAGCCAGTCTTTCCCGCGATAAAATTTGGCAGCTCAAAAAAGGTTGCCTTATTAAAAATGGAGACCGTTTGCCGTGATGTTGTCACCGTCGTTTGCTTCGTACTCATCGCCTTCAGAATCTCAGGATACTTCAACACCCCGCGCGTAATCATCGCCATATCATATGGGGTCGTAATGTGCGCTGGATCATGCAGCCCATTAGGTGTCACAAAATGGCTATTCTTCGCTCCAAGCTCCACAGCCTTCTCATTCATCAGCTTAGAAAAAGCCTCCGTGCTTCCTGCAATATGCTCCGCAATCGCCACAGCCACATCATTCGCGCTAAGCACCATCAAAATCATAAGAGCTGTATCACGATCAATTGTCTCTCCCGGCTGAAACTCAATTTGATAATTACTCTTATCTTGATTTAACGCTGTCTGCGAGAACCCAATCTGCTCCCCAGGGGCCACATGCTCCATCAGCAAAATCGCCGTTAACACCTTTGTAATACTCGCTGGATATGCCTGAGCGTTGGCATTCTTATCATATAAAACATCTCCGGTTTTCGCATCAATCGACACCGCATATTTCCCAACCACATCCGGCTGCTCCGTATTTGCATAATATCTCGATGGAACGCTCAAAAACACCAAAATAGCTGTGAGCAGCATCGTATATATTTTAGCTCTCTTCATATCCGTTCTCCTCTACTTTTTTCTCAATCATTCACTATATTAAACGCTTTCTAAACAAGCAAACTTATATTATCTTTCTATAAGACATTTCTTACTATATCATAGTTTATAAACATTGGATATGTTTGTAAAGAAAACGTTGACAAGTTGTTAGAAACGTTATATATTATGTAATACATAACTTACATTACGATCCTGTAGCTCAGCAGGGAGAGCGCCACCTTGACAGGGTGGAGGTCGCTGGTTCGAACCCAGTCGGGATCATTACTAAAACCCCTTGATACTCAAGGGGTTTTCTTTACGTAGCGAAGCTTTATCTTTTTTCGAGGAGTAAATTTTTTGTTTCTTGGTCAAGATTTGGTCAATAACTCCTTTTTGGTCAACAGTTCCATTTTTTGTGTGAGTTTTAATTAATGATCTACATGATCCTCTAATTCTGGGATGTATAAAAATAGAAGAACAAAAAATGGCGTTCCTAACGCTGGCAGCGTAGAGGTCACGGGTTCGAGCCCTTATGCTCCATACCATTAGAAATGCAGTAAAACCTTGAGAAATCAAGTTTTTTTCTTTTTCCCTTTATCACTTGTAGGTAGCAGAAATCTTACTAAATTGCTCTTTGGTAACATTTTGGTAACGGCTTGGTCACACCTGTTATCATTTAATAATTTCGTCTAGTTTACGAGCCACTTCTTCTTGCATCGTTGGAAGCACATGTGAATACGTATCAAGCGTAACTTTTATATTATTGTGTCCCAACCGCTCTGATATGATCTTTACATTTATCCCCTTGGACAATAACAAATTTGCATGAGTATATCTTAAATCGTGGAAGCGGATTTTAGGAGCATCCGCCACTTTAATAAATCGATTAAAGGTCCTTCTAACATTTGCCGGATTGACAGGCATTCCGTGCTGTGTACATGCTACCAAATCGAAGTCCTCGTAAATAGGTCCCAAGCTAAGCTTCTCTTTTGAAACGATTAATTTACGCCCCTTCAACACCCTTATCGTAGTCTCAGATAAGTTGATGGTTCGTAGACTAGGTTTAGTTTTAGCCCCACTTATAAATTCCTTCCCATCATAGCTTAACGTTTGCCTAATATGGATTAAACCTTTTTCCAAATCAACATCTCTCCAGCGTAGCCCGAGTCTTTCACCTTGTCGCATTCCCGTTGTTAACGCCAAGTGAAAGACGATATATCCAGGATCCTCTTTTGCTGCCTTGAGAAACTGATTTATTTGCTCTTCATTCCATACTGTCATTTCTTTTTTATTTGCTTTTACACTAGCATGTTGCTCCCTTCCTAATTCAAGTTGTTAATCATCCAACTGCTTCTCCTATAGAGATACTTCCTTTTTCACTTAACCAAGGGGATCGTATTTTATAGTTTTTAGTTGGCTGGCATACCATCACATCTCAAAACCTTGTTATTTCCCTTGCAAGAAATGCATTTTTCACACCAAAATATTGGTCACACACTACCGAAAACTACCGGAAATTACAGTCAATTTTAAAGTTGACAGACACCTCATAAGCCTTAATATAAAACCATTTCCAGGCACAATAGGATATTATAGAAAAATAATACACTGACCGCGTTGTCAAGGTAGCGCTCTCCCAGTTGAAACACTTTATATTGCTGGGTTTATCAATAACTAATGATTAAGCCATCTTTTCTAACGGTCACGTGACTAATTTGTGACCAAAAATATACTCTTGAGGCTGCGAATAAAGGTTTCCTTTAATTAAACAGTTTGATATCTAATCAAACAAAGACAAGGAACTTTAAGTTGCTCACTGTCTTTGTTTTTAATAGCTTAAATGAAATATGCTACCCCCTATACAAGCGGTTTTGAAATTTGCTAGCATCTGTTTTTCTAATACCTTGAAGTAGCCATAAGTATTAATAAATTAAATTTTTTTGCTTTCTATTGTTTTCCTGTGATTTCTAATTTAAGAAATTTGGGCACCAAGCAGGGCACCACAAATCAATATGTTAAAATCCATATGATTTTATTACCTTTTGTCCCCAGAATACTAAAAAGCAATCAATTTATTGGAGTGTGGAAGCGCCTTTCAATTACACTCTCTATGTTTGTACTATCTCATAACCTAATCACATGAAGATTAAATGTACCTTCTTTCAAACTTCGGTACGCCTGCATAATTTCACTAAAGAGTTTATTACGAACAGCCGATGAACGACTTACCAATAATATTTTGCATTCTCTAAGAATTTTCAACAAAAATAACCTATCATTAGTAAAGTTTTTATGCTATTTAGCCTAGGAAGATAGACTTACTGTTGGGTATCCCTACTCCACTTGGAAATAAGTGTACTAATATAACCAAATATTAGTTAGAATATGAGATAATTGAATCGATAATTTTAATTAAATTAGAACTGAGGTGGAAATAATGACAGACTTTTATAACGATGAACAAGAGATAGAGGAGGAGGTATATAATGATGATAATAATGAAATTATAACTGAACCTTTTGATCCCGCAAAAATAGATATTTCTATGCGTTCTATGACATTAGATTTACTTATCAAAAGAATTAAAGAAAATGAAATTGCCTTAAATACAAAATTCCAAAGAAAAGGCGACCTTTGGAGAACTAGTGAGCAAAGCCGATTGATTGAATCTCTTATGGTAAGAATCCCCTTGCCAGCATTTTACTTTGATGGTACAGATGATAATGAGTGGCTAATTGTTGATGGCTTACAAAGATTAACAACTTTAAAGAAATTTGTTGTTGATAAAAATTTACAACTAACTAATCTAGAATTCCTTACTCAGTATAATGACTTTAAATTTGATGACCTTCCCCGCCAGATGCAAAGACGAATAGAAGAAACGCAGGTTACAGTTTTTATTATCAATCCTGGAACCCCTCCGGAAGTAAAATTTAATATCTTTAGAAGGATTAATACAGGTGGTCTTACTCTTGAACCGCAAGAAATTCGTCATGCTTTAAATCAAGGTTTTGCTGCAGACTTTCTCGAGGAGTTAGCTGAGTTGGATGTTTTTAAGGAAGCGACATGTTACCTTATTAAATCAGATCGTATGCAGGACAGAGAAATGGTGTTACGTTTTTTAGCTTTTACAATGGTCCCTTATACAAACTATACACCTGATCTCGAAAACTTCTTGAATAATGCGATGATTAATTTAGGGAAAACTTCTCTTTCTGAAAGAAAAATACTAAAAGAAAAATTCATTAAAGCAATGGATGCAGCTATTAAAATTTTTGATAATGATGCATTCAGGAAAAGATACGGTAAAAATGATTCAAGAAAACCTATAAATAAAGCATTGTTTGAAGCGTGGTCAGTAATATTGGGTGGCTTAAGCAATCAACAGTTAAATTTATTAAGAATAAAAAAGAATAAATTAATTTCTATGTTTATTGACTTATTAAATAATGATAAAAGTTTTGACAGGTCAATAACCACAGGAACTAGCCAAAGCACTTTTGTGCAAAAAAGGTTTAAAGGCATTGAAAATATCGTCCAGGAGGTTTTGAAATGATTAATTCTTTGTATTTAAAAAACTTTAAGTGTTTTAAAGAGGAACAAATATCGATTGGACCTCTAACTTTACTATCTGGTTTAAATGGTACCGGGAAATCAACAATTATTCAATCTTTACTTCTTTTAAGACAATCTTATTTACAGGGTACTTTAAATACTAGTGGGTTAGTTTTAAATGGAAACTTAATATCAATAGGCACGGGGCAAGACGCGTTGAATCAAAATGCTGAAGAAGAAGAAATTTCTTTTACGGTCGAAACCTCTGACAACTACAAAGCAACTTGGATATGGGAGTATGATAAATCCTCAGAGTTTTTAAAACTAAAAAATAAACAGAACGATGACGCCATCTATCGATTAGCCCTTTTTTCAGACAGTTTTCAATATCTTACAGCAGAACGAATTGGACCGAGAACCTCTTTTAAAACTTCTCAGTATAGCGTAAGGAATCACAAACAGCTTGGAATCAGAGGAGAGTATACAATTCATTTTATTTCTGTTTTTGGAGATGAGCCTATTCCAAATGAAAGTCTTATCCATCCTGGAACACCTTCCCGCAGTCTAAAAACCCAAATTGATGCCTGGATGGGAACAATTAGTCCGGGTACACGATTAAAAGTTACTGAACACGATGATATTGACCTAGTTAGTCTTCGGTATCAGTTCTTAGGGGAAAGAGATGTTACAAACGAATTCCGTTCCACTAATGTGGGATTTGGATTAACCAATGTATTACCAGTAATTACTGCTATTCTAGCCTCTCCTCCAGGTTCAATTTTACTAATTGAAAACCCAGAAGCCCATCTACACCCTCAAGGACAATTTGAAATGGGGAGACTTATAGCGAAGGCTGTTAATGCCGGAGTGCAGATTATCTTAGAAACCCACAGCGACCATGTACTTAATGGAATTAGAGTAGCAGTAAAAAATCAGGAAATCTCCGATAAAAAAATAAAAATTCATTTTTTTGAAAGAAGTTGGATAACTGAACAA
This sequence comes from Ectobacillus funiculus, assembly GCF_004138295.1. GTDB lineage: Bacteria > Bacillota > Bacilli > Bacillales > Bacillaceae_G > Ectobacillus > Ectobacillus funiculus. Next base: position 111,586 of record NZ_SCFM01000013.1, on the reverse strand, counting down.
TTAAGCCACAAAGTTATTTCACCTAAAATAGATAAAAATGGACGGTTAGATAGGTGGCCGGAAGGTTTCTTTGATGAATGGGATAAGAGTTTAGATCAATTAATCTAGCTAAAGGGAATGAATATAAATGGAACTTATATTAAATGATTTATCCTCTAATATACCTGCAAAAGATATATTTTTAGGTCGCGAGTTAATGAATAACTTCATTTTAGTATGCAAAACAGCCATAAACAAAGGAGCCGAGAGGTCTTTAAGAACAACGGAAAACTTTTATAAAGAATTAATTGCCCCTGATTATCATATTGGAAATTGGCTTAATGATCCTCATGTTGATAAAGAATATCAAAGATATCTTCGTTCCTTATCACATAAGGCACCATACATAAATTCCGAAGTAGAAAATGAATTATACCAACGACAATTAAATTCTGATTTTAAATTTGATGGCAAACAAGGAAATGGTCTGGGAGCAGCATATTTACTTGATGGTCTTGCTGTAAGTTTCAAAAGTGAAGATCGGTGGTCTGCCTCAAAGCTTTACTTGGTAATGGAGTACCTGGATGATGACGTAGCAGATATAGTTACCGAAGAAATTTTAATAAACCATGCAAGTGATCAATCTCATTTGGAAGAACACCTTGAATGGTTCAATACTCAAAAGCTTAATAGAATTATAGATGGTAAAGATTTATGGAACAGAAGGGAATCAATATTCCCACATTTGGTATTCTGTGAGCGCGTGGAAAGGCAAATTAGGGATTTGCATTTTGGAAATCCAATTTTTCGCCAAACAATAAAGCGTTTATTGGAGTTCAATTCATACTTTTCAACTTGGAACGGTCTTTTTGAACCTGACTATTTCTCTTCTAAAGTTACTCCAGAGAGCAAGGAAACATTAACTCGTTTTGAAATAGAACATACTTTTCAATTGCCAAATGGTGAATTTAAGGTATTTTCATGGCATGCAAGGATGACTCCTGGTCCCTGGAGATTATTTTTTATTCCAGATGAAGAATATAACAAAGGGATTATTGGTCATATAGGGCTTAAATTACCTAATGTCACTTATCCCAAATAAGGGCGGATATACATGCCGCTCTTATTTATTTCATTTTATTACTTGCTACTTCTTGCATCACTTTAGTTTTTAGCTTACGTTTAGCCCATATTAAGGTACTTTTTGAAATTCCAGTCATTTCTTCAACATTTGTCATACCATCACATCTCAACTTCCTACTTTTTAATAAAACAAATACATTTTCAATACTAAAATATTGGGCACACTCTGGTAACATTTTGGTCACGTACTCTAGAAAACTATCGGAAATTACAGTTCACCAAAAGACTTATAAAGGCCTCAGAAACCTTGATACAAAGCCATTCACGGACTTTTAGTAAATCATAGGAAATGATGTAGACCACGCTGGCAGCGTAGAGGTCAGGGGTTCGAGCCCCCATGCTCCATTTTAACAATATTATCAAGGGTTTTAGGATTCTTGTCTTACTATTTTGTGTAGTAGTCTGAGATAGCATCTAAAACGCGACGGACTGACCACTTCTCCATTACATTGTGAGGAGTGTTTTTTTATGTTAGTACGATTTTTAATTGAGGAGTTTATTGCTGAGAAACGGTATGAGAACGTGACAGAGCATAGCATTAAAACTTCTGAGTATAACTACAAGCATTTAGAGGGGTTTCTTGTTGCTCAAGGTATTGAACAAGTTAATGATATTACACCTCGAGTTGCAAAGCGCTATATGATGTACTGCAAGGAGAACGGTGATAAACCAACTACCTTAAACTCACGTCTAAAACGAATTAAGGCTCTTTTTAACTGGGCGGTAAAAGAAAAAATTATAGAAGAAAATCCTTTTACAGAAGTTAAAAAAGTTCGGGAGGATGCTCGCATTCATACCTTTACTGATGAAGAAGTAAAAGAAATCATTTCTTATCTGAGAAGAAAGAAACGCAGAGAAGATACATTCTATGCGGTACGAAACTATACTGCATTCCTTACTCTTATCGGAACGGGTATACGCCTAGGAGAACTGGTTAATTTAAGATGGGAAGACATCAACTTTGAAACAGGACAAATGAAGGTCTTTGGGAAGGCAAGAAAAGAAGCAAATGTGCCTATTGCAAGTTCCTTACTCCGAGAACTTTCCCTATGGAGAGTATATTGTGAAGAGAAATTCAACAAACTCTCTTCTAACGTTTTTGTTAACAAGACTAATCAGTCCCTGACAGACAATGCCATAAAATGCTTTTTTAAACGGCTTTCTCAGGCTATGGAATTTCCTGAGACACGCTGTTCTGCACACTCTTGCCGACATTACTATGCCAAGACTTATATTCAGTCTGGTGGAGACATTGTGTCCTTAGCAAGGATTTTACGTCATACTAGCATAAAGACAACTGAGCGTTATTTGCATATGTTTTCTAATGAACTAAAAGAGAATAACGAGAAATTTAACCCGCTAAATAAGTTATTTTAAGTAGCCATCAGCAGTGGATAATTCTTAATTGATTTATGTTGCATAAGTTGTTTTACATGTTAAGGAGAAGGATGGAATACTAATCGTTTTATTGACCAAAAATTAATGCTGTGAATAAAAATTTTTTTTGACTTTTTAACACAAAAAGACAGTAAGTATGTACATTACTCACTGTCTTTTATTATTTAATATCCTTCGGTTTTGAAGACCGCGGGGACACCGGTACCCCATTCAGCTTCAATTTCTTCAGTAATATCAAGGGGTCTCGGCAGTCTGCTATCCAATAGACCCTTCCATTTCGAACTTGATTAGGCGAACGTAAAACAGCTTGAAATGAATTATAAAAAACGGCTTTATATCAAGGGTTTAACCCTTTTCTTATAATAAATTTAAATGCAAAATAAAATCATTTCGGCATGAAATCGGCACGAAGTCGGCATGAAAATTCACTGTCAAAAACCGTTTGTAGCAAGGGCTAAGAGTGTTTTCATTTCCTTATAATATTCAGCCCAAGATTATCTAATAAATGTTCAAAAAGCCAAACTAGATGGAGTGAATCTTCCTTGGTTCAATTACTAAAGAAGAAACAATTTTATTTAATCCTTGATGATCCAATTGTTGAGTTTAGCTGGTTCATAAGCCGACAGCAGCAACCACAAAAAGGGAATGATTATATATCCCATACACGAAGAAAGAGTGAATTTCCGTTTGTTCTTACATGTAGACTGTATAATATGGAAGAAATCAGACTATAAATCCTTACTATATTAGTGTCTTATATTTTTTCTCGAGAAATATCATTCTAAACTTTTCGTGACAGAAAGCACCTGACTAAAATAGTTGGGTGCTTAATAAATATGATAAAACATCCACATGTTCAATATATCTGAACTGTTGGAGTGGAAAAAAATTAAATAAGATGTAAATTGTTTACCATAATATAAACAATTACTTTATTTTATTAAAAAGTGACCTAGATTAATTAGTAGTAAGATAACAATTGTTCGAACCTTATCTCGATTCCCACTTCTTTAAGTAAATCTTTTCTATCATTATATAACTTCTCTAAAACACCTGAATTATCCCTACCGTAGTGTAAAAGATTATGACAATGGCTACATAACGATATAATATTTTGTTCCACATCCAAAGAATAGGGAAAATCACCATGAAAACTTAATGGTATTAAATGATGTGGTTCAGTATAAGGTTTGCCATCTCTTTTTCTTATGAAAGTATTATGACTGTTATCAAATTCGCACTTGAATCTTGCCAACTTAAGTGCATTCATAGCTATTTTTAAATTTCTAGGATATGTAGGAACACCTTTATCATTTGTTTTTAATGATAACTTCTCTTTTGGAACCCTAGTGTACGAAACCTCTTCATTATCCTCTATTTCAAGTTTCTCAACTAAATCAACTAACCCAAAATCGTCGAGTAATTCGGTTTCATTTAAGTTCAGCAGTCCAAATTGTTCTCTTATTTTATTTATCTCGTTCTTACTAATTTCATCTTCTTGGCTCAGTTCAGTTTGTATTAAGATGTATTTTGCTAACTCTTTGTTTGCTGAAAATAAATATCCTGTATTACCTCTTCCAATTGAATTGAAAGGAGCATTATGAGATGGCTGTAATTCCCGAATTTTTTTCATATGATCTGAAGTAATTATAGGTTTCTTAATTTCATAATATTTTGTATCTACTCTCCAGCCTTCATCTTCCCATAATTTCTCCTTTTGAAGTTCCTCAGGCTGATATGCAGAGTAGGCATTTGAACTTGCAATACTAATAGCCACTATTTTCTTTAAATAACTATGTATAATTAGATCACTTTTTTTGACCTCCAGCATTCGATCCCAATGGGAAACACGATTACCATTTTTATTCCTTTTTGGTGCCCATAGGTAACTACCTGCTTTTTCCTTCAAATAAGTTTTATTTTGAAATACAAAAAAGTAATTCATAAAACCTCCTATATTTTATATTTTCTAGCTATGAAATGTCACCACCAAAACAAAGCATCTTATCTTATCGAATTTCCTTAACTCCAAGTTCTTCAACAAAATATTTAAATGTATTATTAAGTAGAGGATCCTCTGGTATACAAATAATTAGACCATTTCTTCCCCTTGTTAATAATACTCGGTAGATATTCTTTAATATTTTTAAAGGATCTTTATAGCCCTTTAATCCATCATACAGTTCTCCCGTATGTTTTTTTCGATAAAACGTTTGCCCCTTACTCCAATTGTCTTTTTTACTGATTTTGATTAAATCATGTCCCCAATAAACGACTGGATAGTCAATTTCAAGACCTTGGGAATCAAATTCTGTTACATACGCTTTAAATTCCCTACACTTTTCCTTGTACCATGACCCTAAATCCTTTCTTGATAAAGGATATTTATCCCTTTTATCCAATTCATATTGTGCAAACGAACTTGTAACCAGGCCATATGTCTCCAAACTTTCATCAACATGTTGTCTTATGTGTTCTTGACCTTTCAGCAAAGATTTTGTTACAAAAATCGGAAAATATCTTTGCTCATCATAAATGGATTTTAATAATTTTCTTGCACCTTCCGTCTCATTATTCAAAACGGCATTTATCCATTGAGGGAATTTATCTGCTCCATGTCCCCTTAAATATGAATTTAAATATAAATTATCATTAAAAATTGCATTTGTTCCCTCAAGAATTTTTCTGTATCTTGTTGGAGCGTAAATTTTTATTTTTCTTTTTTTAAAGCTTTTACTTTTAATAGCTGAAACCCAATTATTAATTCCATCTTCCTCGCCACGGTAAATCTCCTGACCATCTCCAACTAAACATATTAACGTTTTTGAGCTTTTAAGTTTCTTTATACTACTCAGTAAATAATAAAGTAAAACTTCCGGTTGACTAAACTCCAACTGATACTTATATTTCATTTGCTCTTTTCCCCAAGCTCTCTGTGCCTCATCAAATACTAGTATTTTCTCTTTTTTTATATCACCATAGCCTAATTTCTCTTCCGTTTTTTGTAAATATTTTATAATAGGATCTAAATAATGGGGAACTGCATTTACATATGCCTCACCATATGTCTTTCTCTCTTCTTTTCCTTTATTACATGCCTCATCAATCTGAAACTTTAAAACATCTACTAATGGGCCGTTACCTGATAAGTATAGTGCTGAACTACTTGTTTCAAATTGATTTATATAATCCCGCACTATTTTTAAGCCAAGCAATGTTTTACCTGCACCGGGATCACCAGAAACTAAAATAAGATTTAATGTTTCATTTTCAGTATGATCTACAGTATCCTTAATTGAACTAAGAACCCCTTCAATATTAGATTTAGATCTCATAATGTCAGGTAAATTACTAGAGTTAAATATCCCATCCACTGCGTTTAATATATCTGGGATTGCTTCATAATTTGAGTTAAACCACTCAGAATCTTCTTTATCATAAAGGATATCGTTTATTTCTTTACTAATAATTGGAGCAAAATTATCTTTATATAAGGCATCATCTTCATTTATATTTATATTTGGGTGTGTGTAAACAATGTATGGTTTAACTTTCAACTTATTTTTATAAGTATATTCGTGATAGTTTTCAAACCTCATGCTGTAATTTTCTACTTGACCACGGTGTGCATCTATATAAGCACCTGCATTTTCACCACTTTTAAACTCTAGTACAAGCAGAGTAGATTTTGTGAGAACTAGTACATCTGGTCGCATACCGTTTTCTAACTTATATTCAAATATTATTGTTGCTTCCTTTTGCATTGAAGACAACTTATTAAGTTCTTCTTTTAAAAATATAAAACAATCTTCCCACGCACTAAGTTGCGATTCACTTACACTAAAACCCAAACTGCCTAATTTATCAGTAAAGTCTTTTTTATCAAGAATTTTTAAGAATGCGCTTATTTTTAATTTCCATCCACGACTCATACAATTTCCCCCTTAGCCAAATAATCATATGATAATATTACTATAAAAAAATAATGATTGTAAAAAATATGGTCTAAAACATTACTAAATAATGCACCATGTAGCTAAAAGCTAAGTTATAAGAAGTAAGTTTGGTTAAAATAGTAATGACACCTACAAAATAAAAAACCACCTCAGTATGAGATGGTACCTAACTTGTTACTAATTTAACCGCTTTGTTAATTCTCAAAAAAGTGACATTAATAATTGGCTCTGTTAAATTTCAATGTTGATTTTTAGCCCCCAAAAAAACCAGAGGTTTCTCCCGCTTTTTTTTGGCTTCTTTCTTAAGCTAACGCCCCAGATAATTCAAATAGAAATGTTCAAAAATACCTTCTACAATCTAAAATAATTTGTTCACTAAAAAATGGGATGTACCAAAATATAAGTATATTGGCTGAACACCTTTTATTTTTCATAAGTATCGCTTATTTTTTAGTTTATAACTCATCTTTTACACTTTGGAATAACTTGACTAAATCAAAAATATACCTTTTGAAACTTAATAATTGAGCATATACTGCTTCATATTTTAATTCCGTTATAGGCTCTACTCCATAATGAACGGAGTTTCTGTTTCCTAGAACAGTATTAGACCATTCCTTAACTTTATTCAAGTGCTTATGATTTATGTCCGTTTTTTCAGCTATATCTTTAAACCAATGTGTATAATCACTATAAAATTTATTTATATCTTCAACTTTCCTTGTAATTGGAGTTACACCTTTTAAATAATCAATTTTAGTTTCATAGTTTGTTTGATCGTAACCGAATTTTTCTTTTGCTAGTTCATATAATGCAAGTCCTAATTGTATCCAGGCTCCTTCCAATGCAGTTACAGCCATTACTATTGCTGGACGATATAAATCATTATTAAAACATTTTAGAGAATCTCTAAATGCTTCTTTCATCTCTTCATCCACACCTGGAAAATCCTTAAATACTAATAAGTCAGGCTCTGTAAATAAATATGTTTCTTTTGAAGACTGTCTCATTGAAAATGCTCTATGTATAAAAAATGGTAGTCGAATTTTTAATTCTTCAAATTCTAGGGTCTTCTCTTGAAACTCGTCGTAGCAATTTATTTTAACATTAAGAGAAAGGGGACTATAAAATCTTGAATCAGGGTTTTCAATAATAAAAGAATTTGACCCAATCAATGACCAAACAGCTTCACAATAAGCTAGGTGTATTGAAATATAACGAGCAGATACCTGAATATTTTCCTCTTCATTTTCTTTAAGAAAAAATTTGGTGGGCTTTTTTATATTTTGACTCTGTACGAATGCTTCCATTAATTCTAGTACATTTATCTTATTATCCTGGTTAGTTAATAATAATTCTTTTGCTAATATGACATCATGTTTAGAAACAATTATTTGTCTTTCAATTTCTGCTTTAATTTGATGTACGTTATCTATCCTCATTCAATTCAACCTTTCAAATTATAATAATTTTAGTCTTAAATACTTTAGCATAGAATCATTTATTTGTTAGTTTCTTCTATAGCTTCCTGCTTGTTATATTAAAATCAAACAACTCTATTATCTTCATGTTCTCTTGCAAACCATCTAATAATTTGCTGAGCAAGAATATCTAAACATTTAGCGAAATCATCTAATTGGTCTTCAGGGCACTCTTTCCCTTTTTTTTCGTAATTAGTTTTTGCGTGAGCAAGCATGTTTCTTGTGTTACTAATTGCATTAGCTACTTCATCAAGGGCTCTTTGTAAATCTTCTGGCTTACTATCCATCGTAAGTTTCCTAGTAAATTTCAAAAATTGAGGAGCATTAGACACTATCTCAAGTAGGTCACAACAAGTCTCAACAGTTAGTTTTATTGCTAAATGATCTTTTTTGTGATTTCTATTTCCCTCAAAAATCTTACTTAGTTCAAGTATGTAATTTGCATCAGGACTAAGAGCTTTAGGACTAGATAGTTTCTTAGAAACAGTGCGAATAAGGTCTTGCTGAATAACAGTTTGAGAAACATATTCTATTACCTTTGTATACGTCAAAATAAGAATTTCGGCATTTTGCGTGGATAAAGATGAATTATACAATTTTAGTAATTCAGGCACTCCTTTTCCTCGCAACAATGGTCTTAATCTTGATAGTGCTGCTTCCAATTGAACATCCTCTTCTTCCCATGGATCATAAAAAACTCTTGGTGAAGGATGAACTTCTATACCTATTGTTGATTTTAATTCAAACAAATACGCCTCTACTAAGCTTTCAAGTACCTCTTCATCTAACTTATCTTCGCACGAGATTTCTATAAAAATATCATCAAAATCGACAGGTGGTACATACTTACTATACATTTGATCAATGACTAGCTTAAAAGCATAGCTAGTTAACCCTGCTACAATATTAAGCTCATATTCCTGGTCATGTGCGGATTCTGTAATAGTTGTAGGCAATTCATATGCCGCTCTGCTTAACATTTCTCTACTATAACTGTCAATGCGAAATAGAGCCAACCTTTTCCCAATAAACTTATATTCATCTATTTGTCGCGCTTTTAAAGCTTCTCTAACCATCTCAATTACATCACCTAAAGTCGAACTTTCTTCATAATCAGTACGTGGTAGCCAAACTTGAATTGCTGTGTCTTTATCAATGATAGTATCTTCTTCTTTATAATCATTTGACAAATATCCATCAAAGTCATGCTGAATTTCATGTTCTTCAAAGAAATCCAACAGTTGTTTCAATTCTTCTTTTAGTTCTTCCGGAACAAATTTAACAGCCATATTTTCTACTCCTTAATTAATACGGAATTTTTTTATAGCCCTACCAATATCAATTTTATAATTAATTCAACACAAAAATAAAAAAGCCTTCCTTAATATAATATGATCCCCTTATAGTAGACAGGAAAAAGGAAGCTCCTTAATCTATCTACTATGGAGGGGATTTTTTTATAGGGGAAATTAACAAAACATATGATCAAGCATTTAAGAAAAAAGCCGTAGACTTATACTTCCAAGAAGGAATGGGATACGAGACTGTTGCCAAGGAATTAGGCGTTGATTCTAGAATGGTACGGCGCTGGGTGAAGCACTTTGAAACCGAAGGAATGAAGGCTCTTGAGGAAAAACGAGGAAAGGCAAAAGGGACTTGGTCAGGGGAGACCTAGAATTCGACCAGAGGACCCAGAGGCTAAGATAAAACGATTGGAAGCAGAAAATGCATTACTAAAAAAGCTGTTAGGGAAATGAAAGGGGGAATGGAAGCAATGTCGGCAAGGGAGAAATACGCAGTGATTCAGGGGATGGCACATCAGTACTCAATTCAGCTCCTCTGTGACCTAGCGCAAGTCTCTCGGAGCGGATACTATAAGTGGCTTCAACGACAAACATACCTCTCCCCTAAACAAATAGAGGGTCAGAAAATAAAGGAAAGAATTAAGGAATACCACGCAAAGTTGAAAGGAATTTATGGCTATCGAAGAGTTATGGTTTGGCTGAGACGTAGACACGGCTTACAGTTAAACCACCATAAGCGTGTACAACGACTCATGCGGTCATCCGGAAGAAACGCCCCTACTATGGCAAGAAAGAAGTGTATGTCATTTCACAAAATCATCTAAATAGAGATTTTCAGGCATCAAAACCGGATGAAAAATGGGTTACAGACATCACCTATCTCATCTTTCACGGAGAAAAACTGTCCCTATCTGTCATTAAAGACCTCTATAACAATGAGATTTTGCGTATCAGATCAGTCGAAGAAATGATTTAAAGCTCGTTATGGATACACTCAAGAAGGCCCGAAAAAGACGTAAGGTACAAGGAGTTCTTTTACATAGCGATCAAGAGTTTCATTATACATCCCGTCAATATAACAACCTACTCAAAAAGTATCAGATGAAAGCGAGTATGTTCCGAAAAGGAAACTGTTGGGACAATGCAAGTATGGAAAACTTCTTTAGTCATTTTAAATCGGAGTGCTTTCATCTTCACTCCTTTCATACAATTGATGAGGTGAAAACTGCCGTTCAACGATATATTCGCTTTTATAACCACCAACGATTCCAGAAAAAATTAAACAACCTGAGTCCATACGAATATAGAAATCAGGCTGCTTAGGGTTGCTTTTTTATCACTGTCTACTTGACAGGGGTCACTTCACTTGAGGAGGCTTTATTATACATCTATTAACATACTCCTTACTCTTCCAAGAATTTTAATTCGCTGTTAAAAATCAGAGACTCTAAAATTCCATTGTCTGAAGTAAGGGTTTTTTCTCTTCCACACACCGATACCTTCTTTTAAGTTTTTTGTTGTAAACCAATATAATTTTTGTACCAAAACTGAATAAACTACAAAAATAAATTCCCGTCCAAAACTTCTTGCCAACTAATCTTTTTTAAAGTAACAAATCCTGCAGATAAATCCCTAACATAAATCATATCATTTTTATCGTCTTCTTCAGAGTAACCTAGTATTACTTCTTCTTCAGGCAATTCTATTATAGAAATTGTCCCTCCCTCTCCAATTTGAATTGCTACATATTCTTCTCCTGCTTGACGCCTTTTGAGTATTTGCTCCTTAATCCAGTCTAAATCCAGTCCATTGTAATTATGCGTATCAAAGGGTGTAATTTCGTGAAATAAAGGTGGAGTAATACTATCTACCAACTCCAGAAAATATGTCTCAAAGGTATCAATTATAAATTCATCGCTAATATCGGCCACTATATTTGAAATATCCTTGTCTTTTATATTACAAAAATCTATATTATGTAAGTATTCAAACTTAATCATTTTCATTGTTTCTTCCGGAGGATATCGAATTTCTTTTACAAAGACATCCTCTAATATACCGTTTAACCAATCTCTAACTAGTGTAATTATTTCTTTTTTCATCCTATTTATTGTCTCAATCGAATCCTCATTACCTGAATTTAGAATCATGTTAGAATATTGGTTTTCTAGGGCTAAGCCTTCACTGAATCCAAGGTTAAAAAATAATTTATATACACCATTAGAATCAAAATCTAATAGATGCTCATTGATCCAAAGCACATAGTCTTCCACTAGCTTGATATTCCTTAATGTTTCATTATAGATATGCACTTTGAAAGTTGGGGGTGGTACAGTTATTGAGTCACTTTCTTCATATCTAAAACCTATTTCCTTAATTGCAGGAATCAAATAAATATTCAACCAGTATAACCATGATTCAAATAAATTATAATTAGAATTGATCTCTCTTAATTCACTTATTTGGATGAGAAGCGCAAGGTTTTTACCGAATAAAAAGAAACTTTTCACACAAAAATTTCCATTGTTAAATACAGTCATACCCGTCATATAATTGATTATTTGAATTCCAATCACTGGATTTTTATAGGATAATTGTCCGTTGATGGGTTGTCTGAAATAAGTATTTTTAACCCCTGGATGCAGATAAAAGTACCTGACAAAATCCCCGACAGTCCCCCATGAATCCATCAATAAAGGAAGTTTTTGAATCTTAAGATTACTATCATTAAAATCGTTATGCCAGGTAGACGGAATTTCAAAGGTTGAATCAAAGTATTTTTCTAGTAACTTCCTAGCATTGTCGGTAATCCTAAAAATAGATTGAGGGGAGTAGTACTCATATTCAAACAACTCGTTTCTTTCCCATAGTTTACTTAACAGAGGGTTAGTTTCATTTATACTAAGACCAACTAAATATTTTTGAAATATGTATGGATTAATTACATATATGGTTATACAATATTCTGAATACCCTACATTCAACATATTTCTCCATATAATATAAAAACCATGGGAATTGTGCCTGTTACCATAGTGTGTTATTAAATCTCCCGCCATCTCTAACAAATCATATATCCCATCACCGAGATTTTTTAAGGAATCTTTATAATCATAAAGAACCAAGGTGTACGAAACAAGAGCTTCACTTGGTAAGCATGCGCAATATAGATCCGTCCAGGAATTAGGTTGAACCACTTCTAGGCTAGATACTTCACTCTCCTCAATATTTGGCTTTAAACATAGGATATTTAGTGTTGTATCTAAAATCAACGAGCCCACTGAATGTCTCAAGAGTGTTTCAAACTCCGTTGAAATTATAATAAAGGAATAGTCATAATTGGAAAGAAAGGGAAGATGGTTTTTCATCTCCTGTGCATAAGCAATTAATTCTGTTATCGCCTCCCTCTCGGCACCAGAATCTCTTTTTAATTCAATAATAATAATCTGTTCTGTTTCATTATTTATCAAAACAAAATCAGGGTATAATCGTTCATTTTTCTTGAGAGATATACTTCTTATTTTTTTACCATTAATTATCTCTAAATCACCAGATAACATTTTAATAACTTCATTTGCGGAATAGCAGTAGCGATATTTTAATAAGTAATCGATAGAAAAATTAGGTATATAATTTTCTGCCTCATCCTGCTTTAGTGGTTGTTCAATAGATTCAATATTACTTATATAATTATATAAATTCCCGTTTTCTATAATTTCAAATAATTCCTTTTGAAGTTCATTTTCTTTCATCATTTTCCTTCCTTCCATGTATATCGGGAAATCTGCATCTTCGATCGAATTTGTTCTGGTGCAACGATTGTATTTGTTTCAAAGAGGTATATAGATTCCCAGGGGCTCCGGTCTTAAGCGGGCGCCTTCAAATAATTGATGGGTGAACTTCACGTGTTATCAAAGCTACAATGTAATATTAAATCGTGTTATTGTTTAATATAGTCATTCACCCTATTCACCACCTTCTTTGATATCTTAACACTAAAATTATATCAAATATTTCCATTTTAAGATTCAAACATATTGTATGAACTCTAATGGAATATTTCGTTGAAAAGATGGTACCAAAAAACTTCATTGTGAAAAGTATAGGTGAAAAACAGGTCGTAGCATTAGCCTAAAATAATGCCGCCTTTGTGCTATAGCAAATAAGATATTTTTCAGATAGATGGCTGAATCTATATTGGAAGGAAAATGAACCTATTGAGTAGAATAACAAGTTATAGCAAAGTTTTTTCTATTCTATAAGTAGTTTATCTAAGTCAATTAGGTATTCAAAAGTAGGGGTAGTTAACATAGCTATAATTTGGTTTCTAACGAGAAAGAGGAAGACATTCCCTCCGCTTTTAAAGTTCTTGGTAACCACTTCGTGGATATTTGACAAGAATCACTCCTGCTATAAAGTTTACAATAGGGCCACGTTAGGAAAAAAAATCAGAGAATAGTTATAAGGAGAACAAACCATGATAAAAAAATGTTTAAATTGTAATCGAACATTTGGAAGGCAATTCGAGCCTGGTAAGTGCCCGTTTTGCAAATCAGAAAAGATTAAAGTACATGAAATGAAAATAAAACAAAAATAAAAATGAGGGCATCCATTCCCTCATTTTTCTGTCGGTAAAGGTAATATCAGTGTATGCATTGTCTCCATCCTCAAGATATTGAATGGCTGGCTTAACAACCTTCCCTTCAATCCCATGTATCCTCATTGATTCCAACATTGAATGACGCCCCATTAATAATAATTTAAAAAATATATTGGTTATGTGTAAATTCCTATGTGCTATAGATCTGAAGATAAGTTATTCATAATCGTTTATCTCAATTATTTGTAAAGTCAATTTACTGGTTCATCTTCTTTTCGACACAACTCGATCCATTTATTAGATAACAACTTATCTGCTACAACATCAATAACAGCTGCTGTATTTGGTGCATAAGCAACAACTTTCTCCTCGCCCGTAGATTTTAGTTTGAATACCTTCTTCTTACCATCCTTTACAGAATGTCCAGTGATGGCAATCCAATGTGTACGATAGCGATGCCAATCAATTTCTTTTAATCTTGCCACAAACTCCTCGAGTGCCATTGGAGCTTTACCCTTAAACTGTTCCTTCCTCTTTTCAGCCTGAATTAGAAATTTCTCTTCCAAATTCTTTGAAGCATCCTGTACTTCTTTTTCGGTCCCGATGGCTGCCGCTAACGGGCCAATCTCCTCAATCCGAACTTGGTGATAAGCTTTAGCCAGGGCTTTTAAAGCAAAAGGCCAACCATGAACGTATAGACGTCGGTATGGATCCATATTTTCCGGGGTTTCCGCGGGCCAATATTTTGCAAACAACTGATCTAATAATCGAATAAATTCACGGACATATGGTTTAAAAGCGTCAATATAATAATGTTGGAATTTTTCAGGTTTTATTCGACCATTCGCAACCACATTAATTAACATTTGCTCCATTGTGGATAAATCGACGATATTGCCAGTTGCTGTCTCGGACGTTCCTGTAGTACGTCCATCTGCAATTCGATTTTCAAATACGGTCCCTTCTATTGCAAAAACGCGAAGCTGACTTAATGGTGAAGATCTATCCATTTTAATCACAAGATTCTTATTCTTCTTCGAACCTCGACCATTGCGATCAGCAAAACTTTGCCCTGCTTCATGCGTCGAGACATTCAACTCAATTTCTAGCGTAAGTGATAAAGAGTCCAAAGCTCCAGAAGTAATTGCTTCGATGGTTTTTGAAGCTTGAAAAATAGCAGCCGTTTGTGTTTGTCCATCAGCCTGCATAACAGGATCTTTAGGCAAATATAATTCTCCATACATTGCATTTGGATTTTCTTCATCAAAAGTAACAAAAATTGTCTTCTCAAAGCTAAGTGTGGACTGCCAGCCAGTTACGGTAGGCAAATACAGCGTACGATGACCGGCGATCCCTTCTAGAATATAATTTCGGAAATCTAGGGCATTTTGTTTCTTTTGTCCCTGAAAATCACTTTGTGTTTGTTCATGGGCTTCAATCATGCCGTGGGCAAGATAATCATCAGTTGGTGGGTTGGATGGATCATACTTAATGATATCGACGAATTGTTTCATTGTAGGATGAACGATTGCAACAAGTCGATAAATCTTTTCAGCCCCCTTACGGCACAATGTTGCCTTTATCACTGTATAGTCCGCATGGTCATGCTGAAACTTATAGGTCCTGTTAGTATAATTACTTCGATCTTGCTCATTGCTAGCATAACGAACAATTCGAAGATTTTTATAGTTAGGATCTTGTTGGATTTGATCATTTGTTATTTTTGATTGATTTGGTATTAACATATAAATCACCTCAGTTTCTTACTTCATACGATTCTTACTCGAATAACTCCTTTCAAAAGAAGAGACAGAAGAATGTCTCTTCTTTTGAATTATATCTTTCAAGGAAGCTGAATTCTAACAAATTCATCTCCTAGTGCTTGCAAGGAACTGGATTCAGACAAAATTTCATCTTTCCAAGACCATTTATTGGAATGAATTGGAGCTAAACGTGGATTTCCACCCCCAATGAAGCAAACAGCATGTTGCGCACGCGTAACAGCAACGTAGAAAACCCGTGCCTCTTCCTGAAAGAAATCTCTCCGATATTGTTCCATCCACTCGTTAAAACGCAGTGAGCGACCATGTTCATTTGAAAGGTTTAAGTCAAGCCCCCAGTCACAGTCAGGTCTAGCTATATCAAAAAAACTCGGTAACTGGAAATCGTTAAGTAGTGGTCTTTGCACCTCGGGAATTATGACAATGGGATACTCTAAACCTTTGGATGAGTGTACTGTCGAGAAAACAACTGCATTCGGGCGTCCAGCCATTTCACCAAGATCCGCCTCATCCATTTTTTCACCAGTAAATATAGCATTCTGGAATCTTTGGAAGAAACTCTGCATTGTGAGAGCTTCCGCATTGTCAAACATGGTTCTAGACCATGCCACCAATTTTTCAAGGTTAGCAATTGCCTGTAAATCTCCCTGTTGTGCATACCACTCTCGAACACCCGTAAACTCATAGATTTTAGTTAAAAGTTGCGGAACAAGGTCCACTTTTATATCTTGTCTTACTTCCATCATTCCTTTATACCACCGCTCTACGGAGGGTTCTTGCTTCAACCAGGTTGAAAACTGCGTACTGGAGAAATCAGTACGATGGATAGTGATTGGTGCTTTTATTGGAAAGAAAGGCGTCCCCATAATCTGGCTAAGCGTCGTATCGTTCGGATAACTCAAGATTGCATGTAGCATGTAATAACAATAAAGAATCTCAGGTTTCTGAAAGAACCCTCCACCAACATCCGTAACTACAGGGATACCTGCTTCTTTAAATAGAACTTCGTATTGTGCCATATGTCGGTTGGTTCGAAATAGAATACAGATATCCTTATAGTTCACGGAACGAGACCCCTCTTTAGGGCGGTGAATTTGTTGACTAAGGTAAGACCGAACCTTATCAATAGTTCTCATAATGTACGCTTCACGGTCGTTTCCCATTACATGGAGATACTCTAAAGGTGTAATTTGATCTTGCGGCACATGCGCATCTTCCGGAACTGTGAGTTGTTCCTGCAAGAAAGAATAACGTCTCCTCATTCCTGCAAACAAAACCCTTTGCACCTCAAATAAGTGGCGGGTTGGGCGCCGGGATGCTAGTAATGGTATTGGATTCATGTTGTATTCGTTCGCTAGTTCTTCTAGAACTGAATAGTCTGCACCACGCCATCCATAGATGGCTTGTTTACGATCCCCTACGACTAACACATGTTCCATGTAAGGAAGCAGTATTTTAATGATCCGCTTCTGAGTACGATCTGTATCCTGAAACTCATCAACGAACAGAAATTTATACCTTTTTTGTATCGTTCTGCCAATTCGTGCTTGGTGCTTCTCAATTAGTTGCGCGCATTTGTACAATAAATCATGTGAGTCCTGACCTCCATGTTCCTGCTTAACTCTTTTGTAGTTACGGTCAATTTTCTGCAGCATTTTGGCTACCGCATTCCGATATCCAGACTCCCCATCAACAGGTTGAGCATACGTTCGCTTCGCCACATGATCAATAGAACGTCCGTTGTTGCGTATGTGTTCGTAAAGATTTGTCAAATATTTTTCCCATCGAAAAGGTTCCCATGGAATATTTGCTTCATTAAACAACAGTTGTGTATCAGGGTCGGTTAATCCTTCATTTAGTGCATCCTTTAATGATTGCTGGAAATAACGCTTAGCAATTAGGATTTCTGTTTCATGCGGGACGTGCTCCTCATACCCATACTGACGTAGGAGCATAGAACAGAACCGGTGAATTGTTCCAATGAATGCATTGGCAAGCCGTTCTTTTTGTTCAAACCACATATCTGCTTCTGCCTGACTTTCAGCCTCTTTAATCCGGTTATCTAATTCTTCTTCTAGTCGTTTGCGCATCTCATCGGTTGCCTTGTTAGTAAAGGTTATCAACGCAAAATCATCAACTCTAACATCTTCCCTCGATTTAATTAAGTGCAGGTCAGTCGCTATCATAACACGAGTCTTGCCGGACCCGGCTCCTGCAGAAACCACTGTCGGAGCTACGGGTCCAGTTGTCATAACATGATCTACGATATTAGCCTGCTCTTGAGATAATGTAATTCCACCTCGTTCTATCATTCTTCCGTTCCCTCCTCATCAAGCGCAATTCCAAGACATTCCATGCGCACTGGACATTTGTTACAGTGCGTTCCCTCATTTTTGGGGAACTTGTCACCCTCAATCCCTGATATCCATTCAATAATAAGGTCAGGTGCCTCATGAAATACCCTCAATGCTTTCCGAATATGATTTTGACTAATGGGAGCACCACTCTCCTTATAGTGATGTCCGTTGATGATATTTCGCCACCAGCCTACAGCATGTCCTAGTGTTGAGAACAGTCGAATTCCATTCTTTGACACAAATTCTTCATCTGAACCCTCAGAGTCAGCGGGTAAAAGCCATTCTCTGTGGAGTATCATATCAAATACTGGAACATCGAATTTTGTTGTCTTCCAATAGTATGGAACTTCGTACTCAATATCTATGGTATCTTCTTCCTCATTCATAACGGAAAAGACCTCCAAAGAAGCTCCACGTACCCCTTTTAGATACTTAAATCGATGTTCCCAATGAATATTGATCAATTGATGGAATACCTTATTTTTTATACCGTGCCAAGTGATTTGGTTAAAGCCTGAAAACCACTGGCGTATATGTGGCTCAACTGCATTCATCGTACGGATGAAGTAGATTTTTAACTTTTCAGGATCTCCATACGGTAAATGATCGTTCTCTTGCTGAAGCCTTTGCAAAATCTCATCCAACCACTTCCCTTGCGCAACAAACGGCAATTGCCAATCCATACGGTACGAACGTGCCTCAGAGTGTAACAGTTCCAGCCGATATCGTGCCGGACAAAGGCCATAGTGTGCTAATTCATTAAGTTCGTAGTTCCTACGGATTGCTGGAATCGCTGTCGGCATTAGCGGAATCTCTGGCACATTACTCATATCTAAGGCATCAAGTACTGTAAACTTATCTAATTCAGCATTTGCTAACTGCAGTACAGTCCCTGCATAGGCACTAGGTTGATAGGAACGTTCTGCATCCTGCAAGGAGTAACTGAGCACTAATTTTTCCATAGCCGCTCGTAGTACGGTCAGGAACATATATCGTTCTTTTTCTAAATGCTCGTCTCGAACGTCTTCAAAAAATGGCCAAGAGTCTGTGTACATCGCGGGAACATGCTGGTTGTCCACCCCGATATAAAGTACGGCCCTTACATGAATACCGTCAATCGTCTCCGGACTGTAGACTTTCAATTCCCCTGGGTCGCCTTCATCATTTGTTTCATCATCATCGTTGACCTGATCAGAGATTAAGGCATGGAGTGTACGACTAAATTCATTGGTGCTTAAGTCGATTGTATGCTCTTGCACAAGTTCTTCAAAAACCTCCATCACTTTTTCCAGGACACGCTTCTCGGTTTGACGTATGTCATCTGGGAGTATTCCTTTCAACTGTTCTTGCAGTACTCGGATATGTTGACCGATTGCACTTTCACCAGTACTGAACAGCTTTCTACAAACCCTTTCTAGTAACTCGATGACATCTTTCCAAGCCCTAATTGCACGCTGATCAAGAATATTTATAGGCATCCGTTCCTGTGGTCTTCTTGTACGGCAAAGAGGTAGTAGGGAATCGAGAACATTTAGCCACTCATTTTTCTTCGTGCATTGAGCAAAAGACTGGTGTTTCACTGCGCGAAATTTTTGGGTTAGATCTTGTGCTTTTGCACCAAGCCAACCAGATCCAAGAAGAATTTCCAATTGATCGGCACTAAGAGACAGTTCATTGTCTTCCCAAATTTCATATAGAGTCAATATAAAGCGCCCAACAGGCGTAAGAAGCAACTTTCGTGGTGATATAGGTAGCTTCACTTGATGCTGCTCTGTTTGTCCATTATCTAAGTGTTCTTCATAGATAATTGGACGCATCTGTAACAGGTCAGCTAATCGATACAGAAACTCTTTTTTGTTACGCATCACGATTGCAATTTCAGACGGCAAGTACCCATTCGTCAGTAATTGTTTTATTTGCTGCAATATAGCAGCCAACTCTTGATCGCGATTAGAGTACTGTTGGACAAGTATGTGAGTAGCTTTATCCTCATACGGCACTGGTGCTTTCGTAAAAAATTGCGATTGTAAGTGCTGTAGATCTGGATATTCAGAGATTGACTCTGTATCTATGTTCTTCCGTTCTACCCCCGGAATACTCGCATACGTCCTTTCTATAATCTCGAATCCCTTCCTTTGCATGGGGTTATTCGGAACGAGGAAGCAAATTCGAATGTCATTATTTATACAGACATCAATGAGATGCCTTTGTTGTGGAGTAAAGTACGTGAACCCTTCCATTACAATCGTAAAGTAAGATCCAAACAACTCCAAAAATTTGGGAACAAAGTCCTGTTTTATGTAGTCATAAGCCAACTTCTCATACAAAACCTTGCCTTTTGAACGCAACTCGTGATAAAATTGCCGTTGAATATCTGGAAGAAGGACTTCAAAAGTTGGTTCTAAAAGTTGATCTTGCAGGTTGGGCGGGAATCCATTTGCAAGATCGATATTTTTTGCTGCAAGGTCCTTTAGGGTCTTCAGAAGCGATCCTCTATCTTTTTTCAGAATATCCTGAAGTTCTTGATCTGTAGTGACAACTTTTTCAATGGCTCGGATTAACAAGGTCTGTTCTTCAAGACCAGTCGCAGCCTTGCCGGGATAAGATTGCTTCACCCATCCTTTGAGTAAATCACCAAAGAGTGCTAACTTTTCCTTTGACTCCTTCTGCCCTTTCCTCGTTACAAACTCCTGATGGGTAGAGGGGATTAACTTCTCGCGTTCTTTCGCCATCTTCTTCGTCGCTGTCAGGTACACGTATGAATGTTTTGATGTGTCAAGACCCAATTCTTCCTTCACTTTCTCATTTCTCGGCCTTTTATTTTGATACTGATACAAAGTAATCATAGTAATAATAGAACCCCCTTTCCAATCTTTCATGAATTAAATCTCGGAGATTTATGGTAAATCTCCAATAAATAAGGTTGCGTCTCGCAACCTTCGCACTCATATAGTAACGTTTTCCATTTTTATTGTCAACTCTTTTTACTAGTTTCATATCTCTTATTTCTTTGTTAAATCTCGGAGATTTATAGCAGAAGCTTTTTTAAAAATACCCCACTGAATTTTCTTTTGAAGTGATCAGGAATCTATAGTAATACTGTTCCTCAAACCTTTCCTGCGTCATACCTTCATCTCTTTAATGCAACTGCTCTACTCCTAAACGGAAAAGAACACGCATGAAGTTTATGTTTTACTTATTACAAACAATGAAGCCATAGTGCTGATTTTAGTAATGAGTATTTGCCATTCTTGTTCGTTATATTTCATTTCTTTATACAAGCTATCCCATAATGATACGACAAAAAAACGCTTCCCCTTCTTCATTTTCGTCCTTCTCTATTCCGTTTAAACAGTTTAATGCTTGCGCAAACGCTGTAACTTGTGGTTGTCTACCGTCCTTGATTGCCTTCTCATTCAACAGATAAGATATTTTGTTATCATCAATATGATGTCAACTGATAAATTGAAGTTTTGTTGGTTGCATGAAAACCCCTTTGATCTGATTAATAAAAAAGAACCGTTCAAGTTTTCCAACGATCCTTATTCCGTGTAATTTTCAACATTGAATAATATTTATTTTACGTACTAACTAGGAAGTTACTCAATGACATGCTAATTATACAAATGTGGTATACAATGGTATTTATCATACAACATGTATAAGGAGGGGGATATTGGTCATGCATCCATTTTTTTCACATGAAAATCTAATTTCTCTAGTGAAGCCGTTTTCAGAGGAACTTCCCTACTATAGACCATTCATCTTGCACGGCAGACCTGAACAAATTGATCTATTTTTGGTCGGGATTAATCCTGCAACGGCCGTTTCCCCTGAAGATGGAGTCGACATCGATACGTGGGTAGAAACGTTAATGGACCCAGGCCTTTATAGTACCAGACATTCGTCAAATGGTCCAACAAGACTAGGAATCCAGGGATTGCTTCGCTATGTAAAGACGTACTATCCCTATTCGCTGCTGGAAACAAACATCAATGCATTTCCCACTTCGAGGGCAATTGGTTTAGAGGAATATTCCGTGAAGGAGGCTGTAATAGAGGGCCAGCACCGTTTTATAAGAATCTTAACTACTCATGAACCTTCTCTTATCATTTTACATAGTCAGCATACAACTAGGGAGTTTATCGATATCCTCGTGAAATACAAATGGATTCACCCGCGCCATGTGTTAAAGAAAACCACCATTAAACATCGTGAAACTCAATTTCCACATTTCACGTTTACATATCCAAGCGGAAAGAAAGCGAAAGTGTTTGCTTGTCGGCACTTGCAATACTTTGGTCATGAAGGAGATTCATTCCAACCATTCTTACATGCATTGGTTCCTTTTTTAAAAGAAAAAGCTAAAATACCTTATTGCCCTCTATCAAGGGATGGTGTAACAGGAAAAGAATACATGGAAGAATTTAGGGTATAACTCCCCGATTCTTCCATGGATTAAGCTTAAAAATCAGCATGACCCTTACATTTTTGTGTCAAAAATATTGACTTAAGTCCCTGGAATAATCTCTTTCATTTAATTTTGTTCTGGCTAATTTTTAAAATAGTTGTTAAGAAAGATGTTCCAAAGATAATCCTAATTTTTCTAAAAAATTACCTATGATTTGTCTCTGTTCTTCACTAGGCATATCTAGTTTCATTTGCATTAAATAAGTTTTAGCTGCTTCATACGCTAAAGATACATCTTTATTAAAATGTATAATCTTTTCTATTTCTTCTTCAGTATCAGGAATAGTTATTGATATGTCAAAAAGCTTCAATCCTAATCCAAATAGAATTTCTTTTTCATACTCATCATTATCTTGTAATATTTCCTTAGTATTGTCTATTCCTTTCCGTCTAAGATGTAAGTGATAATCACTTGAAATATTAAACTTTTCATTTAATATGTCTATAATAAATCTATGGGAGAGAGCGTTATTTAGCTCTAGTTTTAAATAGTCAATTGGCTCACCATATTCTGGATCAAATTTTAATACCCCTAATTGTTCTACATACAAATGTCCTAATTCATGTGCTTCTGCTTGTAATTTATTTTCATCAGGCAGATCATCTAATACATAAATTTTTCCATCCCTAACATTGGCTGGAGACTCTTCTGTTAACCAGTTTTCTTTAGCTTTAGATTTTTCCACATAAATAACTTCAATCTGTTTACTCTGATTCAGTTCTTTCTTCAAATCACTTATACTCATATTTATTTCCCCTTCATAAATGTTTATAGTTTCATTATATTATTCTCTTCTCTTCACCACGAGAAGCAATGTTCACCTTTTTTCCAACCCATTCCCTTAATACTCTTAATGAAAGACAGCGATCGAATATTTATTATTAGAGGGATTTAATTGTTTCTGATAGCCTGGAGGAAGAGACTCCAGGCCATGCTCCTTATCTAAGTCTTTGGTTGCAACTAGATAGGAATATTCTCTAGCCTTTATAATCTCTTTTTTAATTTGGAGTAAAGTGGGACGCTTCCATGAAAAAATTATCAGTTTAAGCATAATTTTTTACCATCTAATTTGGAATTCGTAATCCTATATGAGAAAAGGCTAGTTAAATAGACTAATCATACGAATAAATTTTAGGTGTTATTATAATTATATAGCACAATATAATCATAAAAAGAAGTTTTTGGTAACTGTGTAAGTAAATTCTTTTATAATAACCTGTATTAGTATGAAGAACCAATTTCTCATATTTCAATTTCAAAAATCTTATAAAAGATAACCCAAAAAAACACTTAAATTGAGTGCTTTTTTTGGGTTATTACAGTAATATTATAAATTATTTATTTTTATATCTTGAATTAGTACGGTGGAATTAACTTCTCTTGTTATTTTAAGTGATTCAAATTAGAAAACGGTAAGTAATTTCTCACATTTCAACCATCTTAATATTTACTCTGGATTGTCAATACTAAACTAGAAAATTTTCTTGAAGTGTTCAATTTTGTATTAGATTGGGCGTACATACAATTATTCCCTAAATTCCAATGTATTAAACCAATACATATGGTTTTGTAGTCCTCTCTTATTTACAATAAGGTTTTATACTTCATTATAATTTTATAAATTTTGAAACAAGTGTTTACCAATTTTAAAATGGAATCTAAGCAAAATGTTGCTCAAGTTCTGCAATAATACTGGATGTACCAGAAGACTTCGGATATAGAGGTGGATCCTTTAGATATGGTGTGATTCCGTAAAACAATGCATGTTTCATAGCTGTCGTAACCAATACGACAACATCTGAATTACTAGCTAGGCTTTTTGCTTGTTTTGTTAAGCTAGTATCTGCGTTTACTATAACCTTTAAATTTTGGTTCCGACTTGTTATTTGCTCAACAGCTCGACGAGCTGAACTTTCCCGTAGTGAGAAGATAACAATTGTGGTTTCTGGAACAAGTGAAAGAGGGTCTTCCTCATCCTCATTCTCCGTTACAAATTCTTTTACAGAATTAATAAGATATTCTTCTCCACTAAGAGCCTCACCGATTCGTAACCAGTCTCTTATTTCAATATCCGTTAGCGTTGAAAGACCCGATAAAAGGGTAGACGTCCATTGATTCCAAATTTCTTTTAAATCATCAAGAGTTTGTCCATAATCATAAAATAATTCAAGCGTAAATAAAAGGTTAGGAAGCATTACCTTCATTGGTGTCATATCATACCATTGTCTTGCCCAATCCCAATACTTTGAAACTTGTTGTACATCTATTAATAGTAAGCCTTCAAGTAACCTGTTTAAGTAATTAGTGTTGATTTCATTTTTTTTACAATGTAGTAATAGTACCTCGACCGAGTAACTATATAATTCTGTACCCATTGTTCGTGGAAATTGCTCATCTCTAATAAGTTCAGAGAGATATGTTGTAATTCCTTCACCAAGGACAAGCGTTTTTTTGTGAGTAAATGACGTTATGGCAATTTCAATGATTAAGTTTCCTAATTCACTTATCATCGATGGTGACCAAATAAAAGTCGGGAGTTTGTCTTGAGCATATAAAAGCTCAAATAATGGATCTAAAGAGTTCTCATCTATTTCCACGATTTGTTGAAACCAATGATTCCAGGTGTACTCAATTTTTTCCTGAACTTCCTTAGGTTCATTACGGGTACCTTCATTAGCCATCTTAATAAATGTCAGATAAGCATTAGCTTGTATATCTGCTGTTAACTCACTTTGCTCACTCTCTGATAATGCAAGTAACAATTCATAAGCATCTCTTTGAATTTCATTGGATCCAGTAAAGAAACCAATAGCACTCATAATTCTTACTTTTTCTTTTGAGTTGCTACACTCCCTAATTAATAGATATGCATCATCTAATAGACCATTCTGAAGGAAATCGGCTGCTTGTTTTTCCGGCGGAGCCGGTATAA
This sequence comes from Ectobacillus funiculus, assembly GCF_004138295.1. GTDB lineage: Bacteria > Bacillota > Bacilli > Bacillales > Bacillaceae_G > Ectobacillus > Ectobacillus funiculus. Next base: position 86,184 of record NZ_SCFM01000013.1, on the reverse strand, counting down.
CAGGATCTTCCTTCCACATGAACTTCGACTCTAGGTAACTTATTAGTTCTTGTGTTGTTTCATCAACAGCCTGACCTTTTATAAATGAAAGTTTTTCATAATTATTTTCAACTAGAGATTCATATGCAAATACTCTGAATATATGTTCTTCTTGTATTCCTAGATGAGTATCTAGAAGTGAACTAAGTCGGAAACGATTTGTTTTAAATTTTTCATAACTGGTTTGGAACTCTCCAGATACATCAGATTCAGCTAATATTACAAAGTAAAAGGCGGATAAAAGTGCTATTTTTACATCCTTTGGGATTCGATGTAAACCGGAAAGAGCATCAAACTCTGTCCAGTACCAAATTTCTTTCCATTTCTTTTGTGCAACTAAAAGTTCAACATAAAGAAACAAATAATTTTCATCCGATACGTAGTGCCCTTCACGGATGACATCTAACGTTCTTTCTGCTGGGCCCCACTCCATCATTTCTAAATAACTTCGGAACTTACTTCGTAATGTGTACGCATTGATGACAGATTCTTCCCAACGAATCGATGGTTTTCGTTTCAGGACAGAAAGCCAGAGGTTCAAGGAATCCCAAACCTTTTCCTCTTTGTCTAGGTCAGACTTGAACACATAATACCCATTAACAAATAGTTCACTACCTAATCTCCCAAACTCGGACGTGTCTTTAAAAAATTTTTTTGGATCTGATACACCTACGCAATAAGGAAGGATAAATTTTTTCAATGAAGCGTAATCAATAGTTAATGATTGCTTATCACTTTGCAGGCACATCCAGTAGATATCATTCTTACTTTGGAATGGTAGTATGGATGTTTCCCCTTTTGCAAATCTATCAATCATTTGTTGGAAGCCAGAATGATCAACAAATAACTGATTATTTATCTCGGTTACTCTGTACCTAGGGCCGTTCAATTTTAGTAAGTCTTGAAGGAACTTAAGTAATGAAGTATTCATATGTCTTCTGCTTCCTCCCAACGTTGCCGAAATGCTATTAGGGCTTCATTAATGTCTGAACCAACGCTCGTCGTCCTTAAACTCTCTTTGTTCAAATAAATACCACTATACGTAAAGTTCATTGAACCATGAACATATACATTGTTTGTAACAAGCCCTTTATCATGATTTTGTTCTAGTTTTCGAAACTCAATGTGATCACGAAGGGCATGAATTAACGGTTTTGTTTCTTCCCGTTCATTGTCACAGATGATTCGTACAGACATTCCTTTCCAAGCAAACGTTGTAAGAATATCTGAGAGATAGATCGTTTTAGACTTGATCAATGGAAATACATCTGTATATTGGTTATGTTTATTTTCAATAAGTGGTGAATTACTTAAAAATGGTGAAATCAAATACAACTCTTTACTCGGATTCATTGCCTCCGCAACAAATAGTGATACTAAGTAATCTCTTAGTGCATGACTTCCCCCAAATGAACGAATAATTCTACTAGACATACGAAACCTCCCGAATGCTCACATCATAATACCAACTGTCTCCATTATTTGTGACTCTTTCTAAAAACGGATAATATAATTGGAACTTGAATTCAATTGGCGTATGGAAAAGACGGAACAGTTCACCTTGAAATGTAGCCTTTTCCGATGTAGGCACAACAACTCTTAGACGTTTCGCAGATTCAAGCGATCTTGTAGCTTTTTTATAAAAGTCCGGACTTGGATACTGATGAATTTCATGGGTTGGCTTAAATATTGCCTGTAATAATAGCCTAGACGGTTTTAAAAACGATTGAAATAGACTATATAAATTTAAGCACTCTGGACAAGAATCGTGACAATCATGTAATAGAAACGACTCCATAAATAGAAATGCTTGTGTATTGGTTGAGAAGTTCAGATTGACATCTTTCATTACTGCATTTAATTTCTCTTTTATTTCTTCTCGGCGTAAGCTTGCCACAGAAAAAACATTTGGAGTAATTTGAAATTGTAATCTTTCTTCTTCTTGCTCCCAAAACTCATGTATTTCTTTCATGAACTTGTCTGTTTTGACTGAACGATTACTTCTAAAGAGCTTGTTTGACAAACTCATAATCAAATCTCGTTTAGGAGGGATACCTAATTGGTCAAGAACAGCTTGAAGTTCTCTTAAATAATTTTGTTGCTTTTCTACCCTCTGCTCTTGACGAATATTTGCTATCAATGTTGACATCTTATCCTCTTCAATATGTTGTAAGACTGATTTCAGTGACGTTGTTATAGTATTTCTTTGACAGTGATTAATATTACTAGACACTAACTCCTCAAATAAAGAAGGACTATGCTTTAATGATGAAACAATTTTTGTAATAATCCCTAAGCCACCCGATTCTGTCTCCGAAATCCAGACACTGTTACCTATTACATCTACATTTGTATCCTCTGTATTCACGTCAGGGAGCATTTCTTCTAATGCTACTTTAATTGTAGCGGCAATAGAATCAACAACAGTTAAACTCATCCATTGAAGAAATTGTTCATTTTTCCGTAAGTCACCTTCAAGTGTTTCTAAGTGGACAAGTAAAGAATTCATGAATGATTCGTCCTCGATAATAGCTTGTAGATTTCTCTTGACTTTTGGATCGTTTGAAGCGTTCTCATCATCTGTAACAATCGTAGAATGAAAGATAGCTTCAAGAGTTCGTTTTGAAATCGCAACGAGATCTTGCTTATATCGTGCAATCGCCTCTTTGAGTGAAACGTCTTGGCTAATACTGATAGCTGTGACAGCTGATAAAACAATTTGTGCCATCCATTCGCGTAAAAACACGTTTAATCTTCCAGAGATTTCTTGATCGTTCATTAACAAATAATTGTAGAATGCAGGTTTGGAAACTGAGATAATTTGTTCAGACAAAGATGAATCCAATAATTGTTGCATGTCCATAGGTTGAACATCAAAGCGAATCGCATCAACATAACGCTGAAATCCAATTGCACATGGATTACCTTTGTTACTAAATTTAGATACAAAAGGTATCTCCTGTCCTTTACTAGTTTTTTTAACTCCCTCTCCATAGAGAGCATACCTTGTCATTTTAACGGAGTTGTGTTCATCACTAGTGAAATACTCAATTTGTTCAAAAAGCGTGTTCAATGAACTTTGAACTGGAAATTCAACTTTGTTCTCGGATGTATGTTGAATTGGTTTAATATCTAAATTCCAAATATACTTTCCTGTTGATCGGTCTGAAATGTCAAAAGGAATAGTTGTTAACGTAATAGAAACTGGCTCAAAGACATGAATTAACTGTGCATTTAGTTGAACTGTTTCAACTTGGCGAGAATTCATGACTTTGGAATTAACGTCAACCATATCCTCTTCATTGACTGGCAACCAATGAGCTTCATTAATTCGATAAGCTTTTACATACCGCTTTGAAACATTCCCTGGTGCAAACTCCATCATTCCTTGGACGAGTGGTTGATGGATAACTTTATCTGAGTTAGGAACATGAATTGCCAATTCTGATATATCAAGTGATGAGAATAATGTTCTTGGAATATAACCTACAAAAGGATCATTTGTTTGATTCTCTTTTGGAATAAACGAAAAATTCTCCTTTAACTGTGCATATAAAGTAGGTAAGACATCAAAAAAGAACGATCGTGGCTCACTCCACGCAATACGCTTGAGTGTATCTTCATCAACTTGAAGCGATTTTTGCCAATACCCCATTAAATCCTGATCATTTCCTTCAAGTACATCTCGTACTAGAGATAAAATAAGGTTACTATTATAGTCATTACCATTTTGACCTAAAGCACTTAATTTATATCGTACATTAAGACGCTTTGATTGTTTATAGAATCGATCCATTAACCATTCCATAAATGTAAATACCATCTGTATACGTAATACATTTGAATTTTGGATTGGTAAATACATTTCATTTAAGTTAGGCTGAAAATATAGTTCTGGGAAGTCATACACAAACCGATCTCGTCCGTAGGCAGATGATATAACAACCATCCAAGGTCTCATTCCTCTTACACGTCCAGCACGCCCTTTTCTTTGTAAGAAAGAGGCTAAATTACGTGGTGCTTTATGCTGGATAACTCCACCTACTTTTGGATCATTATAACCAACCTCTAATGTACTAGTTGCAATAACAAGTTTGGCCTTTTCACTAACTCCTTTATATTGAGAAGAGGTAAGATCAACTTCCATAGGTGTTTTCAATGTTCGCTCATCAATTTCAGTAGGTGCAAGCCATATTTGTCCTGCTTTATATTGTTCCGCTAACTTCGAAGGATTTTTTCTTTTAACTTCACTAGCATCACGATACTTACTTAACGTCTTTTCTCTCTCTGCATCTATTTCAATGTGAAACCATCTGTTAATAACATCTAGTTTATCTGTAAATCCAAACAACTTAGAGCCATAGGCTCCTAAAGAAAGATTTTTATCAATCGGATCTAACATTCGGCCTAATAGCATGGCAGTTTGAACAGATGTTGATAATAAAGAAGCTGCTGAGAAAGGGTCTCCACGTACAACCAGATTATACTCAATACCCTCAGATACTAAATCCTTTTCAAGTGGTGTGATGTATTCAATATATTTTTCTTCTATCCCAGTAAGTTGCGAGAAAAATGAACTAGGATTAGACAAGGTTGCAGATAGACCAATAAATTGAATACCACGATTTGGATGTTTCTGCTTTATCAGGTGTTTCATTCTTCTTAGAAGATAAGCAACGTGTGCACCTGTAATACCTTCATACACATGGACTTCATCTAATAATACAAACATCGGTGGGCGATTTGCATAGATTCCGAATAGACCATTTTCTTTAGAATTGGGTAACTTTTTATTAATCATTTCTGTTGTTGTAAAAATGATATCTGGTGCAGTTTCATTCATTCTATCTCTTGTAAGGACAATGTTTTCCTCTCCAATAACAGTGCCACATTTTTCGTTTGAACAATTTAAGCGTTCAATATTATTTATAACATCCTCTTCTCTCCAAACCATAGTTTGGGAACATTCTGGATCTGGACAAGTAAAAAATGGTGATTCGTAACCACCCTCTACTTTCTTCCACTTACGGTCTTTGTGATATTGAACATCACTAGCTATTTTAGGAGTGTCACCAAAGAGTCCTCCAATCGTAAGTGGACGAATCCCTAAGCTAGCACAAAGAGGATTCAAGGTTAGGATTTCTGAAATAGCCTCACGGAATTGATCCTTTAAAAGCTCGACACGTGGGTATAGACCAATAATTTTTGTCCATTTTGATGGATCCTTTGTAATCGTATCTATAAGTGCTGCAAAGGCAGGTATGTAAAAAGATTTTGTTTTCCCCGATCCAGTACCAGCCCCAACAACAGTACCAGAATCAAATTTACTTCTAGATGAAGTAAGAATTCGTGATAAAGAGTCCATTTGGAATTGGGAAAGTTGAAATTTTCCATCTCTAAGCAAGGTAGATATTACTTTTCTATGAACTGAAGAGATTCCAATCATTCCATCTAATTTCTCATTAATAACATGTAAAGGAATATCACGACGAGGATAACTTCGATAAGACAACATTGGCTTTATATTACTTACTAAGTTTTTACCTGATTGCCAATCATCAAATGAAAAACGTTGCTTTAATAAATATAACATTCGAATTGTCTCTGCAAATCGTGAGCGATACAATGGCTTATTATTTGCTTTTAAACGGAATAACAATTTTCGATCAAGTAGATTATTTAGAATTGCAATTGTATCATCTTCAGTCACTTCAAGTTTTTTTATTAGGTCTTCTAAAAAAGAAGTAGATGGATGACGCAGAAGAGAACGTATTTCCTCTTCTGCGTCAATTCCACCTCCAATAAATCCCCATTCAAGTAACTGATTTTCCTTCATTTCAATCTGCGTTAAGATTTCTTCAGCAAGAATATCAAAATCAGTTCGCTTCTTCATTCTGGAATTTCTCCTTACTTGAATTTTATTACTAGTTTGTTCATTAATTGCTGTTTACGGAGCCACAAGATTACTTCTTCTGTTAAATCGTCTAATGTTGCATGATTAGTCGCGACTTTTCCGATAAATTCTTGGATACCTTTACTTGCTTGCATGTCTGAAATGACTTTTTTCGCATTTGCAAGTTGATCATGGTATCGATTTACAGTAGTTGAAGTAACAGGCCACTTACTCTCAAACTGTTTCAAGTCCACAATTAATTGCTTTATTTCATTTGGATTGTTTACAATGCTTTGCATCTGGTCTAGTAATCCGATGATGTCGTTATTTTTATTACGGACATAGTGCATCCAACCTATTTTTAAGTCTGCATCCAGTTTTTTTAGTGGTCGAGAGAAGGCTAAGACCTCATCCCTATTGTAATTCTCCAAACTATCCTTACTTAATGCTTCTAACTGCCTAATCACAAACGACATATTCCTTTTAGGGAAAGCATCCTCATCCATCGCATGAAGTGCAGAATAACTTCTAAGGATGGTTTTACATTTATTCAATTCGTCTTTAGTAAATTGAAAAAAGGAGTTAACTCTTTTTACTTCCAGGAGTTTTTGATCAAGTTGCTTATATTCTCCAACTGTCTTACGGACTTTTGAAATTTTATTTAACAACATACTGAGCACTCCTTTCATCCAAATTTGTAATGTCCTCTTTAATGGTCATCAATTCATGTTGCATAGCCGATATCTCATTTTTCGAATACGAAGATATCTCCTCCTGTAATCCTTCAATTTTGGGCGATAACAACCTATCTTTCTCATCCACAAGCTTACTAAACTTGTCTAAGAGAACATAGAATGGTTGAACTTGGAGTAAAGGATTGTTTGACATCATTATAAGTTGCTCTACCATGGAATCTGTTTCTGAAAGAGTCTGAAGAACCTTGATCTTATCAGCAATTTCCCGATAATCAAAAACATCCTTATACAAGATTTCATACGTATCATGTTGAAATGGTTCCATTATTTCCTTTAAATAATCAAGAAAACCTTTCATTTCTTCAACCGTCTTGATAATGATTTCATTAGACACTTCGTTACCAATAATTTCTCTTAAAGCTTCAACAAAGGCCCTTGACTGCTTCACTTCTTCTTCAATAGTCGTAGTCACACGTTCACTGATCGCTTTTGAAATATTAGCAGAAATGTACCAACTATTAGTTCGACCACTTGGAATGTTATCTACTTGTATTTTAAAATCAACTGATTTTAGTTTGTTAATCATTGTAATGATTTCATATGCGTCATAGAAAAGAGTAAACGATGCTCGACTTAAAGTTTTAACTCCTCCTTGAACGACGTTAAAATAATGTCTAAACAACTCAGTCTGACCTTTGTGTAAATAATTTGTAATCGCAGACCAGTATTGACTATGTTGCTTCGTTTTATCACTTTCTTTGTTTTTGACTAATTGAAGATAAATATCTTCAGCCAATTCTTCCGCTCCTATAAACCCATTTAACAAGGCTGTTGTATAAAATTCAGCTGAAACCAAGTACTCTTTCATTTGCCAATGATCACTATCGTAATCATAAGGTTTTTTCAAGAAGTAAATAACATCCCCCTTTACCATTTCTATCCATGTGTGCAAGGATAAAAGCGCCATGTAAGAATTATCAAAGTCCCAACTTTTCTTGCCTTCATATTTATAGGAGGCAAGTGCTTCTAATGCATATCGAAGATTATCACTACGTTTAAATACAAGTGCATTCTCTTCCTTAACCTTTACACTTTTTGATTGACCTTCGATTAATACGTAATTATTTGTTAAAAAGTCTTTCACAATAAGCGTTGAAATTCCTTCTAGGTCCCAGTGGATATAATCACGAATAATGTCCAATAAATCGGAAATCATCCAGGTATTAGACAATGGACTTCCTTTTGACCATTTCTCTATTTCCCCTAACGCCTCTTCTAGTTCAGGGTTTAGGAGTGATTCATCAATTACAGGTGGTTTTGGATTTACAGTTGGATCTACAGGTGGTAGACTTCCTTTTGTTGATACAACTGGTTTCGGTTTGATAGTACCTCCGTGTTCCTCAGGTTTTTTACCTCTAGCGGTAGGTCCTTGTGTAACTGAAGATGTATCACCTGAAGTTCTACCTGTCTGAGCCTCAGATGTAGTTGAACTACTCTTAATTCCCGAAACAGGTTCTAGACCGAATGCTAGAAATATATCATCCTCTAACCCGCCAACTATATTTTTTCCGTTAAAGATTTGCTCTTCCATTGTTCCATTTCCCCAAATACGGAACAGTGTCTCATATTGCTCTTTTAAGTGAGCTGGAACTTTATTTTTCAACACACGGTCTGTACTTGAATTCCTCCAGTTTGGTACCCTTTTGAAATCAGTAATTACCTTATGTATTGGTGGTGGGAAATTGCCGCTTGGCCCATCAATAGTGTATTTTTGGATATATTGTAATAATACGATTTGAAGGAAGTTTCGCGGTGTTTGTGTATCTAAATTCTTGTAAAAATTCCAAAGGGCAGCTTTTGTAAATGGAAAAATAGATAATTCAAAATTATTTTCAATCTTACAATTCGCCCATTCATGATGTTTAAATACTGTTGCGACAGGAAACTCATCTAAGCGATATCCGCTACTCTTCCATTGTTGAATTTGATCATCTTCTACATAAACTGCATTGATATATCGTGCTGCAAGTTCTGCTGCTTCATCCTCATTTTGAATAACGACATTATCGATTTCAATATGACTTGTGATACGATCCGTAATACTACCTGGTAGGGATGTATTATAATAACCATTTGTAATTCCTACAATGGATATTAATCTACAAAGCGTGGAATCCTCTTTATCATCACTAATTAATACTTCAACTAAATCTTTGTCAACCCCTGTAAAGGATGTAATATCTTCAATGAAGAGAGTTAAGTTTTTTCCTTCCTTTTTTAGTTCTTGACGCAGCAATAAGAAAATGTCTGTTAAGTCTGTTCCACGTAGGCTAAGACATTCTTGAACAACTTTATCAAGGAATTGATTTAAATACTTGGCAATCTGCTCTCGAAACTCTTCTACCTCTTGTTGCTCTTCTGCATCGGAAGCATCTTGTATCTCAGCAATAAAATTTAATGCTTTTTTACTTAAATCAGTTAGCTTCAATTCTCCTGCTCGTTTCGAAGTAATCCGAAAATCTTCTGGAACAAAATGAGGATTTACGTCATTCATTACCTCATTATTAACTCCTGGTGCTAACTTCTTTTGAATTCGATCAATCGGACCGTTCGCTCTTAGTAACAATTCTTGTGTTTCTTGGCTAGCCAGGAAGTCATACAGGCTATTTCGTTTACTTTGACGTAGCTTTACTTCTTGTTTGTCGTTATCCTCTCGAACGGCTACCATGAAGTGCGCAAGGATAAGATTCTTTAAATGTTTGTTATCTAAATGCTCATTTGCTTCTATTAGTTTCTTTAGTCTATCCGATGTCTCATGATTACGAATAACCTCAGCATTTATAATCTGTTGAATGGCACCTTTCAATGTACTTTGCATTCTCGAAATAAAGATTACTGCTTCATCCTGGACCTCTTGTTCATAATGTTCTTTAATCCAGCGGATAAGATGGGATTTACCTGATCCGTTGTCCCCCTTTACAACATGAAATTGGTGATCATCTCGATTGGCAAGAATTATGTCATAGAGATCATTTTCGTGAAGACTTTTTTCACCGTTTAAAAATAAACTATTACTAATTAGCTTTATATTTTTAAAAGGCTTATGCGTTAACATGAAATAATCTTTTTCAACAGTTATAGCATTTATTTGAAAAACATCTGATAGTTTCCTTTTATATTGTGTTATATGCATCATCTATCAACCTTTCACCATAATATCGGTTACTTGATTTGGAATTTCATGAGTCTGCACCTCATGCAAATACCATATATTTTTTACGTCTCTCGTATTCTGTAAAATAATGATCTGTAAGTCATGTAATGTTCTAAGTGCTAGTGAAAACGCAAACGAGAGTTGTTGGTTACTAAACTGGTCATTAAATTCAAGATTTACTGTTCCGCCGTCTAATTCTGGACATCTTTTCACAATCCAGTCCATAAATTCCTGGACACGGATAAATTCTCCTCTAGGTAATTCTTGATCAAACTCTAGTTCATTTCGAATTCTATTAGCAGGATTAACAACAAACTTACTGTTTAACGTATGACCCATACCAAAGTAATTCGCCCATGTCATCCAACCTATAATATTAGTTGAGTTAAATTCTTGTGATGATGTGTACTTCCTGGATACCTCATTAAAAAAACGTTCAGCAAGTTCATCTCTTGTCTCAGTAAGGACTTTTTCTCCCCTAGTCATGACCCATGCACTAAATCGCCCAAAGATAAAATCTTTATTTTCAAATGCTAATCCGGCTACATAATGTGCAAATCTTTTACTGTCAAGCACTTCACTTTTTGGAACTTGTAGATGTACTTTTTTATTCTCATCTAAACTTACCAATCCGCCATTTCGTGCTAACTTAAAAACATCTTTTGCTTGTGTTTTGTCTGAGTCGGGTTGGAGCAACTCCATCAATTTCTCTTGACTGTAAGATTCTAGTAATAAAAGCTTACACAGTGCGTGAACTCTGCCTGGAGTTTGTATATTTTTCAAACTATTATCAAATGGCATTTAGATCAACCTCCCATTTTCAACAACTTATAATACCCTTAAGTGAACTTTATTAAGAAAAAACTAAAGACAATTATTTAAAACATTTCGAGTGTAAACATATCACCTTGTCTTTCAAGGAAATCAGTTAGTTCAATTGTCATATAATCAATTAAACTGTCTAGAGTTTTCCCTTCTGACAGTATATAAATATCTGGGATTGTTACATGAACGATTTTTCCAAACGGATGTATTTCCAAGAATCTTCTTGACCATTGGTAGAGTTGATCATTTAACTGCTCATCCTCTTGATAAAAAATGGCTATTGGGACCTTTAAAAATTCTATTGGATAGTTCGTTAACTCCTTACTCGTTAAGAATGTATAATTAGCAGAACCAAATCCTGAAGGGGATTCCTTCACCAAATCTATTAAATTGATCCTTTGTCCTTCAGGTAGTACAATTGTAGAAATGTTACTAAGGATCAACTGTTCAACCAGCTCTAAAAGACTAACCTGGTTCCATTCGTTTTGATTCGTTTTTAATATCAGTTCTTGAAATCCAGCTGACTGAGTTTCTAGACTTCCAGTAAAATCTGCTTTTACTGGAACGTCGTGATGACTATCTGGGATTCGTAATTTGGGAGGGTAGTACGAAATGTCATTTCTAGTTTCAAAGCAAGCTGGACACCCCCCGCATGCTACTACTGCATATGGATACATATCAACAAAAAACTCAGAGAAGCACTCAACATTACTTTTTCTAACAAGTTTTCTCATTTGACGTTGATCTTTGTTTACTCTTTCTCTTTCCTTTTCCCGATCTGGTTCGAGTGTAGTCTTTAACCTCTCCTCATCATTTACAACTGAAAAGTTTACGATTTTTACAAGTAATTTTCTAGTGATTTCTCCACTTTCAAGCAAAGTATCAACAATTTCAATGACACCATGTCTAGCAAGCATCAAACAAACTGCTTCATTCCAAGCTCCATTACTTTTCCCAGAAGGACCGGTTAATCCATCATGTTGGGAATTCATATGAAGCCAAAATTCATCCGCAACGGCAGTAGACTCTCTCCGTACATACATCGCTTCCCAACGTTTCCATACCATTTCAGTTGTTAAAACAGCTTTCGATGTTAAATTATCCTGAACAGCTACGTCCTTATCATATACATAACTTAATAGACTAATAGAAGCAAATCCGTCTCGTCCACCTCTTCCAACTTCTTGATAAAAACGATTCACACTTTCAGGAAGACAACAGTGGATCACGGTTCGAATATCGCCTTTATCCACTCCCATTCCAAATGCTGACGTAGCAACAATGATATCAAGTTCATCATTATTCCATTCACGAATAATACGCTCTCTTTCAGAATCAACCGTATCTCCATTAAAAACAGCTACACTCTGATAGCCCTTTTCAACTAACTTTTCTCTCCACATTTTTGTGTCTTCCTTCTTTGACACATAAATGATAATCGGCCGTGGCATAAATGGTAACATCTTTGTTATTTTGTTAAATCGTTCATCTACTGATTCACTTTCATCAATAAAATAGGTTGGTTCAAGACGGAGTTCATCGCCACGTATTTCAGTATATCTGTCATTATGACAAAATAGTTGTTTTAACAAGCTAGTAGCTGCATCCGATAGAGTAGCGGATAATAAGATTGTTTTTAACTTTCCTTTTGTTGCTTTGATCAATTTCTTTTGAAAAACAGTCAATAATTGAAAATCAGTTCTAAAGTTGCTACCCCAATCTAGGACAATATGAGCCTCATCTATTACAAATCTCGTAATATTTCCCTTGTGAGCGGCATTTATTAACGCTTTAGCTAATGCTCCATTTACAATTGACTCTGGAGAAGTAAAAAGGATTGGAAGCGAACCATCTTGTAATCCTTCAAAAATAATTTTCTTTTCCTCAGATGCTAAGTCACCGTAATAAGCTTGTGGTTGATATTTTTCTTCAAGTGCATTTTTAAATAATTTCCTTGCAGACATTTTTTGATCGATTGCTAGAGAAACAGTAGGAACAACTACAATAGTAGTTCCTACTGTTTCTCTTATTGATCCTAAAAGTGAACCACCTTCTGTTTCAAAGAAGGATGGTAGTAAGAAAACCAAACTTTTCCCCCCGCCTGTTGGTAAACAAGAGAGCAACGTTTCTCCCTCTTCCATGTCCATACATGACTTGACCATGATCTTTTGAGCTGCAGAGCGGTAATTCGGAAACTTTGCCATATTATACAGGATTCCATCTCCAATTGGTGGGGTCACCATTCTTCTTTCAGGTAACTGATAAATCTCCTGCATTTTCAAAAGGTGAGGAATTTTAACAGGAAAGTCTGAATGGATATCTACTTCTCCGTTTAACCTAACATACAAACCGGCCTCTTCACTAATGCTCATTAATTGCTCACGTAAGTTTTCAGAAACACGAACCTTCGATTGAAACATCAGGATAAACTGGCGTAAATGCCCTGCTAGGTCTAAAATAGATGATTGAATAGGATAGGCTTTAATGCCTTTGACACAACGAAATAAACGTTTTACACAACTCGATTTAGAGCGAAATCTAATGTTAACCTCTTTTAAGAGATCGTTTAGTGTTTCAATTCCATCTACTACATCTATTTCTTCAAGTAAGACCTTCTGAGTTAAGTCATACACTTTATCCACTCACATTCACCAACCTTATAAATGCTATAGATTCTAGTCGGAAAACTGGGTTTTCAATTCCCTTTTGTACAGCATCAAATATGGACGATAAATAGTTAATTTGTTCATCATCGTTGTGTCCATAATAAAGGTTTGAGGCTTTTAATGAATTTATTTTTCGCTTAAAATCTTCGCGTGCTTGGTCCACTTGAACTTCAGATTGGAAAAACTCTTTTACTTTACCTCTACTATTTTCATAACTAATTTCAATTATATTTTCCCAAATATCTCTAGGATATTCTTCTATGAATTGCTTAGATGATCCTCCACTTCTCTTGCCTAAATGTCTTAAATATTTGCCAGGAAGATCTCTAGAGAGTAAAGATGAGATTTTCCTTTCATCAATATCATCTCCGTTAACTTTTTCAATTGTCTTAAAATGTTGAAGTGGAAGGTAACCTTGAGCATGATAAAGATGATCCAATGATTCTCCCATTTCAATAAGTGGTCTTGGGTTCAATGAAATCGACCACGTAAAAACAATTCCTTCCCAATCAACACCATCTATCCTAATTTCAAGTGCTGTCGAACGTCCTGCTGAAAGTTCATAAGCATTATTAACAATCGAATCAAATAATAAATCTCCAGGGGCAAAGAACATTAAATCTTCGCGTGTAATGGCATTTTTTCGAATAAATGTCCCACGTAATTCATTTGATCTTAAAGATCTTTTGCGCGCCTCTTCCAAATCTGGTACAAAATATTGAGAATTATTCATTGACTTAAAGTTCAATGATTTTCTGGAATACATAATGGCTGTACCTTGCTCAACAGTTATTCCATGTAAACCACACATGGAAGCCCACGCCATCATTGTTGAAGCTAAGACCCCGCCATCATTTTCATCAAACTTATCTATCAAATGTAACAATTGTTGTTCTACAGATTGATCTAGTTGTCTTGCAACATCGAAGAAACGTTCTTCTTCAACTTTTTCTCGCATCTTGTGAAGACTCAAATTAATTTCCTCTAATTTGTTTCTTAGACCAGTTTGTAGATTGGTAGTAATTGCATCTGAAATTAAGTTTTGAATTTCATATAAAGCGATTTCAATACCACTTAAGGACTCATTAAATACATGTAATCCTTCGTCCCATAATCGATATAAATCTTCTTCAACTGTTTCTTCCGAACAGAACACTACAGATAGAACATCTTTTTCACGATTTAAACGATCAAGACGCCCAATTCTTTGTTCTAAGTCCGTAGGAGACCATGGTAAGTCAAGGTGTACTAAAAAATCAGCCATTTGAAAGTTGCGACCTTCCCCACCAAGTGGATCACAAACCATGAAGCGACATGAAGAATTACTTTGGAAATCATCTACTGCCTGCTGTAGTTCCTCATCACTTTTACCATAATAGAAACTTCTTACAGTGTCTTCACCGAAGCGAGAAACAAGTAAGCTCTCAAATTGAACAATCGTTTCTTTCCATTGGGAAAAGATAACGACCTTTTCATTTTTCGTGTTTTCGATTATATAATCTAAAGCGTGCATTAACCTTCCATTAATTAAATCCGGGTCGTTGTAGAGGGCCTCCATATTTTCAAACTCTGATTCTGCAGCCTTCTTCCACCTTTTATTCATTTCTAATAAATCATTTAGAAAGGTCTCCTCATTCTCAGAAGTAGGAAGGTTTATTAATGCTTTAAAATGTTCATGTTTATCAGTTAGGCCACGTTTTTTTAAGACATCAAGTCGTTTTAAAATCATAGACTCAAGAGCCCAAGGTGAACTATACATACTTGAGAGGAATAAGCGATGATAAGCCCCCGTTAGACCACTTTCATACCCTTCTCTATTAATAAAGTCTAAATAGGTCATAAGTGTATCGTTTACCTCAGACTCATAATAAAGCATATCTGAGCCTTGCATTTGATAATACATTACTTCTTTTAATCGTTTCGGTAACTGCTGTCGTTGTTCTAATTCTTTACGCCGATGACGGATAACCTTTCGTTCAATTTGATAATTTTCTGCCAAATAGGCAAGAGCAAATTTTACTTGGTCTAATCCTTGATCGTCTGAATTAGGATCAATATTGTCGATTATTCCATCAAAATTATCGTCTTTCAATTTTCTAGAAATCTTCTCAAAATTATCAATGTAGTCTTCCGCATGTTCCTCTTCAATATATTCAGGAAGATTTTGCATCATTTTATAAACTCTACGACGAATGTAAGATTGCTTTTCCAACAATTCATCAAAATGGTCCTCAGACATCTCTAAATATTTAGTAGGTTCTAGTAAACGAACCAATTTTAAGAATTCGTTTGGACGAGATTGAATAGGAGTCGCGCTTAATAGCAAAAGGTTTTCAACTCGTTGGCTTACCCGAAGAATCTTCTTGTAGTCATCATCTAAGAACAGCAAGCGGTGAGTCTCATCAATGATGACTAAATCCCAATTGGCTTCCATAATACTATCACCAACCAATGTATTTACCTTTTCTAGCGGGAATAGCACAAATGGATTATTGTTACTAATCGATTCTTCGTTATGCACTTGAAAATCCGTCCAGAATTTATAGGATAACTCGTTTTTCCATTGATATAGTAATGATTCTGGTGTAACAATCAGAATCCGCATATCTCCTGATCGTTTTTGTAGGCCTTTCATAATAACAATCGCTTCAATAGTTTTTCCAAGTCCTACTTCATCAGCTAACATAAAGCGGCATGGTCTCTCAGAGATTGCTCGAATAATCGTATCTACTTGGTGTTTTAATAAATAAACACGAGAACCAACTAATGTATCAAATCCAAATGTTGCATTCTTTAACGTATGTAAGGAATTAGTTACAACTTCACGCTTTAAGTACCATGTTGGATTATTTAGCTCATAATTTAAAAGTTGTTTCTTAGGATTAACATCTGCCCGATTAAAAGAAACCGTAAGTTGTGATTCTGAAAACACACTAACTGTCTTCTCTTTACCAACAGTTAACTCAATATGATACCAGTATTCTCCTTTGTTGTCTTCATGGGAAAAGTCAACAACTTGCCCTTCATAATTATAAATTTTCACTTTAACTTTTGTCTTAGGAAGAATTTTAATACGCTCTACCTGAGTAATATGAAACAGTTCTCGCTTAGGAACTTTGTAAAGTGAAAAGTAATCAAACTGCTTATCCAAACTATAAAAATTAACCATAATTTCTTCACTTTGAGAATAAACCTGATCAATCTGACCCATCGCAAACCTTCTGGGTATATCTGGGTATTCTTTATCTATATTACATCTGACATACATACCTAGGTGGTATTTTTCCATTATCTGATCAGCACCTTATTACAATTTCTGACATCATTTATATTAATTATATAATATTTCAATATTCTCGTCATATGTAAAATTCTTGAATACCCCTATAAACATTATATTTATTACGAATATATTTATATTTCACAAAAGAGTACGAATAGAACAATGAAAAACAAATAATCAAACTGTTTAGGTGAATTTAGTGTTTAGCCCTTTTTCTTGACGGAGGGATAACTATGGACGAAAAAATGCCTAATATTCAAATTCAATCGTTGTCTTTAATGTTAGGAAGCGGGAGTGCTTATCATGGGGTAGAATTGAGCGCTGCACTGGGTTGTATGTGCCTGTGTCATTATAGATAATAAATCGTGTCTTGGTGATGGAATCCACTTTAATATAGTAGTGCAAAAGGTAGTAAAGACTAGCTTTCTATAATACAGAGTACTCAATAATCCAAGGATTTATAAAGTTACTGCTATAAACCAAAAAAAAGAGGAGTGTTTCCCTCCTCCAACTGTTATCCTAATGCCTCTTCTTTCTGTAACTTCGGAATACGACTTAGAACAATTGCTCCAATTCCCTGGATAATAGTTTTAACTATTACTTGTCCAACTATTGCAGCAGGTACTGCAGCCCATGGTAAGAAGTTCGCTCCAAGAGGACTTAACCCAATAACTACAAAGATTGCGGAATCTAAACATCCTCCCACAAGACCACTGTAGAAAACACGCCAACTCATAGGTAATTTTAGTCGTGAATATATCTCTGTATCAGTTGTCTCCGAGATTGCAAAGGACAATGCGGAAGCAAGTACAATTAATAAAGTGTCTCCATGCAAATATGAAACAACTGCTGACAAAATTAAGGCAATACCAATTATCATATATGTCTTAACTCGCCCGTGCTGATTTTGTACTAAATCGCGTAAGATAAAGGTTATACCAATGAATAACGTTCCCATCGGAACAATGAATGCTCCTAAATGTAAAGGTGAAAATGCAGCTGTTACAAAGTTAGCTAGCACAATCACGGTAAGGTAAAAAATAATTCTCATCCGAATCCTCCATTCTCCTATTTTAATGGCAACTTCTACTTTATAAGATTGCTGGTTTACTTTCAACAAAACTCTAACTGAATTATATTTCCAATATCTAATTGTATTTTTTCTCGAGCACTTGATTATCTAAGAGACATTCTGGAGATCTCCCTTAGTTAAAAAAGTCCTCGGCAATCGATATCTCTCATGGACCTATTGAGTACAGTGAAACTTCTAATCGATCAAGGATATATTGCAATTCACTTATATATACTTGTTGCTTCCCAATTCTCTCATATGATTAATCTCACCCGAAATATCTACCTCTTTAGATTGATCAAGCTTTCATCTTTAAAGATTAATTAAAGATAAAAGCTTTGATTTAGAATAGTATTTGATATTCTTCGTCTGTCGTAATCATCGAATTGAAAATCGCTTTAACTGTTCACTTCGAGGCCAATACATTATCTTTTTTATAATGTCTAATTTTCACGAGACAATTTTCGGCTTTAACTTTAATGTTACGGTAATAAGATCTTTTAATATATCTGGATGGATTTGCTCCAAATCTCTAACGATTCCTTTCCATTGATGACGCGGTAAAATCGTCTCCCCATTTACCAAAAGTTTTGTAAGCTGTCTTTGAACTTGTGGTCTTACTTGCAATGTTTCTCTTAGCAATCTTTCTAAGTCTTCTTTATCTTGTAATAGTACTTCTTCTTGTGAAAGGTACTGTGCAAATTGTTTTGTATTAGTTAGAAATTCTTTTTTTTCATACCAGTTTTGTACTAAACCACTACCTTGATCGCACTGATTGAACCAATTTTCAATATCATGGAACTCCAGAATATGTTGAATGTTTTCCGGCTGTACAACCCAGGTATCTAGGAAATCTTCTACCCTTTTACCGTACTCCATATTAACGCTATGAATAAAAGGTACTAATTCTCTGTATAGTTTCATTCTCTCAGTAATGAAGGCAACTGCTTTTTTCTTCATCTCTAATACAGTCTCATGCAATAAGTAAAGGAACTTATCTAGGTTATATTCTCCGATACTGTACTTACTTAATGCAGGTTGAGGTTTAAAAGTCTTTAACCATATTTCGAATTCATTTACATCTGGCATGAGTTCAATACTCGCATAGTCGATCATATTATCTCTTAGAGAGAACCAGTCGAGATACAAGTGTTCAATCAATTCGTATATCTCATCGGATATCAGAGGTTGAAAATCTTTTCCCCAGTCTGCTTGACCTACAGTCCACCAAATATCCATATATGTTTTTAAGCCATGTGCAAACTTGGGTAAACTTAACTGCAATAGTTGCTCTATCTCACATCTCCAATCCTCCTTCAAAAACTCTGTGGTATAAATCCAATCTGCAATAAAAGAATCTTGGGTACTTCGGGAAAATAGATCTGCCTTCCGCTGTGGTTTTTGTTCATGAAAATTTAGTAAATACTTATTGCTTAAATCTTTTTGAATTACTATAGTAGGCTCTCTAGATTCCCCTAAAACAATAGGATACTTATATCGCTGCTGTACCTCTGTTCTTTGTAAAGTAGATCCTGCTCTTACATATCTAGGTGTGTAAGGTCTAGATATGTTTGTTCCTTTTGTCACTTCATGAACAATCTGAGCTGTACTCTTTTTCAAGGGATCAAGCACATTTTCGTTGACTTGTCGCCCCTCTACCCAATCGAGAAAATGAGCTGGAATAACCTCCTTTTTTATAGCCACTTGTTCCTCTATAGGAACGACCTCTTCCGTAAACTTCATAAGAGGTAGTGTAACATCTAGAGCATCTAAACCGAAGGATTGTAGCATCTGGCCGGGAAGAGTCACAAAATCATCATTCGAATCTGCAAACATTTCCCCTAGTAGCTTTATAACAGGGGAATCATATTTTACAAAACTGTCACGCTGAATATAGCCTTGAATTCTTTGTACATCCTTGATTTTTTTAGAAGATAAGCTCTTCAAGATCTCTCGCATATGTAAAACCATGTAGCGTAAAACACCTTTACCTGCCGGGATACCATCATATATCCTACTAATGAGAGCTCTATTAAACGGCAAGATTTTAGTATTAGATTCTCCTATAAGAAGTTCTTTACATCCTTGATAGTAAGGACATTCTACTGAACAAGTATAACCATTGGCTTTTTTTAGTGCATTCAGATACTTTTCAGTATATTCGTGTGCTTGTTCTTTAGATAAGGAGAAGAACGTTTCCCCCGCTTCATCGGAAAGCCAAAGCTTTTTTACCCTATCATCTATGGTATCCAAATGCTGTACCCTCTGATTGAACTCTTTATTGTAATCTGTTGCATTAACTACACCGGGAGTTAGTCCAACAACAACGTCCCAATTTCCCTCTTCGAGTGTAATAAAATGGTCCAAAATTTCCGCAGCATATAAATTTACAGACTGCACTAAGTCATCAATCAATAAAAGGGGTCTAATTCCTTGTTGTTTTAGATAATGAGATAATTGTTTTAGAAGTTGTGAAAGGCTATGACCTTGAAACAAGAAATGTTCTAGCTTTTTTGCAAGGGCATCCTGCAATGTTTTAAACTTAATCTCTACTGGGATTGTGGTACATTGTTGAACCTTTTTAAACTCCCCTTCCGTAATGATTTGAAGAGGTTTACTAATTTTCTTTTTCCGCACCTGTTTGGCAAAATCCATGATATTGCGCTCCACAACTGGTCTTAAGAGTAGAGCAACTGGCACAATCTCCTCATCGCATTCCATCACCTCAGATAAAGCCGTCCAAATTATTTGATTGACAATAGTGATAGGTTTTTTCAGCAGGATATCCCATTTTTGTTCATCCAACTGTAGGTCCTCTGCCTGAATATTCAGCGCATTATAACATTTTTTGATTAATAATTGTGGATTCAGTTCACTCCTTGAGATACGAATAACCGGTCTGGTAACCTTGTGCATAATCCATTGGTCTCTTAACCAGCAAAGTAGTTCAGACTTCCCTGAGCCTGTAGAACCAAATATAATGTATACTCTATTTCCTGTTGATTCCGGGGCATCCTGTAATTCAGCAAGTAATTCCTTCTCTTTCCACTGCCTTAAAAGTTTTTGCTTGTAAAATTCACTCATCACTTGTGGATAGTGAGTCTCTCGAAACAGTTCCCTAGAAAATTCATACCGTTCATCTGCTGTTCCCTTCAACATCTTCAACGTCTTCACATCTAAACAAGGTATCATGAAACTTCCTCCTTAACTTGAAGCCAATTCCATCTTCCATTTGTTCCTTCATAGTGTGCATATGGCAAGTCTTGTCTATATTGTAAATCGACTACTCCCTGACGGTATAGACCTTGTAGTCCATATAACACTCCTCGGTAAACTTTCCCTTGATATTCACAAGGAATAATAGAGGAGAGATGTTCCTGACAAAATACCTGTACTGGTCCTTCCCAACCCTTTTTACTTTCTATAATTTTTAAAAGTAATGCTGGATGCGGGAGTGCATAAAAACCTCCGTACGCTCTGTACCCCAATCCTAAAAACTCCATTACTCTCTTCCATGCATTTACCTTTTCTTGTCCAACTGGTTGACTTGCAAACATTGCATTAGTTTCATAGTATACATCTTGTACATACATCCGATCTGGCTTTACAAACAATTCATAATACATAGTTGAAAATAGATAATTGAAGGAAGTCTCTTTTTCGTTTTGCATGATGTTATTCAGTTGTTTTAGCAGGGTAATAACATCCCAACGATTCTGCTGAGGATAAATTCGTTTCTCTTCTACCCTCAAAAAGTTTACCTCTTTTAAAAAGGTGATAGCCCCCTCTATGAGAGAGGTAATGTCTCCCTCTCGTTTATACTGGAACAGATCGGTCAGTTCCAGTATTGTTATACCTGGTTGTCGGCAAACAATCGTATGAATACTTTCTAACTCAGGACCGTAACACATTTGAAATAGCATTTACGTCATCCTCCTTTCGTAAGAACGGTTGTACTGTCTTCAGGAAATGATAATAATTATGAATAGAACGTACCTTAGTATACTTTCGGTGAGTAAGGTTCATGAGGTCCATTGGATTCTCTTGGCACACTGGGCAATTGCAGTAAAGGGGAGCTGAAATTTTCTGGTACCTTTTATCTATCCTTGATCCCTCAATAACATAGGTACGAAGGGGCTTACTATAAAATACTTGATGGTATATCGCCATTTTTGTTGGTCTGCTAGAATCAAATGAAGAAATCCCCATACGACTCATTGCTTGAATTTGAGGAACCCCAGTTACGCCAAACACATGGAGGTTTTTTGCGCCAACAATTTCCGCTGCCCAACTAATAAATTGTATCTGTTCGGACATACTTCTTCCCAACAATGATCCAATACCAAATTTATGGTATCCTAACCTCTTAAGTTCAAAGATACTATATTGAATACTCGGGAAGTCATAACCTTGAATCACACCCAAAATAGACACATTAGAATCCTTACCTATATTTTGTGCCCTCACCAAGTTCATGTACTCATAAGCATTAATAAGTGTTCTCTCAATTGCTCCATATTTTTCTACTAGTGTTACTTTATTTAACAAAGGTTCGTCTACATGTACAAAGGTAACTGGGCATTGATGTAAAACTGGCATTGCAGTAAGAAGTTGTCTTTC
The DNA here is from genome assembly GCF_004138295.1 of Ectobacillus funiculus. GTDB lineage: Bacteria > Bacillota > Bacilli > Bacillales > Bacillaceae_G > Ectobacillus > Ectobacillus funiculus. Next base: position 63,877 of record NZ_SCFM01000013.1, on the reverse strand, counting down.
AAAAATCTCTTCTACTGTATAGGGAATTCTTTTTCGTACATAGTAAACAGCCCCTGAATCTACCATTAATCTAGACGGTAGTTTTTTAAACTTTCGCAAGGAATTCTTATTATCAGGGACCGCAGATATAAGAATTGGACAATCAGTAAAGTATTCACAGTATAGAGCATCACTATGCGACCAACTAACATAAAAGTCCATCCCTAACCTCCTTCCAAACTAAGTTAACATAACCAGTATTCCATTATTTTCAATTCACCAAACAAAAATCCCTTTTTTTCTCTGGCGAGTTCGATTGAATAATTCTTTTTATCCGTTAGTACAATTAAAGCGGGAGTTCTTATTTTCATGAAAGTTGTCTTTTCCTTAATATAGTTTCTATTGCATAGAAAAAGGGTTGTTGAAAGTAGATTTCAACAACCCTTTTGATGGAAGACTATTGCGTAACTTTAGTGTTTTGCATAATTTCTTTAAACTGTTCATAAAAAACATGAGTATTATGAAAGCCCCGTCTCCGATTACGATTATTACCACGGAAAATGATAACCTCTACTCCAATACCCCTACAAATCTCACAATTACATTTCTTCCAAGGCTGATCCGCTAGTACTCGTAAATAGTGAGGTCTAAGTTTATTATTAGCACATACTGTTTCGTAATTTTCTGTAAAGTATTCCTTTAGTGTAGATGAAAGAAGTGTCAGGGCTTCCTTCTCAATTACTTCTACTTCTAGTGCTGCTATGTCCTTCATAATCCGTAGAAATGGATCTTCTATATACTTTTCGACAACAGCAATATTTTCAAAAAGGAATTTATGAAAACTTACATCTCCCCAGGAATATTCTTCAAATTGTGATAATTCTTCTTTTTTATGAATAGTACGCATTTGTTTCTCAATTTGTTCCTCTACCCATCCCAATATTTTGGAGGGTGTCCAAGTTGCAGATTTAGCTAAAATTGTTTCGGCAGTGTTAACTGCCGCTTTACTTGTCGTACCTTTAGCAATTTTCCATGCAATGTTTTCTAGCTCTTGTGATGTAACCTTAAGGTTAGCAACAATATGTTTATTTCTTTTTTCTACTTGCCCCTTATAAAGCTTTTTGTACTCCTTCAAGGTTTCATAATGGGAATCGTATCTTATAACAGCTTCAATTGTTTCTTCCATGCTAACATTTCCGTCAGCATAGCTTCGCAGATAGTTAAGAGCCTTTTTTTCCATGTCTTCAAAGTAAGATATCTCACCGATGTCTCTAGCCACTAGTTCCTTCAACTTTGGATTTTTACTTGTATTAGCTTGTGGAATCCGGACAGCAGCGTATTTTTCTTGATCCTTAGTAAAATAATTTCCACCAGAAGCCCCCCCCCATGCCTTCTTAAGGAAAGCTGTAGAATCAAATGAAGTAACACCTAGTTGATAATACGTTTGGAGTAATTCCAGTCGTGCCGCTCCAAATAAGTGTACTTCCATATATTCTGGCAATAGAGGCGCAACTTCTATTAATACATCAAGAATCTGTTCAGATTTTGCATAGGCGAGTCCTCCGAGAGAAATATGTCGATATCCCATCTCAACCAACTGTTTGACAGCTTCATGATAAGAGGATGGATCCCATCCTTGAGCGATGCCAGATGGTTTGAACTGGTACCCTCCTGACTGATGTTTAACGAGAAAGTCTTTTGCATTCTCTAGTGTTAAGTCGAACCGATAATTTCTTTTAGCTACATCTTGAGCAATATGTCCAATTACAAGGTGGTCAATTGATACACCGATATCAAACTGGAAATCGCTATAATACTGGAGTATTTCTTCTGTTTGGTAAGGCGGTTTGTCCTTGTTAATGTAGCTGAAGGCGCCACAATCACCGTATAATGGAATATTAGCAGGTAACCTTAAGAAATTACGCAATCCCCCAACTTCAAGGATCCGTTGTTTTCGCATCTCGGATTCGTCGATATTGACCTTAGAAATCAAGACACCGTCATAATTAGGTACTCCATAAATTTCATGCGCATACACATCATCCATAAATGGGTCTCTATCCTTTGTATGCTCTTCCGTAATAAAGTTAAAGTTTGGATCCACACGATCGTTATTCTCTGGCATGAAATACTTCATTTCATGGAAACCGTAGTTCTTTGCATTCTGGATTTGGGGTATGTGTATAACGGGTGGTTTTGCTTTACTATCTTCTCTGTTAACCTTATTCTTGGTTGTTTTAGTTACTTCTTCTTCAAAGAGTGAAAGTTGTTCAATCTCTGGCTGTCTATACCGATCCAATAACTGAAGTAATTGTTCTGGTTCCTTATATACATCCTCTAGAGTGTTTATACCGTTTATTGCAACTTCTTGTGCTAGTAATTTAAAAAGATGTCCTTTTATACTAATTGACATCTCCCCAAATTCTTTAGCATCTTGGTGTCTCACTTCCACAAAGTAGTACGGGCGATGATCCGGAATTAATTTCTTACTAGCCTTGCCTGATAAAAAGATTAATTTTTGATCATCTCTGGTTTTTATGAATGGCAAGCAGAGGGAGCGAAGGTATTCTTCTCCAAGTAGAAAAAGTACTAAATCATATGATTGAATTAATTTACTGGTATTCTCATTTATCTTCAAATGATTAGACCAAGCAATAACCTCGTCTTTCTTCATTTCACTGAAAGTAACATTGTAAGGGACTATTTCATCATCTTCGTCCAACAAGCCATAGCCTGCAGAAATAATAGCTAAATCGACTACATCCTTCCCAAATTTGTCCCTCAAATGTTGGATGCCTTCCATCACTTTTACATGCTGTCTTCCTTTATATATGTCTTTAGCTTTAGTTCGAAACTGCTCCAACCTTTTTTCTTTTTGGGTAATAAGATCTAAATCAATAAAGTCCTCTTTACTTAATTGATTGTTAACATTGTATATTTTATCCTTTGTACATGAACTGATAATTAGAGTTTTCATTCTTTTCCCCCTATTTATGAGGTTAGCTGTAAGGTGTCTTTTTTCGACATAAACTATATTGTAATATAAAAGACACCTTTTTTCCATTTTAATAATTCCATAAATATAATTTGTGGGATTGATTGGTTTTAACGTAAGACAATTTACAGGGATTATATTTCACAAACATCTTGCTGGCTTATGAATTATCTGTAGCCTAGATATCACAACAAATTTGATATTACTTTGCTGCAACCACCATAAACGCATATACTATAGATATGGATACCATCATGATTCTAAGACTTTTAACTAAAGAAGCCTAGGCATATGTTACAGGGAGTTCTATTAGAGATCTAAAGGAAAACCTTCCTTTTTAATCTAGATTAATTTCTATATGATACTTATCATCTTCACCAAACAACATTTTACCAAATTTGATTGCCGTATCCTTCTGCATACTTGGTAACAGATGACTGTAAGTATCAAGTGTGATTCTTACATCAGCATGTCCCAAGCGTTCTGATACAATCTTAGGATTTACCCCTTGCAACAGAAGCAGTGTAGCATGAGTATGCCGCATATCATGAAATCTAATCTTTGGCAGTTTAGCTTTTTTGATGATGGCATTGAAACTTCTCCGAATATTACTTTTATTTGTTGGTGTACCTAACTCAGTGCATACGACTAAGTCCATGTTATTATAGGCTCCCGACCCTACTTCTAACTTTTCTGCTTCTATCAGTTTTCGATGCTTCTTTAACTGAAGAATAGTTTCCTCTGGTAAATCCACCGTTCTTGAGCCTGATTTTGTTTTAGTATACGGCAAAATCTCTTTTCCATCACTGCTTAAAGTTTGTGTGATTCGTACACATCCTGTTGTAAAATCAACATCTCTCCAACGAAGTCCTAATATCTCCCCCTGCCTCATTCCAGTTGTTAACGCCAACAAAAAGGCAATGTAGTACCTGCTATGATTTTCAGCATATTTTAGAAAAGTTTTTACTTCTTTTACATCCCAAACCTTTATTTCCTTCTTCACTGCTTTGGGTCTATCAACTAAAGAAGCGGGATTTTTGGGAATAAGTCCCCAACGCTCTGCTTTCTTTAAAGAGTCGTTTATTAATGTGTGTACTTTTTGTATATTTTCATCAGATAATACCTTTTCTTTAGTTAGTTGGTTATATAGCTTTTGAATTGCCATTGGTGTAAGTTGAAGAAGTTCTATATTTCCTATTGCAGGTACAATATGTTTTTCCACAAGCCATCTATATGTTTGCAAAGTTTGTTTTTTTACCTTAGTTTGCTTATCTTCAAGCCATTGATCCAATAGATAGTCCCTGTAAAGCATTTTTGTCGGAGCAATATATGTTCCTGTCATTAATGAATGTTCAAGTTCATGAAGTGCTTTAAGAGCCTCCTGCTTTGTTTTAAATCCACGTTTTTTAAATTGTCTCGGTTTACCGTCCTCTTTTTTTCCATATGTTAAGACGAAATACCAGCTCTTAGCATCCTTCTTGACCGTTCTACCTGCCATTTGTATGCCTCCTGTTTTATCAAGAAATGAAAAACAGCGACTACTCGCCGCTGCTTGTGAAGATTCAAGTATTAGTTTAGTTACTCGTGTTCTTCTAATGGGATTTGAACTTTAGTAAGAATAAAGTTTTGAATACAGATCTTTGGTATTCTATATGACTTTCCAACCTTAAAAGACTTGATTTGTCCAGACTGTAGTAATTCGTATGCCTTATTTCGGCCTATATCTAACATTTCCATTAGGTCCTCAATGGGAACCACATCATCGTATGTATCAAACATAAGATAACCTCCCTTATTTTATTTAATTCAAGGTAATAATATAGATTTAAAATCTTTAAATTTACTATATTGTTTACTGCAAATTACTTTTAATTACTATTTATTTTTTAACGTTACCATCGTTTATTTGGTATTCTTTTGTACAATTAAGGAACGTTAAATAACCCTTTAATTAGGAAGTTAAATTGTAATGTAATTAATATCATTTGATATTAGAGGTAGTCTTTATTTGCTTTCTAATGTTATGAAGATTAATAACCATAATCTTGCCATGTAGATCATTTTCCTGTAAAAAACTTTCCAACCTCTTGGAATTCTCATAATATACCCATAATCTGTATTCCGTCTTAATAGTTCGTAATTTTTTGATGGATCTCTTACGTAGTCCTCCATCTACTGCTATTGCCAATTTAATATCTCCTGACTTATTAAACCACACTACATCCATGTATCCATTTTTATTAGACGCATATTTTTTTATTTTTACTTTTGCCTCATGGTACCCAAATGTTTCTGCTAGATGGATTAGATAATCACATAACTTTCTATATAAATCCTCACTGTTTTTTATCATTGGCATTAATACATTTATTTGTTTAGATAGCATTCCTTCAATACGCAGGACATCTTTCACATTCAAATTGATCACCGCATTGAATTTTATAACTTAAACTGATGAGCTAAAGGCAGATTGTATCCTTCGTCTTTCACTACTTTTCATATTGCAGTACTTATAGTGAATTCTATATAATAGCAGTACTGTTATTTTTTAAATCCCACTGTTCTAATTCATTTTGTTTCTTTAGATAATCTGTAAAGTAGTTAACAATGTTGCTTCGTAGGTTAGGTAAGGTTTCTACTCCCCATTCTGACGGTAAAGCAACTGGATTCATTCCTAGCTTCCTAAGTTGATTTAATCTCTTACTAAAATCATCAGCTGCTTTCTTAGCATCAGGTTTCATCGCTACATATTTCAATCGCGCTTTCCATATACTACCTTCCTGATTAATCAATTTATAAATTCCTCTTAATAGCATTTTCTTATTCTGAGGTTCAACCTTTTCAATAATCTTTACGCCTTGATCATAAGTATAGTAGGTACCCGAACCAACAATAAGATCATAGAAATACATAATTCTCTTCTGGGATCTTTCTAGTTTCAAGAAATTAAGTACTGAATTGTCTTTTGATTTCATATAGTCTTGTACATCACTATTTTGTGTTTCTAAACGGAATACACCTCTAAGTTGCTCGAGATTGTTGAATTTCTTTTTAGTTTTCTCTTGTTTACTGCACTGGGTTGCATAACGATCATACCAATTAATTCTAAAGTTTTTGCATATAATATAAACGTTGTTTTCTTCATTAAAATATTTTAAAGAGTCTTGATTACACATGTAATTTGCTAAATTACCTTTTTTAAATAAGAACATATATTTAGAAAGTAATTGTTCGTTCATCTTTAAATCAATTGCATCGTCAATTCTTTTCACTTTCCAATCAAATAGATCGGGGACATCAAGACCAATTGTATCCCTGATTAGATAATTGAAGTTACGACGAGCAGTTACAAATTCATGAAGATGTGTAACGTCATTGTAATTGCCTGCTTCGACTAATAATTTTGGTCTTAATAAAATTTCTATTGCCTGATAACCGTACCTCCAATTATTCCGTAACCTTATTTCCTCAAAACCATAACTTGCTAATCCATAAGTAATCATCGCGTTACTATCACTCTTTTTCTTTTTATTAAGACGATCTAATGAATGGTCTTTTAAAAATAAATTCAAGGTACTAACAATTGCTCTATACTCACTTCCAGTCAACTGCCAAGTAATATACATAGTATCTATCACTATATATACCTCCTATAAGATAAGATTAGAGTAGAGAAAACACAGTCCCATAAAGAATACAAGCGGAGGGGACTATATAATTTAACTCAAAGCAATGTTAGATAAAAAATAAAAAAGTACTCTATAGAGTACTTTTTAAAATAACCGTGCACTTTTTTATTTTTGTTGCTCTTTAATATATTCCTTTGCTCTTGTCCAGTCCATCCTAAAAATTTTAATAGTGGTTCCACAGGCATTGAAAGCTTTTTCTATAGTTCTAACTTGAATCTTATCAAGATCCTTACCATCTCGAGGCGGAAGTACAATCTTATTTTTATATAGCTCATTATATATTTGATTCTTTGCTTCTGGGGAAGTAATCTCCTGTCGGTCAGAACTTTGACTAGTCTGAATCCTCTCAAAAATATTATTTTTAATATATAAGATGTTTTTATCATCAACCCAGCCTATTGTGTTTCGATTCTCCTCTGAAGGAGTTCCTTTCTCTTTATACTTAACAGGCTTAGTGTCTTCGAGTAAATTTAAAAGGTTTTCTAAAAAAAATACTTGCTTCTCTGATGTAGAATTTACGGTAACTGCCTCTAAAAAAGGAGCAATTATACTCCCGTTTCTAAAAATTTGTATAGCTTCCTGATAGTAGGGGGTTTTTAATTTATCATCTATTGCCTTTATCACTTCCCCATACTCTAAGAATAAATCAAACCCCATCAATAATAATGTATTAACTTGTACTTTGTTAATGTCATACTCAGTAATTTCATCATTAAACAACTTCTGATAACTTTTGTGACGTCTAATAAATTCCTTCTTAATCTTTTTTTGATCGTCCTCACCTAAAACTTTCCTCAAGAAACGAATAAAATAAGAACTACATGTCGTAAGGTGCTCAGGATTTGATTTAAGTTCAGATAATAAAGGTATATTGACTTGTACATCGTTGATATTCAAATTAAAAACAAAATCCTGATCAATTTTGTTTTTACCTAGCAAAAGCAACATATTTTCAATCTCGTTATCTTGAAGTAACTTCCGAGCTAGTGCTATTTTTTGATTCTGATTTTCAGTGTTTATAATGAGAATGCTATCTCGAATTTTTAATGCCTTGTTCCGGAGTTCTTCACTAGGACTATATAGGTTCGAATGAAACTTAGCATTAATGCTATTCAAGTTATGTTGTCTGTTAAATAAATTGCAAAAAAGATTCGCAAATCCTTCTCTTCTTAGATCTCTGTTATCTCCAGAGATACATACTAAAAACTTAGTTAAATCTGATTCATTATACTGGATTAGGCTAGTGACCAAAGAGAGAAATGTATATGAAAGCAGGGGGATGGTTATCTTCTTATCGGCAACATCCAGCATTTTCAAAGTATATAAATAAGCATCTTGAAGAGTGAGTGTTCTATCAACCTTCATGTTATATGTAGAACTTAAACGGCTACTATACATTAAATCAAGTTTGGAAGGGGGTGTGACGGGAACATAATTCCAACTCATTCCACCTTTTATCCATCCCATTTGATTTGTATAGATAATTTTAGGCTCATTCTTTAATCTCTTTTCAGCAAATTGTTTAATTACAGAAAGATAGCTTCGGTAATTCTTCACCAATTCGCTGTCCTTGTTCAATCTGAACTTTCTTCTCGTTGTATCTGAAGTAAGCCAATCTGCCGTTTCCAGTGAATCTGTATTTATGTCCATGACAAGAATATCATACTTTCTCTTCTTATCCTCTTGTTTTTGTATGGCAAGTACTCTTAAGCCAACCTCTGTCTCTTTCAAACCATCGGAGAAGTAAATCTTATGTATAGGAAAGAGAAAAAAATTATTTAGCACTTGATCCTTATTTGTGATATTCTTATTTGTAACAACTTGGTAAAGTCTGTTTACATACATGTTAATTTTGTTTTTAACAAGAATCTTGTTAAATGCTTCCCTCATTACATTTATTAGTATTTCTTTAAGATCCTCATCCTTAAACTTACTTGTTTGTAAAGTTGCATGTCCCTTAACGCCTTCTATTATTTCCATCATGAAACTCCTAAAAAATAATTTTTAATTTGCCTACAAACATCTATTTGATGTAGAAGAAACAACAAACGTGAACACTAAACTATAACTATCATAGATAATAAAACCAATATTCTTCTCTATTATAAAATGATATTTAGGAATTTGTAATCATGTAATCGTGTAATTCTGTAATTAAGCATAAAGAGTCAATTGAATTTTAAAGAAAAAGGAACCATATAGTTCCTTTTCCTTTTCTCCTATTGGGCAATAGTGCTCCCTAGCCATTCACCTATAACCTCACCAATCTTTCCTCCTGCTTCTCCTGCGATAATCGTTCCAACTACTTTACCAATTACACGACCAATTTCCTTACCTTGTTCACCGTCTCCGCCTAATAAATCTTGCTTCATTAAAATTCTCCCTTCAAGTTCTCAATATTCAACATACTCCTAAACTATAGTAATCTTTATTTAATCACCCCTTTCAAAACAAGAAAGACGATATTATCCACAAAGGTAATAAGAAGCACCTAGAAAAGAATAGTTAACGAAATCTTTTCTAAATGATTACTGATTGGTTACCTTTCATGGTTATATCGTCTAATATTCTTAATGTATTAATTAGGGATTAAATTTATAAAATACAGATTTCAGTGTTTTTTGAAGCCGAAATAGAAATCACTTCAAAATTTCCTAAGTATTTTCCACTACTAAAAACAATCCCCTATAAAGCAATTTTCTAAACCTTTCTTTGTTCTATCCTAATTATTTACATTCTTAAAACAACTTTTAGCTCTTAGAATTCATCATTTCCACCCTAACTCTAAAGTCATACCTTATCAATAATCAGATGGTAAGAGCATAGTGGCGTATTCCCCATTATCTATTACCCATACTTTGCTATTAATCAATTCTTTAGAGTGCAAATTGAATTTGTATTCTAATTGTGAAGGAGGATACTCCTGTTTATTACAGACAAGTTGATATTCCTGATCTGGTTGTAATTCAAATATCTGTAAGTAATCGAGTTGGTCCCCAGCTGCTTTTCTACAATCAATAATAAGCCACAGAAACTGCTGTAACTCTACTGGAGTCAATTCATGCGCTGCTTTTGTAACGTAGCGTTTTTGATTAACTCCAAACATTTATAATTTTCCCTCCCTGTTTTGTACCCTTAGAGCTAATAAAATTAAGAAGCAGTAGGCTATACCCCTTTGATCCGTTCTCCCAAGATAATTGAATACCTGTTTTTTATAATATCTTAAATACGGTCATTAGGGCTCCTGCTTACTACCTCCTGAATAGTATCCTCATTCGTTTTACGCTCTTTATTGTAGTTTCTTTCAATGTTTTTTCTGTTAATTTTTCTCATCACCAACTTGCTATTTATATCATTGGATAAACTATATAAAGTCTCATCTCGTATGATTATCTTGCTGTATTTCATACCCACACTCCTAACTACATATGCCCCTTTTCCTTGAGCGAAACAAAGTTTTCCTCACAAACAATCAAATGATCTAGCACATCTATACCTATGATTTTCCCTGCTTCAACAAGCCGTTTGGTAACCTCAATATCCTCCCTGCTCGGGGCAGGATTTTGACTTGGATGATTATGACCGACAATAACTGAAGCAGCATTACTTAATATAGCTGGCTTAAATACTTCCCTTGGGTGTACAAGACTCGCATTTAAACTACCTATATGACAAACATTAATTGCGGTGGGCTGATTCTTTGTGTCAAGACACACTACGACAAAATACTCTCGATCAGCCTGTTCAAGGAACTTTTTAAGTAACCCGTACGCATCATTCGGAGAAGTAATCTGGCGTTTAGGGTACAGAATACTGCTCTCCTTTACAAGCTTTAAACTAACTACGCTAATACGTTTTGCTGGTTGTCTCTTAAGTGTTTTTCGAAGTTCCTCGCTCATAGTTAATGTTAACTGCTCCATTTCCAATCTTCCTCTCTAATTTATTAAACGGGTTTATAGTTTTCTTACTGTAGAAGCACCTATCTGCATTTCTCTCTAAATTGGGCATATAGCTGTTTTAAACTATTCCTTAATTAAGTATCTATACATATCGGCATCAATTCCTCCCTCTGCATTTCTTGTATACATAGGGATAATATATAAATGAAAAAGCATTTAAAACGATTTAAAATATAATAGGGATACAAACTTACTCTTATTTAAAGTAAGTTTGTATCCCTATAAAATAACCTGAAACTTGTGGTAAGAGTGACTTATATTTCCCCCTTTATTTTTCAACTACATTTTGTATTTCCTGCAACTTTTTCTGGCTTTCTTTATACGTTACATATAAATGCTCGACCAAATCTTGAGTTCGGAACAAGAGCAAGAATATTATCAGGCTTTTTTGTCTCGCCCTCTATCCTTTGAATGCAGCATCAAGTAGAGAACAAAATTGTGAAGCGTCTCAAGTTAGCAATCTTTCTGTATCATAAAACGCTAGATAAATTTACTATCTTTTTCTTACAATAGGCTTTATTGATTGGTATCTTATAAATGAATTATACAAATCTCCTATAAAATCCAGAAAGTCATTATTTCTAAAATCATAACTTTGATATTTATCTTCGCAAAGTTTAAAGTGAATAGCATCCTTATTTGTGTTTAACCAAATCCGTGATTGACTGCTCTCCTCACTTGTAGGAAGTTTAGTTCGATTAGCACATTCTACTTCTAAAAATTCCTCTGGATAACAATTAATACAAATGAATAAGTGTGGAACCTTAGTTGCATCATTCATATCAACCATAATCCATCTCTGTCTAAAACCATCAATATAAACTGAATAGCCGTTCTTTCGCTTTGATTCAATGTTTAAATTAGGAAATTTTGTTGTTAAGGCTTGAATAAAATATGTATTAATTTTTTTAGGAAATGATGATTCCATACTGTCTCTCCTTAATACAAAATTTTCATACTTTCTATCACTACTCTTACCCTCAATCCAATGCTACCCGTCCAACGTATCAACTGTTTAGATTAATAGGCAAGTAATCAGGATTTCTTATATCTTCTTGCCAACTTATTTCAATAATGTTGATAAGATGCTTTCCTATCCTGACAAATATCTAGATTCAATCATACCGTCTAAATTTTTTATTTCAACAAGCGGTTGAAAAGTAACTCTTCTTTAGAGAAAGTGACTACTTAGTTATACTTAACTCAGAATTGCTATAAAGTATTTATAGGTATGATGGTTTATTTTCACTCTTATTTCAACCAATATATAGAATGATTAATTATCTTTGTCTATTCTAGTCAAGTTATGCTGTCATTATTTTAAGTAACAATCTACAAATTGTTCCCCCATTCATTAACAGTATTCCTTTCTCATCAGCTAGCTTACAAGCTTCTTCAGTAAAGTCGTCAGCTAATGACATTACACATCCATCCGCGCTTGGTTCCTTTTCCATCATTTGGATTAACTGTCGTACTGCATGGGCGTCAGTCGTTCCGGAATGTTTCTTGATTTGAACAAATAAGATTGTCTGCCCCGTTTCAAAGGGAGAAATTTCTGTTCTCTCCCTTGTACAAAGTAAATCCACATCTCCCCCCTTGCCATCAAAAACATTTTTATTTTGGATCCTATACCCCTCTTTTACTAATAAATGCTCACAAACAGCCTCAAAGGAGATATGACTTATACTTGGACTAATATTAGTTAGGCTCCCCTTTAATCTATGAAGAATCAATGAATATTGCTCATGCAAATATTCCTCTATGTAGGATAAGTTAAAAGTAGCGGCAGCATTCTCCTCTAACTCATATATGATTTCCTTAAATTTGGATTCAAATTGTTCTATAGGTAAAATCGGCAATCTTAACCATTGTAGTTTTCCATACCATGAAGCCAGTCTGTGATTGTAAATACTGATATTTCCATTCAATCCATATGATTTTTTCACCTTGATTACGTGGTTCAAATGTGTATCATCTTCTGGATTATACACATAGCAAGAAGGATAGTTCCCGTCTACAATATGTATTGATACCGTTCCGTTCTCTGGGAAATGTGGAGTGACTAAAATGTCACCGTCTCTAAATAACTTCATTTTCATTAAATTAGTTGGGATCCTAGTACTCGTAAGTTCATAGTATTTCTTACACAAAAGTTGATAGTTGTCCTGTTCAATACTTAAACCTCCATTTTCACCTCCTCCCCATCCTTGAGAAAGGACACCCTCTCCTTTCAATCTCTTCATTATTGTATCCCTTCGATTTCTATCAATCCTAAAGTTGTAAATCATTAACACTCCTCCTTTAATCCAGTTATTAAATAAGTATCCCTAATTCAGAGAAACTACGTTATTATATTTATGAATTAGACATCAAATTCAAACATATTTATAAGCCTTTTCCCATATTTCTCTAGAAATTGATGGCCCAAATTTTAAAGATGTTCTGTTAAATGGTCTTGCAAAAAAAGGATCTACTTGCTTGATTATAGAAACGATGTCACCATAGGGAATTGGTATTACTAGTTCATAAAACTCATCCAAAGACATAAAATATTCTGCCTCTACTTCCCCATTATCTTCTTTCTTCTGAACCCTCCCGTCCGCTATTCCTCTCGCAATAATCCCTATCTCATTGCTGTATAGTAATACTTTATCACCTGTTTGAATCCCTTCAATCTCATGCTTAGTAGAACGATAAGCTGCACATTTTCGTTCCTTTAACATTTCTTGCTCATATCTATGCTCTCTTTGTTTATTAGTATTAATGATAAATAGATTCATATTCGATTCCCCCTCAAAATAAATTGTACATATATTACCACTTATTTCTTTACGCTAAAAGCAATACTTCATTTAGCCTTCACAATGTATTAACCTCTCTAGATAATACTATTCAACTACAGAAAAGAACGTGAGTACCTTTCCCGCCCTCTGCTCTTACAACAAACTATTTAAAACACATTGCCTTCTTAATTCCTCTTGCTCCTCTGTATCTAATACCACCTCTTCTCCATCCCAAATGATTTTTCCTGTTTTATCAATGTAGTTCAAAACTTTCATAATTCAGCCAATCTTCTTTGTTCCGATTTAAGTAAGATCTTCCTATTTGAGTACCCAAATTTGCTCAGCATATACCTTCATATCCCTTGCATAATATAAATAGTTAATCAGATTATATTCCGAACTATGATATGGTTAAACAAGATTCCTAACGAATTAAACTTCCTACGAGCAGGAAAACTATAGCTTCCATAAAAACTAAACATTCCCCTGAAGAAAAGCTATAGTAATAACTTCCTCAAAGTTAAAAAGTTATTTCGATGAAAGGAACTTTCTTTAACCTAAATCCTTCCTTTGTTACAATGTATAATAATTACATAGGAGGAAAAATTATGCCCAAATTTTTAGGAAGTGAATTTAAAAACTCTATATCTAAAGACTTAAAAAGTTGTAAACAGTCGATTACCATCATCTCCCCTTATATTACACAAAACGCGGTAAGAAGATTGATAGAGACTTTACCTTCTTGTATCTCATCTCGGCTCTTCATTACTCTTCCCCCGGGTCCAGAGTATGTCATAGGAACAGTAGAAGTTGAAGGGTTAGAGTTATTAGCACAAGCAGGATTTGAATTAAGATACCTGGAGAACCTTCATGCGAAAATCTATCTTTTAGACCAAAAGTATGCATATATAGGTTCTGCTAACCTAACTTCAAGCGGATGGGAATTAATAGGGAAATCGGGTGAGGGAAATGTTGAGGATATGGTCAGGCTTCCAGTTACAGAACTAGATTTCACTCACGTTAAAAAACGTTATATAGTTCCTTCGGAGTTTCTTGATCTGAAAGGGGAATGGAGGTACGAGGTAGAAAAATATAAAAAACAATTACTGAAACAGTATCAAGAAGCACTTAATGGAATGAAAATTGAACGTAAGCCTAAAAACTTTACTATGTTTTCTAGGTATCAGTTTCCACCTAAAGATGATCTCTGGTACTTTCAATTTTCACTGGCAAAGACCACAGGGTATTTAGTCAAAAAAGAAAAGCAAAATTTTATTTTTAAGCTGGGTGGAGATGAGAAGAACCCTGATGCTACACTTTTTGTCCCGTATAAAAAGGTAGGTAAATTTTTAACAGAGAAATATTTAGATGGTGCTAGAAAGAGCTGGCAATTTCGTATCGGTATTGATCTACATAACCAAATTACCTTTAGGATAAAGGAGGAACGAGTTATTTTGGATAGGGATTTAGAGGGGGATCTTCAGAATGTTTATCCAAAATAACTTTAAAGTTTGCTAATTTAGCATATATTACTGTTTCGTATGTTTTCATTACTTCCCCTTCAAACAAAATAACACTCAATTCCTTAAACAGAAGGAACTAGGCTTAAAGCGTAGGCGTCAAATTTTACACACATAGTGAATTTTCATTGCCTGATTAAGACTTAAGATAAGATTGCTATTACTAAATGTTGGTGGACAAACTTAATGATATCAACTTAAATCGTAATTATATGCTATTCACCCGTTCTAAGATTTTGATTATATGACAATAGCAGCAAGGAACCGTAATCGGTTCCTGCTTCTTCTTTTAAGACTAGTTGTGAAACACACTCAACATGTCCAGAGTAATGAACTAAATATTATTCAAACTATTTAAAAAACAGTCTAATTCACCTTCTGTTTTAAATTTGAAAGAATATCCATAATGTATTGGATTTTGTCCATTATTCATTCTCTTAGGAAATTGTCTTAATGCAGTATTATGATACTTGTCATTACTTTTACTTTTTAAGGTTAAATTTCCTTCGACAATATTTGGATTCAAAACAATACTTATTTCTTGGGTAGGCAATAAATATAATACATTTTTAGTTTTAATATTTTCAAACTCTACAGCCTTATTGGTTTCCTTTGTAAATTCGAAATTGTTACTAGTAAAAATCTTATATAGTTTCTCCATCGAATACTCCCCCTTACTTCCTAATTATAATATTAACTATAAAAGGTATATTTGTTTTTTGTGTATCACATTGTCCGAAGTGTATGAAGCATATGTAGGAGCACTATCCAATCGTCCACGGTTATGAAATGACATTCACTCAACAGGTTTAACTATGGACTGATGCAATATTAGACAACAAACGAACTTTGCTTTACTGACTCTTTTTTTTATACAGTTGCTTAGCAAGATCCCCAATCTCATCGCCATACTTAACCGCAGAAAGCCATTTCTCAGGAATTGCATTCACACCATAATACGCTCCGGCAATCTGGCCATAAACAGCACCCGTTGTATCTGCATCATTTCCAAGGTTCACAGCAAGCAGCAAGCCCTCCTCAAAACTCTTCCCATGATAAAAGGCCCATAATGCCGCCTCTAATGAATCAACCACATAGCCAGTTCCTTTAATCTCTGGCGGTTGCTTATGCTTAAAAGATCCTTTGGCTACCTCAGTCAATTCATCATGCAGAGGTTTTTTCTCCCATGCATTTGGCACTGGACAGTATAATGGTTGCAAGAGCTCTTCTTTTGTTACACCATGCAATGCTCCCATAATGAGTCCACTCATATATCTGCACGCATCAACGGCTCTTCTTTCTCCGTGTGTCGTCCGGGAGCTTTCTCCTGCCATCTCAAGACCAGCCTCTAGGTCTTCTACATAAAATAAAGAAATGGGACATAACCTCATGATACTGCCATTTCCTGCAGACCACTCGTCTGTCGAACCACAAAAAGGCTTTCCTGTCTCTTCAAATAGCTTCAGTGCATCTGCCGTCGTATTACCAATGTCAAAACACCAACCTGTTGCGCTTCTGTATCCTTCCCGATACCACCTCACATAACGTTTCATTTGATCATGTGCATCAAATCCGCTGCATGCAAGCAAGCTGTCTGCGAGACAAAGCGCCATCGCTGTATCATCCGTATATTCTCCTTTCTCTAAACGGAACGGTCCTCCGCCCAGCATATCTGTTACGGGTTGAAATGTCCCTGGCTGCTTAAACTCTAAAGCTACTCCCACACAGTCTCCTACTGCCAATCCCAAAAGGCTTCCTTTGTAGCGATCAATTGTTTGAATCATTTCTGTTTCTCCTCCCATTCAATCACGATCTTTTGGTATGTAAGTTTTTCTCTGCACGTCGGACACTGTGCGTGATGTACAAACAGATCGCTTATTCGCGCATATTTTTTTAATATGTAAAATCAGTCCTTTTACTAGTCAATATTGATAGTGACTTTGACGAAGAACGTTATAAAACACACATTCCAAATGAGATAAAAAAATGTTCTGGAATTACTTGGGATAGTATAATTTCTTTGTACTTATAATTTCTATCTTTTTTATTATAGTAGATTTAGTAAGTATTTTTGAATTAACCAATACATTAAAAAGGAGTTGTAGAAATGAACGATTTAATTCTTTTATTAAAAATTGGGGGATCTCTTAAAGAAGGAAAAGCTCCATATGAAGCCACTTCTGGAAATTGGAAAATAAGTAAAGATAAAATTAAGAAAGATCAAATCAGATATGTAGCTGGCCTGGATAACATTTATAAAAATAAAGTAGTCGGCGTTTACAATCCTCAACAATGGTACAAGATTGAAAAGGGTCCAGAAAAAGAAATTGGTAGATTCTATTTTGATGGTATTGAAGCAAAAAATGAGATTTTAGAGAAATTAAATAAAATATATGATTTGTTATTAAGTCGATTCGGTAGGGGTTCAGAAAAAGCCTATATTTCCGTGTCAGAATTAGAAGAATTACTTTCCGCATCTTCGACAAAATAAGATTACCACTAATCGTCTGACAGTATCTATCCTTTTATACAAGCATTTAAAGACTGGTCAAGATTTTTTATTTTTCTATGTCACAGGTTTTGTATGAGAAAACATGAAATACCCTGTAAACCCTTGATATAACTAGCTTTTTTCTCGATATTTCCTAGATGTAAAATATATGTATGATTTTAATAGAATGGAGAGCACTGGTTCGATTCTAGTCAGAATCATATAAAAAACCTTGTAGTCCTAATGAATGGACTGAAAAAGTTTGTTTAAGGAGAAAAAGAAACTAACTTGGCAGTTTCTTTTTCCTTTTAATTCAATAATAGATTAATCCAATTCACTATTAAATTAATATTTGAGGGCTTGTGGTGAATGTAATCATTCCATCCAAAGATTTTTAAAGGCTGTTTAGGTTTTATACCAAAAAATTCATCAACTTCTTTGTAATATCCTTCAACTTTAGGATATCTTCTTAAGGATACAGTAGTATGGTCAACCATGAAATATCTTTCTAAAATTGTTTTTGAAGTCGTAAATCCATTTAAACTGTTAAATCAATAAAATTTTCCTTTTATACGATATAAAAATCAAAGAGAACCGAAGAAGTCAGAACTTATCTACTACTTCCTCCAATATTTTTTTGATATTTAAGCTTGTAACATAAACAATCTGTTTCCCTTCATCAATGGCTCTTTCCTTCGCTTCCCACATTGCTGCATGAGAAATATAATTAGTGATTACCGCAATGACATCTGATTTTTTTAAAAGCTCATAAAACGCAGAATCTAATTTTTCACCACTATGCTTAATAATTTGACAATTTTCCAGAAGCAACTCTTGTTCCTTGCGCCGATAACCACCAATAATACCAACTGTTTTTCCTTTTAAAACACTAATATCCACTTGAATCTCTTTTGGTGAGTCAACATCATCTTCAAAAGGTTGTTCTTGGATATGTACCTGCGGCGTATCCGGCTTAAGCTGAGCAAGAAGTTGACGGTTCATTGCCTTTAGCTCGGCAATTAGCCCTTTATATTCCTTGATTTTTCGAATATCATCGGGTTTGCGTTCAAAATTGATGATATTCTGCCGTTCGAAATCCCTTTGCTTTTCATAGAACTCGAATAGTTTTTCTTCCAAATTATATTTTGCAGCTCGTTCTTCTTGTAGTTGACGTGTCGTACTTTGAAATCGATGAATTAACTTTATGTGTTGCAATTCTAGTTGAGTTAATCGATTAATAAGCATCTCTGTTTCCTTTTGAGGCTTTTTAATCACTTTGCTAATATGTTTTGCTCGAAACAGCTCCAGCTCTTGGGGAAGCGGGAAATGTAAGACTGTAAAGTATATTCTCTCCGCACCAAATATTTTAATATCTTTTTCCACTTCCCAGTCTTTTGGAGAGGTCTTTAGATAGATGTCATTCACCAATTCACGATTAACCTCCCTCCAAAACAGCTTTTTTTCCTTAACCGTTTGACAGTATTTTTTCACATCTCTTCGCAGTTCAGGTAAATTTACTTTTGGGCGAAACTGTTTCCTATTTAATAGCATGAGCGCATCGTTTATCTCTTTAATGGTCAGTTCACGACAGATTCGATCCCATTTCTCTAGAGCATACACGGTGTATGCTTCCCAGAAAGCATCTTTTTGTTGTGCAAAAGTATCTGCTTGTTTAGAAACACCTACTTCATGAAATTGGGCCTCTTCTTCAGTTAAAGCCGAGCCATACACACCTCCATCGTCCCCCGCTACATCTATATCTTTTCCAATTACACGGCGATTAAGAATTTTATTTGAAAGCTGATCTTTTAATAATAACTCTTCCGGGTACATATCTTCCCCACAGTTCATACAAAAAATCGGCCTTATCTCTAGTTTTAGATTAGAGACATTAAGCTCAGAGATCTTCATTAATCCAAGATCGTAGGCAATTTTCATTACCGATCTTTTACAATCGGGACAACGACTAAAGTAATAGTAGGTTAGATGGACTTGTTGGTTGGGATGCATCATGTTATTTCCCCTTTACTAAGCGTTATGTTGGTTAACTCCATTATAACTTTGGGTGGATTACAAAACTGTAATTTACTTTATTTCCCTTCTGCTGTACTCATTTCTTCCATCCACTCTATCAATTTCACATAATCACCACTCTTTCTGTAGCCTTCAGCTCTTTGTTTCATTTGTTGGTTTCGTTTAAAAGAATAAATCTTTCTTTCTCTTATTTCTTCTGAGTGTTCCTTTAACTTATAAGCCATCTTCAATGTATCCTCATAAATTTTTTTCATATCCCAGCTTTCTGTTTCCCCCTTTCTAGCAACAAACTGCGCGCCTGTGCCCCCTTTAAAGGTGACTTCCCACGTATAGTTCAATTTCAACTCATTAAGATATCTCTTTTGGATAATATGGAACCAAGCACCGTTATAGACACCTGAAAATTGTAAATTAGGTGCATGTTTTAAATGCCCATCGCATCCGGCTAAGCAGGAAATCCCAGCCTGATTTACAGTTTTAACTAAGCATGCAATATAAGGGTCTAATTCCATCGTATTGACTTTTAGCCCATATTTCCGATTCACAAAGGCTCTCCATTTGTAATGATAGTTATTCATATTAACTGGAAATTCGCGGCCCATCTCAGTAGTAATTTTTTTCATCATTATTACTGGAAACCTATTTACAAGCAGTTGAAAGTTGTTACCATCCCAAAATATAGGAATACTTAATTTCGTTAATAGTGCCTTTAAAGCTGGATAATCTAACGCTGCGCTTCCGCTAACTAACGTAAGAAATGGTCCCTTCTTCTCCACTAAAAAGCCTCTCATCTCTAATGCTTCAAACAACCTTTCCTGACCATCCATTAACTCAAGTGCAAATAAATTTGATTTCATCCTTCAGCACCTCCCTATTTGTTAACTTAAGTATAAAATAAAGAGGATTACAAAATTGTAATCCCCTCACTGGAACTTGAACGTCGACTTCTCATGTTTTTGTAATGAATACTTCCTTTTAACAATTGATGGTCCCAAACATAAATTCCTGCTACCGTCTTTAGGAGAGCCTTTCCTTCAACCCCTGTTGTAATTTTAATATCCGAACGAATATCCTTTATCATTCTCGGGACATAGGAGTCTGACATATTTTCAGAATCATGGCCCCAAAGAACTTCCGCAATCTGAGGTATAGATATTCCGGTTTCACTAAGCATGATCGTTTCTAATATTTGCGCCTTTACTGATGAAATCTGGACACTCTCCATTTTACCATTCAAAATTGTTTGAAATGGATGAATGATAAGTACTACACGCTCTCCAGTCATGACACTATTTTCTATATCCTCTTCTGTTTCAATTAAAGTTCCATGTTGCTGCGTAAGTGGAATATACCCTTTTCTTTTTGAAGCTTTTATTTTTGCTTGATAAGGTTTTAAAAATGTAGCTAATGCAGGATCAGACTTGGTCTTTTCTTCTACTTTAAGCAGGTAGTGAAACGCATCTGATATATACAAAAGCTTGTAATAGCAAAGAGCCATATTGCAAAAGAGCTTGTTTTTGAGTTTTTCATCTAACCCTAATTTAATTGCACGTTCCGCGTAAAACAATGCTCCCTCAAAATTTTTTTCCTTTTCCAATAAGAACGAAAGATGATAGCACGGTCTGGGGTCCTTATAATCTATGTATGTAGCCTGTTTCAAATAACGGACTGCTCTTTGGAAATGGGAAAATTTCATCTTTTCATTTCTTCCAAAGTTCAAGTACAACCGGGAAAGTGACTGTAAATACTCCCCTTTATTTGCGCTGTCTACCTCAATACACTTTTCATAGAGTGATATCCCCGCTTGAATCCACTCCTGCTCGTCCTCTTCCTCGTCGATTCCCTGCATATCCTCCCAATCCTCAAGCCGTTGCTTTAATTGTTGTATTGTTTCCAAGGTTTTTCCTCCTTAAAACCAAACTATGTTGTTCTATGAAAAAAGTTCCAATGGTAAACTCCCACAAATGAAAAAACTAAGCATAGGCACCTTATAAATCCTATCCTGCCCCCCATCCTCAATCCAATGTTGCTTGTTCAACATGTCAACTTCAAAAACTAAATATACGAGGAAAGCCTTTGTGCGATTCTAAGTGGCATTGAAGCAATACATATGGTTAAAAAAGCAAATTCGCCATGGGATGAATTCTTCCCAAAATGAAGTTAAATTTATTCATAAGTTACTTCAATTAGCTGCTTACTACCAAATCTAACAGGGTATTATCATTTTATCTTTCTGATGAATTATTTTTGCACCAGAACCCTCTTCTGTTGTTTCTTCTTTAACTGTTCGAATAACTTCTCTACCGTCCCTACCCCAACATTTTCATACTTTGCAAGAATGACAAGCTCCCTTGGTAATTGTTCGACCGTTTCAATTTGATCTTCGTTTAGTTGTCTAAGGAGGTTAGAGATTCCTGTGAATTCAGCAGTGGTTAGAGGTATCTTTGACAACTCTTCTGTCACCACAATATGGTCGGCTTTATAAAAAAAGAATAATTCTCCTGGACGTTCCATTACAAGCTGTTTACGAATTTTCTCTTCCTCAATAAATAATTTTAATTCCTGGAAGAGACTTTCATCATTTTTTTCATTATAACGTTTCACAAACTTATGTATTCCTTCAAGATTGTTTGGTAATTCACTCATAATACGTGCCTGTTGTTCTGCTCCAAGTCTAATAAGAAAGGTTTCAGAAATGGCAAATCGTTGAGGTAATAGAAACGCATCGCGCAAGAAGTATGGGACTTGAAGTTGTTGGTTCTTATATGTAAGTGTGCGAATTGTTGTAAAACCTGGAAATTCCGATTCTGGAGGTGTAGTGACAGAAGGATTATTTGTTCCTGTGTCCCTTGGGTGTCCATTAGGTCCTGGGATTGCTCCTCTAAGTAGTTCTTCTAGAGCTTTGAGTCGTTTTTCGAGTTCAGTAATGTCATAAGATTGTTTCACGTTAGGTGATGGGTCTTGATAATTAGGAACGGTAAAGTCTACAGGTCCGTATACTTCAACATACCATTTAACAATTTGATAAACAGATTCCCAGGACAAAAGTGCTTCTGAATAACGAAACATCCGAGTATCATGTGCAGCTTGGTTACCGATTTGACGAACAGAATGAAGTGCATCGCGAATTTGAGGAATTAAATAGCCGTTTTCGTTAAGCAAGTCAATTCGTTCTTTTAAATTTGTCCATGGCCCATCTGGTAATTTTTCTGCTCGAATCACTTTCTGTAGTATACTTTCTACAAATATTCTTGCATGGGTGAGCATCGTACGTGGGCTTGTAAAAATACTATTTTCAAGCTCACACGCCACCAACGCCAACTCTTTTGAAATTGGCTCAAGGAATTTGTAGAAATAGGATTGTTTGTCCATATTATAGTTCCCCCTATTCGGTAACAATCTATGTATAGTTTTATTCTATCATATAGAGAGATGATTCGGTTCCAAAGCAAATACATGTATTTATTCTACTCATACAGCACATAACACTAATCTTCTCCACATACATACTCAAATACTTTTTATCGTACCTGTACAACTACCGGTTTCATCCCACAAATGAAAAAACTAATCATAAGCATTCTGTCCTTTTTAATGATATGTATCGCTTCTACTCCCGAAAGAATGGATTTGGCTGTACGAAATATTTTCAATCATAACATCGAACGAACTCTCTTTTTAATAAAACGATGATCTTGTTCTACAATATTATTAAGATATTTTATCTGTCTTATTTAGATGCCTACGGGCATCTTTTTCTCTTTTCTCAACCCTCCAATAGCTACAGAAGAAGGATTCTTATCGACTGTAATAACACGAGGCTTTGAAACATGAAAAGACCGCAAAGCTTTCTTGAAAAGTGCTTTGCAGCCTTATGATTCCTTGTTTTGCTTAAATAAAAATCAATCGTATTTCCTTCTCAATCAACGGCACGATATAGGTACATCCATTGATCCTTGACTTTCACATATGTCTCATATACTCGCCCATCTAATATTGCTGTACCCAACGCGTAATAGTTGTGTGAGCAATAAATAAGCCTCGTTCTTCCATCATTTCGACTAAATTATAAAAAACTTCAGTTGTGTACCATAGGTGCCATCTCACGGTTAACAAAATAATAACAGGTTGATAATGTTTCCACTTGAATAGATTTTGCTTTTCCATACTGATCACGTCCTTTTTTAGAGTAGCAGTATTAGTATGTCCAAGCTTTAGAGATTAATTGCAATTGCTTCGAGGTTTTTGCACCAGAACTAAAATATGATCAAATTGCTACATTAACACACTTGTTAAAGTCGTTATCCCCCATAACTTATTAACTATTTCTGGGGGACATTCTTTTAAAAAGTATTTAAAACATGCCGGATTGTATAGAACCACATGTACATAACCTTTATCGAATTGAAACTCCATGTCTCCAGGAACTCTCCATTCTCGCTCATGTGTCCAATCAATTACATCCCAGTTTTTTTGTTTTTCGTCATGTTTAAACTCATAATTAACAATTCGCCACCACTCTTCTTGTGGTAGGAACTGTTTAGCTATGTCTGTTTTTTCATAAATGACTGGTCTACCACCGTAGTGCCAATATACATCGGATTTAATAAATGAGAGACCGACCCCACAATAACGTAATTTCTCTTGAGGATTATTGTCTCTTCTGTATTTTTCGTGTTCAACATTTTGGATTAAGGCATACAAAGGAGCATCTTGGAAACATACTGCTTTTTTGTTACCTACTATGTATCCAGATTTTGTAGTGCTTCCATTTATTTTTTGATTCTTTAAAATATTAATTAGGTTATCTACAGCTTTTATATTTATATCCTCAAATGACATTCCTGGAGTAACCGCCTCTGATGGTTTGGTCAAATGTGTTATTCTCCCAGTTAAATCAGTTCTGCTACTAATTCTCTTATGCCAATCATCTATACTAATACCCATTAATTTTTCCTCGTTTCAAAATCTTAATCCTTGTTATTTTCTTAAAAATAATTTACAAAGGTTGATAATTATTGAGGTTTTTGTGCATCAATAATTTGTTGCAATTGACGTGGTGTTGCTTCAGGATTAATTATTTTTTCTATGCTAATCACTTGTTCCTTTGCATGTAGTAATGCCTCAACATTTTTTAACTTCCCATCTAAGAACTTTGAAACATCACCAATGTTTAAATCATTTGAAGATGTTTTTTCTAAATAGTGCAATGTACGGGCTGTATCAAAAAAAATAGGTCTTTTTGCTACCTCTCTTAAAACATCCCCTGCTGATAGACCATACTTATCAATCAAGAGACCCGATGTTAACTCCAGACCTTTTTGCATCTTTTGTTCAGATGTATATTTTTCTGCCTTCAGTGGATCGATTTCAAATTTTTCAATTATTTGTACATATTCCTCATATGTTTTAAATTTTTCTGGCTTCAATCCTTCTTCTTCAGCTACTAACGCTTTTTCTCCTAAGTCCTCTGTTTTAATTTCTGGGTTCTCAATTAAACCGAGTGCTTTACATACAGAAATTACAGTATGAGCAACAATTGAAATAGCTGTAGTAATAACCGTCAATGATTCCGCGACAGAAACTGCCACAGAGACAATACCTACTAATGCACTAATTAGAGACATGTACATCCGTCCTCCTATCCAAAAATAAGTGTATATTCAAAACTACTTGGATTTACCTCTTCTATATTTAATGAGAATTGACGATAACAATCATCTGCTGCCTTGAGAATAGCTGACTTGTCACATCGATTACAATGAAAATGATGTGTTTGAATACTATGGAATAAACATAAGTTTTTCCATAGCTGCACCGGTGCTTTGTCGTAACTATTCCCAAAATCCTCTAGTTGATCGACAAACCTATCCCACTCCTGCTGTGTAATAGACGTTGCACGAGCAACAATATTTTTGTAAATGGAATACACGGTTTTCGCTTGCTCAGTACCTTTAAGCGGGAGTTCCAAAATACTTAGCATTGGATAAAACGTTTTAAAGAATAATTGCTTTTGCAGCATACCAATTTCTTTTAAACGTTCATCCTCTACTCCATTCTCACTCGTGTCTGTCATGCGTTCAATCGCAATATGCACTGGCTTATGTAAACCTGCCGTGAACAAAATAGCCTCACCAACATTTAAGTTTGATAGGAATTCCTTTTGACGATCATTCATAAGCATCGTATCACCAATTACTTCCTTATCGTCTCTTGCAAAAATACAATGAATAATTTTCGTATTTGTATTTTTTAATACCTCGCTAGCAAGTTTATTTGGGATTTGATCCACAATAATAAGCCCTTCACCATATTTGCGCACCTCTGCGAGCATATCACTAAACGTTTCGACAGCCGCTTTTTTTGCAGAAGAGTCCCCATAATCAACTTTGGATAATAAACGATGTGCCTCTTCAACAAGCGTAATATGCTTATAGTTACGATTTGCTTTATACTTACGTTTCACTGTTTCCCCAATTCGTGCTAAAATAAGTCCCATCATTAGTGACTTATCCTCTTGTGATTTAATATCCTCCATTTCAATAATAACCTTCTTATCGAGCAAATTGTTAAAATCAACGGATAGATGACAATCAAGCATTAAACCTTTTGAGCCAATTGTCAAGTTAGACATACGACTTACGAGGGAACCAATATAATTTTCCCGGAGTTCATTACCAAATCCCTTTTTATTGACTACCTCGCTAAGCTGCTCTACCAGCATTGTTAGAGTGGGAAAATATTCACCGTTCGCTGCCCAAGGATTGTTACAATAATTATTTGTATCATCCTCAATATTCCAACCACACTGCTTATAACATTCATACATCGCTTCCTCTAAAATTTGAGGCATCGCTGCCTCCATTGGAAACGCAGCTGTAAAGGTTGCCTTTAGCATGTCAATATGTGAAGTGATGCCCTCTCCTTCTAGTAGCTCAAATGGGTTTAAACGGAAAGGTGAATATTTTTCATTCCCTAATGTGAAAACAATAACATCTTCCATGCCTCTCATATCAATCATGCTTCGGTATTCTGTTTTCGCAGGCTCAATAACAATAAACGGCATTTCGGACTGAATTAATAGTTTTTGACATGTCGTCGTTTTCCCAGAACCAGTTACACCTCCAATAAAAATGTGTTTATTGATTTGGGACTTCGTTAAACTAATTGGTATTGCCGGTTGCTTGTGCCCACGTTTCATTAAATAGCCAAGTTCTATCGGATTTTCATGCTCTAATTTCGGTATAACATTTAACCCAAAATCAACGCCTTCCTTTAATGCTAATCCAGTAATCTCCTTTTGCGGCATTGCAGCAACTAGGCTGAGTTCTTTAGACGTCATATATGTTGCAAGTTCCATCTCATTAGCTAACTGTGGGGTCCCATGCAACAGTGCTGTAGATGGCTGAAATTTTGTTGGAAAACGGAGTAGTTGAAACGAGCTAATAACATCTGCTAGCACTTGCCCGTTTGCCATCTTTATTTCATTAACTCGTAACGGACTCATTGTAGGCTGATCACCTTGAAAAATGGCTAAAACATTTGATTTTAACCGATCGTGTTGGTCTAAGTTTTCACCCAAAATGTACATAGCCGTTTTAAATAGTCCTTTGGTTATGCCAAGTTTTAAACGTCCAAACTGTACCTCATCAATATACTTTAAGACTTCCTGTACACGTTTATTTACAATATCAATGGTCATTGTCTCTGATTTACCCATTGATTTATTTGTACCGCTTGTTTCCGAGGAATTTGTTCCAGTCGTTTGGTTATCACTAGTACTGCGAGTTGTTGTATTGCCTGTTGATTTGCTTGTATTATTAGATGAACTGCCACTAGACGTTGATTTATTTTCATTAAAAGCCTTAGATTCATTAGCACCCTTTGACTTCGATTGACTTTTACCTTTTGTCTGAGAGGTTGATTCACCTTCACTCATATTGCTTGATACCTGAATGGATTGCTTTGATTGAAGATGTAGAAAATCATATAGATTGTATAGCTCATTTTGTAAGTTCACAACGTGTTCTTGCTTAACACGCTCTGCTATGATAAGCAATTTCCAGGTTTCATTCGACATACTATTAATTAGGCGGTCAATCCCTTGAAAATCTAAGTTTTTGCTTGCTGATGATTCATGAATAGACGGTATACCAGTTATAACACTAATACGACGAACATGTTGTAGCGGCTCAATGATTTCTTTTTCAACTTGTTCGGCTACAAGTTTTTCTAAGATACTCCCTTGGAAATAACCATTAAATGCTGCTTCAAGCTTTCGACCATATTTGGCAACAGAAAAGTCTGTTGCCAAATCACAGTTTTTAACAATCCCTAGATAAATGGTAATACCTGTTAGATCACCGGATAACAAATAAACAAAATTAAAGTACTCATTCTCTAACGTTGATAAAATATTTTCAATTGCCTCACGATATGGTAATTTGTCATCATATGTTAAGGAACAGAGCTTAAAAAAACAAAGGTTTTTATATTTCAATTCCAGCGGTTCACTGGTAGTAATTTCGTAAGGCTCATACATTGTAACAGCACGTTGCATTTCATCTAAAATTGCAAACATCTGCTTTGACCCCTCTTGAATCATTTGCACATTGCAAACCTCCTTATTCTGCGCAAATACCACTTAAGTAACTAATAAGCTCTGGAGCATTGAACCTATACATTGATGCTACTGAGTTTTGCCTTGTTTCAAAGTAGCGATACTGATTGAGCTTAATTTCATACGTGCTATTTTCATATGATACATATAAAGCTTTGTTCGGGTCATATATTTTCTTTGTGATTGTGACTAAGGTTAGTGCATTTCCTAATGTCATTTGTTGAAACTGCTTTGCATCTTGAAACGTACTCATAAACTCTACAACTTCTGCTACGCTCATACTTTCATAGATAAACAGAATTGCATATTTAGAATAATCCTTAATATTTAGTTCATCCTTAATTTCTGCTGATAGAAACTGACCTGCTTGGCTATAATCGTCATGCCTTAGATAAAACTCATCTTCACACTTAATGCGGACTAATTCATTCTGGTAACGCTCTGTACGCTCATAGATTTGAAATTTGTTCTTGTGCACAATAATAAAGATACAGCCCATAGTTGCACCTACTTTATTCAATTGAAATTTCCCGAACGGAAATTAAATTGTCCATTAATTCACCTGTTAAGTAAGCATTTACAACGAATGCTAAGTCGCTCATTTTCCACAAATCCTCTGGCTTTTGCAGATTAAACTGTAAGTAAGAGTGAAGTGGTTTACTATCTATTTCATAGCAACGTGCATCAATACTACGCACATATTTTGCAAGTTTCCGCATTGTTGTTGAGCCAGTTTTTAAACGTTTAAATTCAGGCTTATCCCGAAGTGCTAGAATGGCTAACAATACCTCGCAGTAATCACGGAACACCTTCGGCTTTAATGCCCCTTGGTTCCTGTAAACCCTATTAATCCATGTATAAATTTCTTGATACATTACTTCAATAATCTTAGGATTATATCGATAAATGTTTAGTAATAAGTCTGTGTCACGCCACAACGTATCGCGTAGTGAACGAATTATTTGCTGTGGATTTTTCTCTACTTTTTTCTTCAAGAAAGCTAGCAGTTGCTCGTTATCACTATTTTGATACAATAATGCAATGCCTACCTTGTCATCGAATTTGTTCAGATTTTTCATTACATAATCCCACACATTTTCGTGGATATGTTCGCCGAAGCTACATAAGTAACGCCAAATATCAGTTTTAAATAACTGAATATCTCTTGCATAGTCTTCATATAAATGATCTGCGATATAATTATCGATTTCTAAACAATAAACATATAAATCGCTAGAGTAGAAGTCATTAATGAACGCTTCAGCAAGTTCATTATTCTGCACGACAATACGACGTAAATGATAAATTGTACTATGGAAGATACGATGTGCCCTTTGAATTGTCTGTTGATCAGCAAAATCTCTCGGTAATTGCCGGGTAATTACTTTTTCTGTTGA
This sequence comes from Ectobacillus funiculus, assembly GCF_004138295.1. Lineage (GTDB taxonomy): Bacteria > Bacillota > Bacilli > Bacillales > Bacillaceae_G > Ectobacillus > Ectobacillus funiculus. The sequence continues at coordinate 34,410 of NZ_SCFM01000013.1, read as the reverse complement.
TTGTATAAATGCTGATAGCTTTTCTACCTCGCGCTCTAAGTCAGCCTCATGCATGAAACTTGGCGGAATATCTAAATGTGATTTTGTTTGCATCTCAGGTTCTAACTCTTCCACCCATTCTGCTTCGACTTTTTTGAACGGAGCATTTGTATTAATTGTTTGAATAAATAAACGATAGCTATTTTCATAGCCATATTTATATTCAATGGACAATTTTACCTCTGTATCACTTCTTAGCGGGAAACTCACATCCCTGATAATAGCATCTAGCTCGGTATTTGTAGACCCCTCACGAATAAGTGGAAAGCGGTACGTCTTCTGCCCTTTCGGTAACATTAAGTGCTCATGCACTTCAAATACCTTACCCATCCCCATCGTATTACCGATAGCCTCATCTTTAATTAGTTGAAGCTTTGAGTAGTGGCCATTTTTCACGACCTCTAAGCTTAAATCTGGTAAATATTCAAACCATAACGGCTTACTCTGAGCAAGCTTTTCATTCACTTCATCATTAACAATAGCTGTTAGGGCTTGTTTAGTTTGAACAGTTGCACAATACGTTGCCTTAAATCGTTCTTTGAAAAGAGTTTTAAGAGGTTGCTTATCAAATAAATGATCCCCTAGCACAACAATATAATCAATTTTTGACACCTTTTCTTCTCGTAGAACTTCCTGCAGTTGATAAATGTACGTTGAAAAGCTAGTAAACCACTTTTTTTCTACCTGTTTAACAAGCTCTTCATCATAAACTAGCTCAATTGGCGAAGCACCATGGTCAGCAACAATGAACGTATCCTGCTTTGCTAAAAGTAGCTTTTCAGCAATTCCACTTTGTAATAAATGTTCAATTTGTTCAGATGTAAACGTGACTTTGTATTTGGTTGCATAGAGTCTTAAATATTCAAAACAATAGCTTTCAAGCGTTACTTCTTTACTTTTTCTAGGTGCCTCAAATGGTGGGTAGTGCTGAAAGTATGACTTATTTCCATGCTTTTTTCTTATTAATTTGATTGCACTTGCTTCATTTCCATGTGTATCAATAACTAAAATCGTATTTGCGTGCGCAGCTAAAATATCATTTTCAACCGCTAAAGCACCCGCAACACTTCGCCAAATCGGAAACGACGTCGGATACTGAACTGTTAGTGCTTTCTTAATGTCTTTTTGTGCAAATTCATCTATATTGTCGGGCACAAGATAAATAAACGGTGTTTGCAATTCTAAAGGGAGCTTTTGCCGAAGTTGTGCTATCAACATCGAGTAGCTTTGCATAACCATACCATAATCCGTAGTTTTTGGATTGAATGCATTGTACAGGTTGTACACTTTTTGATTTAATGAATATAAATGAGATTCATTCGGTGAGGCTAGCATTGTTTCAATACCCCTTGTAAATTGAAGCATTTTATAATGAGTCTTGTCCCAGCTCTCATTATTTACTAGCATCATAGGGACTATCCTCGTAAAATCAATTCCTGCATTCCGAACAGATAGCTGTTCTTCCGTAGTGACAACTTCTCTTAATTGAAGTTGATATTTTTTCTTCAACTTTACTATTAACTGATCAATAAATTCATTTATATAGCGCATATCAGCAAAGCTTTTTACTTTGTACATTGGTACTTTACTAGTAGATGCGTGCCCTGAAATTGTAATTGGAACACCACGGTTAACTTCTAGCGTTGCATTGAGTTGTTCGAAATTGTAATACCAAGTTTCACAATTAGTTAATGAGTAGTTTGCTGTATCAATTGTTCTCTCCCATTGCTCAAGTCTTAATTCAATTGTAGATTTGTTATAAACTACCACAATTGAATAGGAGATTGGCCGTACTGCACAAATAATTGCATTTATACCTTTGTTTGTTTTTTGTGCTTCAACATAGACTACATCCTTCGATTTCAGCTTACCAAATGTTTCTTCGCCCAAAAGTGATTTATGAAAATATATCTTTGAATGCTGCTTCGTTTTAATAAAGCCGTAGCCTTGCTCACGGTTTACCATAATAATTGAACCCTTCTCGATTGGCTTTCGGAAAAATCGGAAGCTTGTTTTACTGCTTTCCTCATATTGATTAATCCCCATAAAACCTTGTGTATCCTGGATTTTCCCTAATCCATCTTCAAGAATTAATTGCTCATATTGTCCTAGTCGTGAAACAAGCTGAATAAAAGTTAAAAAGACATAACGTTCAATGGCATAGTTCCAGCTTACTTCCAAATTATTTTTGCGTGTGTTCAATAATTGATAGGTGCGCCAAATAATAGAATAGTTTTTATCGCCAATTAATATGTTATTCGGCTGTGTTACAGGAACAATCTGCACATCGCCAAGTTCTTGGTGTTTTAACTTTGTCGCGAATTTTAAAAAATTATCAATTTCATCAAATAACTCGTTGTCACGCTGCTGTAAATCAAAAAGCTCTGTATTAATACCGTATTCTAGACGATTACGGAATTCTATCATGAAGTTTTTTATTACCTTCATAAAGACAGCATTTTCTTTTGTTTGAATTGAATACACGTTTTGCTCGGTTAATACGCGGTTTTTCCCTGCAAGCTTTTCACGAATGTTTCGCCCTGGCTGCTTTGCCATCCAATTCATGGTTTTCGTCCTTGGAGATTTTAAACGGTTGGGTGAAACCATTGCTGTCTCTTTCATCATTTTCTTACTAGGATTTTGTATAATTTTTTCGATTGCTTTTGAACTATAAGAAAACAACTGATGCACTGTATCAAACGGGATGGGACGATTCGCTGTCTGCAACTCTAGTTCATTTATTAGTTCAAACATGGTTGTCCATAATTCGTACAACACTTCGTTGTTAATTGGGTCTCGTTTACAAAATGAATTGTATAAATGATCGACTAACTGTACTGTGTGAGCCCAAGAGCCTTCTAAAGAAGGCTCTTGGCTCGAGGCTAGTTGCTCTAATTGATCAAGTTCAGGAATAGATGGAATCATAATATCACACCTTAGTTTTCAGTATCTTCTAAATATTTAGCGCTACGCCAAATAAAGATGCGGTATGCATTTGTCATCGCCAGTTCAAAGTCCTCACTTAAACCAGGTGCAAATTCACGGATTTTTGCTGCAATCGGATTTAAACATTGGCTACGTGCAAAGCCGGAATCAACCTCAATACCACGTAACTTTGGCATTACTTTATGCACCAATGCCTCCTCGAATGCTTTTCGAATTTCTTTATCCAGTTCATTGTCGTCATTATTTGCCTTTGCTTGAATTACGAGAGGGTGATTAGCAATATAGTTTTCAACTGATTGCCATACTCGGTGACCTAATGCACGGCCGGCCTTTTCTAAATACATATTTATCTCTTCTAATGCTTCCTTATATTTTTCAATCTCATTGTCGAGTTGTACTTGCTGCTTCAACCACTTATTCCAAACAGATTTACACAACTTAGGACTTTCATTCGAAAGTTTTGGCTGTAAGCGACGTTCAAACTTCTTTGGACGCGGAAAGCTAATTAAGTTGCCCCGGTCAATTACTTTATCTGAGAGAGATTTTGTTGTTTCGTCCTCGTTCATAGTACCAACCCAGAACACGTTGGAGTTCAATAACACTTGGTATTTATCCATCCCAGCTCCTAAGTCAATATCTACGTGTACACCATTCTCTTCTCCACGACGTGTTTCAAGCTTACTTAACAGTTCACTGAAGTAAAGCTCCACATGTGCAAGATTCATCTCATCCAACAAGACTAATAACAAGCTGTCACCTAGGGAAGTTTGTTGTATATGCGGGTTCTCTTGCTCTTGGAACTGAATTAATGCTTGTACCAGTGGTGTAGCATTAAAGCGATTATCAACTGAGTTAAAATAACCAAATAGTGCTTGTGGACTATCCCAGTCTGGTTGTACTGCTAGTGGTAAGTAATACAGACCTCCAAAGCGAGAGTATAACCGTGGTAATTCAGATTTACCAGTCCCACTAACACCAGCTAAAACTGTTAATGGAGAGTAGTCTGATGTTTTAAGCGCTGTATGGAATGCATAAAATAAACGTTTATTAAAACGTAAACCTGATTCATTACATTTTTGCTCAATCATGTTTAGCCATTCAATTTCTGAAATATCCTCAGACTTAAAGAATTCCTTTCTCGTAAAATGAGGATTTTCAATAACACCAATACGTGCCTTGACTTCAGCAGGCTGCTCATGTAATGCTTTTAAGCGATTTACCTCTGCAACATATTTCTCAATTTGCGCTTGAATTACCTCACGACGCTTTACCTCGATTTCATATTTTTCACGTTCAATTTGTAATTGTGCGACAGACATTTCATAGCGATGCTTACTACTTTGGAGTTGCTGTAGTTCTCTTTCGGACTTAATAAATGATTCGTATAGCTCATCATATTTACGCGCCTTTTCTTCAAGCTCAATTAAAATCTCTTCTGTCGGACGATTTTGCAACTCTTTTTTTAATAAGCTAATTGTTTCTTTTAATTGCTCAATTTCATTTAACAAATCTTCAGAAGAACGAGAACCAATTCGCAGTTCTAAGCGTTCTTTTTCATCTAGTTCATTTTGAAGGTATGTTAACCGCTCCATTAAGCTGGATTGACTTTGCTTTAATTGATCAAATTGACGCTCTTTTTCTTCAATACGTGCATCAATCTCTTCCTTCACTAACTCATCAAAAAGCTCGCGATCCTTTTCAAGCATGTTGTATCGAAAATCAATATCTTCCTCACGAGCAGTTAGTTCAGCTTTAAGCCGCTGTAACTCACTTTTCCCTACTGACAACTGCTGCTGTTCGCGTTGAATCGCTAAGCGCTCATCTTGCACTTCTTTACGGGACTCATCTAACGCTTCCTCTTTTTCACGGATGATTCCTTCCATATCCTGCTTGTGCTTTGCCAACCGTACATCAAGTTCTTTCTTTTCCTCGTTATATTGCTTTTCTAACAATTGGATACGGTCTCTCCTGTATTTTTCAATTGCTACCTCGCTCTTTTGCTGCTTGCGCTCGAGCTCACTCTCTAGCTGTTCCATCTGCTGATTAATTTCTCTACGCTTCGTTTCAAGCTTTTTTTGTAACTGCTTGTGATGCTCATCATACTCCTTTTGTAATTGGTCCTTCTTCTTTTGAAACGTGCTCAGTACTTGCTCCTGCTGTGCAACGAATTCAAGCTCCGCATTAAGCTCACGCTTCTGAATAGAATCCTCGCGCCGCGTAACATTTAGTCGAAGTTTTTCCAGTTGTTCTTCTTCTCGCATTAACTGCTGCTGTTTTTGCTCTAACTTTTGCTCTTCTTTATTTAGTTGTTCCAATTTATCCTTTAACTGCTGAACTGTAAGCGTCTCTTCTAAGTTTTCGACTTGTTCTATTACTGTTTCTTTTGTCATGATTTACCTCCGTTTACACTCGCCTTTTGCAAAACAATAAAAGGTTCAATTTTCTTTATGAAGTCGAATAATTTTTCTTCAATTTCCAGCATCTCTTCATCTTCTAACACCACATGTCCATGCTTACGTTTATCCGAGATTTCCGCCGTTAACAAAATTAAATTCGGATATGCTTTTGCTAACTCAGCCCAACGTATATTCTTATGTGCACATATTGATGCTAGAAAAGCGTATACTTTCCTACTCAGTACAGAGTCTTTTAATTTCTGTACCTCAAGCTTCAGCTTTTGCGTATTCGTATGTGTAAAAGACTGTGGTAAGCGCTCAATATTTACAACAAAACCATACTCATTTAGCATTCGCTCCATTACATATAACGTTTGACGACCATCTCTTTTAATAAATCTACCAGCATCTTGCAAAGAAATTTGATTAAGCCATAAATTAAACAATTCCTCTAAAACAGCTGTTGCTTTGAGTACAAAATGATGATTACGTGTTTTACGGTAGTAATGTACATCCACCAACGCTTTAAATAACTTCTGCTGTGTACGAATTGTTGAAGATGTTTTTAAATCAACCGTTTTCTCACAAAGAAGACGCTCTTTTTTATCAATTAATAACTCATCTTGCTCATACTTTACTTGCTGGGCAACAACAGCTTCATTAAATGGCAACTCTAGTAATACCGAAATAATTTTCAAAGTATATAAGAACACCTTATCAGTAGTTTTAATGTAATATGTTGTATCTGTTGTATGGGCAAATTCGTTACGCTTATTCATTAAGCGTTCGAAATATTGAATGCAGATTGGAAACGTTTTTGCTAGTTGATGAAATGGATGATCAAGCTGATCACGCGCTGCAAGTAAATGATATGCCACTAATGCCTGTAGCTTTTTTGACTGATCCACATACTTTACATCACCCATCGCTACAGCTAAAAATCTATGGAATACTTGCTCCTCCTTTGTTGGATAATCAATAAAACCAATCAACTTTGCAACATCTGCTAGTAAATCTGCATTTTTGAAACGGTGCTTTGACAATATAGTGTTATAGCTTAAAACACGCTTTTGATCCCTTACTTTATGAAGATGCCTCATCACAAATAGCGTTTCTTCAATGATTTCAGCAGATTGAATTAGAAATGTACTTAACTGCGTTTGAATATCATCAAAATTACTGCCGCGATTTGTTTGCTTCATAAGCTTTTGTAAATCATTAAATTTTTGACACAAGCGCTGAGCTTGTGAGACAACAGACGGATACATTAAAATTTCATGACCTAACACTTCTTTCAAGTACTGCCGTGTACCTAATTCTTCCTTCGACATATTTTCTTGACGTTCAATATTTGATGTACGAAGCGTTTCTTCTACTAAATCTTTAATATGATCCCTTAAATTTTCGTTCGTGTTACGCAAGTTATTCAAATAATCCTGCAGCTTTGCAGAAGGACCTCCACCAAAAGGGTGACATACTTCCCAGTTTGATTTATTTAAGACATCAGCTGCCATATAAATAAATGTTGTTAAATAAATTGGTATTGCCTCTTCTAAAAATTCCACTTTCTCAATATTACGTGGCAAAAAGGGGATGTTTTCCTCTTTTGAGTACATGATGCCTTGCTGTAGGCCCTTTAGACGATTTCCATATCGATTAATAACAGTTAACGCATCAAGTGCTGTAGGTCTATTGAATTGTTCATTCAGGGGAGGGAGCACCAGTGCCTGGCGTTTTTTAGGTGCATCGATACGACCCATTTCGATTTTTCGAGTGTAATCCCCAAACTCCGCACTTGCATAATGCAAGTCATCTGTCAAAATAAATTGGTCCCAATATGTTCTTGTTAATAAGTCAAAAAAGATATAGCCTATTTTCAATTCATACGGTTTATTTAATTCATCTAAGGCTTCTTGTCCCTTTTTTGAAACAATGCCGTTCTTTTCTAAAAGCTCTTGATCCATTAACTCACCAATGATATATTGAACAAGCTCTTCTTTTAAAAGAAGTTTATCTGATATATATCCAGCTGTTTTATAGCCTGATAGACAGAGACGCAAAATTGTTTGCTGGAAAAAGTTAAGTCTTTGCTCCTTTTCTATCGGTACTAAAATTTTGTACGCAATAGTCGGTAATAAAATCCACTTTCGTTTATTAATTGTCAGTTTTTCATCTTGGATTGATGGCGTTTGATGTACAACTGGTGTCATATGATTAAATAATTTTTCCATATTGCACATCCTCTGCACATAATTGATAATAATTCACAAGTGCTCGTATAGCTTTGTTTGCGTTTGTTGTTTGTAGCATAGCTTTATCCCCTGCCACAATAAGCATTTTCTTTTGTCGGCTCATGCTTACACATAAACGATTTTCAACCATCAAGAACCCATACTTTTTACGACGGTCCTCCTCAGTTTCATCACTAAATGTATTACTACGAACCATTGATAGATAAACGAAATCAAACTCCATACCTTGGAAGGCGTCTACTGTACCAATTCGAAGTTTTTCAATTTTTTTGCCTTTCACCTCTTCTTCGGCATATTCCTTTAAAATGGTGTATTTTCGACCTTCCTTTACAGCCATCCCTTGATTTACAAGTTCAGTATAAATCTCCTCCACTTGATCAGCGTAGAATGTGATAATACCAAAGTTTAGCCCCACTGCCTGTTCACTATCCATCATTTTCTTTAAGTGGGCTACAATTCGCTTCGCTTCAATTGGTCTACTTTTACTTCGTGCTGAAACTTCTGTACCTTCTGTTATCGGTATATTCATCCACACAGCAGCTTTATTTTCCAACCCTTGTAATTGATGTGAAAAATATTTGGCCGGCAAGCCACTATCAATATGGACTTCACCATGATATTCATAAAAGTTTTTGCTAACAAACTCACCAAGTAGCGGATGAGTACGATATTGCTTATCTAAAGTGATTGTACGTTTAATACCATCAGCTCTTTCTAGCTCTTTTAATTTATTAAACAGATATTCAAACATACTTTTTTGAATATTGTCTTGAATTGTTTCTGAAACTGATTTATCTGCATTGACATTTTTTTCGATACTTCGTACAATGCCTTCATCCACAATATGTGGTAACTGACGGTGGTCTCCGACTAAAATAATGCGTTCCTTTGCTCTAGACATCGGAATAAACAAATCAAGAGGATTACTACGTGCAGCCTCATCAATTAATACGTTGTCGTATAAAATACGTGCTTTTCTTCTCTCGCTTTCTGAAATAATCCCTTGACGGACTTTTTCATTAATAATGACATCTCCAACTGATTGCTGATTTGTTGCACCAATAACTGAAATATAGTTACTAACTGCATTTCGAATAGCAAATGGATTATGTTCGAATTGCTGAATATAATCCATTAACACTAAATCTTCCCCGGATTGGGTTTTTAACAGTTCGTCATTTAGAAAGTCTGAAATCTTAGCTAGCAGATCCAATATTTCCTCATTTTGCTTTGGTGTATAAAAAATCTCCTCCCGTGGAAGTAGCCCCACTAGCAGTGACTTTCTAGCTGCCTTTAGCTTTGTATAGGCACCTTCGTTCTTTTCTTGACACTGAAACTGTTCGATTACATTGATTTCTTTTGTAAATTCACGTTCATATCTACGCTTTAATCGGAATACAACCTCGCGTAGAATGTTTGCTCCGTTATCTTCATATGCAATCGGATGAACCGGGATACTGTACACTCTACGAATTAAATATGCATGCTCGGCGTTGCTATACCTCTGACTCGTCATTTCTAACTTACGAATAATCTGCTGTAATTGCTGCAATAGCTCTATAGGTAATTTCATCTCAAGCAATTCAGCTATTTCTTTTAATAGACGAATGGTATTATCTTTGGTATTGGCAGAAAGCAAATAACTTTTATGCAAATGATCAAACTGCTTTATATATTTATTTTGGGTATAGTTCGGGTATTTTTCATAGAGCTTATACCGCTTGTCACCAATCCAACTATCGACTGTGTATTCAATTAATCGTTCATCATTTGCAGCTTCTCCTCTTTTTTTACCGTATTTAATACTTGGTAAACCCAAAATCTCCAAACGGTCGACCACGTTTTGTACAGCATCATGTTGGAATGCTGTTACTAAGTTTTTAGCAAACATTTGATCAGACGAATCGGAAATTTCATTAATTCTTTCAAGTATCCCTAAAATTACTGTCGTCTTCCCTGTTCCTGGAGGCCCTTGAATTAGAGCTATATCAGGCGTATTTAATGCAATTTCCATGGCTTCCTTTTGTTTCGGTGTCGGCGGGTTAACAGGAAACACCTTTTGTGCTGTCTTTTCTGATATAGGCTCAATAAAAGAGCGGTTTGGTTTTGACACAGATTTACCTTCTAATATGGATGCTAAATGTGGTATCCCAGAGTTGGCCAAAATAATATCCTCTTGTGCACGGTTACGACGATTTAATCTTGAAATATTACCTGAGACAGATAAGAAAATATATCCTGTTTGTGGTAAATTCTCAGTATCAAAATTTGTACGCACATAAATACGACCTGACTTCGCATCAATCGACTCATGAATCTCATAGTTCTTATTAAACGATGAAGTTTTCACAAACTCTCTGTAGTTATCGACTGTAAAGCCTTGAATAAACAAGTCCGCTGGGCTTATGTCAGTAAATGTTAATGTTCGATCCTCATTCGACAAGTTTGTAGCTAATTTATATAGTTTATTAATATCGCCTATATCAAAACGAGTGACTCCATTCCCTACCGAATCCCAGTTGATATATTGAACAAATCCCACGTCCTCCGCATGCATCATAATGTTCTGCTCTTCAATCTCACCGTACTTTTTCCAAATATTCATATACGCCTCAATTGAATTTCCGAGTTGTTCCATATATGCTAGCGTTTCAAGACGCGCCTTTTCAAGTTCTGTTTCATTTTTAAACGCAAGCTCTCCACGTAATAATACGAATTTATAATCTTTTGATACTTTATCAATAATTTTATCTGCGTAAAATGTGACTTGGCCGTCCTCATCAACGCAGCGCTTTATTTGTAAATAGCCTGTTTTACCTGTTAAAATAAAACTCTTGAATAAATCTACTTTATTAACATGTGTATGATAGCCAATAATAGCGTATTGCTCTGAGCCAACCTTCATTAAAAACATATCAGTCAAGTCTAACTCCGGTTTTTGCAATGTTTTCAGCTTTAACTTTCGCTTGATTTGCTTAACGAATTGATCTTGTACACCGATTTGAATATTAAACTGCTCACGCTCTGCAAACACTTTAATTTCAATATTAAAAACCCCGTTACCATTTGAACTCAAAAATTCAGCCAGATGGGGCAAATTCCGACCTGTAATCATCTTGAGCTGCTCATCATACTTTTTGGACACCCCTTTAATTCGGTATAACTGGTTATCCTCATACATCGAAGCAATTGTTGAACTACCTTCCTGAAATAGACGAATTGGGGTTCCCTTCGTAATTTGCATTTTTGTTTCACATGTTACTTCTAAAATATAAGATTGGCTGGCATGTCGTATATCTGAAATCTTCATCTAATCCCTCAATTCAAATTTAATATAGCGTGTTTTAAATTGTGTTAGATGTATTGTAATAATGACATCCATGATTCGTGACACTTCAACACTCTGTAAATAATTAAGCTCCTTATTAGTTCCATTCACCGTTACTAGAATGGGAGTTTTTGATAGATTTTTAATGAATGTTGTGTTTCCTAAATCAAGTTCGACCGTATTTTCAATTTCTTGTGTAAAAAACGCATCTTCAGTATGGCGATTAGTTAGGTAATGTTTCCCTCGCATATAGTCAAAAGTCTTGAATGATGTCTGTTTGAAAAACAAATGATTTTGTTCGTGATTTTGCACATCAAATTTTTCTGTTATAAACTCATCATCTTCGAATATTTTATCTACGTGGAACCAATTGAAAATTTGTGTCTCTAAATGTTTGCGCTTTTCTACATGACAATAAGGGCATGCTTTTTCAATAAAATAATAACTGTGCTTGCACTCATGACATTTAACTGTTGCTTCACTTGCTTGAAGCAAACATTCATACCATGCCTCCATCGTTGGACGTGATACTGGATTTTGACGACCTTCTAAGCCAAATGTTTGCTGGAATAAGTCAAACATTCTTTGTGTTAAAACATGCTTACGATTAAAGCCTGCTTTAGAACGATTACTATCATCAAACCTATCCTCAATCCAAGGCAATTCTCCACGTCCTGCCAATTCATCTGGATCCGTTGTATCACCTGTCCCTTCATTGCTCCAATCATCATCCCAGTCGTCGGAGTTATCCTCTTCAAATCGGACACCGAAAAATGGATCTACGAATGCTAGCATTTTAAAAGCTAAAATGGCAAATGAATAGACATCACTATATGTCGTATTGCAACTTATTCCCTTTACTACTTCTGGTGCACCATAGCCCGGTGTACAAATAATACTTTCAAAATCCATCATGTAGCGCATGTTGTCTGAGTCAATTAACCAAACTTCTGTTTCTTCTGGATTTTCCGATATATAAATGTTATTTTCAGAAATATCACCATAAACGATAGGTAATGATTGTAAATGTGAAAACATACGAGCAAGCTTCGTCAATATTTGAAGGCGTCTACGTAAGCCACCCGTCTCTAAGTAGTGTTGGAAAGGGTCTTCTACTGAGGGTCTTAATAACAATTCACTAATCGGTACCATATTATTTAATAACCGCATGACGTAGCCATTATAAGGTTTTTTAAGCATAAGCTCTGGCTTCGCAATATTTACACCTTTAGGGATTTGTAGGATACGAATATCGTCGATTTTACTTTTATATATATCATATTCTTTCTCGTCTACGACTAACTGATCATCTTCTGTCATTACGACTTTGATTACTACATTGTCGTCTTTCGTTCGATAAACAGCGCCTTGAGCCCCTTTTCCAAGCTCTCTCGTAATGTAATGCTTATGATTCTCTTCATCAATTAAATACGCCGGCATTGTCACCTCTGCTGTCGACATCTTTTATCACCTTTCTGCTAAAAATAATTAATGATTTATCGTCCGTATTGTTTGGATTTGCCCACGTTTTTAGCTTCTTTTTAATACATAAATTTCGACGTTTTTGCTTACGGTACTTTGTAATTTCGTCCAGTAAATACTGCATATAGTCTGCCCGACGCTCCTCAATGATGTCCTCTGCAACACCATCTGTTCCTAAAAACAGCATGAAATCGTCCTGCCCAACATTAAATTGCTTAATTGCCCAATCATTTAACGTTTGTGCACTGTGTAAAGGCATTGTTTCATTATAATACTCATCGCCTTTTTCCTTTAAAACGTGTAGCTCGTTTTGGTGATGGAGTATAATAACTCCATCACCAATTTGAGCTAGTATCACTGTTCCGTTATGAAGGTAAACACCAAATAAACATGTTGTCGCACAATCATTGCTTGCATAAGGCTCGATGTATAATCCCCATAAGACATGTACAAGTCTTATGATGTGATGTATTGGAGCACTATCTTTGTGATACCAATCTTTAACCGCCTCGACTACAGCCTTTGTTGCTGCCTTCGAACCGATATCCGAATACTTTTTTGAACCCATACCGTCCGCGACCACAAATACATAGCCGAATGAAAATGGTTGAATACGTACTGCATCTTGATTTGGTAGATTATTTGCAACATGTGCTGGTCCTGGTACGGACGCAAACGCATAATCAATTTTATTCATATATGCTACAATTCCTTTTAAAAGTATGGGCTAGGAGATGAATCGTCACCAGTTCTGTTTGAACCACCATTATCTAATGGTAAAATGTCATTTAATACTGGTACAATAATTTTATTTGGATCTTTTTCTTTTGAGCGCATTTTTGTTGTGTTTGTTACAGTAGCAAAGAATTTCGCAATTCCAGCTGCATCAGAAGCCTCCATTACACGCTTTTCTTGACCAGTTAAAAACTTCTCTAACAAGCTATGGTCTGCATCGTTACCAATTGCTAATGCCCAACGATCACATTGTGCTGTACGACCCTCTGTAACAAACTTCGTTAAAATTTCTTTATAATCATCGTTCGGCTCACCATCCGAGACTAAAACAACTGTTGGACGGAAGCTTCTCTTTGGCCAACGCTCTTTGTCGTTAATTAGTTCCGCACAAAGCTTTAATGCGCCACCCATTGGAGTCATTCCATTTGCATCTAAGTTTTCGAATTGGATTAAACGTGAAGGTGTAATATCCGTATGTAAATTCACACGACCACCAAATGTAATGATTGCTGTGTAAATTTCTGAAATCGTTGAATCCTCTTTCCCAAAGCTTTCAATCATTTTTTTAACTGCTAAGTTTAATGCATCAATTTTTTCACCGTACATTGAACCGCTTGTGTCTAGCAGTAAAATTACAGGTAAAGGCCTTACAGCTTGTCTAATAAATAAGTCACTCATAACTTAGTCCCCCTAATTTCATATATTCATATAAAATTTTTCATAATAATTATATTTTTCCTAAATGATGGTTATATCTTATCTGGAATGATTAATATTTCTTGATGAAACTGAGATAAATGAATATAGGTTAGAAATCTTCCGTTTATTTTATTCCAAAACCAGATAATATATTATTACATTAATACAGACCAATCGGGTAGTGTGTCGAAAGATGTTGAATGATATAAATATTTAAGAGGATTTTTACTGGTAATTATACATTCGTTTTCTATACTCTTCTGCAAGTCTACGGGAGACAAGTGAAAACCCCATAAACAAACAAAAGAACCCCGTTGAATTGAACAGGGTTCTTACCACAATTATTCTAAATGTAAATAATAACAGTTGGAGTTGGGGCTATTCTCCTATGTTGCTCATTCAACATGTCAACATCTATTCGATTAATAGATAAAAACTAATATAAATTCCTCATATCTCCCTGACACCTTGACCTATTACTCCCAGGGGTTACGACCTTCCTGAAAACCAACCTCTGTTGTTCTACAAAAGAGCTATAATGATATTTTCCCTCGAGTGAAAAAGCTAGGCATTAACTTCCTTACGAATCCTATGCTTAGCCTGTTCCCCTGTTCACTCTCTTTTTCCAAAATCCCAAACGATTTCATCCGGTGCATGTATTATTTTTCCTTCTTGTACAATCTCAAATACTTCTACCTCACATTGGAACAAAAGAGAGAGCAATGCTATGCCGCGGATCTGACTTTCACGTAGTTTGTCTCGTGTATCTACTCTTTTAGATTCTGCAAATCGAATTTCGGAGAAGTCAGGTTTATAGATGAGGAGATCCGGTTCCTCAACGGATTTATATACAGTATAGAGACTTCGGATTGCTTCATATTTGTCTGCCCCTATGCAGTTGCGTATCACTTGTTCAGCAATGGGATACTTACCTAGTCGGTTCCCACCAAATACATTGAAGTCATGATGAATCCAACGGTATCCTTGCCGTTCAAAATATTTTCCGACAAGAGCTTCTCCAAAGCCGTAGGAACCAGGATAGTTTCTACAATATGGATCTATACAATCTGAACGTTCTCCCCGTACCCAACGCTCCTTCTCCTCCGATACGAATTTAATTCGTCTAACTGGTATTGTAATCTTCATTAATCCATGATCTCCTCTGGAGCAGTTGTCAACTCTGCATTCAAATGGTTGTGTGCTACAATATCCCATTGCATTTCTTCTTGTCCCTCTCGATAGTAAGCACACAATTCTGTTACATTGCCTCGCGCCCATTTTTTCTGATCATCAGTCATCCACGAGGCCACTACATCGTGATAATACTCATATTCATGGATAAATGCCAGATAGTATTGTGTAAAATGTTCATCGTTTACCGAATCAATATATGTTTTCACCTTAGTGATATCTTGTTCAAATGGTTCTGTACCCGAATGTCCTTTATATTTCACTTCTATGATTGCTAACACCTGTTCCACATTGTCCCCTAGGTAACAGGATGTTTCCTCATAATCTTGTCGTAATCGCACAATTGCTAGGTCCGCTCGAAACCCACAATAATGATATTCTGTAAATATGCGAATACGGTTTGCTTCCAGAAAAGCTGCTGAAAGTTTGGTCCGTAAGTGATAGTAGATACTGTTTTTTAGGGTATCTTCTTTGAGAAGATGACATGTTTTATAATCTTGTTTGATATTGTACAGCCATATCTCTTTTATTGCTCGATCAATTGTTCCGATGAGATAAGAATAATTCATAACATATCCTCCCTTTCACACATAGAAATCCTAATTTATAAAACGTATCTTCTTCCTATTCGCCCAAATACTCATCCTTCCTGCTCAAAATTGCTATGTTACAGATTCTCCACTTCCCTTGCGATGGGTAACGGTAACCATGGACGGTGAATCTATTCGTTAACACGCTATCAAGTATAGTCTCCAGTGCAGGCATAACCTTCTTCTCATTTCAATGTTACCTATCAATATGTCAACATCTTTTCGGGTAATAGGTACAAAGCAACCTAAAAAATCAGACTTGCGACCATAACAAAGGCCCATGCAACTCAAGCACTCACCGCATGGACCACCCTGTTTTCATAGTTGCTGCATATAAAATAACGAGAGATTTTTCACATAGATACGAAATCAATAGAGAGCGCTTCCTAATAAGCTCCTTTCGGATTTTGCATTCCTTCCCTACCGTAGTTGGAATTTCTATCCCCTTACTAAGCGATGACTCTCTAAGCTTTCGCTGGTCAAACTTGAAAGACAGCATAATCTCCACTTTTTTGTGTCCAACTTATTGGCTCAAATTTAAATTTCCCTTAAATAAAAAAACTAAGCATAGACATTCTTACAAACCCTCTACTTAGCTTTTTCACCACCCTCTTGCAACTCTATTATTCCCTAAACAACAAGTAGCCCGTTTACTGTTAAAAGGTATAATATAATTTAGATTCCCTAGAACTTCCTGTCTCCTAATTCACTGTTTCCAAGGATATGTATAGACCGTTTAAAAACAAACCCATGTTTTTCCTTACAAAAGTTATAATGATAGTTCCCCTCAAATGAAAAACTAAGCATAAGGCGTCATTATGAATCCTCTGTTACCCTTCTCTCCTCACTCCGTTATAAACAATGCAAATTTATTGAGGACACACCCAAATAATATCAACTTTAGAGAAGAGGAGTATTAACAAACCATAGGTCTTTCCTGATAATTAAACTCCTATTTTGACCGAATTATGACACAAACTCTTCCGTAGAGTAACATTTACTATTTTCAATTATGAGCTTACATCAACAGATAATGTTAAATACAAATACCTAAGTACCCCCATGTTCCTTACTCCATTTTGCGTAACTCTTCTAATTTTACATCACATTGTCTAATTAGATTTTCATACCTCACCAAGTTATCCTGATCTGTACACTGTGACTTTAATGGAAGAAGTAATTCCTTAGCTATCTTGTAATTCTCAGCAGACATGTAGTAGTTCCCTTGATTATAAAAAACTGCGGCCCTACCCATATAAGCTAAATCATACCTCTCATCTAAACGGATTGCTTGGTTGTAATCATTTATGGCCATTTGATAATCTTCTATTAGCATATGTGCGTTCGCCCTATTATAATAACTTTTTTTATCTTCGCACCTCGACAATACATATGTAAAATCATTAATTGCTTGGCTATAATTATACATGTAACAATAAGTTATTCCTCTACCACGATATGCTGGTATGTAATCTTCTTTAGTGTCAATAGCCTTATTATAAAAATATAAAGCATTGTAATATCGGTTAGAAAGCATACAAGCTCTCCCTTGTAAACAGTAGGACTCTGCAAGATCATTATGAGAAACTGTAGGCTTTTTCATTTTTATATCTTTATATCCAATGCAATTAATAAAAGCGTCTAATCTATCAAAGTTTTTCGATTCGACCATTAAATTGATTAAATTAGTTTCTAAATCTTTTAGTTTAAACTTTTCTTCCTTGTCTATTGGATCTATAGGGTGACTACTTTTAATGTTAACCATACCATCTTCAGAAATAATTACTGCTAGACATTCCTTTTCCTTATTCTTCATACTTGCTACATACCTCACTGCAGAGTTATATCTAGCTCCTCTCGCCGGATCACCTCCGTTTGTATCCGCTACCCCATCTAATATTACACCTAAGGCATGACATTTCCCATCTACGTCTAAGTACAGGGCCCCATCTATGTTAGTTATATTCTGAATTAATTCTTTGGAAATATTTATTTGGGAGTGGAGATCAACCTCTTCAATTCTAAGACTTTCTTTGCGTAATCTGTTTACCTCTTCTTTAGCATCCTCAGGTTTACCTATTACTAACATTGTTCCATGTTCCTGCTTTACTGCATGAGTCACTATATCTATTAGTTTTCCTAACGCTTCCCTTCCCTTACTATCCTGAAAACATGTCTGAAATGTATTTTCCAAAGACTTCTTTAATTCTTCAGTGAAATAGTCCCCTTTACTAAACCTCAATACCCCATCCTGAATATTTAATATAGTCTTCTTCCCTATAGTTTGCTCCTTTATATTTATGGTCACTAAACTTAATCTGTATTCAAAATAGTCTATGAACTCTACGCCTAAGACAGTTTGATTAATAGGTAGTAGGTTTTGTATATGTTGAAATGAAGTAAGTCCGTAAGCCCCTTTCTCTCCCCCAATTAGATAAATATCCTGACCTGCCATCTCGAGGAGTTTTCTTATATTTCTATGATCCCGGTATTCTACTGGTTCCCTAAATCTTATGAGAAACTTTATCTCCTCCTCTATTATTTTGTCATTAAACAAAAGTATCGTAGCGAATAGCTCTTTCCCTTCATATTCCATTTTGGATATAGCTTCAAAATCTTCAAATAGATCTAGCTTTCGGTTATGCAAATTATAAAAATCAGAAATTAATACATCTAAAAAATTATTCCCAAGGGATAATATATGAGTGCTAATAGCTTTTCCATTGACATTATGTGCTAGTTTTCTTAGAATATCTTTTTCATTTCTACTTCTATATAATTTAAATAAAGTATCCATTATATATTTTATAAATGAATATGTAGGTTTATTTAGAAATATATCTTTCACATCTTTTTCAATTATCCTCAAACCAATGAAAAAGATATATTTTCTTGACTTGTCTGCATCTATATGATTGATATATGGTACAACTTCAAACTGACTATCTTCCATAATCCGTCTAAACAAAATGTTAGCCTGATCCAAACATCTATTTACATATTCTAGACTATAGAATCGAGGACCTATCCCCACTATGTTGATAATGCTTTTTAGGAAAGTGGATCCAATCGTATTATTATTATCGATATCCCATAATAGACTTTCTATGTGCACGTCTACTTGCAATCCCAAGGATATGAGGTACCTATCAATAGTGTTTTTCAGCTTATTATCTATTCTTTTTAATTTCTTTTCCTCACATTCATGGTCCTTCATTTCTCATACCTACTTTCACTCAATTCAACTTATTTGCTCAAAACTAAGATATTAATCAATGGTCGTTCAAGAACTTTCAATAATCAAAAGGGGTATTTACTTGGGAAGGATTAAAGGCAGAAATCATTCCAGTTCCTACCTCTTGGGCACTAACTGCATCTAGAAAATTTGCTATTATCAACTCCAAAACATCAACTGGGAAAGAATTATTTATAAGTCCATATCCTTTAGAAGGATGAGTGCTAGCAAGTAAACCATTTAATAACAACTCTGGTAATCCGTTTAATCTACCATACTCTTTTACCGTCAGATACCTTGGTGAGTTCCCCGTACCTTTTATTATGTAAACATCCCCAGGTTTTCGTACAACTACTCCCTTATAGTTATTAGCATGTATAATCTTAGGTTTGCTTGATGGTTCCCTAGGTTTCCTTCGATTCCCCAAAAATTGTTGGAACAATTTATAATCAGCATCTTCTTCTAGAAACTTTGTAATGTCCCATGCTTCTTCAGTAAGATGAGGAAAATCAGGAAAATTAAACTTTGTACCACCTAATAAGCCAACTATGTAAATCGCTTTTCTTCTACATGGTATTAACCCTTCAGGACTAATCACCTCATAACTTAAGGTATAACCATGGATATCTAATTCATCCTTTATTTTCTCAAATAGCTCTTCTGTTCTGATACCCCTTCTTAATTGGCTCATTAATATAAAGGCTTTTGGTCTATGGTCACTGATAACTCTACAGATTGAAAAAATATTGGTTTCCAATTTTCTATTCCTATGTCCTCGATGTATAGGTGGTAAATACTCGAGAGTAGCAACTAATATATCATGACTAGGTAAACTCATCGGATCTACTTCATCTAGGCTTGTAAGCAGCGTTGGAGTAGTATTATTATAAGTAGAAATTTGCACATCTATTTGCCTTTCTGCCAAAGCACATATACATTCTCCTCCAAAACGCTCAAGTACCCAGCTCTTCTCACCAATTCCTGGTAGCAAGTCAATAAATGTAAACATGTAAACTCCTTTATATATTTTATTTTTCATTTTGAGGTGCTAAAACCATACCACACTTTTCTCCTATATAAACATTAAAAATATTACTATAAATAATTTGCTAATAAAAATAAGAATCTACGTTATAAGTAAGAATTGAAACTTTCTGAAAACCGAATTTTGTTATTTTGTAAAAAATATAATTCTAGCAAATCTAAGAATAGGTATCCTACGAATCTTATGCTTAGTCCCTTCATCAATCCGCTATTAACCAAACAACCAATAATACCTGTTTTGTTAATAGGTATAAACCAATATCATTTTCCTGTATCCTCCTAGCACCTCCGCCAACTATTCCCAAGGACTGCGGTATCCCTGAAAACTAACCTTTATTGTACATAAAAAGCTATGCTGATAATTTCCCGCAAGTAGGAAAACTAAGCATAGCTACCTTTATAAACCCTATAATACCACCGTCCTCCATCCAAATGTTACTTATTCAACATATCAACATCTGTTCGGTTAATAGGTAAAAAGTTACCTGAAAAATCCAAGTTTTGTACATAATAAAAATCTATGTAACTCAAGAATTTTCCACATAGACGCTCAGTTTCCATAGTTGCTGCATACAAAATAACAAGACATGCTCCGCCTGAATACGGAATCAATACAGAGTGCTTCCTGATAAACTCTCTTGTTTGGTTTCATGCCCTGTCACAGTATACTAGTGTTGATAACCCACGAGACGCCCCTCTACTTTTTTAAGTTTCAAGTTGTATCTAGAGTCATAAAGAAAAATTATAGTCTTAGCAAAAAGTTACCATATCATCCGTTATCGGAGGTTATATCCTTTCAGAAAGTGCACAGTATCAACGTTTCTGAACAACGCAAATCTATGTGATTTGCAACATTTTATACATCGTTAATTCTAATAGGTTTCTGATACGTAAAAGCACTTTATTTCCCGAAATTTATGCATAAAAAGGGTATCGCGCATCCTTTTATTTACAAAAATGGAGAAACAACCTTTTCAAAAGTTAAGACGAGTTTTTTTATTAACGGGAACGCTAGGACCAGAAGGAGGGACACTCTCATGGCCCATGATTCCTATAACTTAGATTTTAGAAAGGGCTAGAGCACAGCCTACACGTTGCCAGCCAAAAACATGTTCAAGCGAAGAGGATCGCGTTACCACCTGTTGATACAAAGCCCCCTAAACAAAATATTTGTGTAAAATTTCCTCACTAATTGGTTAGCATTCACTTCAATATGATTGGGATAGGATAATTGCAGGACAGAATAAAAAGCAGGAAACGTCAAGCAGTACGTCCAAGTAACAAATACACATAGAAAGTTAACAATATCTTAGATTACCTTATCCCTTTACTCAATAACTAAGCCTTTACTAGTATTATCTGAAGAGAATTTCATTATTTTTTCATTAAAAAGTCCCCACCATTTTTTTTTATATATCACAATTTCTCTCTCGGCCTTATCCTTCTGAACTGGTGTCTCCTTCATCACAAGTTTTTCATTAAATTGTGTTTGAAAGGTTAATTTCATTTCTTCTACTGTAATTTCAGCAGGATAGTGTTCAGGGCTATCTAAAGGAATATAAATACACTCATCTTTGTTAATAACACTTTTATAGTTCTTTATAACCCAATTTTCATTCTTATTTTCTTTTTTAATAGTACATTTAATTTCAAAGTTGCAATCTAACGCGAAACTAGGTCCTAGATTGTTTACTTTTAAATACTGTATATCTTTAATACTAGGATTTACTTCTTTTGATATAGAAAGTTTCTTATAATGCTTTGTGAGCAATAGACTCCCTTCCTCAATACCTTTTTCTGCAGTGGATAAATTAATATTCCTCTTAAGTCTAGTGATTGAGAAATAAGGCCTTACTGCTAATTGTCGAGTTACCCGCTGACTCCGAGCATTTAAGGATTGTGTTATAATGAATGTTAATATTGTAAATAACAAAGTAGATAATGCAATCCAATCCTTGGGCTCTAAAGCATCATTAGGGTCTAAAACATTCAAAAAATCGTGTAACTTATCCATTATTCTCTAACTCCTCTTCTATCTCTAAAATTTGTAACCCCTCCATAAATACATAAAAGCATTCCTAAAAGAATGCTTTTCTAATATTCAACATTATATAAAATTTCCCTTCCTGTATGTGAAAATATTGTCATAAATTGATCAAAAAAAAAGCACCTCTCGAAAGGGAGCGTTCACTTTCAGTCCATGTTGGCGATAAATAATGCTATTAATATAAGTATTTAGCCAATGATATTATGGAACAATGTTTTCGTATCGCTTCCTCAATAATAAAAAGGTTGGTCTTTTTTCCGAAACACTCTAACATAACTAAAACCAGCAACAGTCCTTATCTTTCCTACTTTGTTTATTATTTCACATGTCAAGTAGGCCATCCCCTGGTTTTAGTAGAATAAAATGTATACGCTTTTGTTTCCCTATGACAACTTCTCATGCTTTTTATTTTAACTTTATATATATTTGATTCCAATGTTATTCATTCAACATGTCAACATCTATTCAGGTAATAGATATTATCTATTCAACAAAGATTTCTTAGTACCGATTGAAGGGAAGCATACCTCTAAGTGGCCTTGATTGGAAATATTTATTGAAGACACAAATAAACCTACCGCCTTCAGTTATCTCCTAGTTAATCTGGTATATTAAAGAGGAGAATACTAATATCTCTATTTTTTCATTTTCCCTGTTATAACCTAAAAAGATGTTCTACGTAGCTACCCCCCTGACAGAAAAATGTTTTTCAAACGTGCAAAAGCAATTAAAAAATGGTCAAGATTCTGGTCAAGATTTTTCATTTTTCTACGTTAGCGGATTTATATAGCAAAGTGAAAAATCCTCTTTAAGCCCTTGATACGACTAGCTTTTCGCTCGATATTCTCGAAACGTAAAATATATGTCTATTATCTTGACAGGGTGGAGGTCGCTGGTTCGAACCCAGTCGGGATCATACTTTTTAGAAACCGCATCACATAAGGGTTCGTAAGTGTCAAGGTTAATTCCTTCACACACCAAAAACTACCCTAGTGTTGCGGTTGTTCTCTTTTTAGGGTGGAAGTCATTCATGTCTTCTTATACGGTAAACCAAATTACCGATATAGGGAGGCGTTTTATTTTGTCTAGAACAGGTAAAAGAGGACAAGCAAAGTTAAGTCGTACAAATATTGGAGTTACACAGGGTGAAACCTACACGTTCCAAGAGTTGTTTAACATCTACATGTTTGCAAAAGAAGCAGAAGGTCTTGCAAAAAGAACACTTGAAAATAAGAAAGGTTATTTCTTGGTATTTCACAGATACCTAGAAGAACATCATGAAGAGATGACATCTAATACACTAGATACAAATACTATTAGAGAGTTTTTATATTACTTGAAGAATGACCACATTAAGCATAAGAATAATCATTGCGTTAGGGATGAGTATAAATCCGTTGGCGTTTCGGTTTCTTATATAAATACTGTCATGAAACATATGAGAGCATTCTATAATTTCCTCGTTGAAGAAGAATACGTACAAGCAAATCCATTTACAAAAATCAAATCATTAAAAGAAGCACAGGACAATATAGAAGCACTATCCGTTAACCAACTTAAACTATTATTAAAACAGCCTGACCAACGAACATATGCGGGATTTAGAGATTATGTCTTAATGATGTTGCTTGCTGATACTGGAATGCGAATTAGCGAAGCATTGAACCTTACACAAGAAGATATTGATTTTAAAACGAATGTAATTGAGTTAAAAGGTACTAACACGAAGAACCGTAAAACTCGATACGTGCCTATTTCGCAAAAGACAAGCAAGTTATTGCGTGAATTACTCGTTGAAATTGAGGAATTTGATACACCTCATATATTTGCTACTGTTTACGGAGATACAATTGATCCTGCACGATTTAGACAGAGATTAAAGATATATGGTGATAATGCAGGAATTAAGGGTGTTAGAGTTTCCCCTCATACATTCAGACATACATTTGCAAAGTATTATTTACTTAATAACGGTGATGTAATGACACTCCAAAAGATTTTAGGGCATTCATCAATTGAAATGGTTAGAAAATACGTCAACATGACCAGTAAGGACATCGTGACCCAACATAATAAACATAGCCCTATTAATAATTTATAAACAAAAAGGGTGAACAGATCACGGTTCACCCTTTTTTCGATATACTGCTCAATATAGAAATGAGATGATTTAACCCCATCTCCCTCTTTTTTTGTACGATAATTCACACGTGAAAATAGTGTGTATTAACATTACTGTCCTACACTTTATACGATAATAATTCTTGCTCTGATTGCGGGAGCGTTAGAGCCACTTACCTATTCTATAGCCAAACATACCCTTTTGGCGAAAAGCGCACCCCCCACATATAAAAAAGAAACCCTTAAATACTCCTATACTGTTCTGATGTAATCGTGTTCTCTATCTGCTCATGATGCTTTGCTTAGATGCTATAGCATTACCTCCAATGCCAATCAGCTGTAGGGGCTACTTAGGAAAAGAGTGCCCCCTCCTGAAGAAGGATTAATAACAAGGGAAATACTAAATCTGTAGCCATTCTTAGTTTCTCGTGAGAGCTAACTTTAAAAGTTTTTAACATTAGCATTTGATACATATTTATCAAAATGCCTCAGTATATTTAGCGACATTAACAGGACGATGTGTAAATTAATCTCTTCATCTACACATTCTTCATTTACCTTCACATATGCTTCTTCTGAGATCAGGCGTCTAAACAAATTATCTACAAATCCATTTTGTTGCTCTAAGTATTCTCCTAAATCTCTCCTAAAGCTTTCTGTTCGAACTGAGTTCGGAATGCTCCACTTATTTTTTTTAATCCCTTCCAATAAGGATGATTCATAAAAAAATATTGCTCTATTTCTTTGACCAAACTCTCCATGTAATTGATTAGTCGTCCGTTATGTTTATCATTAAAAACAACTTCATGCTTATTGACCGCTAACTCTAATTTCCCTAAGGTATTTTGAAAGTCATACTTCCTTAGTAGTCTTTGTATTTCATCCTCAGGCGATTCAATATGTATATACGTTGAGAGTTCTCTTTGAAGTCCATCGTTAGTGACAATGTACCCCTCTAATTTTAAATAACTACAAAGTTCTGGATAGCTCGATTCGAAATCATAAAGTGCACCATAAGAAAATAGACTTGTGCGTTTTTCACGTATCTTTTTAATCTCTTCCTTCACGATATGGCTTAAAATATCTTCTATAGTATTAATACGGTCACATTCCGTACTACTCTTATTGTTTAAAATGGAAGCTGTCATTTGTAATAGACTTTCTACCTTTTTACCATTTATAAAATACTTTTCCAGCCCATATCGGAGAGCGAACCAACTAATACTCTCTTCATCCCAATTCCTTAATATTTTAAATGCTTCAACAACTATTTCTCTTGAAAACATAACTACTACCCCCATTCATAAGATCTTACGATTAGTCTTTAATCTAAATATTTTTTAATTCTCCAAGTGCATTAAAGTTTTCTCGTTTCCATCACTCCACACCATGATGATACTGTAACTAATAAAATCCATAAGAAGACGTATACCCTTTAAAAATCTCTAAGCCTTGAGTTATTTCCTCTTAAAGTGCTCTATAAGAGTTTAAAGGCATTCTAAAAAATGGTACTTATTTAAAATTGTATAAATTTACTATAAATTAGGCAATAATTTATTAAGATAAAAAGATTTGATTAAGAAAACCAAAATAAAAAGCTAGTCCTTTACTAGATTGGAATTGATTTGTAAGGTAAAACCTTGTTTAGAGAATAAAAATATTCTCCGTATTTTTCTTATCTAATCCTATTGATTTTTCAAAAATTTCTCTTACATATCAGGGGGTTATTATAATTCTAAGTGCAAGAGTGATAGATCAATCGTTATTATTCAAATGTATTTTTTATATTCAGATAAACGTATCATTTAATATATAAAAATTGTTATTTACAGAAGGAAGATTATACTATATTGTCGAATTTACGGAATATTGTATATAAAGGGGGTTTTTACCATGGAGGCAATCTTATTAATTGGGGTTTTGGCATTCATTTATTCAATTATCTATTTGGTTTATCATTTTATCAGAAAAATTAGATACCCTGAGAAGCAGTTGTCAAAGAAAATCTTTTTTCCTTTTTTCATTGGCGGTCTAATTCTTACTATTTTCGGTGCTCCATTTGCCGATAGCGGATCACAAGCTAAGTTAAATTCAGCATTAGAGAAAAACGCCAAAATAACCAAAGAAAATAAAGATCTAAAGGCTTCTAGCAGTCTAATGCAAAAAGAAATCAAAAAATTAAAAAATGATGTAACTGATTTATCAAAAAAACTTTCAGACTCATCAAATGCCGAGCAACAATTAAAGGATCAGCAAACTGGATTTCAAAAAGAGAAAGACGATTTAAATAAGCAAATAAGCGATCAGCAAACTGAACTTCAAAAAGAGAAAGACGATTTAAATAAGCAAATAAGCGATCAGCAAACTGAACTTCAAAAAGAGAAAGACGATTTAAATAAGCAAATAAGCGATCAGCAAACTGAACTTCAAAAAGAGAAAGACGATTTAAATAAGCAAATAAGCGATCAGCAAACTGAACTTCAAAAAGAGAAAGACGATTTAAATAAGCAAATAAGCGATCAGCAAACTGAACTTCAAAAAGAGAAAGACGATTTAAATAAGCAAATAAGCGATCAGCAAACTGAACTTCAAAAAGAGAAAGACGATTTAAATAAGCAAATAAGCGATCAGCAAACTGAACTTCAAAAAGAGAAAGACGATTTAAATAAGCAAATAAGCGATCAGCAAACTGAACTTCAAAAAGAGAAAGACGATTTAAATAAGCAAATAAGCGATCAGCAAACTGAACTTCAAAAAGAGAAAGACGATTTAAATAAGCAAATAAGCGATCTAACCTCTAAAAACTCAGACTTGCAAAATCAAGTTAATAGTCTGAATTCCCAACTTGCAAGTACAAGTACTACAGCACCTCAAACTAGTACTGCTACAGCTACAACATCCTCCTCTACTAGTGGTGGAACTGAGATTTTTGCAAATTGTACGCAATTACGTGCTAAATATCCTAGCGGTGTACCAGAAGGTCACCCAGCTTATAATCCAGCTTTAGATAGAGACAAAGATGGATATGCATGCGAAAGATAAATTTACTTGAGACAGGGTAGTTAATCTACTCTGTTTTTTCTTCCACGGCATTTCGCTATGAATTTGCCCCCAGAAGCTGATAGTGACCTGCTCTGGTTTCTGTTTCTTCCCTTGGATCTTAAACTCTCCTCGTTACATAATCCTTGTTTGGCTCACAACGGTCAAATAGTATATTGCGATCACAGCAGTCTTCATGTTGTCCCCTCATAATTATTTGTGTACTGAGGGTATAGTGTTAATTTCTCCTGTCAATAAAGCTCAATTTAAAAAAATAACCTTAGTGCATGGGCGTAACAGCTACATCCTATTTGGAATTTAGAAATTTTAAAATGGTGAAATCCATGCCCCCTACTACCTAATTGCGGGAGTATATTTCTGTATAAAAATAAGAAAATATATACAAGTTATGCATAAAATCTTGTATGTATTAGCTTATTAAAAATTACTTCTTATTTCACTAAAGCACCTGTTACTTTAAGTGAATTCTTTCACATTCTATTTCCTAGTTTTCTTACATTGAATCAACAATTTAAATACTTCACCGTGGAATAGGCACTTAAATCAGTAACAGAGACCTAACAGGAATCATAATTTGTTGAAGAGAGTGCACGCATATAAGATGGTTTCAATTACACAAAACTGACTAATTACCCTCGTTCAGCTCTCTATTCAGGTGTAGGACTAACCTGATTATTAAATACAAAGGGGAGGAAAAATGCAGAATCTTCAAAACGAACTACAAATGTTAGGAATGGATAATTTTCAAGTGGGTGAGTTAATTCCTTTTGATCCAAACCTCAATGATCCGCGTCAATTTGGCGGTATGCGTTGTGGTGGCGGCATGATGTGCGGTGGCGGTATGCGTTGTGGTGGCATGCGTTGCGGTGGTGGCATGATGTGTGGTGGCATGCGTTGCGGTGGTGGCATGCGTTGCGGCGGCATGCGTTGTTTCAGTTGTTTCAGTTGTTTTGGTTGTTTTGGTTGTTTTAGTTGTTTTAGCTGTTCCAACTGTTGGAACGGTTGGAACGATTGGAACGGTTAGTAATTCTCAAAAAAAATGGCTATCCTTTGTAAACAAAGTGCCCTTGCAAGATTTGCCGCTCGGGCACTTCTTTATGGTTTATCATATTGGACAAAAAATAGTACAAAATATAGCGCACAATCGTAACAATTAGGCATTCGTTCTTTCACTAACCTGCCAATTCGTGCAATAAGAAGCACTTATCAAGTTTGCATAAAAATTAGTTTCTATACAATATGATCTTAAACTATTTGTGTTTATATAGGCTATATATAGCTTAGAAGGCATATAAAAAAGGATAGTCGATTGACTCCCCTTTATACTTGTGGTTTACGTTCTTTCACTGCTCTATATATCGTTGCTCTAGATACTCTCGTCATTTCCGCAATTTCATCTACTGTCATTGTTTGGCTATCATATAGCTTAAGTGCTTTTTCAACGTCTTTTTTATCTGCTTTTGGTCTACCACCTACACGACCTCTCGCTCTTGCTGATTCAAGACCTGCTTTCGTTCTCTCTCTAATAATATCCCTTTCAAGTTCTGCAATACTTGCCATTGTACGAAAAAAGAATCTACCCATTGGTGTACTTGTATCAATCTGATCTTGAATAGAGACAAAATCGACCTCTTTTTCTTCAAATAGTTCTGATAGTTCAATTAAATGCTTTGTACTTCTGCTGATACGATCTAACTTATAAATGACTACCTTATCACCTTTCCTTAATTTATCAATCATTTTTGCTAATTGTGGTCTATCCTTTTTAGTACCACTCATTTTTTCTTGGAAAACTTCATCTACTCCATATTTTGAAAAAGTGTCTAACTGCATTTCTAAATTTTGATCTTGTGTACTTACCCTCGCATATCCAAAAATCATATGTATCAATCCCCTACCTCAATTTTATTGTTTTTATTGTATCAAAAATGGTTATATGAGTAAAGTTTTGATACATAGTTTTTGATATAGGTTTTGATACAGGTTATAAGGTGAAAAACAAGGATAAACAGTCTAAAATGTGGGAATACAAAAATGAATCATTAACCTTCCTTTTTGAAACCGCCTGTTACATTCATTTGTAGTAGGGATTTATCTGTAAAGCTACGCTTATCAATTTCTTCACTCAATTCCCAGATACCATCACCTGTCAAACGAACAAAGGGGTGCTCGGGATGATAAGACGAACGAGGGGGCCCAAATTCCATAAGTAGTTCTTTTAATGGCAATTTTACGTCACTATAGGGTAACTGTATTTGTTTCCGAGATTGTAGTTGGCCTAAGGCATATAAAATTAACAATGGCTTATGCGGGGCCCGTTGATCTCCTTTTTTCCAAATGTTTAGATGTCTTATCCTTTCTAGTACCTCTTCCCTATCCATAATATTGTCCTACCTTCTATTCATAATTTATATGGTAAAAATATGGCTTAATATCACTCTTTCGGACTGCCAATTATACTCAATTTGCATGTATCTTTATCTCTTACCGACACAAACCCCACACCATCGACTTGATGCTGATTCATTTCCATGTCACCGACGAAAAGTATTCCCTCCTCTTCTACATTAGCAGGTTCACCTGGTCTGAGAAAAATAATTTTCAATTTTTGTTCTAAGGAAAAGCTACGCTGCTAATGCATCTTTCACGAAAACAAAACATAAATTCTACACGAAAAGAAAATGTACATGTTATCTTAGCCTTCCCCGTGCACTAATGTTACTCCTTCAATACATCAACATCTGTTCGGGTAATAGGTATTATCGATTCAACAAAGGTTTCCTAAAATTCAGGCTGAAAGTACCTGCACTCATAGACTGATATCAGCATTTAATGCTAGCGCATGCTATTTAATTTATGAATGGAGGACCGCTTTTATGGAGCACCATGAACGAACAGCCTGCCCTAAACTCACTGGCCGCATTGTTTCTCCAGGAGAACCGGGTTACAGCGAAGCCCGTTTAGATTCCAATTTCTATTATTCGAAGGACAAATTTCCCAATGTGATCGTCTATTGCCAAGATACCCATGATGTCCAAAACGCAGTTAGATGGGCACGTTGCCAAGAGGTGCCCATTCGAGTGCGGAGTGGCGGGCATCATCATGAAGCTTTCTCGACTGGAACCGGAGTCATTGTCATCGATGTAAGTGAAATGAAACAGGTGCATATCAATAAGTCCAAAGGTATCGCTACGGTTCAGGCTGGGAATACCGGTCAGGAACTTTACAGCAAACTTTATGAGTCAGGCCTTACCCAAGTTGGAGGAACATGTGCGGAAGTGGGCATTTCAGGGCTTTTGCTCAGCGGCGGCATGGGCCCGCTCCTAAGAAGACACGGTCTGACCTGCGATAGTTTAGTTGCTCTTGAGATGGTAGATGCAAATGGACGCGTCATCCATGCTACCGAGAACAATGAGCATAAAGATCTCTTTTGGGCCTCCCGGGGCGGCGGCGGGGGCAACTTCGGCATTGTGACTTCTATGACCATAAAGGTTTATCCAGCTAAACCTGTAACCTGGTTCAATATCGGTTGGGATTGGAACCAGCCTGTTGAAGAGGTGATTGATACCTGGCAGAATTTCTTTTTGCGTGCTGATATAAGGTGGTTTTCGCATCTTGACCTATGGTCGAAACTTTTCCCATCGGAACAATTCGACAAACTGCCATTGAAGGCAATGGGGGTCTTTTGGGGTACGCCGGAAGAAGCTCGATGGGAGCTTACACCTTTATTGAATATAGGAAGACCAAGTAATCAAACGATCGAATTAGTAAGTTGGGATCAAGCTATTAAAAACTTTGAGGTTTCTAATGAAATATTCATAACTTCGAAACCTGAATACAAGTCGTCAGGTGCTTATGCAATGAGACCTTTGCCACCGGAGGCTATTAAAATCATCCGTAAAACTCTAGAGGATACAACCTCTCCGCTTCTAAATGTTCTAATTTATTCGTTGGGCGGTGCATTTCAGGATACACCACCAACTGGTACAGCGTTCTACTATCGTGAGGCAAAGTTTTTTATTCAATACTACAACCAATGGCTGGAGGATGAAGAAGCACCGAAACGAAAACACGAGCTTGAATCACTCCGCCGACGGCTCCTTCCCTATACAAAGGGTGACTATGTTGGAAACCCGGATTCGGACATTGAGGATTATTTGACGGCTTATTACGGTGGCAATGTAGACAGACTCCGGTATGTGAAGGGGAAGTATGACCCTTATAACGTGTTCTGCTTCGAGCAAAGCATTCCGCCGGCATCTAAAGCGGGGTCCTGGCTTTAATATGCTCCCTTTTAAGGACCGCTTACTTAGCCTAAAAAGCAGCTCAATGATGAATATTGCAAGAGTTCTATATGAGAATAGAAAAACACCTTGCTGCCCATAGCTTCTCAGCGCTTCGGCAAGGACGGAAACGAGTTTAGAAATCTTAATTTTATTACAAGAAAGAAGGCATTTTCATGGTTTTCATGTCGGAGAGAGAAAGAAATGCAAGAAAAGAGAAGCGAATTTTGATTCGTGATGCCACGATCGTCACCATGAATCGAAATCGCGACGTTTTATACAATCACGACATTCTCATTGTCGGGAATCAGATTAGGGCTATCAGTCAAGGTATGAGTCAATGGGGCAGAATACCTGAAGGATTTGACGAAGTAATTAATGCCAGCGGCCAGATTGTTATTCCAGGGCTGATCCAGACTCACCTCCATCTTACTCAGACACTTCAGCGAAACCTGGTGGCTGGCCAGAATCTGGAACAATGGCTCAATACGACCCTGGCATTAGAGGCTGCACAAGATAGTGATTCAAATTATTGGTCCAGTATGTTAGGGATTGCCGAATTACTTCTAAACGGCACGACAGCCTTCTACGATATGGAGACCACTTATCATACGGATAGCTGCTTCGAGGCGATGGAGCAGACAGGAATCCGGGGCTTTGCAGGAAAGGCGATGATAGATCGAGCGCAACCTGGCGTAGACATTCCAGAAATTATGATCCAACCAACTGATGTAGCATTCGGAGAAAGCGTCGATCTGTTTGAGAAATGGGATGGACGCGACGGAGGCCGGATTCGGTACTGCTTCGCTCCGCGATATGCCCCCACTTCTACGACGAGGCTTTTGCAATTGACGGCCGACTTTTCCCATACGTATGGCGCACATGTTCACACTCACGCATCGGAAACCGAGGAGGAAGAACTTATCATCATAGAGCGTACCGGTATGAGAGAAGTAGAATACCTTGATTCCGTTGGACTGGTTAACCCTAGGACCATTTTGGCTCATTGTGTTCACTTGGATGACCGGGAAATCGATATCATGGCGAGACGTGGTTGTCATGTGGCTCACTGTCCTTCAGCCAACCTGTATCTCGCCTCCGGGATCGCTCCTATCCCGAAAATGCTTGCACGTGGAGTCAACGTTTCCATTGGACCTGACGGGTCAGACAACAATAATCTCGACAACCTCATTGAAATGCGGCTGGCCGCTTATCTTCAAAAAGGTCTTCATCAGGATCCACCGATCCCGCCTACTCCTCAGCAAGCTTTCGAATTTGCAACCCTCGGCGGTGCACGTGCCCTTGGTCTAGAGAATGAGATCGGCAGTATTGAGGTTGGAAAGAAAGCAGATTTGGCTATCCTTGATTTGAGAAAACCGCATTCCTGGCCGAATGAGCGAGAAGTGAACTCCAAGGAAAATATTTATACACGAATCGTGTTTTCAGCTAATGCTGCGGATGTTGTCCTGACTATGGTACACGGACGTATAGTGATGAAGAATCGTAAATTGCTCACCATGGATTTAGACGAGGTTTTGAGAAACTCAAACGTAGCAATCAAACGATTATTGAGACGTACCGGTCTCTCATTCTAATACGCTGTCTCGGTACATTCCATACAAAACCTTGCTTCCCAATCAATCATCTATTGAAGAAGTTGTTTTTCAGCATGGTATAAATAAAACTCGCCAATCGGCGAGTTTTATTTATACCATGCTGAAGCTCTTTAGAATCATGAAGCTAGCTTAGAGTTTTCTTTTCATCTTTTATTCTACCTATTTTAATACATAAGCTGCTAAAACACTTTGCAATTCATAAATGTTTAAGCTTTTATTGAATTGCTTTTGCAGCGGTGTCTGACTTCCAGACAGCCAAATCTTCAACTCTGCGTCTAGATCAAAATTCCCAGCTGTTTCAATACTAAAATGTGTAATGCTACGGTAAGGGACAGAATGATATTCCGTTTTCTTCCCTGTTATCCCTTGTTTATCTACTAAAATTAAGCGTTTATCTGTGAATAAGAACATATCGCGAATCAGCCGATATGCCTTTTCGATTTTCTCGTCTGGAGCCAAAATTTTTTGGAATTCAGCTCGAATTTCTTCAATATCTACTTCTGCCGCATTCCCCATTAACCCATCTAAAAATCCCATTTGCTATCTCCTCCCTATTTTATATATTATATAGTTATTTTCATATTTTTTCCAATTTTTTCATGGTCCACTTATAGATGTTCTGAAGTATCATCAAACTGATATGAACGAAACTGTCAACAGCTACACCCCAAATGTTTTTGTTTGTATTATGGATCCATTGATGGACAAAGTCATCCTTTTTTCAGCTTACCTACCCTAGATCCTTTCACGCTGTGGTAGCTTGGACGTATAGTTATGGAACGTATTCGGCTTGATCCCTAGAACATTTACTAGCCCTTTCCCGCGTATTGCGTTTACTTGCGGTGAACTACCCACCACTTATCCGCTGCGCGTCTTGAAGTGGGGGCTTCGAAAGACAAACAACATCTTTCTCTTTTATTACTACTTCACTCACAAACCTAACGGTTCATGTCCATAGCCTTGAATTTGCGGCGTTCCTACCGCTATTTGGAAACTGATACACATTATGCAGACAACACACCCATTTCCTTCAAAACATGAGTACCGTATTGCTTGAGGTTAAGTGCTGCATTATAATCTCTATCAGTTTTTGTACCACATTCGGTACATCTGTATATCCTTTCGGATAATGTAAGTTTATCTTTCTTATGTCCACAACAATTACAGATTTTACTAGATGCAAAATACTTGTCAGCAACAATATAATATTTTCCTTTTCTTTCACATTTATATTTTAGCATTGTACGGAACAGCCCAAATCCGTTGTCATGTAACTTTTTCCCTAAATGTAAGCATTGTGCCAGATTTCGTAAATCGATATCTTCTACCACAACAGCCTGATAATC
>NZ_SCFM01000129.1 GCF_004138295.1 Ectobacillus funiculus | reverse complement strand
GTCGACGCGACAATTATCCCGCTGCCTTGGACGACCGTGACAACCCCGGCTCCTGCAATCGGAGTTCCCGTTTGTGCATCTGTCACCTGTCCTTGAATCGTAGCCGGATTGGCTTGAAGCGCCGCATCCAGTACACGTTCTTCTCCTGGTTCTAAGATAATTCGGAAGATAGCCGCTACATAATTATCATCGGATATGACCACCTGGTATTCGCCTCCATTTAATCCATTGATGAAATACAGACCATTCGGATCTGTCAAAGTGAACTTCACTGGCACAGCTGTTCCAACGATAAATACTTGGACGAGAGCGCCAGAAAGGGGTGCCCCTGTTTGTGCATCGGTCACACTTCCCGTCAGAGAAGCAGGGTTGGATGCCAACGCAAAATCCACCGTTTCCGTCTCACCTGGCGTTAAGGTAATGACGGTGAGCTCAGAAGCAAAGTTCGGCGCACTCGCCTGAACAGATATCGTGCCTTCCGGCAAA
The DNA here is from genome assembly GCF_004138295.1 of Ectobacillus funiculus. Classification (GTDB taxonomy): domain Bacteria; phylum Bacillota; class Bacilli; order Bacillales; family Bacillaceae_G; genus Ectobacillus; species Ectobacillus funiculus. The sequence goes on along the minus strand of NZ_SCFM01000129.1, from coordinate 558 downwards.
CCTGAAATAGCGTATTGCCCGTTCACATCGGTCAGCGTACTCGCCAAAAACCTTCCTTGACTATTGAATACTTGAATCAACGCATTCGGCAGCACTGTTCCCGTCACTGAATCTCGGACTGTTCCATTAATAGTCGCCGGATTCGGTGTTAACGCTACATTCACTATTTCGGTTTCTCCCGCTGCTAGGTTCACAGATACCGTTTGGCTTGTAAAATTCGCTGCCGAAATGACCACGTTATAGCTCCCGGGGGCAATGCCCGTCAATAGATAGTTCCCAGTTTGATCCGTTTGAGTTGAAGCAACAATCACTCCGCTGCCTTGAATCACGGTGACAACCCCGGCTCCGGCAATCGGAGTTCCCGTTTGCATGTCTGTCGCCTGTCCTTGGATGGTGGCTGGGTTGGCTACAAGAGCTGCATTCAATACACGTGTTTCTCCTGGACCTAAGGTAATCTGGAAGATGGCCGATCCATAATTATCGACGGACATGACCACGCGGTATTCCCCTTCATTCAAACCATTAATCACATATAGACCGTTCGAATCTGTTAACGTG
>NZ_SCFM01000128.1 GCF_004138295.1 Ectobacillus funiculus | reverse complement strand
GCAGGGCTCGCCAATCGGCGAGTTTTCTTTATTAACGTTTAAGAATCCATTCATGAGCTGGATCGTTATAGAATTTCCAAATACGTGTTGGTCCTGCCATTACATTTAAATAATAGGACGTATAACCGTCTGGTACTCCAACTGGGTGGTATCCTGCTGGCACAAGAACAACATCACCCTTTTCAACCGTCATCGTTTCATCAATAGAACGATCATCTGTATAAACTCTTTGGAACACAAAGCCTTGTGGCGGATTCATTTCATGATAGTAGGATTCCTCTAAAAATGACTCTTCCGGCAAGTTATCACGGTCGTGTTTATGCGGCGGGTAGCTTGACCAGTTTCCGCTTTCTGTGAATACTTCAACAACAAGCAAGCTGTTAGCAGTTGGATCTGAATCAGGCAAGATATTGTGTACAAGACGTTTGTTACTAAGAATTCCTCTATTTTCAACGCCATTATCTGAAGCTTTAATCAGTCTTGTAGGCAATTGTTTTTGAGATGGAGAATAACATAATGCTACGCGAGCTTGGCTAACTCCCTCT
>NZ_SCFM01000127.1 GCF_004138295.1 Ectobacillus funiculus | reverse complement strand
ATAATGCTACGCGAGCTTGGCTAACTCCCTCTACTTCAAAACGTCGATCGTTTGATACATATACACTGTCTGTTGGTACTTTTTCGAATACGCTTTCACGAGTACCTAAGTTTTCAAACACTTCTTCACCATCTGTGACATTGATTTTTCCTGTCACGGCTACGATGCAGCATTCTTGCTTTCCTAATACTTCTGAATATTTAGCACCTGGAGCTAAATCAACTATTTTAAACCCAACATATTCTAATGGGGAATTTTCTGTCGTTACGTCTTGAACAATAGTGACTCCTTGAGACACTTCGTTCTGTTCTGGTTTTCTAAGCAATTTACTCATGCTATACCTCCAACCGTCTTAGCATCCCTTGACAGGCTGCTCTACAAGCTTTTTATTAGCAACCAGTCCATATACTTAGCAAATATAATGGACCGGTTGCTTCAACTTCTAATAATGAACCACCTATTATTAATCTAACAAAAGTTTTGACGAACTAAGAACAACACTTTTTACTCAAATGTAGGTGCTGCGTAGCGTGCTGTTACTACTTTTTTACGTGT
>NZ_SCFM01000126.1 GCF_004138295.1 Ectobacillus funiculus | reverse complement strand
CCACCTAACGCAATTCCTTCAATAACTTGTTTTTGACCAATGATAAACACAATCACTAACGGAAGAATCGCGGATACAGCCGCAGCCATGATCAAGGAATAAAATTCTCCATTGATTGTTGTGAATTTCTGCATTGCCAGCTGGATCGTTAATAAGCTGTCAGTACGCAAGAAGATAAGTGGATTTTGATAGTCATTCCACGTCCAGATAAATCTCAAAATCGCATATGTCGCGATCGCAGGACGAACGATTGGCAAGGCGATGGACCAGAAAATTCTCCAATGGCCTGCACCGTCAATTTTTGCTGCATCGATATAATCGTTATGAATACTCATAAAGAATTGACGAAGCATGAATGTGCCAAGCACACTAAAGCTTCCTAGTAAAATCAAACCTAGGTGGCTGTCAAACAAGCCGATTTTTCGATATAAAATGAATTGAGGCACAAGAATCGCCTGCGCCGGAACCATGTAGGTTGCCAGCACGATCATAAACAAAACATTTCCAAACGGAAAGTTCACCTTTGAAAATCCATACGCCGCCATGGCTGATACAACTACAGATATCATTGTCGTTAACACGGTTACTTTAATAGAGTTCCAGTAATAGAGATAAAACGGATAATCGCCAAACCATACTTCCTTATAGTTGTTAAA
>NZ_SCFM01000125.1 GCF_004138295.1 Ectobacillus funiculus | reverse complement strand
GGCAGAAGGAACAGGATGCTGAAGGCAAGCAGGACGACTGTGATGATACTTTTTCGAACAGATAGTGACTTAACCATTGGTTCTCCTCCTTAATAATTCACCCATTTCTTTTGTCCGATCCACTGCAATACAGTAATTGCGAACACACAGAGGAATAAGATCACCGCCATAGCGGATGCCTCGCCAATCCTCAAGTTAACGAAAGCGGTTTCATATAAGTTCCACACAATCATCGAGGTCGAATGCATCGGTCCGCCCTTCGTTAATACGGCAACGAGGTCAAATACCTTAAATGTCGAGATGATACCCGTAATAAATAGAAAGAAGGACGTTGGTGAGATCATTGGCAATGTGATATGTCTAAACTGCACCCATACACTCGCTCCATCAATCTCAGCTGCTTCATATAAATCTCTTGGGATAGACTGCAAGCCCGCTAGAAAGATAATCATATTGAAGCCAATGGAGACCCAAATCTGGATGAGCATAATCGA
>NZ_SCFM01000124.1 GCF_004138295.1 Ectobacillus funiculus | reverse complement strand
GTATTATATAGCCGTTTAATCACAGGTGTTCTTGCGGTTGTCATTGCTTATGTTGCAAGTTTTGGAATGTATCAACAATAAGCTTTGATGTTGTAGAACTTTACGGAAAACAGAGAAAGTAGCATAGACAAAAGTATTGTAAAAGGAATTGGAGCATCAACCTTATCAAATTGGAAGAGAGTGTTGATGTACCGACTGATCGCAAATGCTTTATTAAACTGGATTTAAAGGTAGTCCGGGGCGATATAGATAATATAATCGTCCCGTTACTTTTTAGAAAATAAGAAAGAAGGCGAATGTAATATGAATCTATCTACTGAACAAGTAGCCATTGAACAATTATCTATTTCGGCAATTCGAACACTCTCTATAGATGCAATTGAAAAAGCAAATTCAGGCCATCCTGGGATGCCGATGGGTGCTGCTCCGATGGCGTATACATTATGGGCACAATTTATGAACCATAATCCACGCAATCCAAAATGGTTTAACCGGGACCGTTTTGTACTTTCTGCAGGTCATGGATCTATGCTTTTATACAGCATGCTTCATCTATCTGGCTATGATGTGACGATGGATGATCTAAAAAA
>NZ_SCFM01000123.1 GCF_004138295.1 Ectobacillus funiculus | reverse complement strand
AATACGATCATACTCCTGGCGTAGATTGCACAACAGGACCACTTGGACAAGGGATTGCTACAGCTGTAGGTATGGCTATGGCGGAACGTCACTTAGCTGCAAAATATAATCGCGAAGCATACAACGTAGTAGATCATTATACATACGTAATTTGCGGAGACGGTGACTTAATGGAAGGTGTTTCAGCTGAAGCATCCTCTTTGGCAGCACATTTAGGCTTAGGGCGTTTGGTTGTATTATACGATTCCAATGATATTTCCTTAGATGGCGATTTAGATCGTTCCTTCTCTGAAAGTGTAAAAGGGCGTTACGAAGCATACGGCTGGCAATATATTCGTGTAGAAGATGGAATGGATGTTGCTGCAATTGCAAAAGCACTTGAAGAAGCAAAGAGCGACGAAAGCCGTCCGACATTAATTGAAGTACGTACAATCATCGGTTTCGGTTCTCCAAATAAATCCGGAAAATCTGCTTCCCACGGTTCTCCGCTTGGTAAGTCTGAAACACAATTAACAAAAGAAGCTTATGGTTGGAATTTTGAACAAGAGTTCCATGTGCCGGAAGAAGTATACGCACATTTCCGCTCTGTGATCCAAGAAGCGGGCGAGAAGAAGCAAGCTGAATGGGATGCATTGCTAAATGGCTATGCGGCTGCTTACCCTGAATTAGCGAAAGAGCTTACTGACGCAATGGAAGGCCGCCTTCCTGAAGGATGGGAAAACAATCTTCCAAAATACGGCTT
>NZ_SCFM01000122.1 GCF_004138295.1 Ectobacillus funiculus | reverse complement strand
GATTACTACTTTCAGAAGGTTCATTATTTCTAATTTTTCCATATGTTTTCTTATAAACAGTACAATTTTACGTTTCCAAAAAAGAATAAAATTTATGCATATTGTATACTTGTCAAATTACATAAGCCCTTATTATCGGAATTCAATGTATCTAGCAACCTATAAAAAACCTCCAGTAAAGATCTGGAGGAGCTTCATATTAACATAATTCACGATATCGAAAGTACGGATAAAATCTTAGGAATTCATAGATTCTTCGGCTTTTATTCGTGGTAACCTCCAGCTGTCCGTATTCATTCTAAAGGAATGGTCTAGTTCCGATTACGACAGTAGCGTCAAGTTCATCACAATTTGTCACCTGTGGGATTAGTCCATTTTGAGCAAATATCTCAACGGTTTGCAATGCCTGTCGTTGGCTAGTCTCGACAAGTAGATGGCCGCCGGGCGCTAGCCAGAGTAGTGCTTCATTAGCCACCCTCCTCTGAATGTCCAGCCCATCCTCCCCACCGTCGAGTGCAACCCTCGCCTCATGTTTACGGGCTTCCTGAGGTAACAGCTTAATTGCCCCAGTAGGTACGTAGGGTACGTTTGCGATCAAGATTTGGACGTAACCACGTAGTTTAGTCGGAAGTGGACGGTAGAGATCACCTTCGTACACGTTACTATTTATCCAATTAATATTGCGCTGGGCACATCGCACTGCGGCGGGGTCTATGTCAACCGCATACAACTCGATCTGTTCTAGGATTGTAGCCAGTGCGGTACCCACCGAACCCGTACCACAGCATAAGTCAACTATGATATCTCTCGGCATAGCAAATTGAGCTGCCTGTTGGACAAGAAACTCGGTACGGCGACGAGGGACGAAAACACCTGGTTCTACCACTATCCGAAGACCACAGAAATTTGCCCAACCGATGATGTGTTCTAAGGGAAGACCGGCTATTCGTTGTTCCAGCATATCGGCTAGTATTTCTGGTGTTTGTGCTTCTGAGATAAGCAATTGTGCCTCATCTTCTGCAAAAACACAACCAGCAGTCCGAAGCTTGGTTATTATACATTTTTCTGTTTCCTCGTCTATATAAAAATCAAATGTTTTTTCTATAGTAACAGCTCCCTTTTTCTTTAATTTTAACAACTGGAAGAAGTTATTTGTTATAAAAATTGGATGCACAGGATATTCATGGGAGGTAACATAATCCCGCATTATCGGAATTCAATGTATCTAGGAGTCTACAAAAAACATCCTCCAGTTAAACAGTCTCGTGTTCGCTTTGCTATCAGGATGCAGTCCTCGGTTAGATAAGGACATACACAAGCGAGAGAATTCCAATAAGCGTTACAAATATTGAAGTTAAGAATCCATTATCAATTAATGCTGTCAGTGAACTACCCACCACTTATCCGCTGCGCGTCTTGAAGT
>NZ_SCFM01000121.1 GCF_004138295.1 Ectobacillus funiculus | reverse complement strand
ACAGATAACACGTTGGAACCTAAGGAGAAACCATATAACTTCTTGCCGATCATGCCGCCTGATAGCTTGTTTGAATCAATTGAGCTTACATCAATTGTTTTGTCCTTTGTATAAGGCGTTAAATCCTCAAGTTGCCCTTTTTCACCGTATTGCGATAAATAAGCTGTATCCATTTGCATCACGTCAGGCAGCTGGTTTGCCGCAGCCATAGGCGCGAGCTTCTTCCAATAATCATCCCAGTTAGCAAACTCCGCTTCAATATGAACATTTGGATGTTCCTTTTCATACATTTCAATAACTTTCATTGTATAATCGTGTCGTGGTTGCCCGCCCCACCAGGCTACACGTAATGTAATCGCTTCTTCTTTGCCGCTTTTGCCTGCTGTTTCTTCATTCTTTGAGCTACAGCCTGCTGCAAATGCTCCTAACAAACCCACACATATGGTGGATAACAACAGCTTTTTCATTACCGTCCCTCTCCCTCGTTTTGTCTTTAGTGAAAGTGCTTACATGTATTATTTTAGGTTATTTCCAGCAAATCTAAAATTGAAAAACTAGACATGATTGTTTAAAAAACAGGGATGTCATCACCTTTTTGGCATCGGAAGCTTTTCATTTAATGAACCTGTTTATTCCATTAGCATTTGTAATATTATCCCCAATCATAGCCAATATTGTATGGATTGGTGGAAATTGTGTATCTTAACATCATTGTTTAATAGAGATGAAGTGGCCAAGGAAACTCGCCGATTGTCGGGCCCTGCCCTTGGGTGACGGCAGAGGTGTAGTTGCCTTTATACTGTATTCCTAAAGTTTCTCGCTATGTCAAATTGGCTTCCTGCTAGAAATTTATACTGTCTTAAAGTAAAAAGAGAAATAGCGTTCTCCGCTATTTCCCCTTCACATTCACTGATTGTAAGACAGAAACCACTGTTATTTTGTGACCTTCAGGCTACTGCTTCCCTTGAATATACTGCCATCCTTAAGGGAACCAGTCATACTAATCTCAAGCTGCCCTGCTTGTCCATCAAAGGCCTTTATAACCTCCTGTCGGTTCTATTTTAAAATCACTTCATACTCACTGTCTCTATCAAGATCAGCTACATTAGCATCGTTGGCTCTGTACGTGTATGTTACACTTCAAAACGTGTTAACGTTTTTGACTTTTTCCTCATCATTTGTCTACTTCCTTGTGAGTAAAGAAATACAAGCACATCCATTTATTTCACCAGATGTGATTCACAAACTATCAAAATCAGAAAAAAGAGCACGAAAACTATTATCTTTTGCAGTCTTCGTGCTCTCTCGTCACTGTCTCTATTACTTGTTTCTAGCTAGAATTTCGTTTGCTTGCTCTCTAAATTTCTTCGCACCCTCTTCAGGTGTGATTTTCTTGAATAAAATTTGATCCGAAATATCTTTAAGCGCTTTCATTACTTCCGCACTTCCAAGCGGATCAGGCGGATCTGCTTCACTTGCGTGCTGCGAAGCCTGTTCTACATATTCAAAAACCTTCTTTGCTTCTTCACTTAGCTCAGGCTTGATAGCGTCCGCTACTTTAGAGGATAC
>NZ_SCFM01000120.1 GCF_004138295.1 Ectobacillus funiculus | reverse complement strand
TCATTTGTATTTCTAACGATTGCTTTATGCGGAGCATTTGGGGCATACTCTCCGTTTTGGGCAATTCCGCCTTCTTTCTTAACGGGAGCCGCTGCTGGCGGTGCAATTGCACTCATTAATAGTGTCGGAAATCTTGGCGGATTCTTCGGACCGTATGTTGTCGGATATATTAAGGATGCGACAGGATCGTTTACGATTAGTATGGTTTTCATGGGAATTAGCATGATTATAGGCGCCTGTATCCTTCTTTTCTTGGTAAAACAGTCAGGAAAGGCTCTAAATCGGAATACCCAAGAAGAACTACAGAAAACTAATTAAGAAAGACGATTATTTCTGTTCAACACTGCTAGATTCCTTCAGCCTCTTAGATTGATTGCCCTTTTAAATAAATTTCTATATAATTATTTACATCTAATTACGTAAAGCATAACGAATACAATATAGGGAGAAGTGATTGTCATTAGCTTTAATCCAGTATCTAGTAAGAAATTATATATGCAAATTTATAATCAAATTCTTTCGCAAATCCAATCGGGTGCATTTCAAATAGGGGATAAGCTGCCAGCTGAAAGAGAGCTATGCGAACAGTTTGGTGTAAGCCGCGCCCCTATTCGCCAGGCTCTTAGCGCATTAGAATTGAATGGTATTATTTACTCTCGTCAGGGTGAGGGTGTTTATGTGAAAAGCAATCAGCTCGCATCCGATCAGTCCCAAGCAGCCATCTTTTTTGATTCTATATCTCCAGAGGATATTGTAGAAGTAAGGATGGATATAGAGCCTATTATTGTAAAATTTGCAGCGCAAAGAGCTACAGATGAAGATATAGAGGAGCTTCGTGCCACCATCAAACAGATGGAGGAAGAAACGAAGGCCGGTGTATATGTGCCAGAAACAGATGAAAAATTGCACTGCGGCATTGCGAAGGCTTCCCACAATGATCTCTTTATTAACATCATGGCGGCTATTAGTAATGCAATGAAGCAACAGGAAATGTGGAAGTTTATTCGGGATCGCACCGTAACTCGACCAGATTATCGAGATGTGAATTTCAAGGAACATCAATTAATAATTGAAGCGATTGCAGATCACAATGAACAAGAAGCAGTCGAAATCATGACGAAACATATGCAAAACTTATATGATCGATATTGGAAAGATTGATCTAAGAAAATTGCAGGGCATGAAATAAGATAAAATAAATATACTTCTACACAAAAAAATCCCCATCCTAAAGAAGGAGGGGATTTTTTTTGAGGCTATGCCGCAGTACCAGTTTAAGAGTCATGAATGTTTCATAAGATTTGTATTAAGTGCAGAATCGTATTGACAAACAATACTAGTAAAGTTATACTCATGTTGTAAGTTACCTTAGTAGACAAGTAGATAAGAATGTAAGATGAAAAGAGGGTGTATAGAAAGTTTTCAATTGTTTAAAAAATAGCGACTATAAGAGAGAGTTATGAAAGGCTTAATTGATATGAGGTATCTTTCGTTTTGTGAAAGGACTCAGAATAAAAGTATTTTTGAAAGCGTTTAATGTAAGGGATTACCTTTAAACCCGATGAAATGAAGGGTTGAAAAAAGAAAGGTATGAAAGTGTTAGGAGGAATTATTTTGGATCAATTCGCTTTAGAACGTTCAGCTACGAGAAAAGTTACGTTACGATTAATTCCATTTTTATTTCTATGTTTTATCATCGCTATACTAGATCGGGTGAATATTGGCTTTGCTGCTTTGCAAATGAACGAAGATTTGGGTTTTTCGAATGCTGTTTTTGGACTTGGGGCAGGGATCTTCTTCTTAGGTTATTTCCT
>NZ_SCFM01000012.1 GCF_004138295.1 Ectobacillus funiculus | reverse complement strand
ATAGAATTCTGCGATGCACCGCTTGTGTCTGTAGATTTTAATACAAATCCAAGTTCGGCCATTATTGATGGTTTATCGACAATCGTGATGGGAACCCGTAAGATCAAGGTTCTTGCCTGGTACGATAACGAGTGGGGCTACTCTTGCCGCGTAGTTGATCTCGTAAAGCTAGTGGCAGATCGTTTGACTAGCCAGAAACATATGCAACTTATTTAAAGGGATAACCTGATAACTATTTATAGGAGTTTTTATAAAAAAGACAAAGGATGGTATAGATATGAGTACGATGACTGCCCAAATTGGATTACATGAGTTATTACATGGAAGCAATGTACAGGTTCAATTAAGTGTTCCGCAGCTAGTGGAAAAAGTATTGATGAGAGAAGAAGGAATATTAACTTCTACTGGTGCTGTCTCTGTTTCAACCGGTAAATACACAGGTCGTTCTCCTAAAGATAAATTTATTGTAAAAGAAGCATCCACTGCAGACAAAATGGATTGGGGCACCGTAAACCAACCGATTTCCCAACAACACTTTGATCATCTCTACACAAAGGTATTAGAGCACTTACAAGAAAAAGAAGAACTCTTCGTATTTAAAGGTTTTGCCGGAGCGGATCACAGCTGCCGTCTTCCCATTCAAGTGATCAATGAATATGCTTGGCATAACTTATTTGCCCATCAATTGTTTATTCGTCCGACAGAGGCGGAGCTCTCTAAACACGATGCACAATTTACAATCGTATCTGCTCCGACATTTAAAGCAGATCCAATTCTTGACGGCACAAATTCTGAAACGTTTATCATCGTTTCGTTTGAAAAGCGCATTGTACTGATCGGTGGTACTGAGTATGCAGGTGAAATGAAGAAATCCATTTTCTCTGTGATGAACTACTTGTTGCCAGAACAAGATATTTTATCCATGCACTGTTCTGCAAATGTAGGTGAAGAGGGCGATGTGGCACTATTTTTCGGCTTATCCGGTACAGGAAAGACAACGCTATCTGCAGATCCAGACCGCAAGTTAATCGGTGATGACGAGCATGGCTGGTCTGATGACGGTGTGTTTAATATTGAAGGCGGCTGCTATGCAAAATGCGTGAATCTATCTCGCGAGAAGGAGCCGCAAATCTTTGATGCGATTACATTCGGTTCTGTATTAGAAAATGTTACGATTGACGAGAATACTAGACTTGCCAATTACAACGATGTATCGCTAACTGAAAATACACGTGCCGCGTATCCCATTGACGCAATCGATAATATTATGCTTCCAAGCGTTGCCGGACACCCAAATACCATTGTGTTCTTAACAGCTGATGCATTCGGCGTATTGCCTCCAATCAGCAAGTTATCCAAAGAGCAAGCCATGTACCACTTCTTAAGCGGTTACACGAGTAAGCTAGCCGGAACAGAGCGGGGGATTACCTCTCCGCAAGTAACATTTTCGACATGCTTCGGTTCGCCATTCTTACCGCTTAACGCATCTCGTTATGCAGAAATGCTCGGAGAAAAAATTGAAAAGCACAATGCAAACGTATTCTTAGTGAACACAGGCTGGACCGGCGGCGAATACGGCGTAGGTCAGCGTATGAATCTTTCCTACACACGTGCAATGGTGAAAGCAGCACTTAACGGCGAATTAGATAATGTGGAAACCGGAAAGGATGACATCTTCGGTCTGGAAATTCCGCTCCATGTTCCAGGTGTTCCTGATGGCGTATTAATGCCAGAACAAACCTGGACTGACAAAGAAGCTTATCGAGCAAAAGCATTCGATCTTGCCAGCAAGTTCAAAGAAAACTTCAAAAAGTTCACAAGCGTATCTGAAGAGATTGTTGAGCTGGGCGGACCTTTGGTATAAAGAAAACTCGCCGATTGGCAAGCCCTACTTATACTATATTCCTGAAATTTCCGGCTACGTAGAATCTTCTTCTAGCTGGAAATTTATATTTTCTGACAGTGTAACGAAAAGCGGAGCCAACTGTTCAGCTTTCAAGGAGATTACACCCTTTCTGCAAATCTTAGGGTATAAGGACGATAAAAATGAGCGATAGACATACTAGAACAGACGTTATCTTAATTGGTGCCGGAATCATGAGTGCGACTTTGGGGATAATTCTGAAAGAATTAGTACCAGACTGGAAAATTACGGTGTTTGAGAAACTCTCAAACGCAGGAGAGGAAAGCTCTAACGAATGGAATAATGCGGGAACGGGGCATGCGGCACTGTGCGAGCTTAACTACACGGTTGAAAAACCGGATGGGTCTGTAGATATTAGCAAAGCTATAAAAATTAATGAACAGTTTCAGGTTTCAATGCAGTTTTGGTCTTATCTTGTAAACAACAAGATGATACGTAATCCACAGGACTTTATCATACCATTGCCTCATATAAGTCTAGTACAAGGAGAACAAAATGTAACGTTTTTAAAGAAACGTTTTGAAGCGCTGTCCAATACCCCCCTATTCCAAGGGATGGAATTTTCCGATGACCCGGAAAAACTGATGGAATGGGTTCCGCTTATTATGCAAGACCGCGTATCGAACGAATCTATAGCGGCAACAAAAATCGACTCTGGAACGGATGTCAACTTTGGCGCTTTAACGCGTATGTTGTTTGACCACTTAGAGAGTAAAAATGTTGATATAAATTACAAACATAGTGTTAATGATGTGAAACGTACTAGCGACGGTTTATGGGAATTGAAAGTGCGGAATCTCGATAGCGGTACTGTCGAACGCCATACTGCAAAATTCGTCTTTATCGGAGGCGGGGGAGGAAGCCTGCATTTGCTGCAAAAATCCGGTATTCCTGAAGGAAAACATATTGGAGGATTCCCGATAAGCGGAATATTTATGGTGTGTAATAATTCGGATATTGTAGCGCAGCATCACGCAAAAGTATACGGCAAAGCTAAGGTTGGTGCTCCTCCAATGTCTGTTCCGCATCTTGACACACGATTTATCAACAATAAAAAGTCATTGCTATTTGGACCGTTTGCCGGCTTCTCACCAAAGTTTTTAAAAACAGGTTCAATGTTTGATTTGGTAACTTCCGTAAAAGCGGATAATCTCTTGACTATGTTGTCGGCAGGTGCAAAAAACATGTCATTGACAAAATACCTGATCCAGCAAGTTATGTTATCAAAAGAAAAGCGCATGGAAGAGTTACGTGAGTTTATCCCGAACGCCAAAAGCGAGGATTGGGATGTAGTAGTAGCGGGCCAACGTGTGCAAGTGATCAAAGATACTGAAGCTGACGGCAAAGGAACGCTTCAATTTGGGACGGAAGTTGTTAGTGCCGCTAATGGTTCGATAGCAGCATTGCTCGGAGCTTCTCCGGGTGCTTCTACCGCCGTTTCCGTCATGCTTGAACTCATAACAAAATGCTTCCCTGAACATATGAAAGAGTGGGAACCGAAAATTAAAGAAATGATTCCTTCTTATGGTGCGTCACTAATAGAAAATCCAGAGCTTCGGGACGAAATTCATACTTTAACAGCGCAGACGCTTTGTCTAAGCGAAAAAAAACCGATCTTTAGTTAAGTGGAACTGTCCTCGAACTGTTTAGAATACAGGTATTATTCCTATGCTTGTTGGCTATGCTGTTTATATCGATAATGATAGCTGCTATACACAATGCTTAGTTAAGAAAAGTGAGCAGAAGCGATTTCCATGTAACATTATGAGAACTGTTTGACGGAACAACATAGATGTTTTAGAATAGGATGTATGTAAAATACCCAACAACATTGACAAGGAGCAGTAGTAATGCATACAGGTACAGAGAGTTGACGGTTGGTGCAAGTCAATCCTATGTGGTATTATGAACTCGCCTTTGAGTTGCAGCTGTGAAGAAAGTAGCGGCTGTCGTTCCTCCGCGTTAAGGAGCTAAGTGAATGTTTTTACATTAATTAGGGTGGTACCGCGGGAATACAACCTCTCGTCCCTTTGGGGATGAGGGGTTTTTTGCATTTTTTTTGTTATAATGGAATAAACGATTGGAGGATGTATTTGTGAGCTTTAACCATAAAGAAATAGAACAGAAGTGGCAGGCGTATTGGGAGGAACAAAAAACATTCCGTACGCCGGATGAGACAGACAAACCAAAATTTTACGCACTTGATATGTTTCCGTATCCGTCTGGAGCTGGCCTGCATGTCGGTCACCCTGAAGGATATACGGCAACGGATATTTTATCCCGTATGAAGCGTATGCAGGGCTATAATGTACTGCATCCGATGGGATGGGATGCATTTGGTCTTCCTGCTGAGCAATACGCGCTTGATACAGGAAATAGCCCAGCGGAATTTACAGAGAAAAATATCAACACGTTTCGCCGCCAAATTAAGTCTCTTGGCTTTTCTTATGACTGGGATCGTGAAGTAAATACGACGGATCCTGAGTATTATAAATGGACACAATGGATTTTCCTGAAGATGTTTGAAAAGGGATTGGCTTATGTGGATGAGGTTGCTGTAAACTGGTGTCCGGCACTTGGAACTGTTTTAGCCAATGAAGAGGTTATTGATGGAAAAAGTGAACGTGGCGGTCATCCGGTCGAGCGTCGTCCGATGAAACAGTGGATCCTGAAAATTACAGCTTATGCGGACCGGTTGCTTGAGGATTTAGAGGAATTGGATTGGCCAGAAAGCTTAAAAGATATGCAGCGTAACTGGATCGGACGTTCTGAAGGGGCTGAGGTGAACTTCGGAGTAGATGGAGCTGAGGAACAATTTACGGTATTTACTACTCGCCCTGATACATTGTTTGGTGCAACCTATGCGGTATTGGCACCAGAGCACGTACTAGTGGAGAAGATTACAACAGCTGAACAAAAAGAAGCGGTTGCAGCGTACTTAGATGCAGTGAAGGCGAAGAGTGATTTAGAACGTACTGATCTTGCAAAGGATAAAACGGGTGTATTTACAGGTGCTTATGCGGTAAATCCGGTAAATGGCGAAAAGATGCCGATTTGGATTGCTGACTACGTGCTTGTGAGCTACGGAACAGGCGCTATTATGGCAGTGCCGGCGCATGACGAACGTGACTACGAATTTGCGAAGAAGTTCAATCTGCCAATCCGAGCAGTTGTGGAAGGCGGAGATGTATCACAAGAAGCATATACAGGAGACGGCAAGCATATTAATTCCGATTTCTTAGATGGTCTGAATAAGGAAGAAGCGATTACAGCGATGATCGCATGGCTTGAGGAAAAAGGCATTGGTACGAAGAAGGTAACGTATCGTCTACGCGATTGGTTATTTAGCCGCCAACGTTATTGGGGTGAGCCGATTCCAGTGATTCATTGGGAGGACGGGACAATGACAGCAGTACCAGAGGAAGAGCTGCCGCTTGTACTGCCAAAAACAGAAAATATCCGTCCGTCTGGAACAGGCGAATCACCGCTTGCGAATATTGAAGAGTGGATGAACGTTGTAGATCCGGTGACAGGCAAGAAAGGCCGCCGTGAAACAAACACGATGCCGCAATGGGGCGGAAGCTGTTGGTACTACTTACGTTATATCGATCCGCATAATAGTGAGCAATTGGCTGATCCAGAAAAGTTGAAGCAGTGGCTGCCTGTTGATATTTATATCGGTGGGGCGGAGCATGCGGTTCTTCATTTATTGTATGCTCGTTTCTGGCATAAATTTTTGTATGATCTTGGCGTTGTACCAACGAAGGAGCCGTTCCAAAAGTTATTCAACCAAGGTATGATTCTTGGTTCAAACAATGAAAAAATGAGTAAATCGAAGGGCAACGTTGTAAACCCGGATGATATCGTAACAAGTCATGGAGCTGATACGCTTCGTTTGTATGAAATGTTCATGGGACCTTTGGAAGCGTCCATTGCTTGGTCAGAAACAGGTCTTGACGGCGCACGCCGCTTTTTGGATCGCGTATGGCGTTTATTCGTTCAAGAGGATGGGGCACTAAGCGAGAAGGTTACAACAGAACAAAATAAAGCGATGGATCGTATATATCACCAAACAGTGAAAAAGGTTACAGAGGATTACGAAGGCATTCGCTTTAACACGGCGATTTCACAAATGATGGTGTTTATTAATGAAGCTTACAAAGCAGAAACACTGCCAAAGGCGTATGCTGAGGGCTTTGCGAAGCTATTATCTCCAGTTGCACCGCATTTGGCTGAGGAGCTGTGGGAGAAGCTTGGACATGGGGAATCCATTACGTACGCAACATGGCCGGCCTATGATGAAGGTAAGCTTGTTGATGATGAAATTGAAGTCATCGTCCAAGTGAATGGTAAGCTGCGTGGCAAGGTAACGCTCGCAAAGGATGCAACAAAGCAGCAAATGGAAGAGGCTGCACTTGGCGAAGTCCAAACACAAATCGAGGGCAAAACAATCCGCAAAATTATTGCGGTTCCGGGCAAGCTAGTTAATATTGTTGCAAACTAAGAAAAATGGAAATTAATTCGTTTATGTCTGTAACAAGTATGCATAATTTTTTATAAAAGCAAATAAGTGCTTTCATAACTATGCTTAGTGGATGAAGCGGTTCTCTATAACAGGGAACCGCTTTTTACATTTGAAGAACTTATCTTGCTTATCTACATATAAGAGGCCTTGTCTGCAAATCATACATATGAACCTACAAGAAGGAGGGATTCGCATGAGCAAGAAAAACAACAGTGGTCAAAAGCAACCAAACTTTGATGATTCTTCAAATTTTTCAAGCAACAAACAAACACAAATTAAAAAGCAGGCTAAAAACAAATAATTGGTGAGAAGGGCCCATCACGCTGCGGTGATGGGTTATTTTGTGCTTTAAGTAATCAGTTTCTAGCTGGGAGACCATTCGGTGAGTTTTCTTGGTGTTTTACAGCTAAAGGATATGTTATATAGGGACAAGTATA
Source organism: Ectobacillus funiculus (assembly GCF_004138295.1). Lineage (GTDB taxonomy): Bacteria > Bacillota > Bacilli > Bacillales > Bacillaceae_G > Ectobacillus > Ectobacillus funiculus. The sequence continues at coordinate 262,293 of NZ_SCFM01000012.1, read as the reverse complement.
TGCCAGAGCATATTTATATGGTGCTGTACTTTGCCAATAGTGCTTTAGCTTGCTAGAATGGGATGGTAGGATGCAAAAGGAGGCAAAATAGATGGAGAATGTTAAAACAATCACACCGGCAGAAGTGGAACAACGGCTAAAGAAGGGAGAAACCTTGTTTCTTGTAGACGTTCGCGAACATGAAGAGGTTGCGTACGGGAAGATTCCAGAAGCTGTCCATATTCCGATGGGAGAGATTCCGAATAAGCTTGATTCTTTTGATAAGGATCATGAATATATTTTCATTTGCAGGTCAGGTGTTCGAAGCGAGAACGTTTGCCGTTATTTAGATCATCTTGGCTATAAAACGGTAAACATGATTGGCGGCATGCTGTCATATGAGGGAGAAACAGAGTAAGCGGAACGAGCAGGTTCCGTTTTTCTTTTTTTAGACTTTAAGAGGGCTGATAAGTTTCCAGCTAGAAGCGAGTTCGACGTGGTGGGAAATTTTAGGAATAAAGTATAAGTGCAACTACGCCTCTGTCTTCGCCTAACGGCTTGCCAGTCGACGAGTTTTCTTTAGATAAAATTGCTTTTCTGTCTGTGGTCCATCCTTAGGTAAGAAGGATGGACCATGTTTGTTTTGTTGACATACAATATGATAGATCAAAGAAAGGGCGATGAGAATGGCACCGCGAATCCGTAAGGTAAAGGTTGTTAATAACAATGGCTCAATTAATTTTGGAAACCAGGGCTATTTTGCACCTTTTTCTGTTTCGAAGGAGTATAACGGCTCGGGAGGTGATAGTACAGGCGTTATTGTCAATGGCCGGCGTACAGAGAACCCAGCTGTTGGAACATCGCAGAACGAGATGGAAGATATAGATCTTCAGCAGGAGCAGGAGAATCTTCCCGAGTTTTGAGTACTAGGAGGAAGTATGGGAGTATATATTGAAAAGTTTATTGTTGTAAACAATTACGGAACAATTGAATTTAGAGATGGCCAAAGAGATGTGTCTTTTTCAGCTTCAAAAGCCAATAATGGAGCATTAGGTCCGACTGTCGCTGATTTTGTGAACGGAAGACGTGTACGTAATTTAGAAAGGGAAAGGTTGAACGAAGCCCCTCAGGTTGAGGCGGAATCAAGTGAGGAAGGGGAAATGTCTGATCTGTCCAGCGGGCTGAGTTTTTAGTAGAAAACGGGTATCGCTGACGCGTGCTCGTTTCTTTTTGTACTTGAAGTAGGTGTGAATTTTAGGAATTAAGTGTAAGTGCAACTACGCCTCTGTCTTCGCCTAAGAGCAGGGCTCGCCAATCGGCGAGTTTTCTTTACACTGTAGGAAAGCATAAATTTCCAGCTAGAAGTCATTCGACGTAGTCGGAAATTTTAGGAATACAGTATAAGTGCAACTACGCCTCTGTCTTCGTCCAAGAGCGGGGCTCGCCAATCGGCGAGTTTTCTTTATTCCTTCCTTTCTGCTATGCTTAGTTTACAGTAATTCTTATGAAGGGTGATCGTATGAACTATGATGTAATTGTAATCGGCGGCGGACCGTCTGGCTTAATGGCAGCAATTGGCGCGGCTGAGGAAGGGGGGAAGGTGCTCCTTCTTGATAAGGGGGACAAGCTCGGACGAAAGCTCGCCATTTCCGGCGGTGGTCGCTGCAATGTCACAAATCGTCTTCCTGTCGATGAAATTGTTAAGCATATTCCCGGCAATGGCCGGTTTTTGTATAGCGCATTTTCTATTTTTAATAATGAAGATATCATCTCATTTTTTGAAAAGCTTGGTGTGCATCTAAAGGAAGAGGATCACGGGCGGATGTTTCCTGTTTCCGATAAAGCGCAGTCTGTTGTAGATGCACTGCTGCGCAGGTTAAAGGAACTGCAGGTTGAGATTCGTATAAATACGCCTGTCCAAACTGTACAGTATGAAAATGGACAAACAGCAGCAGTTATACTGCAAACAGGCGAAGTAATCCCTGTGAAGCACGTTGTCATTGCCGTCGGCGGTAAATCAGTGCCTCATACAGGCTCTACTGGAGACGGCTATGCTTGGGCGGAAGCAGCGGGACACACGATTACGGAGCTGTTTCCGACAGAAGTGCCGATTACGTCCAGCGAACCGTTTATTCAAGATCGCAGTCTGCAAGGACTTTCCCTCCGAAATGTTGCTCTAAGCGTAGTAGATCCGAAAGGCAAACTTGTCAAAACACATGTGATGGATATGATTTTCACACATTTCGGTATTTCTGGTCCAGCGGCTCTCCGCTGCAGCCAATATGTAGTAAAAACCATGAAAAAATTTCAAACAAAGACAGTAATGATGCGGATTGATGCACTGCCGGAGGAAAAAGAAGAACCGTTATTCCAGCGCATTATCCAGCAAATTAAGAACGAACCGAAAAAGGGAATCAAAAATGTGTTAAAGGGCCACGTGCCTGAAAGATATCTTCTCTTTTTGCTTGAGAAAAACAATATTGATCCAGCACATGCTGCCGGACAGCTGTCAACTGAAAGTATTCGCAGCATTATAAAGGACTTGAAAGGTTTTTCGTTCACTGTAAATGGTACACAGTCCTTAGAAAAAGCATTTGTTACAGGAGGAGGCGTGTCAGTCAAAGAAATTTCTCCAAAAGAAATGGCCTCTAAGCTGATGAATGGCTTATATTTTTGCGGGGAAATTCTTGATATTCACGGCTACACAGGAGGCTACAACATTACCGCAGCACTCGTAACAGGACGAATTGCAGGTACATCTGCAGCGCGGTATGCCAAATAAGAAAGGCGGGTCTTGGGGGCTAGACATCCCCCCGAAAAGTTATACTTTCTTATCTTGTAAAGAAAACTCGTCGATTGGCGAGCCCTGCCCTTGGGCGAAGACAGAGGCGTAGTTGCTCTTATACTTTGTTCCTAAAATTTCTCGCTACGTCGAATTTGCTTTGATCTGGAATTTTATATTTTCTTAAAATATGAAAAGAGAGCCTAACGGATTGTTAGGCTCTGTATACAATCATAGCAGAAAAACAGTAGATTTGATTCTCCTCATCATTATTGCAAACTGCAACCTGATATTTAATATCTACTACATTCTCCTCATCTATTTTCTTTAAAAATACATTCACTGATTCTTCTAAATCTTTTTCATGACCTTCGTCAAATATCTTCACCCGAATCATCTCAGCACCATCCTACACTGCTTTCTTCTGAATGATTTCTATCACGACGCGTCTGAATCAATCGATAAAATCTTCCGTTTTCGTATATATATCCTTCTTCTAAATCATATTTCTTGTCTGCATGTATATAAAACTTGCCAATTCTAAATTTATGAGAATATAACTCCAAATATTCTCCTTTAAATTTCGCTGTTACTTTTTCAGTAATATCAATCTTCAGTGTTTTCTCCACACCTTCCCCCTCCCTTCAAAAGAGAGTGATTTGCTTTATTTTATTATGCAACAAAAAAATTATGATACGGGACATGTAAATTTCTTAAAGAAAACTCGCCGCCTGACGCCCTGCTCTTGGACGAAGCCAGAGGCGTAGTTGCCCTTATACTGTATTTCGAAAATTTCCTACAATGAAAGAAAAACGAGGCCTGTCTTTAGAAACTAACAGCAATTGTGATACAATACTAGGGTTAGAATGCATGAGGGGGCTTTTTTGATGTCCGATTCGAAGTTTTTGCGCGGCACGCTTATTGTGACGCTTGGAACGTTTTTAGTAAAGTTTTTAGGTATGATTTATGTATTTCCGTTTCACGCTTTAGTACACACAAATGGCGGCGCCCTATATAATTATGGGTATGTCCCGTATACTATTTTTTTAAGCGTTGCAACGGCGGGTGTACCGCTTGCGGTTGCCAAATTCATCTCGAAATATAATGCACTTGGCGACTACGCAACAAGCAGGAGAATGTTTCGTTCTGGTATGAAGCTGATGATCGTGATGGGAATTCTTTCATTTGCTGTTCTCTACATAACGGCTCCGCTGTTTGCTAAGGCGTTTCTTGGCAATGGGAACCTGGAGAATACAGTGGAGGAAGTAACGCTAATTATTCGTCTTGTCAGCTTTGCACTTCTTGTTGTTCCTGCGGCCAGCTTGATTCGCGGATTTTTTCAAGGTCATCAGTCTATGGGACCGACGACTGTGTCGCAAATTATTGAACAAATTATCCGTATCGTAATCCTTCTTGGCGGCAGCTTTGTTGTAATTAAAATTTTGCACGGTACTGTCGCTACTGCCATTGGTGTGTCGACGTTCGCTGCCTTTATTTCAGCGCTTGGGGCACTTGGCGTATTGCTAGTGTATTGGAAGAAGCGAAAGCCGCACTTAGACCGATTGCTGGAATCTCAGACAGTGCAGCCGTCTAGCGTGAGCACAGGCCAGCTTTTTAAGGAATTGTTTGCCTATGCACTTCCATATGTGGTGGTTGGTTTGACGATTCCATTATATCAGGCTGTGGATACTGTAACCTTTAACCGCATGATGCTGGCAATTGGTGAAGGGAAAATTGCTGAAGCGGCCTACAGTATTTTCACGATGTGGACGCACAAGCTCATTATGATTCCTGTTTCACTCGCAACTGCTTTTAGCTTAACGCTTGTCCCAACGATTACCAAATCGTTTACAGAGCGCAATGCTGCCTTGCTGCAAAAACAAATTTCGCAAACTTTTCAAATCAATGCGTTTGTCACGTTTCCTGCCGTGGTTGGTATCTCAGCGCTAGCGTATCCTATTTATAGTGCGTTTTATGGTGCGAGTGAGCTTGGCGGTCAGATTTTGATGTGGTATGCACCAGTGGCGATGCTGTTTGCTTTATTTTCTGTAACAGCTGCTATTTTGCAAGGAATCAATCAGCAGAGGCATGCTATTATCGCACTTGCGATTGGTATCTCGTTAAAGCTGATTGGGAATCTTGTATTGATTCGATATTTCGAAACTGTTGGTGCTGTTCTCAGTACGGGCATCGGCTTTTTGGTCTCCATTTTGTATACAAATGTACAGATTCGTAAGTATGCAAACTTTGATTTTACGCTCGTGTATAAACGGATATTCCAGATAGCTATTCTAAGTGGCGTAATGACAATTGTTGTAAAGCTTGTGCAATGGGGATTGTCACCGCTGTTTGGAAATTCCAAAAGTCAGCTTGCAGCTGCTGTTGTTGTTGCAGCGGGGGCAATCATTGGTGTAGCTGTCTATGGTTTCCTGGCGATTCGGACGGGCATGCTGCAGCGGATATTTGGGGACGAGCTTTTGGATAGACTAAAACAGAGATTTGGAAGAAGATTTAAGATAAAGGCAAAAGGGGCATAAGCTTTCTTTTTGCACTGTAAGAGTATAAACTTTCAGTTAGAAGTGAATCCGACATAGTCGGAAATGTTAAGAATACAGTATAAGGGCAACTACGCCTCTGTTTTCTTTAAACCAGCCTCTTTCTGTAAGATATTCCTCAACATAAAAAGGCAAAAATGCTTTTGATGCTGGGGAATATTTTACACTGTAGGAAAGTATAAATTTCCAACTAGAAGTGAATTCGACGTAGTCGGAAATTTTAGGAATACAGTATAAGGGCAACTACGCCTCTGGCTTCGCTCAAGAGCAGGGCTCGCCAATCGGCGAGTTTTCTTTATTATAGGAGCAAAGCAGGCTAGATCCGTTTTTCATATTGATAAGCATAAAGAAGGTGACAGAATGAGAATTGATAAAATTTTATCTAATATGGGCTATGGCAGCCGTAAAGAAGTAAAAAAGCTGTTAAAGGATGGGGCGGTACAGGTAGACGGTGTACCGGTAAAGGATGCGAAGCAGCATGTTGATGTAAATGAGCAAGAGGTTACGGTACACGGTGAAGTTGTCGAATATAAAGAATTTGTTTACTTGCTGATGCATAAGCCGCCAGGTGTGATTTCAGCAACAGAGGATGATGTTCATGAGACCGTGATTGATTTGCTTGAGCACGGGGATTTGATTTTTGAACCATTTCCTGTTGGACGTTTGGATATTGATACGGAAGGCTTGTTGCTGCTCACAAATGATGGGCATTTATCGCACCAGCTCCTTTCTCCCAAAAAACATGTTCCGAAAAAGTATTATGCGCACGTGCACGGTCGGGTAACAGAGGAGGATATCGAGGCGTTTCGAAAAGGAGTTGTGCTTGATGATGGTTACGAAACAAAGCCAGCAGAACTCACGATTTTGCGGCGTGGGGAAACGTCGGAAATTGAACTTATCCTCACAGAAGGGAAGTTTCATCAAGTAAAGCGTATGTTTGAAGCAGTCGGAAAAAAGGTAACATATTTGAAGCGTACTGAGATGGGCCCGCTTACGCTTGGCGATTTAGAGCTTGGAGAATATCGTGAGCTGACGGATGAGGAAGTGCAGCAGCTAAAGGAATACCGCGTAGAGGTATAGCTTGTTCTGAAGACAGGAGTAGTCGAGGGCTAGGCAATGGTTGTCAAAAGATATATGTTCCTATCCTCACAAAGAAGGCCCCTTTCTATTTATTTTATAGAAAGGGGTATGTATATACCGCGTTATTTGCTAAGATGTTAATTTGACTCTCTTTCCTGTTGTTGTCCATTTCCCCCGAGTCGGGCTGTATACGAGCTCGTTGAACTCCAGCACGTTTAAGTCGCGCTGTACCGTTCTAGGGGTAATACCGAATTCATCCACAAGGTCTTGTGTGGTAACAGTACCTTTTTCATTAATGTACATGTAAATTGACTTAATCCTTGTTAGCATACGAGAAGTTGTGAGTTTCAAAAAACCACTCCTCTACGAATTTTTTATTGACCAACAGAGAAAGAGAACTATTTATTTCCATTGTACTCTATTTACTAAAATTCATGCTCTTACTAATGTAATTTTAACATGATTTTAACATGTCTATCGAAAATGGAAAAGGTATGTTGTGTAATGCTCACAGAATATTTTTTATGATTTTCCATACATATAAGCAAAAATTCTACAAAAAATGAGGAAATCCTTTATTTTCTTTGGGGAATATTGGACTGTAAATAATTTGATCTCTTTATATATTTCTACGGTATTTTGTTTGATTTCGTAAAAGGAATATATTTAGTTAATAGTTTTAGATTAATGAAGAGGTGAGTAGGATGTCGAGTATCAATTGGTTAGAAGAGGTGCAAAAGCAGCAGCAGAGTTTAATTGACGATACACAGCAGTTTTTACGCGTGAAAAGTGTTCTTGACGAAACAACCAAGGGTGATGGTGCTCCCTTTGGAGAAGGTATCGCTCAGGCTCTTTCATTTATGCTTGAGAAGGGAAAGCAGGATGGTTTTGTAACAAAGGATTTGGATGGTTATGCAGGTCATATCGAAATGGGGCAAGGCGAGGAGTTAATCGGTGTATTATGTCATGTAGATGTAGTACCTGAGGGAGATGGATGGAAAAGTGATCCATACGCCGCTGACATTCGGAACGGTAATATTTATGCGCGTGGTGCAATTGACGATAAAGGTCCAACGATGGCTGCTTATTATGCGATGAAGATTGTGAAGGAGCTGGGACTTCCTTTGCGAAAGCGCATTCGAATGATTTTGGGTACAGATGAGGAAAGCCATTGGCGCTGCGTAGAGCATTATTTTCGTCATGAGGAAATGCCGACGATGGGATTTGCCCCGGATGCGGATTTTCCAATCATTAATGCGGAAAAAGGTATTTGCGATCTCTATCTAGCGCAGCAGCCCTCCCCTACTGATGGGGAAAATGTACTTTTATCGTTCCAATCAGGCAGACGACTGAATATGGTACCAGATTATGCGAAGGCAATAGTACAAACAAAACAAGCGCAGCAGCTTGCTGCTGTATATGAAGCGTGGCTGCAGTCTGCGGGATACAGAGGGAAAGCAAATATGAGCAGCGATGAGGTAGAGCTTGAGTTAACCGGGCGTTCCGCACATGGATCAACTCCAGAAAAAGGTGAGAATGCAGGTGTGCGTTTAGCAGGATTTTTAGCAGAACACGAATTGGATAAGCAAGGTGCTGCTTTCGTACGTTTTGTTTCCCGATCTTTTGGAAGTGATACTAGAGGTATACATTTAGGCATACAGTATAACGATGATATTACTGGTGACTTAACTGTTAACGTTGGTCTTCTTTCCTATAGAAAGGAGGAAGGAGGTACATGCGGTCTTAATATTCGCTATCCAGTTACGACAGATTTAAAGGATACCTTGCAAGTTTTACGTAACTCTGTAGGAGCTCAAGGCTTTGGAGTACGAGATATCTCTGATTCTAAACCGCATCATGTAGATAAAGAGCATGTGTTGGTGCGGACACTTCAGCGGGTATACGAAGAACAAACGGGAGAAAAGGCTGAGCTGTTGGCAATCGGTGGAGGGACGTATGCTCGCTCACTACAAGCAGGTGTAGCGTTTGGACCGCTATTTCCGGGAAAGGAAGAACTTGCGCATCAAAAAGATGAGTATATCGAGATTGAAGATTTGCTAAGGGCAACTGCTATTTATGCACAAGCGATTTATGAATTGGCGAAATAAAGAAAACTCGCTGACTGGCGAGCCGTTAGGCGAAGACAGAGGCGTAGTTGCCCTTATACTGTATTCCTAAAATTTCTTACTACGTCGAACTGTCTTCTAGCTAGAAATTTATGCTTTTTTAAAGGATAAGCATACCGCTCTCCGGGAAGGGGAGCGGGCTTCTTTTTGCTTTATAGCGTGGGAAAGGGACATTTTTTAGGGATGTGTCCGCTTTTCTGATAAGGAGGAAGAAATATGAATATCTCTACACAGATGGAAAAGCGAAATGTCGGAAACGTATTTCGTTTATATTATTTTGTTGTTTTCTTTGGTCTAGGAGCATTGTTTCCGTTACTTGGGGTATACTTAAAGGAATATGTGCATTTATCGGGTGTACAAGTCGGAAATATTATGTCCATTGGTCCGGTGATTATGATTTTTGCTCAGCCACTCTGGGGAATGCTATGTGATTATACGCAAAGGCCCCGGCAAATTCTGCTTTTAACGCTGCTTGTGACTGCAGGGATGGCTTTTTTGTATTCCATGACCGTAGTATATCCACTACTGCTTCTCATTGCTGTTTTGCTTGCATTTGGACAAAGCGGTGTTATACCTGTTTCAGATAGCATTACGCTCAGTTACGTACAAAGGGTGGGCGGCAATTATGGAGCCATTCGCTTGTATGGAGCGCTTGGTTATGCAGCAGCCGTATTAATCTCAGGGAAAGCAACGGATTATTTCGGTGTTCATGTAATTTTCTACATATTTACTTTTGTTTGGGTTATGGCAGCGTTATTAACAGGGCTTTTGCCAAAGCAGGGAACACCCCTTCGCGCCAATATTATAGAGGGTGCGAAAACGTTGCTGAAGAAGCGTGAGTTTGCTGTGTTTTTAGTGTGTACATTTCTAATTTTCGGCCCATCTCAAGCAAGCAATACATACCTTGGTTTGCTTATCTCAGAGCTAGGGGGGACGATGACCGGTATCGGTTTTGCATTTTTGTTGGCCGCTGGCAGTGAAGCTCCGTTTATGAGAATGGCAGCGTATTGGATTCAGAAGGCGGGCATGAATCGAATCCTTATTCTTGCTGCTTCAGTCTCCGCGCTGCGCTGGTTATTATACTTTTTTGAGCCTCCTTTAGCAATTATATATGCAACGACAATTTCGCAAGGGATATCGGTCGGTTTATTTATTCCAACTGCCTTACAGTATGTTCGGGATATGACTCCGCCTTCCATGCAATCCACAGCTGTATCATTATATGCCACAGCTGGCGGAGGGGTTGGGGCGTGGTTTTGTACGTTTATCGGCGGTTTCCTGCTAGACCGATTTGGAATCCAAAGCGTATACTTAGCTTACTTCATTTTAACAATGGGCGGTCTATTAGTATTTCTGCTAGAAGCGGCGCGAACAAAACAAATAGAGGAAGGGCTAGAAAGAAAGGAGAGTGCATGATGAAGTCACATTACTTTCTTGCTGTTTCGTTGCCGGAAACGGTGAAGGATGCTTTAGAGGCATGGAGGCAGCAGCACCAAAAGGAGCTTCCATTTCAGTCATGGGTGCACCATGACGATTATCATATTACACTCGTATTTTTAGGAGAGGTGTCATCCCTCTTGTTATCTCGTATACAGGAGGAGATGCAGCAGCTTTCTATCAATCGAAGATTTTCTATTACTGTACAAGGAATTGGAGCCTTCGGGTTAGCTGAACGTCCTCGGGTTTTATGGGCTGGGATTACGCATCCGCCTGAGCTGTTTGCTTTGCAAAAACAAGTGTACAATTTTTGTGAAGCTCTTGGCTTTTCACTTGAAACACGTCCGTATCGTCCCCATATTACACTAGCGAGAAGATGGCGCGGCGAATATCCATTAACAGACTTGCAGCAGCGAAAAAACCATGAGCTATCATTTTTGGTTGAGAAAATTACATTATACAAAAGTCATTTGCAACGGACGCCAAAGTATGAGGAGATTTTTAGTATCCTTCTGTCTGAATCTTGAAACCGTTTACTTAAAATGTGAATATACTGTTACAAATAAGAAAGTGGAACACGACTCGTTTTGTTCCAAGAGTACAATGACTTGCTTACAAAACATGCGGCTTTAGCGAAGCTGATTCATGGAAGCCTTCTGGGTGTTCCTCACCCCGGAGGGAAATTTTTTCTCTTTTTTTGTATTGGTATTGCATAGAAGTTGGCAGACTGAAGAAGTAATATAAATTTGGAGAACGAAGGGAAGGATGGTGAGCACGGTATGCTGAAGATTGAACGTCTATTTGAGGCGTATTTAGACGGTATGGACTATATTGTTGTATTACTGCCGCACTCGTACGGTGTTTCTAGCCAATTTCTCCTACGGAAGGGAAAGCAGGAATGGCAGCTTCAAGTAATACACGTACACAATCTTCCCGGCTTTACCAAGTATGAATGCAAAGCAAGCGAGTATATCGAGATTGGAACGCCTTACCTTGTAATTGATGATCGGGAAAATGAGACAGACTTGCAAATTGGCGCTGTTATTCGTACGAAGGAGTTTGATGAGGCGTATTATTATGACGGAGATGATCTAGGGGTTACCTATACAGCACAAGAAAGTATATTTAAGGTGTGGTCTCCTCCAGCTTCTTTGATGAAACTGCGTGTGTATAAAGAGGATGGGTACATTGATCATGATATGACTCGCAGAGAAAATGGGGTTTGGAGCTATAGACTTTCCGGGGACTGGGAGGGTGCGCGATATACTTTTGTCGTGTGTGTTAACCTTGTGTGGCGCGAGGTAACGGACCCATATGCAAAAGCAATCACAGCTAATGGAGAGCATGGAGTCGTTATAAATATGGAAAGAACAAGAGAGAAGCAAACAATAGGTTGCCCGTCCCTTGTTAATTTTACAGATGCTATTATTTATGAAGCACATATTCGAGACCTTACAGTTCATCCAGATAGCGGAGTCCTGCAAAAAGGAAGATATTTAGGCATGACTGAGACGCAAACGATGAGCACAAAAGGGACAACAACAGGTCTTTCCTATTTGAAGGAGCTTGGAATTACGCATTTAGAGCTGCTGCCGTTTAACCACTTTGGAGAAGTGGATGAGCAAAATCCTAAGGCAACATATAATTGGGGGTACAATCCTCTCCACTTTAATGCGCCAGAAGGAAGCTATGCAACAAATCCAGCTGATCCGTACAGCCGCATCATTGAATTAAAACAAATGATTGAAGCTCTGCACGCAAGCGGTATTGGGGTCATTATGGACGTTGTATACAATCATGTATATATACGCGAGGAATCATCATTTGAGAAGCTTGTACCAGGATATTACTTCCGTCATGATGCAAATGGCATGCCCTCAAACGGAACAGGGGTGGGGAATGATATTGCATCTGAACGGCGTATGGTTCGTAAATTTATTTTGGATTCTGTGCAGTACTGGTTGCAGGAATACGGCGTAGACGGTTTTCGCTTTGACTTAATGGGAATTTTGGATTGGGGGACAATGAACGAAGTCCGCCGCGTTGTTGATGCCATTCGACCCGATGTTTTAATTCTTGGGGAAGGTTGGGACTTAAATACACCGCTTCCTGCTGATCAAAAGGCAACCTTGGGAAATGCCAAATATATGCCGCGAATTGCGCATTTTAATGATCGATTTCGGGATTACATCAAGGGGAGTACTTTTTCGATCTTTGACCAGGGCTATGCATTTGGTAATTGCAATCATCTAGATGAGGTTAAGCGAGTAATTAGAGGAAGTGTCCCATTGCAGCCGCACGACACGGATTTGTTTGCTGAGCCTGAACAAACTGTTAATTATGTGGAATCACATGATAACCATACGATGTGGGATAAACTGTCTCAAAGTAATGGAGAGGAGTCAGAAGCGCTGCGCAAGCACCGTCATCTTCTTGCAACTGCCATTACCCTTTTATCGCAAGGCATTCCATTTTTACACGCCGGTCAGGAGTTTTATCGCACAAAGCAAGGGATTGAAAACAGCTATAACTCTCCAGATCATATTAATCAGATTGATTGGAAACGAAAAGATCAAAATAGTGCGGCAGTTGAATATGTAAAAGGACTAATTCGTTTACGCAGGTCACACGGCGCATTTCGTTTTGCATCAACCAAGCTTATTCAAAAGCATTGTTCTTTCTTAGCTGCTCCTGCACCTATTATCTTATATCACTTACATGATGTGGCTGCCTTTGGTCAGTGGAAAGAGATTCTCGTGTTATTTAATACGGGTGTGGATCCAAAGGTAGTGAAATTGCCGAGTACGGGAGAATGGCAGGTGCTTGTCAATGAGACCGAATCAGGTTCTCTTCCTATTACTAGTCATGAGGGAGAAGAATTTGCAGTTGCACCAGTTAGCGCCTATGTCTTGGCGAAAATGTAGTATCGCTACTTGACGATAAGAATGTAATACAGGTAGAATTGATGAAGGTAGCTATTTTGGTCATAATACCATAATAGCTCTCTCTTTTTTTATAGAGGAAAGAGCAGCTCGGGCGTCTCTTTATTTTGTATGCTTGCTTCATTTATGGACTGTAAAGCATCATAGAATGACAAGGGAATCTTTACTTAGGAGTAGAGCTGTCTGCTATATTTTTGAAATTGCAATCCTGTACGAGTACTGATCATCAATTATATTTTGTACCGTATACAGGGTGTGAAATAATAAACGTGATAGAGACAGTAAGGAAGAGATGGATCGGAAATTCACTACAACAAAAGGAATTGTTAGCGGGTAATGAACATGAAATGGTTGGAACAATGGTTAGGAGAAGATTGGAAGGTGACACCGGCCGGCGGAGCGACAGGTGATGCATATATTGCTCAGCAGGGGGAACGAAAGCTGTTTTTAAAGCGGAACTCGTCACCTTTTCTTGCCGTGCTTTCGGCTGAAGGCATTGTTCCAAAGTTACTTTGGACAAAGAGAATGACAAATGGAGATGTAATATCCGCCCAAGCGTGGCTAAATGGGAGAAAGTTGGAGTCTGCAGAAATGAAGAACGAGAGTGTAGCGCTTTTGTTACAAAAAATTCACTCGTCTCAAGCATTGCTGCAAATGATTCAAAAGCTTGGAAAGAGGCCTTTTCTTGCTAACGATATTTTAAACGAGCTCCTCTCTATATTAGAGGAGAAGGTGAGCCAGAAGGGCGCTGTACAAAAAGGGCTTCAATATTTGCGTAGTTCGCTTGCGGAGGTTGCACATGAGGAGCTTGCTGTTTGTCATTGTGATGTCAACCATAACAATTGGATATTATCTGATGATGATGAGTTGTATTTAATTGATTGGGACGGAGCAGTTATTGCAGACCCTGCTTTAGACATTGGGATGCTGTTATACTGGTATGTACCGCAAAGTGAATGGAAATCATGGCTGAAGCATTATGACATTGAGATGACGAACTCACTTTTACGCCGTATGGAATGGTACGTTATTGCTCAGTCTATTATATCTCTGCAGTGGTATACAACAAAGGGGAAGCAGGAGGAAGCTTCCTATTGGCATGATTACTTAGAAAGCCTCCTAGCCTCCCGCTCCTTTTAGGATAGGCTATCTATTCCAGAAATCCATTGAGAAAGTTCATTCTGGTGATTCGAAATATGCTGATCTAAATCAGGAGAATATTTTCCTGATTGGCTATAATAATAGACGTCGTTCAGCATAGTTCTTGTATCGTCAGCTACATTGTCGTTTGTCATGAGTGACTTGATAATGCGTTCCATTTGTTCGCATTCGGCTATAGTTCCGCAGCAGTCACACTGATGATTTGTTAGAATGTCTTTTAATACAGTCATTTGATGCTCATGGTTGAGAGGCATATCAACACATCCTTTTGTAAAAGAATAAGAAAGTAGAACATTTGGGGCTTTGTCTAGCGGACTCGGTCTAGCCCCTTTTTGTAAAAGCATCTTCTCTATAAACAGAAAAAGTGTCTTTCTGTGGGAAGAACCGTTTACTGTGGGAGAAACTTCAGCTGTGTCTGCTTTGCTTGTTGTTCCTTTGTAGTTTCCGTGATTGCTGTTTGTTTTATACGAGAGAAAGACCGAGTGCGCGTGTACTTGGTTTTTTACACTGTAAGAAAGTATAAATTTCCAGCTAGAAGTGAATTCGACGTAGTCGAAAATTTTAGGAATACAGTATAAGTAGGGCTACGCCTCTGTCTTCGCCCAAAGGCAGGGCTCGCTAGTCGGCGAGTTTTCTTTATTTGTTGGATTAAGAAGGGAAGAATACTGATGCGTCTTAGACATAAACCATATGCAATGGAAATGATTGAAACTTATCCGCAATTTGTAATTGCCGATCCAGAGGCTTATAAAGGCAGCTGGGGAAAACTCTTTGGAAATGATAATCCGATTCACATCGAAGTTGGGACAGGGCGTGGTCGTTTTATTTATGAAATGGCAAAAGCACATCCCCATATTAATTATATCGGTATTGAGAAATTTTCAAGTGTGGTTGTTGATGCCTTACAAAAGCTGATTGATGAAGAAGTGCCGAATTTGAAACTGATTAATAAGGATGCGAAGGATTTAACTGTATTTTTCGCAAGTGAAGAAATTGATCGTGTCTATTTGAATTTTTCTGATCCATGGCCAAAGGCTCGACATGAAAAACGGCGTTTAACGCATAAATCGTTTTTGCGAAATTATGAGCAAGTGCTGGTAAAGGATGGAGAAATTCACTTTAAAACGGATAACCAAGGATTGTTTGAATATTCTCTTATGAGTCTTGCGGAGTATGGCATGCTGCTGCACTATATTAGTCTTGATCTGCATAACAGCGATTTTGAAGGTAATATTATGACGGAGTATGAAGAGAAATTCTCAAGTAAAGGAAATCGTATTTATCGCGTAGAAGCAAGATTTCGTAATGAACCTGTGCTATGAAGCACAGGTTTTTTGCTTTGTTGTGTAATAACTTCTTTTAGGTATGTTACAATTACTGGAAAAGGGGAGTGGTAACATGGATACAATGCAGATAGGAGAAATCAGTGTCACATGGCTTACAGGCGGGCGGAGCAACTTAGATGGTGGAGCGATGTTTGGGGTGGTGCCAAAGCCGCTTTGGTCACGCAAGTACGAATATAATGAACAAAATCAAATTCCGCTTCGCACAGATCCAATTTTGTTACAAACAAAAGACGGGAATATGTTGATTGACTCGGGAATTGGAAATGATAAAATGAGCGACAAAATGAAGCGGAATCAAGGGGTAACCGCAGAGTCTGCTGTTAGTGAATCCCTTTCAAAGCTTGGATTAACACCTCAGGATATTCATATTGTTCTCATGACACATTTGCACTTTGATCATGCCTCCGGTTTAACAAAGAAGGAAAATGGACAATTAACGTCAGTATTTCCGAATGCAAGGATTTATGTATCAGAGGTTGAATGGAACGAAATGCGCGGTCCGAATATTCGTTCACGAAATACATATTGGAGAGAGAACTGGGAACCAATTGTGCATCAGGTGCAAACATTTCAAAAGGATATTAGGATTACAGAGCAGGTACGTATGGTGCATACAGGAGGTCATAGTGATGGACATGCAATTGTGCTGGTGCAGGACAAGGGAGAAATATTACTGCATCTTGGGGACTTATTGCCAACGCATGCGCATCAAAATGTTCTTTGGGTTATGGCGTATGATGATTATCCAATGACATCCATTTCGCAGAAACAACAATGGATATCATATGGTGTAGAACAGAAAGCTTGGTTTACGTTTTATCACGATTATTATTACCGTGCGGTTAAGTGGGATAGAGAAGGAGTGCTAACGGAAAAGGTGGAAGCAGAGGGAAATAAAAAGCCCCTATAAGAAGGACTTTACTTCACTGTAAGAAAGTATACATTTCCACCTAGAGACGAATTCGACGTAGTCGGAAATTTTAAGAATACGGTATAAGTGCGACTACGTCTTCGTCTTCGCCCAAGGGCAGGGCTCGCCAGTTGGCAAGTTTTTTAGTCTTCAATTACTTCTAAAATTGTTCCTGTCTTGGCATCTACTAAAAATTCAAATCGTTCCTGCATACCGTCGATGAGAGCTGTAATGCCACCGCGATACACGTCGTATGTTAAATTGTAGCGTTCTAACACCTCTGGTACCATGTGAATCCAAGAGCCTGTAATTTCACCTTTATCTTCAAATGATTTTTTTGCCAT
Organism: Ectobacillus funiculus; assembly: GCF_004138295.1. Classification (GTDB taxonomy): domain Bacteria; phylum Bacillota; class Bacilli; order Bacillales; family Bacillaceae_G; genus Ectobacillus; species Ectobacillus funiculus. The sequence continues at coordinate 245,631 of NZ_SCFM01000012.1, read as the reverse complement.
GTGCAATGCTTTTTCGGACGAAAGATGACTGCCTTGCTGCAATTTTACTGCTGCGAAATATCCGGCAGTTACACCTAAGCCCATACCGATGAGCAAGCTTTTCCAATTCATCGCTTCCACCTCTATTGAACAGAATGGTTTTTATTTCACTGTAGGAAAGTATACATTTCCGGCTAGAAGTCAATTCGACGTAGTCGGAAATTGTCGGAATACAGTGTAAGTGCAACTACGCCTCTGTCTTCGCCTAACGGCTCATCAGTCGGCGAGTATTCTTTATCAAGTATAATCGAAAATCCTCAAAAAAAGAAGAAACTAGCGACATTTGTAGAATTTCGCTACAATAAGAATCAGAGTATATAGGAAAAAGTATCCTATGGGAAAAGTGGAATCGTCTCGTTTTGCTTTCTTGCACTTTAAGAAGGTATAAATTTTCAGCTAGAAGCGAGTTCAACGCAGCAAGGAATTTTAGAAATAAAGTGTAGTGCAACTACGCTACGCTTCTAATAGCTCGCTAATCGGCGAGTTTTCTTCACCCTAATCAAAAAGAGGAGGTCATTTGATGAATCAAGAAACGTTGAATCTATTTCGTACATTAACGGAGCTTCCCGGCGCATCGGGGTTTGAACACAGTGTTCGCCGCTTTATGAAGGAAGAGCTTAAGAAATATTCCGATGAAATCCTTCAGGATCGTCTGGGCAGTGTTTTCGGCGTGAAAAAGGGCGATGAAAATGGTCCTCGTGTGATGGTAGCCGGTCATATGGATGAAGTTGGCTTCATGGTGACGCAAATCACGAAAAATGGCATGCTTCGCTTTCAACCGCTCGGTGGTTGGTGGAGTCAGGTATTACTTGCGCAGCGTGTACAAATTATAACCGATGACAAGCCGATTATTGGCGTAATTGCCTCCATTCCGCCTCACATCTTAAGTGATGAGATGCGTGCTAAGCCAATGGATATAAAAAATATGCTCATCGACATTGGAGCCGATGATCGTGAGCATGCGCTGGCTCTCGGGGTCAAGCCAGGACAGCAAATTGTGCCGATATGCCCGTTTACGCCAATGGCAAACGACAAGAAAATTCTTGCAAAAGCATGGGATAATCGTTATGGATGCGGCTTAGCGATCGAGCTTTTAAAAGAGGTACAGAATGATAAGTTGCCAAATGTGCTGTATTCTGGTGCGACTGTGCAGGAGGAGGTTGGTCTTCGCGGTGCGCAAACAGCGGCAAATATGATCCAGCCTGATATTTTCTTTGCCCTTGACGCAAGTCCGGCAAATGATGCAGCCGGTGATAAGAAGGAGTTTGGGCAGTTGGGGAAAGGAGCGCTTTTACGTATTTTTGATCGCTCCATGGTTACGCACAAAGGAATGGTTGAGTTTATTTTGGATACGGCGGAAACAAATCAGATTCCGTACCAATATTTTGTTTCGCAAGGTGGAACAGATGCGGGGCGCGTTCATACTAGCAATTCTGGTGTTCCGTCTGGTGTAATTGGTGTATGTGCTCGTTATATCCACACACATGCATCAATCATGCACGTAGATGACTACGCCGCAGCAAAGGAGCTGCTTGTAAAGCTTGTGAAAGCAACTGATCGTACAACACTTGAAACGATTCGGAGCAAGTAATAGAAGAGTAAGCATTACTGATGTTTTAAAAACGGAGGAACGATGGATGAAGGTAGCAGTAGGTTCTACAAATAAAACAAAAACGGGTGCGGTACGGAATGCGTTTCCAGAAGCAACACTTGTCTCCGTTCCTGCTTTGTCTGGTGTAGCTGATCAACCATTTTCTGATGAGGAGACATTACAGGGTGCTGTGAATCGGGCTAGAAATGCCTTGGAACAAACAGATGCTGATGTTGCAATCGGCCTAGAAGGCGGTGTGCTTGAAACAGGACGAGGTCTGTTTTTATGCAACTGGGGAGCGCTTGTGACTCGTCACGGGGAAATGTTTTATGCGGGAGGAGCACGTATACAATTACCTGATGAATTTTTGCATCCGCTTCTTTCTGGAAAAGAGCTAAGTGAAATTATGGATAATTATACGAAACGTCGAGATATTCGCAGCAGTGAGGGCGCAATTGGTATTTTTACGAATGGGTATATAGATCGGGAAGAGATGTTTACCCATGTAGCAAAACTGCTCGTTGGGCAATATATGTATTCAAAAGCATAACAGTTGCAAAAGGCCCGCTGGGACGAGTAAAGTAAACAGCAGAAGAAAGAAGGAGAGTGTACATATGAAAGTACTTGAAAGCGTGGAACAGTTCCAGACATTACAACAAGAACAGAACGTTGTATTTTTATTTTCAGCAGATTGGTGTCCGGATTGTGTATTCATTAAGCCATTTATGCCGGAGGTGGAAGAGGCATATAGTGATTTTACATTCGTTTTTGTTGATCGTGACAAGTTTATTGACCTTTGCCGCGAACTAGATGTATTTGGAATTCCGAGCTTTGTTGTTTATAGCAAGGGAGCAGAAATTGGGAGATTTGTGAATAAGGATCGAAAAACGCAAGAGCAAATTGAGGCATTTTTGGAAGGACTTCGCAAGCAATGAAAATAACAAGCAAGAAAGTGAAGGATGAGCTGATCAGGAGGCTGGAACGGCCAGAATGGCAGTTTCAATATGACAGGGAAAAAGAGACGCTACGGATCGAGGATAAGGAAACTAAAAAAGGTATTACAGTTTCCTTGCCAGGTATCGTTGCGAAATGGGAGCAAAAGCAAGAGAAGGCTGTAGAGGAAATCGTGTATTACGTAGAAGAAGCACTGCTCGCGATGCATAGAGAAGGGACACAGGCAGAGCGGATTTTACCTGTTATCCGCTCTACTTCCTTTCCTATGGAGCAAGAGGAAGGAAATCCGTTTGTTACAACAGAGCACACAGCAGAAACAAGGATTTATTATGCTCTTGATTCTGAAAAAACATATCGTCTCATCGATCAACGTCTCCTTCAAAATCTAGGTCTTGATGAACAGCAGGTAAAGGAGATGGCCCTGTTTCACCTTCGCTCCCTGCCGCGTAAGGTAAAGTCTGACGAAGTAGCGGGCAATGTATTTTACTTTTTTAATCAAAATGATGGTTATGATGCCAGCCGAGTGCTAGATGATTCCCTTTTAATAGATATGAAGGGGCAGATTGAAGGAGATATGGTCGTTGCGGTGCCGCATCAGGATGTGTTAATCATTGCAGATCTTCGAAACGAGATTGGCTACGATATTATTGCGCAAATGACGATGAAATTTTTCTTTGAAGGTCGCGTTCCAATTACCGCTCTTTCTTTTATGTATGAAAATAAGGAACTAGAGCCAATTTTTATTTTAGGGAAAAAACGTCGGCAGAAGGATAATGAGCAAGAGTAAAAAGTCTGTGAATCCATTATGTTTTCTTAGGTAATTACTGCTTTTGCACTTAAGAAAGTATAAATTTCCAGGTAGAAGTGAATTCGACGTAGCCAGAAATTTTAGGAACAAGGTGTAAGTGTAACTACGCTGCTACTTTTTTCTAACGGCTTGCCAATTAGTAAGTTTTCTTTATCCTACAGCGACGATAAGGCAGTAGCATCTAATAAATGGATTCAAAAGCAAAAGCCGCTATCTAGGTGGTTTTTGCTTTTTTGCGCTTCTAAGCAGGCGCAAATTTCCAGGTAGAAATGAATTCGGTGTAGTTGGAAATTTTAGGAATGTAATATGAGTGCAACTACGCCTCTGTCTTCGCCCAAGGGCTGGCTCGCCAATCGGCGAGTTTTCTTTACATATTATGTAGTGTTGCTAGGGGATTTTGTCTCCTATAATTTTTTTTCCCACATTCGCTATAATGCTGTTACAATAAAAGATGTTATTATTTTGCAGAAAGAGTGGTACTGCATGTTAGATTGGATGAAAAAACTGTTGAAGAAGGAGGAGAGTGTACCTGAAGCTCCTCAAACAGATCATTCGCCTGTTATAGACAAATATGAACCGTTACAAAAAGAAATAGAGGCTAGAGTGACTTATCAATACCCAAAGGGGAAATTTCGGTTTCCGCTAGATATTAATGAACCGCTTGAGAGACGTGAGCCTGTTCGAACTGATCAGGTAAAAAGGCAGCCTTCTATAGAACAGGATAGAAGCAGACCCCGCCCTCGTTCATTGCAGTGGGAGCAGCCTGAACAAGCACGGCCTTCTGTGCCGCAGCATGTAACGGAACCTACATTGCAGCAGCCTGAGGAGCAGGTCTTTACTCGTCCACAATTGCCAGAGTCTAGCCGTGTTCCTTTTCGTCCGACTGAAGTCCCATCGCCTGTTTTTGGTTATACACGTCCAGGGCAGGTGGAAGAAAAGCGTCCGCCTGTTGAGGATGAGGATATCGTACTGTCAAATGAAAGAAAATCAGTAGTGGATGCATGGCTTGAGAAAAATGGATACGTATCAGTTTTTGAGAAGACGGAAGCGATACACATCGAAAAGGCATACGGAGATACTGAAGAGCAAACACTCTTAAGTAAGGAGTATGTGGAAAAGGCTTATGAAAAGCCAGAGGTAGTGCAAGTTGTGCAGAACGAAGCACTAACAGAACTAAAAACAGTGGGGCTACCTGAGCTGGAGGATTTTGCATCAGAAGGAGAACAGCAGGAGCAAGGACCCTCTGAAGAGGCAGAAGCAGTAAAAGCAGTAAAAGCGAGTGAGCTACTGAAGGAAGAGGAAGCTAAAGAGCAGCAGGAGCAAGAATCTTCTGAAGAGACAGAAGTAGCGAGTGAGCTACTGAAGGAAGAGGAAGCTAAGGAGCAGCAGGAGCAAGAATCTTCTGAAGAGGCAGAGGCAGTAGAAACAAGTGAGCTATTGGAGGAAGAGGAAGCTAAAGAGCAGCAGGAGCAAGAATCTTCTGAAGAGGCAGAGGCAGTAGAAACAAGTGAGCTGCTGGAGGAAGAGGAAGCTAAAGAGCAGCAGGAGCAAGAATCTTCTGAAGAGACAGAGGCAGTAGAAACAAGTGAGCTATTGGGGGAAGAGGAAGCTAAAGAGCAGCAGGGACAAGAGACTTCTAAGGTGGTAGAGGCAGCGGAAGAAAAGGGGCCTCTTGAAAACCCTCAGTCTGTAAAGGTCGAGGGGCGTGAGAGAAAGCGGTTTGTGCCGTATAACGTAATGATGCTTAAGCAGGACAGGCTTCGCTTGGAGCAAAAGAAGCAAGAAATGCCACTATATACGCTACCGCCTATACATTTATTGCATGTTCCATCGCGTTTAGAAGTGAATGATGACGAGTGGCTGCAGGAGCAAATGGAATTGCTCAATACAACATTCTTTAATTTTAATGTAGGTGCCAAGGTTGTGAATCTGACACAAGGACCTTCTGTTACGCGTTTTGAAGTACAGCCTGACCCAGGAGTCAAGGTTAATAAAATTACTAATTTATCCGATGATATTAAGCTAAATTTAGCTGCACGCGATATTCGTATTGAAGCGCCGATTCCGGGCAAGAATGCAGTTGGCATTGAGGTGCCGAATAAGGAAAGCAAGCCAGTGTTTTTGCGAGAAATTTTGCGTAGTCCTGAGTTTGCAAAAAGTGATTCGCCTCTAACGGTTGCGCTTGGTTTGGATATTTCCGGTGCACCGATTGTAACTGATATCCGCAAAATGCCGCATGGGTTGATTGCAGGCTCGACCGGATCCGGAAAGAGTGTGTGTATCAACGCAATTTTGACAAGTATCTTATATAAAGCTATGCCTCATGAGGTGAAGCTTATGTTGATTGACCCGAAAATGGTCGAGTTGGCACCGTATAATGAAGTGCCTCATCTTGTATCTCCAGTGATTACAGATGCAAAAGCAGCTACGGCTGCGTTGAAGTGGGCTGTAGAAGAAATGGACCGTCGATACGAGTCATTTGCACATGCAGGTGCCCGTGATTTAACAAGGTATAATGATCTTGTTGAGCAAAAGCAAGCGCCAGGACAGCAGCTGCCTTACATTGTCATCGTAATTGATGAGTTGGCAGATTTAATGATGGTAGCAGCTGCTGATGTAGAAGAAGCTATTTGCCGTATTGCGCAAAAGGCGCGTGCATGTGGAATTCATTTGCTTGTCGCGACGCAGCGCCCGTCTGTGGATGTAATTACTGGGCTCATTAAGTCAAATATACCGACACGTATTGCTTTTACTGTATCGTCTCAGGTTGACTCTCGGACCATTATCGATACTGCAGGGGCAGAAAAATTACTTGGACGCGGGGATATGTTATTTTTAGAAAATGGCACATCAAAAACGGTTCGTCTGCAGGGGGTATATGTATCAGATGAGGAAATTGAGCGTACCGTGCAGCATGTAAAACAGCAAATGAAGCCATGCTATATGTTTCAGCAGGATGATTTGCTGGCGAAGGCAGAGCAGCACGCAGCAGAGGATGAGCTATTTTATGATGCTTGTCAGTTTGTATTGGAGCAGGGCGGCGCATCTGCCTCATCTGTGCAACGTCGCTTCCGAATTGGTTATAATCGTGCTGCACGTCTTATTGAAGAAATGGAAGCACAAGGCATTATTTCGGAGGCTCGCGGAACAAAGCCGCGTGATGTTCTCATCACAGAGGGAGAGCTGGCTGCTATGCAGGATATGAATGGACAAGGATAAGGGCATTGACCTCCTCTTCCTGTTTATAAACACACGGAAGCTGGATTAGACGGGTTATACTAAAAGAACTGATGAGATGGATGGGTAGGGAATCAATCATGATGAAAGAAATAGAATGGAAGCTACAAGGCAAAATTAAGCGTCTTACAAATCAAACCTTTAAGTTTGATGAGCGCGTTGGAGAAGGCTGGTTTTCTGCGGTTTACTTTTTGAAGACTCGTGAGATTATTCAGCATACTCGTCCGGGAACAGTAGTAACTATGCAGTTTTTCCAGCGGGAGCATGCGGTTTTATGCGGTACGGATGAAGCGATTGCGTTATTGCAAACTTTTGCGGTGCATCCGGAGAAGCTGGAAGTCCATTCTTTAAAGGATGGCGATAAAATTAGTCCGTTTGAAACAGTACTAACCATTCGTGGACCTTATGAATACTTTGGATATTTAGAAGGTGTTATTGACGGTATTTTGGCTAGACGTACATCAGTGGCAACGAATGTGTACAACGTTGTGCAAGCAGCGCGCAGCGGCAGCAGAGAAAAGCCAATCATTTTTATGGGGGATCGTGACGACCATTTTACACAGCAGGCAGGAGATGGGTATGCAGCCTATATTGGGGGAACAAGTGCTCAGGCAACTCATGCGATGAACGAATGGTGGGGAAAAAGCGGTATGGGTACAATGCCTCATGCGCTTATTCAAATGTTTGGCGGAGATGTTGTTGAGGCGACAAAAGCCTACTATCAACAATTTCCAGAGGATGACTTAATCGTGCTGATTGATTATAATAACGATGTGATTACTGATGCGCTTCGCGTGGCGAGGGAATTTGGTCAAGACTTAAAAGGTGTGCGCCTTGATACATCTCGTACAATGATTGACCAATATTTCATTCGGCATCCAGAGGTGCTCGGCACTTTCGACCCGCGTGGTGTGAACCCGCAGCTTGTTTTTGCGCTTCGTCAGGCGCTTGACGTAGAGGGCTATGAGCACGTGAAAATTGTAGTAACCGGCGGATTTGATGAGAAGAGAATCCGTGCATTTGAGTCACAGGATGTCCCGGTGGATATGTACGGGGTGGGAAGCAGCTTGCTTAAAATGAATATTGGCTTTACAGGGGATAATGTGGAGCTTAATGGAGAGCCGCAAGCGAAGGCTGGACGAAAATATCGTCCGAACCCGCGGTTAGAACGTGTTGAGTTATTAGAAAAACAAGAGGTATATGAATTCTAACACTGATTGTGCTTGTTATGATTTCAGATGTGCTTGGGCGTGCTGCAGGGTACAGTTTTTTGTGCCTGCAGCACGCCCCCAGATTGTTAAGAAGCAGTTGTGTTTTTCTCGGCCGAACCGGTTGCAGCATTGTTTCTTAGTCCTATGCAGCTTGGGGAATTGTCTATAATGGCTACGTTATGTGTTTGTTTCGTGTTTCGAGATAACAATACAGGAAGAATTTTTATTGTCATTCCCAAAAACGAAAACACCATCATATACTGTCTTACAGATAGGCCGTTGTATTAGTTATAGATGTTGGAGGTTCTTTAAAATGACAGTTTATCACTTTGTAGGCATCAAAGGAACAGGTATGAGTGCGTTGGCGCAAATCCTGCATGATATGAACTATGCCGTTCAAGGATCTGATGTGGATAAGCATTTTTTCACCCAAACAGAGCTTGAAAAACGTGGAATCGCAATTTTGCCTTTTGATAAAAATAATATTCAAGAGGGGCAAGTGATTATTGCTGGTAATGCATTTCCAGATACGCATGAAGAAATTGAGCGTGCGAAGGAGCTGGATTTGCCGATTTATCGTTATCATCATTTCCTTGGTGATCTAATGAGCCGTTATACGAGCGTTGCTGTTTCCGGTGCACATGGTAAAACATCTACGACCGGTCTGCTTTCCCATGTGATACAGGGCGCATATCCAACGTCGTATTTAATTGGTGACGGAACGGGAAAAGGCGTAGAAGACAGCAAATATTTTGTGTTTGAGGCATGTGAATATCGGAGACACTTTTTGTCTTATCACCCAGATTATGCAATAATGACGAACATCGACTTTGATCATCCGGATTATTTTGCGGACATTAACGATGTGTTCAGCGCGTTTCAGGAAATGGCGCTGCAAGTGAACAAAGGGATTATTGCCTGCGGTGACGATGAGCAGCTACAGCGAATGCAGGCCAAGGTACCTGTCATCTTCTACGGCTTTGACGAGCATAACGATTTTCAAGCGCGCAACATCCAAAAGGGAACAGATGGAACACGTTTTGATGTGTTTGTACGAAATACGCACTATGGAACATTTCAGATTACGGGATATGGCAACCATAGTGTTTTAAACGCACTGGCAGTTATTGCACTATGTCACTATGAAAATATATCTATAGATATTGTGAAGGAGCAGTTAACAACCTTTGGGGGCGTAAAGCGTCGTTTTAGCGAGAAGAAGTTTAGCACACAAATTATCATTGATGATTATGCCCATCACCCTACAGAGATAAATGCTACGATTGAAGCAGCGAGGCAAAAATATCCAACGCGCGAAATTGTTGCAGTATTCCAGCCGCATACATTTACGCGTACGAAAAAGTTTCTAGATGAATTTGCAGCAAGCTTGCAGAAAGCAGATCAAGTCTATTTATGTGACATTTTCGGTTCTGCACGAGAGGATCAAGGAGAACTTTCCATCCGTGACCTGCAGCAAAGGATTGATGGCTCTGAGCTTATTAGCGTCATGACAACAGATGTATTGAAAAAGCATCATGATGCTGTGCTGATCTTTATGGGTGCAGGAGATATTCAGAAGTTCCAAAAAGCCTACGAGAAGGCAGTCGAAGTGAAGTAGAAAAGAGGAGGCGGAAATTCCGCTTCCTCTTTTCTTTACACCCTGGGAAAGGATAAATTTCCAGCTAGAAGTGAATTCGACGTAGTTGGAAAATTTAGGAGTGCAGTGTAAGTGCAACTACGCCTCTGTCTTCATCTGGCGACTCGCCAATCAGCGAGTCTACTTTAAATTCTCAGGGTTTAATGCTTCTAGCTCAGCAATTACAAAACGGCCGTCTTTTCGAATGAGTACATCATCGAAGTATATTTCGCCGCCTCCGTATTCTGGACGCTGAATGCAAACTAAATCCCAGTGGATATTAGAGTTGTTTCCGTTATAGGCTTCGTCATATGCTTGGCCTGGTGTGAAGTGGAAGCTGCCGTCAATTTTTTCGTCAAATAAAATATCGCCCATTGGATGGAGAATGTAAGGATTAACACCAATAGCGAATTCCCCGATAAAACGAGCACCTTCATCTGTATCAAAAATGTCATTAATTCTTGAAGTATCATTTGCCATTGCTTCCACGATTTTACCATCTTTAAATGTAAGCTTTACGTTTTCAAATGTGTAACCGTTATAAGGAGACGGTGTGTTATATGTAATGGTTCCGTTTACGGAGTCTTTTACTGGAGCTGTAAACACCTCACCATCTGGAATGTTCATTTCGCCCGCACATTTAATGGCCGGGATGTCCTGAATGGAGAATGTTAAGTCAGTACCAGGGCCCGTAATTCGTACTTTGTTTGTACGATTCATCAGCTCAACGAGTCCGTCCATCGCTTCATTCATTTTGCCGTAGTCAAGGTTGCAGACATCGAAATAGAAGTCCTCAAATGCTTCAGTGCTCATTTTTGCAAGCTGTGCCATAGAAGCTGTCGGATAGCGAAGGACGACCCATTTTGTTTTCGGGACACGAATCTCACGGTGTACCTTTTGACCGACTGTTTGGTTGTAAATCTTCATCTTGTCACTTGGAACATCTGCCAGTTCATTAACATTGCTGCCGGAGCGAAGTCCGATGTAAGCATCCATGCTTTTCATGACTTCTGCTTCAAAGTCTGCAATTTGCGAAAAATGCTCTTCTGAGGCATCCATCATTAATGCACGGTTCACCTGGTTATCTTTTAAGGATACGAATGGATAGCCTCCTGCTGCGTATGCTTCCTTAATAAGTGCACTGACTAGCTCACGCTCAAGCCCGAAATTTTCAATTAAAACTTTTTCACCTTTTTTTAGTTTTACAGAATAATGAATGAGGTTGTTCGCTAACGTTTCAATACGTGGATCTTTCATATGTGTACCCCTCCTAAATTGAGATATCAAAACTATTGTAACCCACTTTTTCTCGTTTGTTTACTAAGATGCTAGCTATTTTCCAAAAAAATGAAATGTTTGTATCGTTTCGGGTCATCTTATGAGAAGATTAGAATAGCAACAAAAATCGTTGTATAATACTAACAATAGAGCCGAAGGGGTGAACCGTATGGAAATCATTTTATATGTAAGTGCGCTAATTGCAGCTATTGCATTTGCGGTGCTGGCGGCGTACCTTGGCAATACACTCGTGGCAATGCGCAAAACGCTGCTAAGTCTTGCGCGTACAACAGCTGCGCTGGAGAAGCAATTACAGGGTGTTACATATGAAACAGAGCAGCTGCTTCACAAAACAAATGCATTAGCTGAAGACATTCAGCAGAAATCCCAGTCACTGAATAAGGTAGTAAAGTCAGTAGAAGGCATTGGCACAACAATTGATTCTATTAACGGTAAGCTGGCTCAGGCGACGAACTCTGTTACCCATCAGGTAGAGCAAAATGCAGATAAGGTCGCACAGGTCATGCAGTGGAGTACGGCAGCGATTGAGGTATATGGCCGTCTTCGAAAACGAAAACTTGAAAAGGACGAGCAACGGGAGCGCAAACAGGAGAGGCCTCCGGTGCGGGTACGCGGTGAATAAATGAATAATTAGAGCAAGCCCATTACTTGAAAAATGATTTTTATGAAAAGATTTGTAAATTTTCAGAAAAATACATTGACGAGCTCTACATTTATAGTATTAAATGGAAAAAATGGAATTTCTGTGTGTGAAGTTGCAGCGTGATAGTGTAAGGGATGTATACAAGAGACTGCAGACAGTAATTTCCCTTTTTGCTAGGCTAGAACAGCTATTCATAATGTTTGGTATACCATTTCTGAAGGGGGTCTTTACCTTGTCATCAAAAGATTTGGAAACATTACGCTTGCAAGTGGATGAAATCAATTTAAAGATTTTACAGCTGTTAAATGATCGCGGCAAGGTTGTACAGGAAATTAATAAGCTAAGGGAAGTGCAAGGTGTAAAGCGGTTTGATCCTGTGCGTGAACGTAAAATGCTCGATATGATTTCAGAGAATAATAATGGACCATTTGAGACGTCTACACTGCAACATATTTTTAAGCAAGTTTTCCAAATGAGTCTTGAGCTGCAGGAAGATGACAATCGAAAGGCACTGCTTGTCTCTCGTAAGAAGAAACCGGAAGATACAATTGTTGAAATCAATGGTGAGAAGATCGGTGACGGTCAGGTTCATTTCATTATGGGACCATGCGCAGTGGAAAGCTATGAGCAGGTAAGGAGCGTTGGTCAGGCGCTGCAGAAGCAGGGATTAAAACTCATGCGAGGTGGTGCCTTCAAGCCTCGTACATCTCCGTATGATTTTCAAGGGCTAGGCGTGGAGGGCTTGAAGATCCTCCGCCAGGTCGGTGATGAATATGGTCTTGCTATCGTAAGCGAGATTTTAAATCCAAAGGACATTGAAATGGCATTGGATTATGTCGACGTGATTCAAATCGGCGCGCGCAATATGCAAAACTTTGATTTGTTGAGAGCTGCGGGTGATGTGAAGAAGCCGATCCTATTAAAACGAGGTCTTTCTGCTACGATTGAAGAGTTTATTTACGCAGCTGAGTACATTATCGCGCAGGGAAATGGTGAAATCATTCTTTGTGAGCGCGGCATTCGTACATATGAGCGTGCAACGCGAAATACGCTTGATATCTCCGCTGTACCAATTTTGAAACAGGAAACGCATTTACCTGTTGTAGTTGACGTTACACATTCGACGGGACGCAGGGACTTGCTGCTTCCAACAGCAAAGGCAGCAATCGCAATTGGTGCGGACGCTGTCATGGCAGAGGTGCATCCAGATCCAGCCGTGGCATTGTCCGATTCTGCTCAGCAAATGAATATTCCGCAATTCCATTCATTTATGGATGAACTAAAGGCATTTAAAAACATAAATGTGCAAACAAGGAAAGTATAAGTGACACCGTTTAGCAGCAACAGGCAGCTTATTTGATTGCGAAAGGCCAGGCACTAGCGTGGCTAGAACAATGCTTTCTTATCTTCTTAAAAAGGGCCGGGGAGTGGTTGGATATAATTCAGCTGTTCCTCGGCTTTTTTGTATCCCATTAGAGATATATTCCAGATAGGGGTGAATTCGAGGTAACAGAAATTTTCAAGAACAAAGTGTATGAGAATAAAATTTCAGCTGCTTGAAGTATTTACAGCTTCAGGAAGGTCAAAAATTTTCTTTTTGGTGAAATTGCACAAAAAAGAATGGATGTTTTTGTTGGTTTTTATACTTTTTACGCAAAATTTAAGAATTTTTTTTGTACATTTGAGGGAAAATATTGTCTGAATAAGTATTTATATCGTATGATTAAAGATGTATGTATAATATTTTTAGTATGTTTAAATACATCTCATTATGTAAACGGATAAAGAACAATTTTACATAGAGCAAGTTTATAAAAGGAGCGTATGACCTGATGAATGTTACAATATATGATGTGGCACGTGAAGCGAATGTATCCATGGCAACTGTTTCGCGTGTTGTAAATGGTAACCCTAATGTGAAACCTACAACAAGAAAAAAAGTACTTGAAGCGATTGATCGTCTTGGATACCGTCCAAATGCAGTAGCAAGAGGATTGGCGAGCAAGAGAACAACAACAGTCGGCGTAATTATTCCTGATATTTCTAATATTTTTTATGCTGAGCTGGCACGCGGTATTGAAGATATTGCAACGATGTATAAATACAATATTATTTTAAGTAACTCTGACCAAAACAAGGAAAAAGAGATGCACTTGTTAAATACGATGCTTGGAAAGCAAGTAGATGGCATTGTATTTATGGGTGAAAACATCACGAAGGAGCACGTAGAAGAGTTTGAAAAATCACCGGTACCTATCGTACTTGCGGCTTCTTTTGACGGAGAAAACATCACGCCATCCGTAAACATTGATTATGAGCAGGCAGCTTATGATGCAATTAAGCATCTTCTTGATAAAGGACATACTCGAATTGGCTTTGTTTCCGGTCCATATGCAGAAGCGGCCCTTAACCATAAAAAGCAGCTCGGGTACCAAAAGGCGCTTGCAGAGGCTGGTATTCCTTATGATGAAGCGCTTGTAGCCGAAGGAGATTACACATATGACTCCGGAATGGAGGCATATGAGAAATTAGCAGAGCTTGAAAGCAAGCCAACAGCTGTATTTGTATCTTCAGATGAAATGGCACTTGGTGTTATTCATGCAGCACAGGACCAAGGTGTTCATATTCCTAGTGAATTAGAAGTAATTGGCTTTGATAATACACGTCTTGCAACAATGGTGCGTCCGCAATTAACAACTGTCGTACAGCCAATGTATGATATTGGTGCGGTTGCGATGCGTTTGCTCACTAAGTATATGAACAAGGAATCGGTAGGAGATCATAATGTAATCCTGCCACACCGTATCCAGTTCCGTAACTCTACAAGGGAATAGGGAAGAAAGCTCGCTGTTAGGCGAAGATAGAAGCGTGGCTACACTTTCTTAAGTAAAAAAGCGGATGCAAGTAAAACTGCATCCGCTTTTTTCTTACACTTTAAGAAAGTATAAATTTCTAGCTAGAAGACGATTCGACGTAGTGAGAAATTTTAGGAATCCAGTATAAGGTGCAACTACGCACGCCTCTGTCTTCGCCCAAGGGCAGGGCTCGCTTTTCTTTAGCTACATAATCATATTTTTCAGGTTTGTTCGGAGCGGCTCGAGACATTTTGTTAAGGATAGATAGTTTTTTTCTTCAATCTCCTGTTTGCGTGGAATGGACTTGTACATATTCTCTGGATCCTCCCAATGCAAGGGAAGCTGTACAGGCGCTTGCTGTTTCCATGCATTCACCCACTCAAGAGGCAAGAGTCCTGATGCAACATTGCGCATATGATTCATTTCAAGCCATATAAGCGACCATGCACGAGGTACAACACGCCAAATATCGTATCCACCGCCTCCTACCGCAATCCACCGCCCATTGCAGTATTCGTGAGCAATTTCGTGAGCGATTTTTGGAATTTCCTGATAGACATTGATAGTAGCGCAAAGGTGGGTAAGAGGGTCGTAGTAATGGGCGTCTACACCGTTTTGCGTGAGAATAACATCTGGCTCGAAGTAGGCCGCAATTTCCCGAATTAGCGTACGATATGTGTAAAGAAAAGATTCATCCTCTGTGAATGCATCTAAAGGGACATTGAAGGAATATCCATAGCCGGCACCTTGCCCGCGCTCATTGACATCTCCAGTTCCCGGAAACAAGTATCGGCCTGTTTCATGGATAGATACAGTGCACACATTTGGGTCATCATAAAATGATGCTTGCACACCATCCCCATGATGGGCATCTGTATCAATGTACATGACACGCAGTCCGTATTTTTTCTGTATATATTTGATGGCGATAGCGCTGTCATTGTAAATACAGAAACCGGAGGCTTTATTATGAAAGCCATGATGCAGTCCTCCGCCTAAATTTAAGGCGTGCTCTGCTTTTCCCTCTAATACATAATCGACCGCTGTTAACGTTCCTCCTACTAACAGTGCACTCGCTTCATGCATGCCTGCAAACATGGGCACATCATCGGTGCCAAGTCCATATTGCAGAGCTGTTTGTTTATCGAGTTTCCCTTCGCCAGCCTTTTTTATTGCCTCTATATAGTTTTGATCATGGATAAGAGCGATTTCTTCCTCAGTCGCAATACGTGGCACAACGATTTGCTCTTCACGAATGAATCCCCCTTTTTGCAGTAAATCATAGGAAAGTTTTACACGTAACTGATTAAATGGATGCTCAAGGCTAAATCGATAGGTCTGAAACGCATCGGAGTAAACAAAGACATTCTTCATGATGATGTTCCCACCAAGTCGGACCATAGTACCTTACAGTCTTTTTTGTGTAAATACTCGCTGATTTTTAGGGGATGCATTGTTTCAGTTCTGCTTGTCGAGCGGAGCGTTGCAGATGTTGTATTCATAGTTTCTTCGACCATCATAGACTTTCCCCCTCTAGTACATAAAACGATTTTGAAAACGAATTCTGTCAAACATTTCAATAGATTGCTGGTTAACACGTTTTCCGATTCGTACCATTAAGCAATTAGCTGGATGTGAGCAAATTTCAGGATCATCCGTTGCCATCCAAATAAGCCCGCCAGCGTTCATCATTTTCTCCATTATCTTTCTATACTCCCACACATTTAAGCCTGTTCCTTTTAAATCCCAGTGCCAATAATATTCGGTTGTGATAATAACGTAGTCTTCCATGTAATCGTCCATCATGGAGACTTGGAGCATATTTTGACCGACATGACATCCGCGAAACTCCGGAATTACTTCGATGGCCCCCAATTCTACTAAATTGTCCATGTTTGACTCTGACCAGCGTTCAAGCGGGTCAGGATACAAATATGTGACATACCCTACAATCGTATGTTCATGCCGTGCGATAATAACACGTGCTTCCGGGAGGGTTGAAATTTCAATGATGGCTTGATGCTGCTGATGTGCGGGTCGAAAAGCCTTTAAATCCTCGTGAAATTCACAATTTTCTAAAGTAAGAGCAGGGACTGGTCCTTCTATGATGAGGTTACCTTTTGAGGCCTGTAGCGTTTGTGAATGATACACCTTGTTGTGAATCAATTAATCTCACCACCTTTTTGGAGAGGAAGCAAACAATCTAACTGTATCTTCTTTTCATAGTAGCGTAAAACAACTTTGAAGTGAACTATAAATATCGTCAGAATTATGTAAAATATTCTGCAGTAATTTAGGATATTGTAAAAAAATATAAAATTTTGTAAGAAAAATACTGAAAGTTCGGAATAGTTTATATTATAATAAGCATTAGATTCCATAACGAAGGGGGATTTAACAATGAAGGTGGAAGCGCTTCCTGTAATGAAAGGAGATAGCAATCTACTTAGTTATGAAGACACGTATAACAGCTTTGACTGGGTAGAAGCAGAGAAGGATTTTTCTTGGTACGAAACGGGACAAGTAAATATGGCGTATGAAGCAATTGATAAACATGCTGCATCCCACCGGAAAAATAAGATTGCCCTTTACTATCAAGATGCAAATCGTAAGGAAAAATACACATTTAAGGAAATGATGGAGCAATCCAACAAGGCTGGGAACGTGTTAAAAACTTACGGTGAGATCGAAAAAGGTGACCGTGTTTTTATCTTTATGCCCCGCTCTCCGGAATTGTATTTTACAGTGCTCGGCGCGATGAAGCTCGGTGCAATTGTTGGACCGTTATTTGAAGCCTTTATGGAGGTAGCCGTGCGCGATCGTTTAGAGGACAGTGAAGCAAAGGTACTTGTTACAACACCAGAGCTTCTTTCACGCGTTCCGCTCAATGATCTTCCTGCGTTAAAAACAGTATTTGTGATAGGTGACAACATAGAAGAAGGCGGTAAAATTATCGCGTTCAACCCACTATTCGAACAGGCCGCTAAAAAGCTCGACATCACATGGCTCAGCCGTGAGGATGGTTTAATTCTTCATTATACATCTGGATCTACTGGAAAGCCAAAGGGTGTTCTTCACGTACAAAATGCAATGATTCAACATCATCAAACAGCCAAATGGGTTCTTGATTTAAAAGAAGATGATGTATACTGGTGTACTGCTGACCCAGGCTGGGTAACCGGAACATCCTACGGTATTTTTGGCCCTTGGCTAACAGGAACATCCAATGTTATTTTAGGCGGGCGTTTCAGCCCTGACACATGGTATGAAACGCTGCAGGAATACGGTGTAACCGTATGGTACAGCGCACCGACCGCATTCCGGATGTTAATGGGTGCCGGCGAGGATGTGATTAAAAAATATGATTTATCCTCTCTTCGTCATATTTTAAGTGTAGGTGAGCCTTTAAATCCCGAGGTTGTACGCTGGGGCGTTAAGGTATTTAATCTTCGGATTCATGATACGTGGTGGATGACAGAAACGGGTGCGCAACTCATTTGTAACTATCCGTGTATGGAAATCCGTCCCGGCTCCATGGGTAAGCCGATACCAGGTGTACAAGCTGCTATTGTTGATAATGAGGGCAAAGAGGTTCCGCCGTATACAATGGGAAATCTCGCAATTAAGAGCGGCTGGCCGTCTATGATGCGGGCCGTCTGGAACAACCCGGCGAAATATGAATCCTACTTCATGCCAGGCGATTGGTATGTATCGGGTGATTCTGCTTATATGGATGAAGATGGCTATTTTTGGTTTCAAGGTCGTATTGACGATGTGATTATGACAGCGGGAGAACGTGTAGGCCCGTTTGAAGTCGAAAGCAAGCTTGTTGAGCATCCGGCTGTTGCTGAAGCTGGTGTGATCGGTATCCCTGACCCGGTCCGCGGCGAAATTATTAAGGCGTTTATCGCGCTTCGCGCAGGCTACAAGCCTTCCGAGGAGCTCATTGAGGACATTCGTTTGTTTGTAAAGAAAGGTCTGGCTGCCCACGCGGCTCCGCGTCAAATTGAATTCCGTGATAAGCTGCCGAAGACGCGCAGCGGTAAAATTATGCGCCGTGTCTTGAAGGCTTGGGAGTTAAACTTGCCAACAGGCGACCTCTCTACTTTAGAAGATTAATACTATTGTAAATAAACCAAGTCTGAGCATCCTGTTCGGCTTGGTTTTTCTTGCGCTTTAAGAAAGTATAAATTTCTAGCCGGGAGGCCATTTGACGCAGCAAGAAATTTTAGGAATACAATATAAGGGCAACTAAGCCTCTGTCTTTGCCCAAGAACAGGGCTCGCCAATCGGCAAGTTTTCTTTATACTGTAGAAAGCTGTATTTGACATGATACCGCTATCAATGGTATAAAGATAGTAAATCATGAATATTTGCGCGTTGAAAGGATTTAGTAGCAATCATTTCCCTGTCACAGAGAGCTGATGGTCGGTGTGAATCAGCACATAAATGATTACGAATTACACCCTGGAGCATTCTTCTTCGATTGAATTATTACGCAAGAGGGGAAGGACGGCACGAGCCGTTATCAAAATGGAGCGGTGACAATATGTCACAACTAGGGTGGTACCGCGATTATATATTCAATCGTCCCTTCTTTTTAAGAAGGGGCGATTTTTTTTATACTTTAAAGAATTATAAATTTCCGGCTAAGAGGCTATGTAGTAGGAGTTTTTAAGGAGAAAGTATAAGCACAACTAGGCGATCGCCAAGTTTTCTTTATTTGAATGGAGGAGAGAAGACAATGGATATTTTACAGGACTTAGAGTTTCGAGGATTGATTAACCAACAGACAGATGCGGAAGGACTGCGTGAGTTATTAAACAAAGAAGTAGTAAAGCTGTATTGCGGTTTTGACCCGACAGCAGATAGTCTGCATATTGGTCATATGCTGCCTATTCTTATTTTACGCCGCTTTCAGCAGGCTGGACATCAGCCAATTGCGCTTGTCGGCGGCGGCACGGGTTTAATTGGTGACCCGAGTGGAAAGAAGGCAGAGCGTCAGCTTAATGAAAAAGAAACAGTAGCAATGTTCAGTCAGCGTATTAAGGAGCAGCTATCCCGTTTCTTAGATTTTGAAAAAGAAGAGAATCCAGCAACTGTTGCCAATAACTATGATTGGATTGGAAAGCTTGATGTTATTACGTTCCTGCGTGATATCGGAAAAAACTTTGGATTAAACTATATGCTTGCGAAGGAGTCTGTCTCTGCTCGTTTAGAAACAGGTATTTCCTTTACAGAGTTTAGCTACATGATTTTACAATCTTATGACTTTTTAAATTTATATCAAACACATGGCTGCAGACTGCAAGTTGGCGGCAGTGATCAATGGGGCAATATTACAGCCGGCATGGAATTAATTCGTAAATCAGAGGAAGATGCGAAGGTATTTGGTTTAACAGTGCCGCTTGTAACAAAATCAGACGGTACAAAATTCGGTAAAACTGAAGGTGGAGCGATTTGGCTTGATCCGGAAAAAACGACGCCATATGAGTTCTATCAATTCTGGATTAATACGGATGACCGTGATGTTGTAAAATATTTAAAATACTTCACATTCCTGTCCCATGAAGAAATTAACGAATTAGAAAAGCAAATGCAAGAAGCGCCAGAGCAACGTGCGGCACAAAAAGCATTAGGAGCAGAAATGACGAAGCTTGTGCACGGGGAAGCAGCATTAGAGCAAGCGATCAAAATTTCAGCGGCACTCTTCAGCGGCTCTGTAGCAGAACTTACAGCAGAGGAAATTCAGCAGGGCTTTAAGGATGTTCCATCTTATGAGCATACAGGGGAAGAGATTTCTTTAGTTGATTTGCTTGTTGCAAGTAAAATTGTTTCCTCCAAGCGCCAGGCACGTGAAGACGTATCGAACGGCGCTGTATCAGTAAATGGAGTGCGTGAACAGGATGTAAACCGTATTATTACGGCTGCAGACCGAATCGAAGGACAGTTTACAATCATTCGCCGTGGTAAAAAGAAATATTTCTTGATTAAGTACTAACAATAATAAAGGCGTAAGATTTTCTTACGCCTTTTATTTTATTTATTAGAGGGGGAGAGAGTAGAGTGGTAAACATACAGCATTGGTTTCAGAAGTACGTATTCAATCCAGATAAGCTCGTAGCATTTGGCGGAGCGATTGTGGAGATTATCTTTATTTTTGTTGCAGCCCGCATTTTCTTATATTTTGCCAACATGACTGTAGAGAAAATGTTTAAGATTCGTTTAAAAGGACCATTGCGTCAAAGTGAGCGGCGGGAAGCGACGCTTGTTAAGCTTTGCCAAAATATCCTTACTTATGCTACGTATTTTATTGCGATTATTACTGCAATCAAAGCTCTTGGCGTTGATATCACTGCATTGTTGGCAGGTGTTAGTATTGCTGGGCTTGCGATTGGCTTTGGTGCACAAAACTTAGTGAAGGACATTGTAACGGGTTTCTTAATTATTTTCGAGGATCAATTTTCTGTTGGAGATCAGGTTAAAATTAATGACGTGGGTGGAACAGTGGAAGAGGTTGGGCTACGCACGACAAAGCTGAAGGCGTTGGACGGTGAGATTTATTTCTTTCCAAATAGCACAATTACAAAGGTTGCAAATTATACATTGGGTGGAAGGGAGCTAGAGAAGAATAGTGAAGCTTCAGCAACGCCGACAACTCCAACACCATCTCCCTCACAGTCTGCGGCAGTTCAGGCGCCTATTAAGCCTCTAGAATCATTAGAGAAGGGGGCAGAATCATCCCCAAAAGGGAGTGATGCGGTGGAAAAGCAAGGGGAACCGCAATGAAGGAAGGAGAATCTCTAGCTAAGCAAGGCAGGGGATCCTAATCTAGAACAAGCCGATGCAACTGCATCGGCTTGTTCTCAGATTATGAAGAAATATAAAGAAAGTCTTCCCTTACGAGTAGGAAGAGATTGAAACAATATAAAATAAGGTTTATTATTAACCTTATAAAATTTTACTAGACTAGGAGCTGCGAATATGAAAAATTTTGTCTTTCTCATTCTCCAACTTCTCGGCTTATGGCTCCTCAATGAAGCGGGTTATTGGATTGTAGAAACCCTTCAGCTTCCTCTTCCAGGGAATGTCATGGGAATGCTGCTTCTTTTTGCTTTGCTGGCAACTAAAACCATTCCGTTACGTTGGATTGAGCAGGCCTCCGGGCTATTGATTAAGCATCTTGCCTTTTTTTTCATCCCAATTGCGGTTGGCCTTATGAATTTCGGAGACCTTTTCTTGCAAAACGGTGTTGCCTTTATTACAGCTATAATAGGAAGCGCTGCCATTGGGATGCTTATTACAGGATTCACATCTCAAAAGCTGGCGTCAAAAAAGGGGGAGAGTGTTGGTGAACACCATCGTAACGCTATGTAGTATCACCCTTACTGTTGGAGCGTATCTTATTTCACGCCAAGCCGCAAGGAGATATCCATCTCCATTTACCACACCCGTTTTCTTCAGTACAACGATTATTATAACCATACTGCTTCTTAGTAATGTGACATATGCTGAATATGAGCCTGCTAAAGACATTATGACCTTTTTACTTGGTCCCGCGACAGTTGCTTTAGCGGTTCCTCTTTATAAAAACAAAAATATAATTTTGAAAAACCTGGCTCCTGCCGGGATAGGACTAGTTGTTGGATCTTTTGCCACAATACTATCGGCTGTGTTGATAGCCAAACTGTTCCATTTATCCAAAACAATCCTTGCCTCCATTAGTGTAAAATCTGTAACTGTTCCAGTTGCAATCGAAGCAGCAAAAATTATTGGCGGGGACCCTGCTTTAACGGCTGCATTTGTTGTTGGTACAGGAATTTCAGGCACAATGATTGGACCATGGCTCATGAACAAGACGGGAATTTCCCATCCATTATCAAGAGGTCTGTCTTTAGGGACGATTTCACATGGACAAGGTACAGCCGGTGCAGCGACTGAAGGAGAGTTGCAAGGAGCAATAGCGGGCGTTGCGATGGGGATTGCTGCCATTTTCACCTCTATTGTTGCACCGCTTCTTGTTCCATTTCTATACTAAATGTAGATAAGGGTATTTAATTTCCGTTGCTGATTTGTTGCTAAGGCTAAACATAAAGTCAAAATAAAAATACCGACACGCAGGTGTCGGTATTTTTATTATTAACGAGAGTAGAACTCTACGATTAATGCTTCGTTGATTTCAGCTGGTAATTCAGAACGCTCTGGTAAGCGAGTGAATGTAGCTTCTAACTTGTCAGCATCGAAAGTTAGGTATTCAGGAACGAAGTTGTTTACTTCTAGAGCTTCCTTAACAACAGTTAGGTTAAGAGATTTTTCACGTACGCCGATTGTTTGGCCAGTCTTTACGCGGAAAGACGGGATGTCTACGCGAGCGCCGTCAACAGTAATGTGACCATGGTTTACTAATTGGCGAGCTGCACGACGAGTGCGAGCAAGACCCATACGGTAAACTAGGTTGTCTAAACGGGATTCAAGAAGAATCATGAAGTTTTCACCGTGTTTACCGGACTGTTTGCCAGCGATATCAAATGTGCGGCGGAATTGACGCTCATTTACGCCGTACATATGGCGAAGTTTTTGTTTCTCTTGTAATTGTAAACCGTATTCAGACAATTTTTTACGTTGACCTGGGCCGTGTGGACCTGGTGCGTAAGGGCGTTTTTCTAATTCTTTACCTGTGCCGCTTAGAGAGATTCCAAGACGACGAGAAAGTTTCCAAGATGGACCTGTATAACGAGCCATAAATAGCTCCTCCTTCAATGTTTTTATTTTACGTAAAATAAAAACAGACGTGAGACTTCCGTTTATGCGCATTTTATTTTCATGTACCATCGCTCCAGCAGCAGGGAGTTACACGATACACCTCCTCGGAGGAATAAAATACAAACATAAATATATTCTCAAAGGCTGCCTTTTTATTTTACACAAACGCTATTATATCCTTTTCTGTAAATAGAGTCAAGGCAGTTTCCTTGCACTGTAAGAAAGTATAAATTTCCAGCTAGAAGCGAATTCGTCGTAGCAGGAGATTTTAGGAGAAATAAGCGTGTGTTTATAGGTGCTATAACTGTTGTTACAGACCCTTTACTAAAGACTGTGCGAATTTCTCTAAATATGTTTGATCCAACTCGTCAAAACGACTTTTACTAGGGCTGTCGATATCAAGTACACCAATTACTTCACCGTTTTTGATTAACGGCACGACGATTTCGGAATTCGAAGCTGCGTCGCACGCGATATGACCAGGAAATTGATGTACGTCCGCCACGAGCTGCGTTGTTTTCGTTGCCGCAGCTGTTCCACAGACCCCTCTGCCAAATGGAATACGTACGCAAGCAGGAAGGCCTTGGAAAGGTCCGAGCACAAGCTCATTACCCTCTGTTACATAAAAGCCCACCCAGTTAATATCTTGAAGAAATTGATGCAAGAGAGCGGAAGCGTTGGCCATGTTAGCTACTGCGTTCGTCTCTCCTGCAATTAATGCTTCTAATTGTCGAATCAATGTGTCGTAATTTTTTTCTCGTGATCCGCTGTATGTCTCTGTATGAAACATCAAAATGTCTCCCTTCGTCACGGAATGTGTAGAGTCTTGGCAAAAAGCGTGTATTTCGCTTTAACTTTGTCGATAGAAAGTTAAAGGAATTTGTCTTAAAAGTCAAGAAGTTAGAATGCAGAGAGTGTCGACGAAAGGGTGAATTGACGTGACACAGATGAATACGAAGAAGAAAATTATCGATGCGGCGATTATGTTGTTCAATACGAAAGGCTATGATGGCACTACGGTAAGAGAGATTGCCAAGGAAGCGAATGTGAACGTAGCAAATATCTCCTATTATTTTTCTGGAAAGCAGGGATTATTGGAGTATGTAGTCACCAATTTTTTGGAAGAGTATATTCGGATCCTGGAGAGTACGTTTACACAAGATGGTTTATCGCCAAAGGAGATGCTGCTTGTTATTGTCCGCCAAATTCTTCATTATCAGTCAAATCACCGTCAGCTCACCCGCTTTTTTTATCGTGAAATTTCTTTAGATAGCGTACTAATTCGAGAGATTATGACAACATATTTAGTAAGAGAAAAATATTATTTCCAAACGATCATTCATAAGGGGATTCAGCAGGGCGAATTTCAAAAGGTTTCATTTCCTGTATTTATGGTACAGCTAAAAGGGATGCTGCAAAGTCCATATTTACATGCGCAATATATTGCGGAGGTACTGTACGCGTTTCCGACGGAGCCCTATTTTGCAGATCGTTATGCAAAGGAGGTTGAAAGCTGGTTAGCTCATGCACTGTACAAACCATCAATAGTGCCAATGCCCGCAGCCGCTCAGTTTTAGTGAACTACCACGAATCTAAAGGTATCGTGGTTTTACGCCCACAAATATAAAAAGTGTAAATACCACCCGATTATTCTGCAGAAGGAAGGACCAACTTAAAATGTTGGAATCCTCCCTGTGCTTTTAATGAAAGGGGCCATGTAAAAGCGTCTTTGCTGCTCTTACATTGGCTCTTTTTTACACTTAATGTATAAATTTCTAGCTGGATGCCAATTCGACGTAGCGAGAAATTTTAGGAATAAAGTATAAGTGCAACTACGCCTCTGTCCTCGCCAATCAGCGAGTTTTCTTTACACTGTATGTAAGAAACGGATCAACAGGCTTGTACAGCGAAAGACGAATCCTGAAAAAAATATAAAAAATGAGGTCAAAAACAGTATATAACATGGTATCATTAGTACATTGACATTTTCCAAGTATTGATACATATAAACAAGAAATATTATTGATTTCGAAATAGGATAAACATTGCATCGCAGGGCCGTTTTAGTTATTTTGACAATAGTTATCAAGGAAGTCCTCATACAAGAGATAAGAGCAAAAGGGGAGGAAAATGGATGGGTTCTATCCTGACGATCATTATCACTGTAGTGAGCTTTATCCTTATACTGCTTACGATAGAGCTTGTGATAAGAAATCGTTTACATAAAGATTTGCAAGAGGGGAAGCAGTATAAGCAAGAACTGAAAGAAAAGCCGATAGCCGATGAACTGAAAAAGGTAAAAGATTTGAATATAACCGGTCAAACAGAGGCGTTTTTTGAGAAATGGCGCCATGACTGGGATGAGATTTTGACTGTAACGATTCCTGAGGCAGAACGAAAGCTGCAGAAGGCTGAGAGCCACACAGCCCAATTTTCCTTTAAAAAAGGGCGTGCTGTGCTCAATGAAGTTCTTGGCTTGCTGGAGGATGCAGATCAGCGGACGGATCAGATTTTACATGAGTTACATAATCTGCTTGAAAGCCAGCAGAAAAATAGCAACCAAATCGAACAGCTTCGCGAGGCCTACCGGGAGATGAAGAAAAATGTTCTCGCGTATCGCCACATGTTCAGCATAGCAGAATATAAACTAGAGGAGCTGTTAGATGAAGCTTTGCAGAAGTTTCAAACCTTTGAAGAAGAGACCGGCAAAGGGAACTATTTGGAGGCGCGTGACATTGTGCTGGGCTTGGAGGAAAGTATTTCGTATATGCAGTTTTTAATCACTGAAATTCCAGATTTACAAGTTGAATGTCAATCAGCGCTTCCTAGTCAATTGGATGATTTGCTAAATGGATATGAAGAGATGAGCAGACAAGGATATATGCTGGAGCATCTTGAAATTCCGCGGGAAGTACAAGAATTGAGAGAAGAGCTGCAAAAGTGTACTATAGATCTTCAAAATGTGGAAACTGTGAAAGTACAGGAGCGTATCGCCTTTTTAAAGGAGAAGCTGGATACATTATATGATCAATTAGAGGTCGAGGCTACGTCCAAGCATTATGTCGATAAGGAATCATATATTTTGCACGATATGCTGGAGGATGTGCGCGAAAAGGCAGCAGAGACGAAGGAAGAAACCCAATTCGTAAAGCAAAGCTACGAATTAAGGGATGAAGATGTAGAGATGCAAAAATATATTGAAAAGCAGATCAATGTGTTGCTCAAACGATATGATGCACTACATCTTCGGATTGCACAGCAGGATATTGCATTTTCCGTCATTCGTGAGGAAATTGAGGATATTCATGAGCAAGTTGAGGCGGTTAAACGCGCACATCAACACTATAAAGAAATGCTGCAAACGCTGCGAAAAGAAGAGTTTCAGGCGCGTGAAGCGTTACAGCATATGCGCGGCACGATGATGGAAACGAAACGTCTTTTACAGCGATCGAATCTGCCAGGTTTACCGGAGCATTTTTTAGGCGGTGTGCAGCAGGCCCAGCTTTCTGTGCAGAGGGTATACGAGCAGCTAGAGCACAAGCCTTTAAATATGAAAGCAGTAAATGGGGCTTTGGAAGAAGCGCTTTCGCTTGTGAATAGTACTTATGCAGATACAGCTGCACTCATTGAAAAGGCCTGCTTGGTAGAAAAGGTGATTCAATATGGGAACCGATATCGAAGCCAGGATATGCGTATTGCTGAGGAATTAGAACAGGCAGAGAAACGTTTTCGACAATTTGAATATGAAGCAGCACTTGAACAAGCAGCTGGGCTGTTAGAGCAATTGGAGCCGGGTGTGGTCCAAAAGATTGAGGAGTTCATCAAAACAGAGTAATATACAAAAAGGTATGTGAAACAGACCGTCACGGAAGTCCTTTATGTTATAGGATTTTGCATGACGGTCTATTTCGCGAGGTGGTTCAATGGAATCACCTCCTTTTGTTGTGGATAGATAGGAAAGGCTGATGCAAGTTGTCTAGCTCCTGCGGCTGCTTTTCGAGTCTCCCATGTATGCCCTCTTGATGGGCGACCAAAACTAAATGTAGGGCAGGACGGAATCATCTGTTCTTAGTAAGTGTATAGTTGGTTGTGTAACCGTATGGAAAACAGCAAGAGATGCCGCACACAGCCTGTAAAATGAATTAGGGGGAAGCTTTAATGATTTATCTAGATAATAGCGCTACGACAAAGCCGTATGATGATGTGCTGCAGTCTTATATAACGGTTGCACAAAACTACTTTGGCAATCCGTCCTCACTTCATGCGCTCGGGGGGGAAGCGGAGCGGCTGCTATCGCAATCTCGTTCTGTTATCGCGGGATTACTTGGTGTAAAGCATACAGAAATCGTCTTTACATCTGGTGGCACAGAGGGGAATAATTTGGCAATTAAAGGAACGGCAATTGCCCTTCGTTCCCGAGGTCGCCACATTATTACGACAGCTGTGGAACATGCATCTGTGTCCGAGGCGTTTAAGCAATTAGAGACGCTCGGCTTTGAAGTAACATATGTACCTGTTGATGAAAATGGAGCTGTTTCAGTACAGAGCATTGAGCAGGCATTGCGTCATGATACCGTTCTCGTATCTATTATACATGTTAATAATGAAACAGGAGCCGTACAGCCAATTGCAGAAATCGGCAGGCTGTTGCGTAAACACCCAAAGGTGCGCTTTCATACAGACCATGTGCAAGGTGTTGGAAAAGTCCCTCTTGCTTTTTATGACGCAAATATT
Organism: Ectobacillus funiculus; assembly: GCF_004138295.1. Lineage (GTDB taxonomy): Bacteria > Bacillota > Bacilli > Bacillales > Bacillaceae_G > Ectobacillus > Ectobacillus funiculus. Next base: position 217,861 of record NZ_SCFM01000012.1, on the reverse strand, counting down.
GATCTTTGCACAATCTCTGGGCACAAATTCCATGGAGTGAAGGGAACAGGAATTTTATATGTGAGGGAGGGCGTGTTGCTTGATCCGATTTTATCAGGAGGACAGCAGGAGAGCCAGTACCGAGCTGGAACGGAGAATTTACCTGGCATTGTTGCGATGGCAAAGGCGTTGCGGATGACGCTTGAAAAGCAGGAAAACAAAATACGGCATTTGAATGAAATGAAGCAGGCATTGCTTTCTTTTTTTGGCAGTATGACAAATGTTATATTGAATACGCCTAACGCTTCTGCCCCCCATATTGTGAATGTTTCTTTTCCAGGTTTAAAGCCAGAGGTAATTGTGCATGCGCTTGAGGAACGAGACATATTTGTATCGACAAAGTCTGCTTGTTCATCAAAGGCAAAGGAAGTGAGTCATGTTTTGCTCGAGATGGGAAGAGGGCGTGAGGCGGCAGAAAGTGCGATTCGGATTAGTTTATCTGTAGAAAATACTATGTCTGAAATTCAGCAGTTTCAACAGATTGTCCAAGAAGTAATTCCAAAATTATATGAAGTGACGAGGTAAAGAAATGAAGTATGATTATTTATTGATTCGTTATGGCGGAGAACTGACGACAAAAGGGAAAAATCGTTCGAAATTTATTAGTATTCTAAAGGAAAATATTAAATACAGACTTAAGAAGTTTACAAGCTTGCAATATGAGGCAACGCGGGACCGCATGTATATTCAATTGAACGGGGAAGACCATGAGGCAGTTGCAGAGCGACTGAAGGAAGTGTTTGGCATTCACTCCTTTAGCCTATCCTTAAAAGTGGACACTGAGCTTGAGGCAATGAAGCAGGGCGCTCTTGCTGCATTTTTAGAAACCCAGAAGAAGAAGGACGTGCGTACTTTTAAAGTGTCTGTACATCGTGCGTATAAGCACTTTCCGCTGCAAACAAATGAATTGAACCGTGAAATTGGTGGATACGTTTTACAAAATACGGACAATATTACAGTGGATGTTCATACTCCTGATGTAAATGTGCGCGTAGAAGTTCGCTCTGATTTTACGTACATTATGTGCGATGAGCAATCGGGAGCTGGCGGTTTGCCAGTCGGTGCTGGCGGTAAGGTTATGCTGCTTTTGTCAGGTGGCATTGATAGCCCGGTAGCAGGATATTTGGCGATGAAGCGCGGTGTAACGCTTGAAGCTATTCACTTCCATAGTCCGCCGTTTACGAGCGAACGGGCAAAGCAAAAGGTTATTGATTTGACGCAAGAGCTTACGAAGTATTGCAGAAGAATTAGCTTGCACGTCGTTCCTTTTACGGAATTGCAAAAGGCTATTCATAAGCAAATTCCTGATAGCTATACGATGACCGTTATGAGACGGATGATGCTGCGTATTGCAGAGCGTATTGCACAGCAGCGCGGTGCATTGGCACTTGTGACAGGAGAGAGTCTTGGGCAGGTGGCAAGCCAAACGCTCGACAGCATGCATACGATTAATGAGGTTACGAATTATCCTATTCTTCGTCCACTTATTACAATGGATAAACTGGAAATTATGAAGGTTGCAAATCATATCGACACCTATAATATTTCAATTCTTCCTTATGAGGATTGCTGCACAATCTTTACACCGCCGAATCCTTCCACGAAGCCAAAGCGCGAGAAGGCGAGCCGATTTGAAGGGTTCGGGGATTTTGAACCATTGCTACAGGAAGCAATCGAACAAACAGAAACGATACTTATACAGGCAGCAGAGGATAAAGTGGTCGAGGAATTTAAAGAACTCTTTTAAAACCATAAATTACCAATATATTTTTTGAATGAAGTTATGTGTTTTTTCACACTCTATACTCACAAGGAGGTGAAACACACATGGCAAACAACAACAGCAATCAATTGCTAGTTGCAGGCGTTCAATCTGCATTAGACCAAATGAAATACGAAATCGCACAAGAGTTTGGTGTACAGCTTGGTGCTGACTCTACATCTCGTGCGAACGGTTCTGTCGGTGGCGAGATTACAAAGCGTTTAGTCGCAATGGCTGAGCAACAATTAGGTGGTTTTGGTCGATAATCATATATAACTTGGCTTTGAGAGCGGGACTTCTCCCCCGCTCTCTTTTAATTGTTGGGGGAAATGCTGACATAACGAGAGCACAGAAATAGAGGTTCTTTGTAATATAATTTATAATCATAGAGACAAGTGCTGCTGGAAAACCTCTACTATTGTTACCAGTTCGTCAGGAAATAAACAAATTTCTCGGATGAAAGAGTGTTTAAAAATAATGTAAATTCTTTATGATAAATAAGGGAAGTATCACCGAGATAGAGGAGGAACAAAAAATGGATCATGAAGAGTTAATTGCACCGGAATCTTATAATCTTGTGCAGGAGATGGAGCGTTATGCTGCAGACAAAGAAAAGCTTGCGCTCATCTGGCAAAATGAAAGTGGCGATAGACGAGAAATTACATATGATCAGCTGATAAGAGGCGCAAATAGGATTGGGAATGCCTTCTTGCGTGAAGGTTTGCAACAGGGAGATAAGGTGCTGATTATGGTACCGAGAATTCTTGAAGCGTACATGACATACCTTGGTGCTATTAAAGCGGGCTTAGTTGTCATTCCCAGTTCGGAAATGCTTCGTAAAAAAGATATTGAATATCGAATTAGCCATGGGGATGTAAAAGCAATTGTTAGCTGTGCTCCTTACGTTGGCCAGTTTGATGGAATTGCTGCAATTCATTCACTTGTAAGATTTATAATTAGTGAAGTAGCTATCGATGGATGGGTCAATCTCACAGAGCGATTGCACACGGAAAGTGATGTGCTTGAGACAGCGCCGACAAAACGCGATGATATGGCGTTTTTATCCTATACATCCGGTACGACCGGAAATCCAAAGGGTGTTGTGCATACACATGGCTGGGCCTATGCTCATTTGCGTACAAGTGCCCCGAATTGGCTCGGTATTAGAGAAGGAGACCTTGTATGGGCAACAGCAGGTCCAGGTTGGCAAAAGTGGATTTGGAGCCCATTTTTAGCGACGCTCGGTTCTGGTGCAACAGGTTTTGTGTACCACGGAAAGTTTGAGCCGCGTACATACTTACAGCTGTTAAGTGATTATGGTGTTCAGGTGCTCTGCTGTACGCCGACAGAATATCGTTTGATGGCAAAGGTGGAGAATTTAGAGCAATACAATTTATCCGCGCTTCATAGCGCTGTGTCGGCTGGGGAGCCGCTAAATCGCGAGGTAATCGATACGTTCCTTCGTTATTTTAATATTACGGTGCGCGATGGCTATGGTCAGACAGAAAATACTTTGCTTGTTGGTGTAATGAAGGGGATGGATATTAAGCCAGGCTCTATGGGAAAGCCAACTCCCGGAAATGCAGTGCAAATTATCGATGAAAGCGGCAATCCTCTTGAAGTGGGTGAAGTGGGAGATATTGCGGTGCATAGAAGTACACCAGCCCTCTTTCAAAAATACTATAAGGATCCTGAACGTACGGAAAAGCAATTTAGAGGCGACTACTATGTAACAGGTGACAGAGCAAGGCAGGACGAAGACGGTTATTTCTGGTTCGAGGGAAGAAATGATGATATTATTATCAGTTCCGGTTATACGATCGGACCGTTTGAAGTAGAAGATGCGCTTGTAAAGCACCCATATGTAAAAGAATGTGCAGTAGTAGCAAGTCCTGATGAAATACGGGGGAATGTTGTAAAAGCGTTTATTGTATTACAGGAAGGGATAGAGGCAGATGCTGCTCTTATTCCTCTTTTGCAGCAGCATACAAAAACATTCACGGCACCGTATAAATATCCACGTAAAATAGAGTTCGTCAGTGAGCTTCCAAAAACAGCATCTGGGAAAATCCGACGTGTAGAATTACGTCAGCGCGAACAGTAGCTATTGTATAACTAAAAGTGCGTGAGAAGACAGAGAGCTTCTGTTTCACTTTAAGAAAGTATAAATTTCTAGCAGGAAGCCAATTCGACGTAGCGAGAAATTTTAGGAATAAAGTATAAGTAGGGCTACGCCTCTGTCTTCGCCCAAGGGCAGGGCTCGCCAATCGGCGAGTTTTCTTTACACTTTAAGAGAGTATAAATTTCTAGCAGGAAGCCAATTCGACGTAGCGAGAAATTTTAGGAATAAAGTACAAGTAGGGCTACGCCTCTGTCTTCGCCCAAGGGCAGGGCTCGCCAATCGGCGAGTTTTCTTTACACTTTAAGAGAGTATAAATTTCTAGCAGGAAGCCAATTCGACGTAGCGAGAAATTTTAGGAATAAAGTACAAGTAGGGCTACGCCTCTGTCTTCGCCCAAGGGCAGGGCTCGCCAATCGGCGAGTTTTCTTTACACTTTAAGAGAGTATAAATTTCTAGCAGGAAGCCAATTCGACGTAGCGAGAAATTTTAGGAATAAAGTACAAGTAGGGCTACGCCTCTGTCTTCGCCCAAGGGCAGGGCTCGCCAATCGGCGAGTTTTCTTTACACTTTAAGAGAGTATAAATTTCTAGCAGGAAGCCAATTCGACGTAGCGAGAAATTTTAGGAATAAAGTACAAGTAGGGCTACGCCTCTGTCTTCGCCCAAGGGCAGGGCTCGCCAATCGGCGAGTTTTCTTTACACTTTAAGAGAGTATAAATTTCTAGCAGGAAGCCAATTCGACGTAGCGAGAAATTTTAGGAATAAAGTATAAGTGCAACTACGCCTCTGTCTTCGCCCAAGGGCAGGGCTCGCCAATCGGCGAGTTTTCTTTATCTCACGTATTTTCGGATGTGACCGAAATACCTATCGGGAACCGCTGTATATAAACGCTAAAAACCGGACATAGAGGCTTGTCCGGTTTTCTGCTTTTTGAAGGTTTATTTCCTTTTTTTTCCGTCCATACTGGTTACGGAATGAAAGGATGAACGCGTATGACTTGGTACACTATAGTCCCTGCGATTTTGATTTTATTATGTTTAGTCATTTTCATAACGAAAATTTCCATAAAGGCAATTATTTTGTATACACCACTAGAAAGGCAAGTAGTCCTTCGTGTACGTGTATGGTTTATTCCCTTTACGATTGATGTGCTGAAACTGTTGCAAAAACGGAAGGAGAAGCAGAATAAGGAGCCGAAGCAGGAGGAGGCCTCGGAGGATTCTGTATCAGAATGGCTTGAAAGAATGCCGAATTTGATAAAAAGCGCCGGAGATATCCATACTATACTTAAGGGTTTTCTTCAGAAAATCAAGGTAAAGAAGTTTTCATGGAGCTCTCATATTGGCACAGGCGATGCGGCAGCCACTGGGATACTGGCTGGACAGGTTTGGTCTGTAAAAGGAATAGCAATTGGACTGATCAGTCATTATATGCGTGTCGTAGGGCAGCCTCAGCTAGAGGTGCATCCTGTGTTTCAAGGAACAGCGGCAGCCACTCGTCTTGAGTGCGCTGTTTCATTTCGAAGCGGTCCAGTTATTTTTACGGCAATTAAGCTGCTTCGGTATATCAAGAAACATCGTTCTGTCTTGATTGGTCAAACAGAGCAGCTGCATCAATAGGAACTGTCGGTGTGATAAAACGATAGGAATAAATGGTAAATAAAAGCTGGAGGAGGTCCAGATTATGGCAGAGCACCCGATTCAAAGCTTAATGACAACAGCTATGGAAAATCTAAAGGCGCTCGTTGATGTAAATACAATTATTGGAGAACCTATTCAATCTCCAGACGGCAGCGTGATTTTAACTGTTTCTAAAGTAGGCTTTGGCTTCGCAGCTGGCGGAAGTGAATTCGGTAAAGATAGTGGAGGAAAGCGGCCGTTTGGGGGCGGAAGCGGTGGAGGTGTGTCAATTACCCCTATCGCGTTTCTTGTTGTGAACGGGAAAGGGATCAAAGTGCTTCATCTTGATGAAAATACACATTTACTTGATAAAGTGATTGACATGGCTCCACAGGCAGTTGAGAAAATACAGGATATGCTCAAGAAAAGCAAACAAGAGGCGGATCAAACGCATTCTTATTAGTACAAAGGGCTGATGTCGCTCGACATCAGCTCTCTTTGCGGATTCATGAAAAAGAAACGGAATGGTAGAGGAGGACTTTCTCATTTTCCGACAGAAGGCCCCTGCTTCAAGCACATGCTGCAGCGTGGATAGGGTAAAAAAGAGAGGCAGCTATCACTGCTTACAAAAAAGTGTGAGCTCTCTCTATTTGCCCTATGAGAGGCCCGTTGCCTGGCTCTGTGTTTCGCTTCCTAGGAAGAAAGTACAAAATCCCCACCTTTGACTAACGGAATTCCTCCTTGTGGGAAAGAAGGTAGGGTGTAATTCAATATTTTTCGACAAATGAAAGCCTTTTTGTTGCATTCCATTTCTGTTCCCTCTATCATGGACACTGTACATACTTTTTGGTAAAAAAAAGGAGGATTTACAATGGCAAACGTTACATTTAAAGGAAATCCTGTTACATTGCTTGGCAACGAAGTGAAGGTAGGAGAACAAGCGCCAAATTTTACGGTGTTAGCTAACGATTTATCTCCTGTAACATTAGATACTTACAAAGGTGCAGTGAAGTTGATTAGCGTAGTGCCTTCAGTAGATACAGGCGTATGTGCTGCGCAAACACGTAAATTCAATGAAGAAGCTGCAGGTCTTGATAATGTGAAAGTATTAACAGTTAGCGTTGATCTTCCATTTGCCCAAAAGCGTTACTGTGCGACAGAAGGTCTTGAGAATGCTGTTACGCTTTCGGATCACCGTGATCTTTCCTTCGGTAAAGCATATGGTGTTGCAATTGAGGAGCTTCGTTTATTAACTCGCGCTGTGTTCGTAATCAACAGTGAAGACCAAGTAACATACGTAGAATATGTAAGTGAAGCAACTAATCATCCAAACTACGAAGCAGCGCTTGAAGCTGCAAAAGCTGCGAAGTAAGCAGTGGTATAAGCTACGAGACCTCCCGCAAAGGGGGGTCTTTTTTGTACTGTAAGAAAGTCTAAATTTCTATCCAGGAGGCCATTCGACGTAGTAAGAAATTTTAGGAATAAAGTATAAGGGTAACTTACGCCGCTGTCTTCATTCAAGGGAGTGCTAATCAGCAGGAAAGATATCGTGTCTGCTTTTCTTGCAGTACGCCAATACTGAATAATATGAAACAGTGTGGTACACTATGTTTGTTTTGTGATTTTTGAGAGGAGTGTAGAAAATGAGTTCTAAAATAGAGGTGTTATTTTCCATTCTAGATACATCCACGAACATTTTACGAAATGAGCTGGATTTTACATATTTAGAAGCACTTGCAGAATCAGGCGATAATATATTCGAGGGAGCTGTTTTGCAGGAAGAATTGCGGCAGTCTGCTAAAGAACGCCTGCAACGGGAATATGGAAAATTCCATGAGGGAACATATACAAGTGAAGATATTCGTAAAGCAGTTCAGCTATGCCTGCTGAAGGGAATGAAGGAAGGGATACAGGCTACGCATGAAATGACACCTGATGCAGTTGGCATGTTTGTGAGCTATTTATTTAATAAATTTACAATGGGCCGAACAGATTTAACTGTTCTTGATCCGGCTGTTGGTACGGGGAACCTACTAACAACCTTGTTTAACCATCGAGAAAAGGGCGTACAGATAAGCGGATTCGGTGTAGAGGTTGATGATGTGCTGCTTCGCCTTGCCTTTATGAATGCAAATTTGCAAAAGCATAAAGTTGAACTGTTTCATCAAGACGGTCTAGCACCGCTCTATATTGACCCGGTTGATGCCGTGGTATGCGACTTGCCGGTTGGCTATTATCCAAATGAGGAGCGAGCGAAGGAGTATGCGCTACATGCAGAAAACGGCTTGTCATACGCACATCATCTTTTTATAGAGCAAAGCATCAAGCATACAAAGGAAGGTGGCTATTTGTTCTTCTTGATTCCGAACTTCTTGTTTACGAGTGATCAGGCACCAAAGCTGCAAGAGTTTATCAGGAAACAGTGTCATATTCAAGGAGTACTACAGTTAGCAGTTTCCATGTTTAAAAATGAAAAAAATGCAAAAAGTATATTTGTTCTCCAAAAGAAGGGGCTGGGGATACAACCGCCGAAGCAGGCGCTGATCGTAGAACTCCCAGCATTCTCAAATCTTAAGGCTACAGAAAACATAATGTTGCAGCTCAACCAATGGTTTTCAATGAATAAAGGTATATAACAGATAGAAACAATTTTATAATACAGTTAGAAAAGATTGTAATTTTTTACACTATTTAAGTCAGGAATTTCGTTTTTTTATAAATCTGTAATATAAAAAAAAATGAAGTGTTTCATTTTTTTCTCTTGAAATATAACGAGTACGGTGTTTAAATTAGTAGTGTGATAAAAAATGACAAAACTTGCGAAAATTCTACATCGTTAACAAGATATAAAGGGGCGAAAAACCAGATGACAAAAGTGATTGCCATTAATGCAGGCAGTTCATCTTTAAAATTTCAATTGTTTGAAATGCCAAGCGAGACGGTTTTAACAAAAGGATTAGTAGAACGTATTGGTTTAAACGATAGCGTATTCACGATTACAGTGAATGATGAAAAGCAAACAGATATATTAGATATTCCAAACCATGCAGTGGCTGTAAAAATGTTGCTTGAAAAGTTAACTTCTACAGGCATCATCCAATCTTTAGATGAAATTGGCGGTATTGGACACCGCGTTGTACATGGCGGGGAAAAATTTAATGATTCAGTATTGCTTACGGAAGAGATACTACAAGAAATTGAGGAATTGAGCGATTTAGCACCGCTACATAATCCTGCTAATATCGTTGGTATTCGAGCGTTTCAAGAGGTACTTCCAAACGTTCCTGCTGTTGCAGTGTTTGATACGGCGTTTCATCAAACAATGCCGGAAGAATCATTTTTATACAGTTTACCGTATGATTATTACAAAAAGTACGGCATCCGTAAGTATGGCTTTCACGGTACATCCCATAAATATGTTACAGAACGCGCTGCGGCAATGCTTGGTCGTCCAATAGAGCAGCTTCGTCTTATCTCTTGTCACTTAGGAAACGGAGCAAGTATTGCGGCTGTTGAGGGTGGAAAATCTATTGACACTTCTATGGGCTTTACACCACTTGCAGGCGTAACAATGGGGACGCGCTCTGGTAACATTGATCCGGCATTAATCCCATACATTATGGAGAAAACAGGAAAGACTGTAGAAGAAGTATTAGATGTTTTAAATAAAAAGAGCGGAATGTTAGGGATTACTGGCTTCTCTAGTGATTTACGTGATATTGAGCAGGAGAGCGCTGAGGGAGAATATCGTGCACAGGTAGCTCTTCGTGTGTTTGCAAGCCGTATCCATAAATATGTCGGTTCTTACGCAGCACGTATGAAGGGTGTTGACGCTATTATCTTTACGGCAGGTATCGGAGAGAACAGTGATACTATCCGCGCTCGTGTGTTGGAAGGATTAGAGTTCATGGGTGTGTACTGGGATCCAGCACGTAACAACGTACGTGGGGAAGAAACATTTATCAGCTATCCGCATTCACCTGTTAAAGTATTGATTATTCCTACAAACGAAGAAGTAATGATTGCACGCGACGTTGTACGCATGGCTAATGTATAAGAAAAAAGACGGGATATCCCGTCTTTTTTCATTTGCGCTGTAGGAAAGTATAAATTTCCAGCCGGAAGCAAATTCGACGGAGTGAGAAGTTTTAGGAATAAAGTATAACGTTTCGGATCATTGCTTAGATCCACAGGCTGCCTTCTCTCGAATAATTTCCAGTACAAAAAGGAATGGCAGTTACAGCCATGTTCTTTAGGGTAAGTATGATATAATATTAGGAACTATGTGGTAAAAAAAGGATGGTGCAGGGCAAGCCTGGGCCAAGCAACGCTTTCTCAGATAAGGAGCTGATACTATGCCATTAACAGAACGGGAGCAAAAGGTTTGGAATGAAATTCAAAGCTGGGAGTACCAATTATCGCAGCAGGAATCAACCGACTTTCAAATGCTGTATGACAAATGGGTGAATGCGGCTGTAAATGGAATACCGGCTGGCAAGAGGCTGGAGGCTTTTGCAAAAGTGGATCAATGGCTGTTTCATTTACATGCGTTTATTCAAAGCTCACAATCGCAGTTAGATGCGAGAGGGCGTATTTTATCAGAGGCACGTTTATTTAATGAGCATATTGAGCACCTTGAAGAGCTTCGTACATTATCTATTGATCAGCTTATTTATATTGCAGAGCATCAAATTGCCCGTCATCGTGTCTATTCTTTCTTACAGGGTGGGGCGACGGGAGCTGGAGGTTTCTTATTGCTGAGTGCTGATCTTCCACTCATGCTCACTTTAAATTTGAAGGCTGTTCAGCTGATCGCAACTACGTATGGATATGATGTGAATAAACCTTATGAGATGATGCTTGCTTTAAAGGTATTTCATGCAGCCATCTTGCCAGCGAGATTACAGCGCTATGCTTGGCATGGATTACTGGATGAAATTAATGAGGCAGGAGATATGCCATTTTTTTATTCAGGAGAAGACAAAATTGTAGGTGCAGAGTCCTGTCAGGCGCTTTTGAAGCAGACGCTTAAAACGTATATTATTTATATGCTTCGCCGCAAGCTCGTTCAAGGGATCCCGCTTCTTGGAATTGCGGTTGGATCGACGGTAAACTATCGATTAACCCGCACGGTCACAGAGTTTACCCATCGCTTCTATCAGATGCGGTATTTGCTTGAGAAACAAAAATAAGCTTCTGCCCCAGCAGAAGCTTATTTTTTATGTTCAAAAAACAAAGGATAAGTGCAGCTGCAGCTCGGTCTTCGAGCCCGCCAATCAGTGAGTTTTCTGTATTAAATTAGGAAATAATGCATAGGGAACAATGAAGATACTTACAGCTTTCTACCCTCTGTAAGCAGCATCTAATGAGAATGAAATGTGGGCACTGATGTATTATGAGTGTGTTTTTTCGGCAGATATATCCTGATGTATACGATACCACAGCCATAAATCATTAATAACAGAAGCAAGATTAGCAATTTCTGAATTTAATCTGCAGGAAATCCCAAAATCTGCTTCATGATCAAGCTGATGCTGCTTTTGGTTAATTGTTTGTTCCAGTTCTTGAATACGATCGGGAATATGTCCGCGTATGCTTTCCCATTTCAGTAAAATGTGCTGTTGATCTTGCTTTGGTATTTCATCCCAATCTTCTTGTGAATCAGGAACTTCAATGCCTAATCGTTCATCTAATATAAAATAATGTTTCATGATTTCCCCTCCGTTTACCTATATTCTATACGAAAGGCTAGGCGAATTCGAAGGAATTGTCTGAAAAAAGAAAAGCGAAAAATAATTCTTGCGTGGTGGGCAAAAAGTTGGTAAAGTATCACTATGAATGAAAATGAATTTAGATGAATATTTATTCTTTTAATATATAGGAGGATGTCAGATGGGCAAGCAAAAATTAGTGTTGGCATATTCCGGAGGCTTAGACACTTCCGTTGCAATTAAATGGTTACAACAACAAGGTTATGATGTAGTAGCGGTAGGATTAGATGTAGGCGAAGGAAAAGACGTTGAGTTTATCAAGCAAAAAGCATTACAGGTCGGCGCAGTAGAATCTTATTCCATTGATGCAAGAAAAGAATTTGCTGAAGAGTACGTTCTTCCAGTGCTGCAAAGCCATGCATTATATGAAGAAAAATATCCACTTGTATCGGCTTTGTCACGTCCGTTAATTTCAAAAAAGCTTGTTGAGATTGCAGAGCAAGTAGGAGCGGTTGCAGTTGCTCATGGCTGCACAGGAAAAGGAAACGACCAAGTTCGTTTTGAAGTTTCTATCATGGCTTTAAATCCAGATTTAAAAGTAGTAGCTCCTGTACGTGAGTGGAGTTGGTCACGTGAAGAAGAAATCGAATACGCGAAAGAAAACAACATTCCAATTCCAATCAATTTAGATAATCCATACTCTATCGATGCAAACCTTTGGGGAAGAGCATGTGAGTGCGGTGTGTTAGAAGATCCATGGGCTGCTCCTCCAGAGGGTGCATACGATATGACAGCACCTCTTGAAGCAACTCCAGATCAAGCAGATATCGTTGAAATCGAGTTTAAGCAAGGTGTGCCGGTTGCATTGAACGGAAAAGCATACGAGCTTCATGAATTAATTATAGAGTTAAATGATCTTGCCGGTAAGCACGGCGTTGGCCGCATTGACCATGTTGAGAATCGTCTTGTAGGTATTAAGTCTCGTGAAGTATATGAGTGCCCAGCTGCTCTTACTTTAATCAAGGCGCACAAAGAGCTAGAAGATTTAACATTAACGAAGGATGTAGCACACTTCAAGCCAATCATCGCTCATAAATTAACAGAGCTTATCTACAACGGCCTATGGTTCTCTCCTTTGCATAAAGCGTTGCTTGCGTTCATCGAAAGCACACAAAAGAATGTAACAGGTACAGTGCGCGTGAAGCTATTTAAAGGGCATGCTATTGTAGAGGGCAGAAAATCTGAAAACTCTCTATATGATGAAAAGCTTGCAACATATACGAAAGCAGATGAGTTTAACCATCAAGCAGCAGTCGGCTTTATCGAATTGTTCGGATTACCAACTAAGGTTTACAGCCAGCTGCATAATCAGAAGAAGGTGGAAGTGTGAAAAAACTTTGGGGCGGCCGCTTCACAGAAGGAGCCGAAGCGTGGGTAGAAGAATTCGGAGCATCCATTTTCTTCGATCAAGAGCTTGTGCTTGAGGATCTTGAAGGAAGTATCGCACATGTTACGATGCTTGCGAAATCCGGCATCCTTCCAGAAGAAGATGCGGCAAAGATTAAGGAAGGACTGCAAGTTCTTCTTGAGAAAGCAAACAACAATGAATTGACATTTTCTGTTGAAAATGAGGATGTTCATTTAAACCTAGAAAAAATGCTAATTGAACAAATCGGCGAAGTGGGCGGTAAACTGCATACTGCCCGTAGCCGTAATGACCAAGTTGCGACGGATATGCATTTGTACTTACGTAAAGAAGTTCGCGATATTATTGCTAAGCTGAAAGGGCTGCAAGAGGTGCTCGTGAAGAAGGCGGAGCAGCATGTGGAAACGATTATGCCAGGCTACACGCATTTGCAGCGTGCACAGCCAGTGTCGTTTGCGCATCATCTTCTTGCATACTTTTGGATGCTGCAGCGTGATGTTGAGCGTTATGAGGATTCCTTAAAACGCATCAATCTTTCTCCGCTTGGAGCTGGTGCTCTTGCTGGTACAACATTCCCGATTGACCGCAGCTACAGCGCGTCATTGCTTGGATTTGACGGCATTTATGAAAACAGCATGGATGCGGTAAGTGACCGTGACTTTATTCTAGAGTTTTTAAGCGGCTCTTCTATCTTGATGATGCACTTGTCGCGTTTTTGCGAGGAGCTTATTTTGTGGAGCAGTCAGGAGTTTCAATTCATTGAAATGAGTGACAAATACTCTACAGGAAGCAGCATTATGCCGCAAAAGAAAAACCCGGATATGGCGGAGTTAATCCGTGGTAAAACAGGACGCGTATACGGAAACCTATTTAGCCTGCTTACGGTTATGAAGGGTCTGCCGCTTGCCTATAATAAAGACTTGCAAGAGGACAAGGAAGGTATGTTTGATACGGTGAAAACAATTAAAACTTCTCTTCTTGTAATGGCAGGCATGATTGACACAATGAAAGTAAATACTGATAAGCTCGGACAGGCAGTAAAGCAAGACTTCTCTAATGCAACTGAAATTGCGGATTACTTGGCAGCAAAAGGTCTTCCGTTCCGTCAGGCGCATGAGGTAGTAGGACGTTTAGTGCTCATGTGTATTGAAAAGGGCATTTACTTATTAGATTTGCCACTTGAGACGTATCAAGAGGTATGTCCGTTGTTTGAGGCGGATTTGTATGATGTATTGGACCCGTATGCAGCAGTAAAGCGTCGTAATAGTGAAGGCGGTACTGGCTTTGATCAAGTGCGTCAAGCGCTTGAGAAAGCAAATGCAGTATTGGGATAATAGGATAGGAAACAAGCCAAGGCATATGCCTTGGCTTGTTTTCATTGTAAGAAAGTATAAATTTCCAGCTAGAAGCGAATTCGACGTAGTGAGAAATTTTAGGAATAAAGTATAAGTGCAACTACGCCTCTGTCTTCGCCCAAGGGCAGGGCTCGCCAATCGACGAGTTTTCTTTATCTATATAATTCACTTACAGCTCACTCTTTTCCTTTTCTTTGCTGCGAACGGCAAGGAAATCATATTTTGCATAGCGAATAATATGTTCAGATACATTGCCGATTAGAAAGCTCTTTACTGCATTTCATTAAGATTGTGAAGTTGTAAACAAAGATCCAAAATAGGGAACGGGCCTTAAATATTTTTTCGTTTTGTTGCATATGCTAGCAGAAGACGAGCTTTTATTATCTTAAGGGGGAAGGCGCAGTGCGAATCGGTATACCAAAGGAAGTTAAAAATAACGAAAACCGTGTAGCTATGACGCCAGCGGGGGTTATTCATCTCGTTGGAGGTGGACATGAGGTATATATTGAGACGGAAGCAGGGCTTGGCTCCGGATTTACAGACAAGGAGTATGAAAAAGCTGGTGCTGTTATTGTACGTACGGCGCAAGAGGCATGGTCAATGGATATGGTGATGAAAGTCAAGGAGCCGATTCAAAGCGAGTACATTTATTTTCGGGAAGGATTAATTTTATTTACCTATTTGCATCTTGCAGCGGAGCCCGAGCTAACAAAAGCGCTGAGCGAGAAAAAGGTAGTTGGTATAGCCTACGAGACAGTACAGTTAACAAACCAATCATTACCATTGCTGACACCGATGAGTGAAGTTGCAGGTCGAATGGCTACGCAAATAGGAGCCCAGTTTCTTGAAAAGCCCAAAGGAGGAAAAGGAATTTTACTTGGTGGGGTTCCGGGGGTGAAACGCGGTCAGGTAACCATTATTGGCGGAGGGGTGGCAGGTACAAACGCAGCGAAAATTGCGGTAGGTTTAGGTGCAAATGTGACGATGATTGATGTAAATCCACAGCGTCTTCGTGAGTTGGATGATATTTTCGGTCATCGCATTACAACCCTCATGTCAAACCCATATAATATTGCTCATACGGTGAGAGAAAGTGATTTAGTAATTGGAGCTGTGCTCATTCCAGGCGCAAAGGCCCCGAAACTTGTAAGTACAGACATCATTCAGTCGATGGAGCCCGGCTCAGTAATTGTTGATGTTGCCATTGACCAAGGTGGTATTTTTGAAACGACGGATCATCTTACAACACACGACAATCCAACCTATATCAAGCATGGCGTTGTTCATTATGCTGTGGCGAATATGCCGGGAGCTGTGCCGCGTACCTCAACCATTGCCCTCACAAATGTAACGGTACCGTATGCAGTGCAAATTGCCAGAAAAGGCTACAAGAGAGCCTGTCTTGATAATGAAGCATTGCTAAAGGGGATCAACACATTAAATGGTCATGTCACATATCAGGCTGTTGCACAAGCGCATGACTTACCCTATGTAGACGCAGTTACGCTTCTTTCGTAACAGCGCAAAGGACCCATTTTATCATAGGTCCTTTTGTGTATGTTGTTATATAAGATTAGCTGGCGTTATAACGTTTCCAGTCAATTTTTCGATAATCAAGTCCGGCAAGAAATAAAGTGAGTTCTGTTCTGCCATGATATACTGGTCTGCCTTTCCGATCCTTGCTTACTAGAACTATAGGAACATTTGGAAAATATGGTACAAATTTATCCCGGACTTGATTAATATAGTCGTCTGAATTATAAAATAGACCGTTTTCTACAACGGCAATTGCAAATGTCACACCTTCTTCTTGAATTAGAGCTCCTTCGAATTCCATGATGTTTGATCCCCTTCCATAAATGCATTTCGTACATTTCGCTATAGAGAAGAGAAATTCCTTCTAGTAATGTATCGAAATATACAAAATCCACTGTAAAAAGATAATTATTTTTTAATAATTTGTAATTCCTTTGGATATTTCGTCAAGATTTCTGTACCCTTTTTTGTTACATACACATCATCCTCAATACGCACTCCACCAATAGCAGGGACGTATATGCCAGGCTCAATTGTGAACACCATTCCCTCTTGCAAGGGGGTTGTGTTGGCATCCGTAACAGATGGATACTCATGCACGCTAATTCCTAAGCCGTGTCCGAGACGGTGCGGAAAATAATTTCCATATCCAGCTTGCTCAATATGTGAGCGTGCAGCGCGGTCAATTGTATCGAATGGTACACCAGGCTTGCACATATCAATTGCTTTTTGCTGTGCATCGCGTACAGTATCATATATGCGTTTTTGTTCTTCTGTCACATTTCCGAATGCAACAGTGCGTGTAATGTCGGAACAGTAGCCATCGATAATTACACCTAAATCAAATAACACAAAGTCCCCACGCTGAATGCGGTTCGCACCTGGGGCGCCATGCGGCAAGGCTGAGTTTGTGCCAGTTAGCACCATCGTATTAAAGGCCATCTGTTGAATCCCTTTTTTCTTCAGTTCTGTTTCGATTGCTGCCAAAATTGTCAGCTCTGTTTTTCCTTCCGCGATTTCACCTACGCCTATTTCAATTGCATAGTCTGCCATATAGGCAGCTTGGCGTAAAATAGTAAGCTCCTGTTCATCCTTTATGAGGCGAAGCTCATGCAGTTTTGCTTCTGCAGCAATAAAATGAGCATTTTGAAACAGATTTTGAAGATTTTCATACCGTTCTACGTTTAAATGCTCCTTTTCGATTGCTGCTGTGTGAACACGAAGCCCTCTTTTTTCGATTGTCTTTGAGATGAGCGACCATATATTGTCAGTATCGCTGTATCCAATCACTTCGTGCATCCAGCCTGCATGCCGTACTTGGTGCTCTTCCATTTTAGGACAAATTAAAATTGGCTCACTTTCGGGAAAGATAAACAGTCCCAGCAGCCGCTCATGCGGCTCACAATAAAACTTGCTCAGGTAAAATACGTTCGGTGTAGAGGTAAGAAATGCTACATCGATATCGCGTTCCTGCAGCCAATGCATCAAATTTTGCAGCCGTTGGTTCATATCTCAACCCTCCCTTGTTTCGTTATTATAACTTTACTGTTTCTCTGTTGCGATGACAAGAGAGGAAGTGTTAAAAGGGATAAAAGATTTAAAGGATTTGTTTTGAAACCTAGAGAATTTGTTTATAGAATAGAAGGGGTGAAGAAAGATTTTAAGGAGGAAAACGAAATGAAGGTATCTTATCACGGTCATTCTGTCGTCAAAATTGAAACAAATGATTTTACAATTCTCATTGACCCGTTTTTAACAGGAAATCCACAGACAGACTTGAAGCCCGATGAGGTAAAAGCTGATGCTATTTTACTTACGCATGGTCATGGTGACCACGTTGGCGACACAGTGGCGATTGCAAAACAGAATGATGCTTTGGTTGTAGCAACTGCCGAATTGGCAGCATTTTTGGGATGGCAGGGAGTAAAAACTCACAGCATGCATATCGGGGGCTCTCGTGAATTTGACTTCGGGATGGTAAAGCTTACACAAGCGTTTCACGGTTCTGCTTACATAGACGAGCAAACAAAGACGATTACCTATACAGGCATGCCGGCTGGCATTTTGTTTACGGCAGAAGGAAAAACGATTTATCACGCAGGCGATACAGCGCTGTTTTCGGACATGAAGCTGATTGGCTCCCGTCATGCCATTGACGTAGCATTTTTGCCGATTGGTGATAATTTCACAATGGGGCCTGAGGATGCAGCGCTTGCAGCCCAATGGCTTGGTGCAAAAGTTGTCGTGCCAATGCACTATAATACATTCCCGCCGATTCAGCAGGATCCATATCACTTTGTGGAAATGCTGCAAGGCAGCGTTGGGAAAGTATTACAGCCGGGGGAAGCAATTGAATTGTAGAACAAAGGAAAGAGGTGCCTAGAGGTGGGGCGCTTCTTTTTTACATTGTCAGCCAGAAGTCCATTCGACGTAGGAGGGAATTTTAGGTATACAGTATCAGTAGGGCTACGCCTCCTTTTAATGTGTTATAAAAAAATGAATACAGCTCTCCTTACTTCCAGTGTAACAGTATTCATTTTGTAGTATAATTGTTATTATAACGCTGGAAGGAAAGTATGGTGAAGCTGCTTGGCTACGAAACACAATCAGATTTTAGAGCATATTAATAGCTTGCCGGTAGGGCACAAAATCTCGGTGCGGCAAATTGCAAAGGACTTGAACGTAAGTGAAGGGACGGCATACCGAGCAATTAAAGATGCGGAGAATAAAGGTTATGTGAGCACGATTGAACGTGTTGGAACGATCCGGATTGAGAAAAAGAAAAAGGAAAACATTGAAAGACTGACATATGCCGAGGTTATTAACATTGTAGACGGACAAGTTCTTGGTGGCCGGGAAGGCTTACATAAGACTTTAAATAAATTTGTAATCGGTGCGATGAAGCTTGAAGCTATGATGAGATACACGGATGCAGGAAACCTGCTGATTGTCGGAAACCGCACGCAGGCACATCAGCTTGCGTTAGAAGCCGGGGCAGCCGTGCTGATTACAGGCGGATTTGATACAGAGGATCATGTGAAAAAATTAGCAGATGAATTGAAGCTGCCAATTATTTCAAGCAGCTATGATACCTTTACAGTTGCAACACTTATTAACCGTGCGATTTATGACCAACTGATCAAAAAAGAAATTGTGCTTGTAGAGGATATCTTAACGCCAATCGAAAAAACCATTTCATTTAGACCGACAGATTTAGTTGCCAAGTGGCATGAATATAGTCAAGAAACGCTCCATGGTCGTTATCCGATTATCGACGAGAATTTAAAGGTGCTCGGAATTATTACGGCAAAGGACATTATCGGAGTATCGATTGAAACACCTGTAGAAAAGGTAATGACAAAAAACCCCATTACGGTAAATGGCAAGGTATCTGTTGCTTCGGCAGCACGGATGATGGTGTGGGAAGGCATTGAACTTCTCCCGGTTGTTGATGAGCAGAACAGACTGCAGGGGATTCTAAGCCGGCAGGACGTTTTGCAGGCGCTGCAGATGATTCAACGTCAGCCGCAGGTCGGAGAGACCATCGAGGACATTGTGACTAATCAATTTATCGATACAAAGGAAACGAAGAACGAGAGTATGTACCGCTTTTCTGTTACACCGCAAATGACAAACTCTATTGGAACCTTATCATATGGTGTATTTACAACGATCGTGACAGAGGCGACGAATCGGGTGCTGCGCGTACATAAAAAGGGAGATCTTGTCGTAGAAAACTTAACAATTTACTTTGTTAAGCCAGTGCAAATTGATACGATTATCGAAGTGCATCCAAAGGTGATGGAAGTTGGAAGAAAGTTCGGAAAAGTAGATGTAGAGGTGTATCAGGAAGGGGCGGTTGTCGGAAAAGCACTTTTAATGGTGCAGCTAATCGATCGCTAGTAAAATAGAGTTTCATTTTAGCTCTCTATGCCCGTTATTTTTTACACTGTAAGAAAGTATAAATTTCCAGCTGAAAGCCAATTCGACATAGTCGGAAATTTTAGGAATACAGTATAAGGGCAACTACGCCTCTGTCTTCGCCCAGGAGCAGAGCTCGCCAATCGGCGAGTTTTCTTTAGAAGATTTGTGCGTATGATACAAAGAAAGGAAAAAGCTATCCATGGGTAGATAGCTTTATCTCTGTTAACTTAATTTTTCAGCTTCTTCTATAGCAAGAGGAAGAAAATGTTTGTATTGGCGAAAGCCGTTATAGGCACTTGCGCCTCCTATCAGGATAAACAATACTCCTACAATGATGCTTACTGTAGAGAGGTGGACAAAAAATTGATTTAATCCGAACAACAGAACAAATAGTCCAAGTGCCATGCTTGATTTTCCAGAAAGCCATCTCTTCTCCATTGGTCGGTGTGTACGAAAATACTTGGTTTTGTAAAACAGGTAAAACATAAATGAAACGACGATGAAAACAGCTAATACAGGCATGACCCACAACCCTCCAGTTAATATGCATTTATTTTTATTTTAGCTGAATTTTCCTGCTGCTTGAAGTGTTTTCGTGTATGATAAGAGCAGGAGCTACGAAGAAAAGGAGATTTATAAAGCTATGAAAGAACAAATTTTAGAGGCTATTAAGCAATTTGATACGATTATTGTTCATCGTCATATTCGTCCAGATCCGGATGCATTAGGATCACAATGCGGACTTGGTACCATGCTGCAAGCATCGTTCCCGGAGAAAAACATCTATATGACCGGGGCGAATGAACCAACACTTTCTTATATGCGTATCATGGATAATGTAGATGACAGTACATATGAAAATGCATTGGTTATTGTATGTGATACAGCCAACGAGGATCGCATTTGTGACCAACGTTATAAAAATGGAAAAATGTTAATTAAAATTGACCATCATCCGAATGCAACGCCGTACGGAGATTTGTTGTGGGTTGATACGACGGCAAGCTCATGCAGCGAGATGATTTATGAGTTTTATTTATACGGACAAGACAAAGGCCTTGTGTTAACAGAGGAATCAGCACGCCTTATCTTTGGCGGTATTGTTGGTGATACAGGCCGCTTCTTATTCCGCAACACGTCGCCCAAAACATTTGAATATGCGGCGCAGCTTGTGGCAATGGGCATTGATTTTCCAGAACTGTATAATGAAATGTACAAGACGAGCGTTAGTCTGTCGCGTTTAAATGGCTATATTTTGCAAAATTTTGAGCTCACGGAGGAAGGGGCATCCTATATTAAAATTTCCCGTGAGACGATGGAGAAGTTTGGCGTTACAACAGCGGAGGCTTCATCGGTCGTTGGAACACTTGGAAGCATCGCGGGTATACGTGCATGGGTCTTGTTCCTTGAGGAGAAGGAATCCATTCGTGTTCGTCTTCGTTCCAAGGGTCTTGTGATTAATAAGCTAGCGGCTCAATATAATGGCGGAGGGCATCCGTTAGCATCTGGTGCAACAGTCCATTCATGGGAGGAAGCAGATGCGCTTATTGAAGATTTACGCGCACTTTGCAGACAATAATAGAGGATTTTTATAGAAAACTTGCTGATTGGCGAGCTGGTAGGCGAAGAAAGAAGCGTAGTTGCCCTTATCCTTACACTGTACTCCTAACATTTCCGCCTGTGCAGCATGACTTCTAGCTGAAAATTTATAATTTCTTACAGTGCGAAAAAGCCAATTACCCCGTGCGGTTGGGACAATTGGCTTTTTTCTATTTATCTGCAATTTTCAAGGAGATTTCCAATACCGTGTCGAAATAGATGGAGTCGACCTTGAATCTATATTGCCGCTCATCTCGCTCATATGTTTTGTTTTCAATTGCCTTTTTTAGAAGTGCTTTATTTTTTGCAACGCTTTGAATGTCCTGTGTAAGCAACTCCCGCAGGTCATTCCGTACAGCAGTGGTGAGTGTGTGAACAGCCAGACCGTCTAAATCATAGGCATCATGGTTGGTGATGGTAATTTTAATGTCTTGAATCGTTAAGATACGTTTATTTTGCTCATTCTGCTTTTTTTGGTCTTCGATCAGCAAATGCTTGTCTTGCTCTAACGCTTGTATTTTCAGTTGTTGCTTTGCAATTGTGGATGTTTGTTCTTCATGATAAATTCCGTACATATACAAAAAAATAATCCAGCTTAGTACGCCCCCAATCGCTGCTCCCGCAAAAAACATTTGCCATGTTCTCGTTTTATATAATGGAGGGATTCTCATACGTGCTCCTGTGTCAGCCATTTAATGATCGTAAGCCCAGTCTGCATACCGCCCATAGCAAATAAAATCAACAGCACCTGTTTGATGATATCTCTCGTCTCGCCCTGAAAAATACCGCGTTCAAAGCTGTAAAAGGTATCAAATGTTCCGCCGATTGCCGCCACGAGCGCCCAAATACGCAGGCTATCTGAGAATCGCTTAATCATAGTAAGCGGCGGTTCTCCCGCCAAAAATGATCCGAGGCCTCCAAGCAGTGATCCTCCGAGCATAACGCCAAAGGCAATGAAGTAACTCGTAATGAGAAGAGACAAAAATGTTTGCTTTACTTCCAAGGCGACCACCCCTTTACAAGAAATCAGAATGTATTCGTTTGGTGCACATTGCACATTGCTCTTTCGTAACAATACCCGCTGTGACAAGTGCTTTCTGCGGGCTAGGAGCCTTCTCTTCTGAAAGCAAATCAATCTGTGTTTGCTTCTCTATTGTCCGATGTACGCTAATACTTCCCCTGACAATAAGAACAGGTACACATTGCGTTTCGTGGTAAGGAACATACGGTATTCTTCAGGAATTATCCCTGCTCTGTGTACGCTTCTATCTTCGCCCGGGGGCAGGGCTCACCAGTCGGCGAGTTTTCTTTACACTGTAAGAAAGTATAAATGCCCAGCTGGAAGTTCATTTGACGTAGTGGGGAATTTTAGGAATCCAGTATAAGTGCAACTACGCCTCTGTCTTCGCCCAAGAGTGGGGCTCGCCAGTCGGCGAGTTTTCTTTACACTGTAAGAAAGTATAAATGCCCAGCTAGAAGTTCATTCGACGTAGTGGGGAATTTTAGGAATCCAGTATAAGTGCAACTACGCCTCGGTCTTCACCCAAGAGTGGGGCTCGCCAGTCGGCGAGTTTTCTTTACACTGTAAGAAAGTATAAATGCCCAGCTAGAAGTTCATTCGACGTAGTGGGGAATTTTAGGAATCCAGTATAAGTGCAACTACGCCTCTGTCTTCGCCCAAGAGTGGGGCTCGCCAGTCGGCGAGTTTTCTTTATCACTATGTATATGGACAGTAGCTGGAGAGTATGTTTTGATTTCACAACAAACCATCAACTATAATGAAAGAATGTGAATATGTGAGGAAATGGGGTGCAGCAAGTGACATTCGTGCATTTGCAATGTCAAACTGTGTATAGCTTGTTGCAAAGCGCATGCAAAATCGAACCGCTTGTACGCCGTGCGAAGGAACTAGGATTTCAGGCACTTGCCATTACGGATCAAAACGTCATGTATGGTGTGATTCCGTTTTATAAAGCATGCAAGGCAGCGGGTATACATCCAATTATCGGGTTAACAGCCTCCGTATTGGAGGAAGGAGCATCTTCGTCATATCCGCTCGTATTGTTGGCTGAAACTGAGACGGGATATCAGAATTTACTTAAGATTTCAAGTACGATTATGACGAAAACTAGGGACGGGATTCCTAAGAAATGGCTCGCTCGTTACGCTGAAGGATTAATCGCTATTTCACCGGGGTTAAATGGAGAAGTGGAGCAGCTGCTGCTTCAGCAGGAGGATGAGCAGGCGCGGACAGTGATTGCCGACTATCTGGAGATGTTTTCGTCCTTTTATCTTAGTATACAAAATCACGGCTTACCTGAGGAAAGGTTGCTGCAAGCACGTTTGCTGCAGTTGAGTGAGGACATGCATGTGCCGCTTGTAGCAGCTAATGACGTTCATTATGTGGATAAAACAGATGCCTTTGTTCAAGATTGCTTGCTATGCATCGAGCACGGTGTAAAGGTAGAGGACACAAACAGGCCTCGTCTTAAGACGGAGGAATATGATTTAAAATCAGTAGAACAAATGGAGGGGTTATTTTCTTTTCTTCCAGAAGCGCTCGATCATACAGTGCAGATTGCACAGCGATGTCGCGTTGAAGTGACCTTTCATGAGAGCCGTTTGCCAGAGTTTCCAATCGATACGGGCGAAACGTCAGATGAGTTTTTGCGGCGCATTTGTGAGGAAGGGCTCCGTAAGCGCTATGAGCATATAACGGATGTACATAGAGGGCGGCTGCAGCATGAGCTGCATGTTATTAGTCGCATGGGCTTTAGTGATTACTTTTTGATTGTATGGGATTTTATGAAGTATGCACATAATCTGCGTATGTTAACGGGACCGGGCCGTGGGTCGGCTGCTGGCTCGCTTGTTGCGTATGTATTGGAAATCACAAATATTGATCCTATTCAATATAGGCTATTATTTGAGAGATTTTTAAATCCAGAGCGTGTAACAATGCCTGATATTGATATTGATTTTCCTGATGTCCGCCGCGACGAAATTATTTCGTATGTTGCGCAGAAATATGGTCAGCTGCATGCAGCACAAATTATTACATTTGGTACGCTGGCTGCAAAAGCTGCAGTACGTGATATCGGGCGTGTGATGGGGCTGTCACAGCGCGAAATGGAGCAGTTTTCACGCCTTATTCCCTCGCGCGTCGGGATTACTTTGGAGCAGGCATATGAGGATTCCGCAGCTTTGCGGGAGTATACGGCAAGCAATCCAAGATACGAGCGTGTGTTTTCAGTTGCTAAGCGTGTAGAGGGAATGCCGCGGCATACATCTATCCATGCAGCAGGCGTGATTTTAAGCGCTGCTCCGCTTACAAATAGTGTAGCAGTGCAGCAGGGGCATAATGATGTCTATATTACACAGTACCCTGCAGAGGTATTAGAAGAGCTTGGATTACTTAAAATCGATTTTCTTGGCTTGCGTAATCTTACGATTTTAGAGAATATTTGCAGCCTTATTACTGAAACGAGCGGGGAAGTAGTTGATTTGCAGCGCCTGCCTCTTGATGATGAAGCAACCTTTTCATTGCTTGGACAAGGGGATACGACAGGGGTGTTTCAGCTTGAATCATCAGGGATGCGCAATGTCTTGAAGGCGCTTCAGCCTACTGTGTTCGAGGATATTGTCGCTGTCAATGCTCTGTATAGACCTGGACCAATGGAACAAATTCCTGCTTTTATTGAAGCGAAGCACGGAAAGAGAACTGTGGAATACCCGCATCCGGACCTAGAGCCGATTTTGAAAAAAACATATGGCGTTGTAGTATATCAAGAGCAAATTATGGAAATTGCTTCTAAGATGGCAGGTTTTTCTCTTGGTGAAGCAGATTTGCTGCGCCGAGCAGTGAGCAAGAAAAAGCATGAGATTTTGGATCGAGAGAGGAAGCCGTTTGTAAGCGGCTGTTTAGATAAGGGTTATGACGAAGCGACGGCTCAGGCTGTATATGATTTAATTGTCCGTTTCGCTAATTATGGCTTTAATAGAAGTCATGCTGTCGCCTATAGTATGATTGCCTATCAGCTTGCGTATTTAAAAGCGAATTACCCCATTGCCTTTATGGCAGCCCTTTTAACAAGCGCGATCGGCAATGAAGAACGCATGATGCAGTATGTACGTGAAGCAAAGCGAAAGAATGTACAAATCTTTCCTCCCTCTATTCAAACTAGTGATTACCGATTTTACCCGGAGGAAGAGGGAATTCGATATAGCTTGCTTGGCATTCGCGGTATCGGCAGCGCAACGGTAAGAGATATTTTGCAGGAGCGGCGCAAAGGGGCATTTACAGACCTGTTTCAATTCTGTGTCCGTTTGCCGTCGCGAACAGCAAATCGAAAGCATCTAGAATTGCTGATTGGAGCAGGCTGCTTTGACTGTTTTGGAGTAGAACGGGCTTCCTTGCTTGCAAGCATAGATACGGCATTAGAATATGCCGCACTTGTTAGACCGGATGATGCAAACCAAGCTGAGATGTTTTTGGATGAGGATCTTGTACCGAAACCGTCGTATGCAGAAGCACCCCCGATGCAATTTGCGGCACGGCTTCGCTTAGAAAAAGAAACGCTAGGTTTATATGTATCTGGTTATCCGACGCAGGAATATGAATCCTTTATACAGGAGTTGCAAATTCCGACACTTTCGGAGGCAGTTCAAAGCCAAAGTAAAAGTATTCGTTCGATTGTATTTATAGTAGAGGTGAAAGTAATTCGGACAAAAGCAATGCAAAATATGGCCTTTTTGACTATCTGTGATAAAGAGGAAGAATGGGAGGCAGTCGTATTTCCAGATACGTATGCGCAGTTCCGTTCTATTGTGCAAGAGGATAGCACATTGCTGCTTGAAGGGGCGATGAGTGTACGTAATGGCCGAAAGCAGTGGGTAGTTAGTGGTATATATCCACTCGAACGCATAGAGGAATACGAAGCGGAACAGAATAAACGTTTGTATATCAAACTCCCGTCTCAATATGACAAAGGTCTGTTTGCAAAAATCACGAAAACTTTATTGCATTATCCGGGACTTGCCCAAGTATTTATTTACTATGAAAAAGAACATAAAATGGTACAGTTATCCCGTCCTTTTTCTGTACATCCTAATGAAGAGTGTATAAAAGTGCTAAAGGAAATTTCAGGTGCGGATAACGTTGCATTAAAAATGTGATAGACTTTTTTGTATCTTGTCCATTATAGTAATAATGAAGCTCGTGGTCAGACCACTTTGGAGAGCAGAAAAACGAAGCAGCAATCCAATATGAGGAGAGTGAGCGTTTTGTCAACACTTCGCGATGAAGCTTTACATATGCACCGAGTACACCAAGGAAAGCTTGAAACAGTTTCAAAGGTTAAGGTGGCAAATGCAAAGGATTTAAGTCTTGCGTATTCACCAGGCGTGGCAGAGCCGTGCAAAGCTATCTATGACGATAAAAGCAAGGTGTACGAATATACAGTGAAGGGGAACTTGGTCGCTGTTGTAACGGATGGCACAGCTGTATTGGGTTTAGGGAATATAGGTCCAGAGGCGGCGCTGCCTGTTATGGAAGGAAAAGCGGTGTTGTTTAAAAGCTTTGCTGGTGTTGATGCATTTCCAATTGCTTTAAATACAAACGATGTAGAAAAAATTATTGAAACTGTTAAGTTAATGGAACCAACATTTGGCGGCGTGAACCTTGAGGATATCGCAGCACCAAACTGTTTTGTTATAGAAGAACGCTTGAAGAAGGAAATAAACATTCCTGTGTTTCACGATGATCAGCACGGGACTGCAATTGTTACGGTGGCAGGACTTGTGAATGCTTTGAAATTAGTAGGTAAAAAGATGTCTGAAGTTAAAGTTGTCGCAAATGGAGCGGGCGCCGCTGGGATTGCGATTATGAAGTTGTTATATCACTATGGTGTTCGCGATATTATTATGTGTGATACAAAAGGTGCTATTTACGAAGGGCGTCCAATTGGCATGAACACAGTAAAAAATGAGATAGCAAAATATACGAATCGTGATCGTAAGCAAGGATCGCTTGCTGATGTTATTCAAGGTGCAGACGTATTTATTGGTGTATCGGCAGAGGGAGCTCTCACGAAAGAGATGGTGCAAACGATGAATCGTCAGCCAATCATTTTTGCGATGGCGAATCCTGTGCCGGAGATTATGCCGGCAGATGCGAAAGCAGCGGGTGCAGCAGTTATCGGAACGGGACGATCTGATTTCCCAAATCAGGTGAACAATGTATTAGCGTTTCCAGGAATTTTTCGCGGGGCACTTGATGTGCATGCGACGCAAATTAATGAAGAGATGAAGGTTGCTGCTGTACAGGCGATTGCAGGACTCATATCAGATGAGGAGCTACAGGCTGATTATATTATCCCGGCACCATTTGATCCACGTGTTGCTCCTCAGGTCGCGGCATATGTAGCAAAGGCAGCGATGGAGACGGGTGTAGCGCGCCGGAAGGTGAATCCAGACGAAGTAGCTGAGAAAACAAGAAGATTGGCGACTATAGGAAAACAATAAGTGGGGAATGTTCATTGACAGCAGTACAATCGAAGATATATCTAGAAATCGTTCATCAAATTCGTTCCATTATGGAGGGAGATGGTCTCAAGGCCGGCGACCGTCTCCCTTCAGAAAGGGAGCTGAGTGCACGTCTGAATGTGGGGCGTTCCTCTGTACGTGAGGCGCTTCGCGCACTAGAGCTTGTAGGGTTAATTGAAACACGCCGCGGGGAAGGGACGTTTGTGAAGCGCTTTTACGAGAACGGTCTTGTCCAGTTAATTGCAGCCTTTTTGCTGCAAGATGAAAAGACAAAGCAAGATTTACTGCAGGTGAAGATGCTGCTCGAACGAAATATATTGAGCCTTTTGCTTGGCAAAACAAAAGAACAGCTTTTGCCGCTTTCGGAGCTTCTTTCCTCCAATGAAACATCGTTACTCCTTTTTCATCAAGCATTTTTTAAGCAGGCTGTTGAGCTTACAGATAATCATCTGTTATACCGTATTTGGCTTATTGTGAGCGAGTATGCAGCAACATTTTCCTATAAAGCCGAAGTGCCATTGGAAGATATAACCTCTTATAAGAACATTTATAGAGCAATAGAAAACAAGGATATGGAACAGATAATGCATTGCTACGAGGAGGCTTCAAAAGTAATCCTGGTGCACATGTAAGTTTTAGAACATACCGAAACGACATCAATCCTATTTAGCAACATATAAGGTAAAGAGAAAGGTCAGCTTGTTTTCGATATGGATAAAGCTGTATCTATTATAAAGGAGGGGTAATGTGCTAAGAGATTTGTTTATTAAGAAAAAGAAATATGCAGCAATTCCTTCAGAGCAAATGAGAAGAGATGTTCCGGACGGCCTAATGACCAAGTGTCCAGAGTGTAAAAAAATTATGTATACAAAGGAGCTTCTAAAAAACCTAAAGGTGTGTGCGAACTGCGGCTATCATCATCCGATGAATGCATGGGAGCGACTAGACAGCTTACTGGATGAACAGTCGTTTGTAGAATATGATCAAGAGATGATTTCGGCAAATCCGCTCCAGTTTGAAGGCTACGAGGAAAAGTTAGAGGGAGACCGCAAGCGAACAAAGCTCAATGAAGCAGTTGTAACGGGCGAGGGAACAATTGATGAGATGCTTGTTGTTGTCGCGGTAATGGATTCGCGTTTTCGTATGGGGAGCATGGGTTCAGTCGTCGGAGAGAAGATTGCGCGCGCGATTGAGAAAGCAGGGGAACTGCAAGTGCCGTTCCTCATTTTCACAGCATCAGGCGGTGCAAGAATGCAAGAAGGTGTATTGAGTCTAATGCAAATGGCAAAAACAAGTGCTGCGCTAAAACGTTTTAGTACAAACGGAGGTCTTATTATTTCTGTTATGACTCACCCAACTACGGGCGGTGTTTCAGCAAGCTTTGCATCACTTGGAGACTATAACCTAGCGGAACCTGGTGCTCTAATTGGGTTTGCAGGACGACGTGTCATTCAACAAACGGTGCGCGAGGAGCTGCCAGAGGATTTTCAGACTGCGGAGTTTTTGCTCCAGCATGGGCAGCTAGATGCAGTGGTGAACCGTCTTGAAATGAAGGAAACATTGAGTACGATTGTAGGGATTCATCATGTAGGGGGGACGGAGCAGTGGCAGAATTAGAATTTGAAAAGCCCATTGTCCAGCTGCGAAATAAAATTCGCGAACTGAAAGAATATACGAATAACAGCCAAATGGACTTTAGTGAGGAGATTCGTATTCTAGAGGCGAAACTCGAGAATTTGGAGAACGAAGTATACGGCAGCATGAAGGTGTGGGATCGGGTACAAATAGCCCGTCATGCGGAGCGACCGACAACTCTAGATTATATTGAACATCTGTTTACAGACTTTTTCGAGTGCCACGGTGACCGTGCTTTTGGAGATGATGCTGCTATTGTTGGAGGGATCGCCAAGTACAAAGGCACTCCCATAACGGTAATTGGACATCAGCGTGGGAAGGATACGAAGGAGAATATTCGCCGTAACTTTGGTATGCCCCATCCTGAAGGCTACCGAAAGGCACTTCGTTTAATGAAACAGGCTGAAAAATTTAAGCGTCCGATTGTTTGTTTTATTGATACGAAGGGCGCATATCCGGGAATGGCAGCGGAGGAGCGCGGACAAAGTGAGGCAATTGCGCGTAACTTGTTTGAAATGGCAGGCCTAGCCGTTCCGATTGTCTGTATTGTCATTGGTGAAGGAGGAAGCGGCGGCGCATTAGGACTCGGTGTCGGGAATTATGTGCATATGCTGGAGAATTCAACGTATTCTGTTATTTCTCCAGAAGGGGCCGCAACTATTCTTTGGAAAGATGCAAGCAAAGCAAAGGAAGCAGCAGAGGCGATGGGCATTACGGCAGCGGATTTGAAGCGTCTGGGCATTATTGATGAAATCATTCCTGAGGTGCGGGGAGGAGCACATCGTGATGTGAAGCAGCAGGCGAAACTCATGGATGAAGTGCTGAGGCAGTCACTAGAGAAGCTAAGACAGATGACCGAAGAAGAGCTTCTTGAGCAAAGATATGAGAAGTATATGAAAATGGGGCAGGTTTCGTTTGCTGAGGAATCAATTGGGGCACAATAAAAGCGTAAGCTCCCTGTTTTGTTTAGTCGACAGGCAAACAAGCGTGTCTCTGTAGTGAAGCCGAGTATGGAATCTTTTCATATGTTCTATGCGGTTCAGGAACTTTTATGTGTGAGAACAATTTGGGGACTGAAGTAGATCGCATACGCTAGACGATATTCCAAAAGCTATACACCCTTACTTAATAGAAAAAAACGTGCATTCCTTTCTCAGAATGCACGTTTTTTCTTCTCAAATATGCATCTTCCCATTGTGCTTCCGTAATTTTTCATGGTATTTTATTAGAGGGCAAATAAACTTTCGAGGTGATTGCAGATGAAACGTATTGGAGTTTTAACAAGCGGCGGAGATTCGCCGGGAATGAATGCTGCTGTGCGCGCTGTTGTCCGCAAAGCAATTTATCATGACGTGGAAGTATACGGTGTGTATCATGGATACTCCGGTCTTATTTCAGGTCATATCGAAAAGCTAGAGCTTGGTTCTGTTGGTGACATTATTCATCGCGGAGGAACAAAGCTGTATTCAGCAAGATGTCCGGAGTTTAGAACATTAGAAGGACAAATGCAAGGCATTGAGCAATTGAAAAAATTCGGTATTGAAGGCCTAGTTGTCATTGGCGGCGACGGTTCTTATCAAGGAGCGAAAAAGCTAACAGAACATGGTTATCCTTGTATAGGCGTTCCTGGAACAATTGATAACGATATTCCGGGTACTGATTTTACAATTGGTTTTGATACAGCACTGAACACAGTAATCGATGCAATCGATAAAATTCGTGATACAGCAACTTCCCACGAACGTACATATGTAATTGAAGTTATGGGTCGACATGCTGGGGATATTGCGCTGTGGGCTGGCTTGGCGGATGGTGCGGAAACAATTTTGGTTCCGGAAGTAGACTTTGACATGCAAGATATCATTGCACGTTTAAAACGAGGTCACGAACGCGGCAAGAAGCACAGTATTATTGTAGTAGCTGAAGGGGTAGGCAGTGCGATTGAGATCGGTAAGAACATTGAAGAGGCAACGAGTCTGGATACGCGCGTAACAGTGTTAGGTCACGTACAACGCGGTGGTTCTCCAAGTGCATTTGACCGCGTATTAGCTAGCCGTTTAGGGGCAAGAGCGGTTGAACTTCTTTTAGAAGGACAAGGCGGCCGTTGTGTTGGGATTCAAAACAACAAGCTTGTAGACCATGATATCATTGAAGCATTAGCACAGAAGCACACAATTGATGAAGATATGTATCGATTATCTCAGGAATTATCCATTTAGTAGGACATAATTGAAATTTGGTACGTCAAAATTGGGAACGTTTCCATAAAAAAGCGGAGGTATTGTATGCGTAAGACGAAAATAGTATGTACTATTGGACCGGCAAGTGAAAGTATTGAGAAGCTAACGCAACTCATGGAAGCAGGTATGAATGTTGCTCGTTTGAATTTCTCACATGGCAGTCACGAGGAGCATGCAGCACGTATTACTAATATTCGTGAAGCGGCAAAGCAAACAGGAAAAACAATTGCAATTTTGCTTGATACAAAGGGCCCTGAAATTCGTACGCACGATTTTGAGAATGGACAAGCGGAATTAAAAACAGGTCAGGAAGTTATTATTTCCATGGAGCAGGTTTTAGGAACAGCGGAAAAATTCTCAGTATCCTATACAGGCTTGTATGATGATGTTGATACAGGATCACGCATTTTAATTGATGACGGTTTGATTGAATTAGAGGTTATTGGTAAAGCAAATGGTGAAATTCGTACCAAAGTATTAAATAGCGGTCTTGTTAAAAATAAAAAGGGTGTAAACGTACCAAATGTAAGTATCAAGTTGCCTGGTATCACTGAAAAAGACGTGCAGGATATTCTTTTTGGTGTTGAGCAGGGCGTAGACTTTATCGCGGCTTCCTTTGTGCGTAAAGCATCTGACGTTTTAGAAATTCGTGAGCTGTTAGCAGAAAAAGGCGCGAAACACATTCAAATCATTCCAAAAATCGAAAACCAAGAGGGTATTGACAATATTGATGCCATTCTAGAGGTTTCCAACGGTCTTATGGTTGCTCGTGGTGACCTGGGTGTAGAAATCCCGCCAGAAGAAGTACCACTCGTACAAAAGAGCCTAATTAACAAGTGTAATCTTCAAGGAAAGCCTGTTATTACAGCAACACAAATGCTTGATAGCATGCAACGCAACCCTCGTCCGACACGCGCTGAAGCAAGTGACGTAGCCAACGCAATTTTTGACGGTACAGATGCAATTATGCTTTCTGGTGAAACTGCTGCGGGACAATATCCTGTAGAGTCAGTTAAAATGATGGCGACTATTGCTACTCGCGTAGAAAGATCTCTAGTATATCAAGATATCTTCCGCAAGCGTATTGAAGAAGTACGCCCAAGTATTGCAGATGCAATCTGTCAATCAGTTGCGCATACAGCTCTTTCTTTAGATGTGGTAGCAATTGTGGCGCCTACAGAGAGTGGTCATACAGCAAAAATGATCTCTAAATATCGTCCAAAGTCTCCAATTATTGCGGTTTCTGCAGATGATCGTGTATGTCGTAAGCTTGCACTTGTATGGGGTGTACAAGCATATTTAGCACAAGATCCTGTATATTCTACGGATGAAATGCTTGAGGGCGCTATTCAAGCATCTAAAGACACAGGCATTGTAAAATCAGGAGATACAGTTGTAATCGCAGCAGGTGTGCCTATTGGTGAAACAGGAACAACAAACTTAATGAAGGTTCATGTTGTAGGCGAGCAAATTGTTAAAGGGCAAGGTATTGGCCGCAAAAGCAGCAAAGGGCGAGTTGTTGTTGCGAAAACGGCTGAAGAAGCACTTGCAAAGATGCACCCAGGAGCTATTTTAGTTACAACTAGCACAGACAAGGATATGATGCCGGCAGTTGAACAAGCAAGCGCGCTTGTAATTGAAGAAGGCGGTTTAACAAGTCATGCTGCTGTTGTAGGGGTATCTATCGGTATTCCAGTTATCGTAGGTGTAAATAACGCTACTTCTATTCTAAAGGATGATCAGGAAGTAACAGTTGATGCAGCACGAGGGATTGTTTATAACGGACATGCAATAGTTCTATAAGGGATAAGGAAGGGAGAGAGTGAATCTCTCCCTTTTTCTCACATTTAAGAGAGTATAAATTTCCAGCTGGAAGACAATTCGACATAGTTAGAAATTTTAGGAATACAGTATAAGTGCAACTACGCCTCTGTCTTCGCCCAAGAGCGGGGCTTGCCAATCGACGAGTTTTCTTTATTCGACTAGGAAAAATTTTGATGGGTGTCTAGCTCACATTGTCTGCTTCAGCTCTCCAGAATGTTTTTCGGTGAAAAGGCTGGATTATGGAAATTTATTCTTAATAGGAGGGGAAAATAATGGTGAAGCTTCTTATCCTCTTGTTTATTATTGTACCTGCTTTAGAGGTTACACTGCTTGTGGCGTCGAGTCATTGGATTGGTATTTGGCCGACATTTTTGATGATTATAGCAACCGGAATCATTGGCGCATATTTAGCAAAGAAGCAAGGAATAGCAGTGTTGCGAGAGGTGCAGTATCGTCTGAGCCGCGGGCAAATGCCGACAGAATCTCTTCTAGATGGAGGTTGTATTTTGATTGGCGGAATATTGCTGCTTACACCAGGCTATGCTACCGATATTATCGGTTTTTTACTTCTGTTTCCTATTACAAGAAAGATCGTTACATATTGGTTCTTGAAATGGATCGAGAAGAAAATAAAGAAAAATAACCAAACAATCATTTGGAAATAAAAAGCGATTCGGTCACAGTCCGAATCGCTTTTTATCACCTTAGGAAAGTGAAAATTTCCAGGAGGAAAGGAGTTTGACGTGTCAGAAAATTTTAAGAGCAAAGTGTAAGTGCAACTATGCCTCTGTCTTCGCCCTGCAGGCTATTTAGCATCTTTAATAAAACGCCAAAGATCACGAAATACCTTTGCGTCATACAATGTTTTAAGAAGAACAAGCGTTGCTGGACCGATAATCAGACCAAGAAAACCGTATAGCTTGAACCCAACAAAAAGCGCAATAAGTGTTGGAAGCGGGTCGAGACCGATATTGGAGGATAGTACTTTCGGTTCCATAATTTGTCGCTGTACAATGACGACGATATATAAAACAAGAAGTCCAACAGCGAGCGGAGTACTGCCTGTGAAGTAGGCGTATAAAATCCACGGTACAAATACTGCTCCTGTTCCAAGATACGGTAATAGATCAACAATTCCAGTCACGATAGCAATTGTAATAGCATATGGCACACGCAAAACAAGCAATCCGACAAGTACGATAATGGTTGTCATTGAGACAAGCGTAAATTGCGCTTTAATGAAGCCAAGGAGCGCTTTACGCAAATTTCCAAAAATCGTTTCACTATATAGATGAATACGTGTTGGCAGTATGCGCTTTAGACGTTGCCCCATTTTGTACCAATCATTGCTAATGAAAAACGTGGCAAGCAAAATGAAAATCAGAACGGTTGCTGTGGTTGGAAGAACGCGTAAAAAATTGGTCAATCCGCTCAAAATGGATGTAAGTAAATCTTGCGCCTTTTGTGTGAGGTCTGAACCAAGATTTTGAATATTAGAGGAGATTGTATTTTGCTGCGTCTCTCCAAGACGATTAAATTTTGTAGCTAAATCTTCATATAACGGCATGATATTATGAACAATAATATTCTGTACATATACAACAAGTTTCGGAAATTGATTTGGCAAAATCTCAAGCAAGTACGTAGCGGCAGCGATGGTCTCTGTTACGAGAAGAATAACAAGCCCTACTATTGCCCCAAATACAAGGATGAGCGTTACAAACACCGCAAGCGGGCGCGGGAAGAGAAGTTTTTTCTCGAGTAGATCGACGATTGGATGCATCGCATATGCCAAACAAAGAGCAATAATAAATGGATATACTAGACCTGAGATATAAAAAAGAATGTACAGGCCAATTATAATTAACGCTGCCACAAAAATAAGCCGAAGCCCCATGTACAGGTAATCTCGATTTAAAATGGAACATTCCTCCTGTTCGGAGTGTATTTTTTTTTATATTATGGGGAAGGTGAAGTTTTTCCCATCTCTTATTTTACATCGTATTAAGGAGAAAAAAAAGCCGTTATTAGGCAATATTTTCCTGCTTTTTCTTGGGTATTTACGAAATATTATTTTTATAGGAAAGGATAAACAAGTTATGTTTAATCAATCTGTTTTATTTTTATTCATTTTGCTTGCTATTGGCTTACTGGCTAAAAATCAATCGCTTACATTTGCTGTACTGGTGCTTCTCCTTATAAAATGGACACCCCTTAACGAAAAATTGTTTTCATACTTACAACAGAAGGGAATTAACTTTGGTGTAACAATTATTACAATTGCTGTTCTTGTCCCGATTGCCTCGGGAGAAATCGGCTTTAGACAGTTGACGGAAGCGATCAAATCCTATTATGCTTGGATTGCGTTGGCATCTGGTATTGCTGTTGCGCTGCTGGCTAAGGGAGGGCTAAGCCTGCTTGCCAGTGATCCTCATATTACAACTGCACTTGTTCTTGGAACAGTGATAGCAGTTGCGCTTTTTAATGGGGTGGCGGTTGGGCCTCTTGTTGGGGCGGGTATTGCATATATGGTACTGCATGTGGTACAAATATTAAAGTAGAGCATTTTTATCTTGATATAAATTATCTGAATTCTTTTCATTCACAAAAGTCAGATAATTGTTTATAATGGTACGTAAGGGAGTGCCTGGGATAGATCAACAACGAGAATTGTGTGGTGGAAAAGTAGCACCAACATAAAACAATGCCAAGGTGCATTGTTTTATGTCGTGTTATTTTTCGTCTCGGCGCTTTAGGGTTGGGGAGAAATTTGTGGAAAAGGAGAGATTACTATGGCAGTTACTCGAGGTCTTGAAGGGGTAGTAGCCACAACCTCATCGATTAGTTCTATTATTGATGACACTTTAACATATGTAGGCTACACAATCGATGACTTGGCAGAGCACGCTTCGTTTGAAGAGGTTGTGTATTTATTGTGGCACCGCAAGCTTCCAAACAAAACAGAACTAGAGGAGCTAAAATCTCAGCTAGCTGAAAACGCGCAAATTCCTGCAGAAATTATCGCATATCTAAAAGCAACAAACTTAAATACAGCCCATCCAATGTCTGTCCTTCGTACAGTTATTTCCATGCTATCCTTATATGATGAAAGCGCAGAATCGATGGAAGGAAAATCTAATTATTTGAAAGCGGTTAAACTGCAAGCACAGGTCTCAACAATTGTAGCCGCA
This sequence comes from Ectobacillus funiculus, assembly GCF_004138295.1. Classification (GTDB taxonomy): domain Bacteria; phylum Bacillota; class Bacilli; order Bacillales; family Bacillaceae_G; genus Ectobacillus; species Ectobacillus funiculus. The sequence continues at coordinate 181,336 of NZ_SCFM01000012.1, read as the reverse complement.
TATTCCCGTATCCGCAAAGGCTTGGAACCAGTTGCTCCCAATACAAAACTCAGCTTCGCAGCTAACTTTTTGTACATGCTGAATAATAGAGAGCCGAATGAAATTGAGATTCAAGCATTTGACAAAGCGCTCGTTCTTCATGCTGACCATGAGCTGAATGCATCGACATTTACGGCGCGTGTGTGCGTAGCGACGCTTTCGGATGTGTATTCTGGTATTACAGCTGCAATTGGAGCGTTAAAAGGCCCTCTTCATGGTGGTGCAAATGAAAATGTGATGAAGATGCTTATGGAGATTGGCGATGTAGAAAATGTAGAGCCATACATCTTAAATGCGTTGAACAACAAAGTAAAGATTATGGGCTTTGGACATCGTGTATATAGAGGTGGAGATCCACGCGCAAAGCACTTAAAGGAAATGTCCAAGAAAATTGGTGAAGTTACAGGCGAAACGAAATGGTATGAAATGTCCTTGCAAATTGAGGAAATCGTAACATCTTCCAAAAATTTACCGCCAAATGTAGATTTCTATTCTGCTTCTATGTACCATTGTTTAGGAATTGATCATGATTTATTTACACCAATTTTTGCGATTAGCCGCATGTCTGGCTGGCTTGCGCACATTCTTGAGCAGTACGAAAACAATCGCCTAATCCGTCCGCGTGCGGATTATACAGGTCCTACACATCAAACGTATGTGCCTGTTGAGAAAAGAGGATAATTTTGTTTGAAAGTTTGCCTGTTTCGGGTAGACTGAATAGTGGCAATATGACAACTAGTTATTGAGGTTGATTAGGACCCGCTTGCGGGTCTCTAGTCTGTTTCATACATATTTTATAAGCATGGGGGTAATTACATTGACTACAGGTGAAAAAATTACAGTAACGAACGGTGTATTGAACGTACCAAACAACCCAATCATTCCTTTCATCGAAGGAGATGGAACAGGTCCGGATATTTGGGCAGCTTCTGTACGTGTATTAGACGCAGCAGTTGAAAAAGCATACAAAGGCGAGAAGAAAATCGCTTGGAAGGAAGTACTTGCGGGTGAGAAAGCCTTCAACCAAACAGGTGAGTGGCTTCCTCAAGAAACACTTAATTTAATTGATGAGTACTTGCTTGCGATCAAAGGTCCTTTAACAACTCCAGTAGGCGGCGGTATTCGTTCTCTAAACGTGGCATTGCGTCAAGAACTTGACTTGTATGTATGTGTACGTCCTGTTCGCTATTTTGAAGGAGTTCCGTCACCAGTAAAGCGTCCAGAAGACACTGATATGGTAATTTTCCGTGAAAATACTGAGGACATCTATGCAGGTATTGAATATCAAAAAGGCTCTGCAGAAGTCCAAAAGGTGCTTGAATTCCTGCAAACTGAAATGGGCGTAAAGAAAATCCGCTTCCCTGAAACATCTGGTATCGGTATTAAGCCTGTTTCTGAAGAGGGAACAAAGCGTTTGGTTCGCGCAGCTATCCAATATGCAGTTGATCATGGCCGTAAATCTGTAACGCTTGTTCACAAAGGAAATATTATGAAGTTTACAGAAGGTGCGTTCAAGAACTGGGGTTACGAAGTGGCTGAGCAAGAGTTCAGCGATCAAGTGTTCACTTGGGCGCAATACGATCGTCTTGTAGAAGAGCAAGGCAAGCAAGCAGCGAATGAAGCGCAAGCAGCAGCAGAAGCAGCTGGCAAAATCATCGTGAAGGATTCTATTGCAGATATTTTCTTGCAACAAATTTTAACTCGTCCAAAAGAGTTCGACGTAGTGGCAACAATGAACTTAAACGGCGACTATATTTCTGATGCATTAGCAGCACAAGTAGGTGGCATTGGTATTGCACCTGGCGCTAACATCAACTACGTAACAGGACATGCTATTTTCGAAGCGACACACGGTACAGCTCCGAAGTATGCAGGACTTGATAAAGTGAATCCGTCTTCTGTTATCCTTTCAGGCGTATTAATGCTTGAGCATCTTGGCTGGAACGAAGCAGCAAACCTAATTGTAGGATCTATGGAGAAAACAATTGCTTCTAAAGTAGTAACATACGATTTCGCACGTTTAATGGACGGAGCAACAGAAGTAAAATGCTCTGAGTTTGGCGACGAGTTAATTAAGAACATGGACACGGTTCAAGTAAACGCGTAAGCAGGTTTCAGGTGTATTAACGCTTGAACATCTTGGCTGAAACGAAGCTGCAAACCTGATTGGATAGGGTCTATGAAGAAAACAATTGCTTCTAAAGTGTTAACATACGATTTCGCACGTTTAATGGACGGAGCAACAGAAGGAAATGCTCTGGGTTTGGCGATAAGTTAATTAAAAACATGGAGCGCGTTTCAAGTAAACGCGTAACAGGAGCAGGGGGAATTCTCATGACAATCAAACGTAAAAAGGTTTCTGTTATCGGTGCAGGGTTTACGGGAGCAACAACAGCATTCTTACTAGCGCAAAGGGAATTAGCTGATGTAGTATTAGTTGATATTGCACCATTAGAAAACCCGACTAAGGGAAAAGCGCTGGACATGCTTGAAGCAAGCCCAGTACAAGGCTTTGATGCAAATATTATCGGTACTGCTGACTATGCTGACACTGCTGATTCCGATGTGGTTGTAGTTACTGCAGGAATTGCACGTAAGCCTGGTATGAGCCGTGATGATCTTGTGGCAACAAACTCCAAAATTATGAAGAGTGTAGCTAAAGAAATCGTAAAGTATTCTCCAAACACAACAATTGTTGTGTTAACGAATCCTGTTGATGCGATGACTTATACAATCTTTAAGGAGTCTGGCCTTCCAAAAGAGCGTGTAATTGGGCAGTCCGGCGTACTTGATACGGCTCGCTTCCGTACGTTTGTAGCGCAGGAATTAAACCTGTCTGTAAAGGATGTGACAGGCTTCGTATTAGGCGGTCACGGTGACGATATGGTTCCGCTTGTACGTTATTCCTATGCTGGCGGTATTCCACTGGAGACATTAATTCCAAAGGACCGTTTAGATGCGATTGTCGAGCGTACACGTAAAGGCGGCGGTGAAATCGTAAACCTTTTAGGAAACGGCAGTGCATACTACGCTCCGGCTGCTTCCCTTGTTGAAATGACAGAAGCAATCCTAAAAGATCAGCGTCGCGTATTGCCTGCTATTGCTTATTTAGAAGGTGAGTATGGCTACAGCGATTTATACTTAGGTGTTCCTGTTATTCTTGGCGGAAACGGAATTGAAAAGGTTATCGAGCTGGATCTTCTTGACGAAGAAAAAGCGGCACTTGACCGTTCTGTCGAAGCTGTACGCAACGTAATGAAAGTACTTGCTTAATAAATTTAGAAAAAAGATTCGGGGGACTCCTCGAATCTTTTTTTACATTGTAAGAAAGTATAAATTTCCAGCTAGGAGTGAATTCGACGTAATCGGAAATTTTAGGAGTACAACATAAGTGCAACTACCCCTCTGTCTTCGCCAATCGGTGACTTTTTCAAGGATGTAAGTTTTTATGTACTATTCCTTTTTTAAACAAACAGGGGATCCGGAAAGGGGTTTTCAATTTTCATATTTTTTAGTTGAATAAGAATGATGAAACCTTTAGCATAAAGAAGAGTGAATCTCTCTTTACACTTTGGGAAAGCATAAATTTCCAGCGAGAAGCGAATTCGACGCAGTCGGAAATTTTAAGAACAAAGTATAAGTGCAACTACGCCTCTGTCTTCGCCTAGCGGCTTGCCAGTCGGCGAGTTTTCTTTACAAAGAGCTGTTTGTATAAAGAAATATTTCGATCAAAAGGAGCACTGCAATGGAGCTGAACAACTGGTTAAATCGGGATATGCCTGAGGTAGCACAAAAGTTGGAAAAGATTAATATGGATCATTTTTTCAAGGAAAAGACAATCGGGTTTGCTGGTAAAGAGATTGTCTACAAGGTATTGTTTCACTTGCGCTCTGCATTGTTTCCTGGGGTGTACGAAAACTACCCTATTGATGAGACGAGAGCGAACATTCTAATCGGGAATCGAATCCGAAATGCGGCTGTAGATTTGAGTAACTTAATCGAGAAGGCCTTTAAGAATGAGTGTGCGATGAAGTATAAAACATTGGTGGAACGACGGGATCGTGCAAATGAAATTACGATCCATTTGATTAATAAGCTGCCTGAAATACGCGAAACGTTAAATACAGATATTGAGGCTGCCTATAATGGGGACCCAGCAGCATTAAATACGGAAGAAATCTTGCTTAGCTATCCTTCTATCGAGGCTATTAGTATATACAGAATTGCGCACGTATTATACGCGATGCATGTACCTCTCATACCGAGAATGATGTCGGAATATGCTCATCAGCTAACGGGAATTGATATTCATCCGGGCGCTGAAATCGGAGAAAGCTTCTTTATTGATCACGGGACAGGCGTTGTAATCGGTGAAACATGTATTATTGGGAAGAATGTAAAAATATATCAAGGTGTGACACTTGGAGCAAAAAGTTTTCCGCTTGATGAGAATGGGAATCCGATAAAAGGAATCAAGAGGCACCCTGAAATCGAGGAGGGAGTTGTGATTTATGCTGGTGCTACAATTCTTGGAGGAGATACAGTAGTAGGGCATGATTCTACCATCGGGGGCAATGTTTGGCTCACTCATTCTGTTCCGCCGTTTTCACAAGTGTATAATTCTCAGCCATCGCCGACTATTACACAAAGCGTTCCGAAATAAAGCAGCTATACCTATCGGAAGGAAACCTCCTTCAACAATATGCCCTGCTTGGGGCAGTGTGGGGCTTTAGGTTGAGCAATTATTTGTTTTCTAGTATGATACAACTAATAAAATAGACAAATATTCATTGGATGAGGAAGGGTTTTACTTTTTAATCTGGAGGCGTAGAATGAGCAATCGTATTTTAGTAGTGGATGATGAGGAATTTATCTTAACGTTAATAGAATTTAATTTACAGCAAGCTGGATTTGAAGTCATCACCGCTATGGATGGAGCAGAGGGTCTTCGTAAAGCAACAGAAGAAAATCCGGATTTAGTTATACTAGATTTAATGCTGCCGAAAATGGATGGAATGGAAGTATGTAAGGAGCTTCGGCTGCGTCGTATCATGACGCCGATTTTAATGCTAACCGCTAAAGATGATGAATTTGATAAGGTACTCGGTCTTGAATTAGGCGCAGATGATTATATGACAAAGCCGTTCAGCCCTAGAGAGGTTATTGCGCGAGTTAAAGCGATTTTGCGCCGGACGAGAATGAGTGAGGATAACGCACAGGAAGAGCAAGATACGAGCCGTATTATGATTGCTGATTTGAAAATTATGCCGGAGTATTACGAAGCGTACTACCGCGGGGAGAAGCTGGAGCTAACACCAAAGGAATTTGAACTTCTTGTCTATTTGGCTAAGCATAAGGGGCGTGTACTAACGCGTGATCAACTGTTAAGTGCCGTTTGGAACTATGACTTTGCCGGAGATACTCGTATTGTGGATGTTCATATTAGTCATTTGCGCGATAAAATCGAGAGCAATACAAAAAAGCCAGTTTATATTAAAACAATTCGCGGTTTAGGGTATAAGCTGGAAGAGCCGAAAATCAATGAATAAGTTTCGCTCGAAACTTATTCTAGCCTTGATTTCATTGATTGTTGCGGTCCTTGTTGGATTAGGGCTGCTGCTGGGTCAGCTTTTTAAAGGCTTTTATATTGAGAACTTCAATGAACGAATGGAAAGAGAGCTTCGCTATACCGCTTCTGTTTTGGAGAAAACAGGAATTCATGAAACATTGCTTCGTCCGGAGACTCTTATTCAGATACAAGAGAAGTTGAAGGTAAACATTACCCTATTAGATTTAAAAGGGAAACTGTTATACGGTTCAGAGGAGAAGAAGGACCAGGATAATGCGGAAGCAGTGCAAAAGCTTTTGTCAGATTTAAAGGACAATCCTCAAAATGTAGAGATGAGGTATACGGGCAACGATACGTATTATTATGGGGTATTATTGAGTGACAGGCGCTATGATGAAGCGTATTTAATCGTACATTTGTCGATGAGCTCATTTTCATATATGCAGCAAAAAGTATGGGGCTTGCTTATTAGCAGCTTTTTTATCGCATTTATTGTCATCCTTTTATTAGGACTTAGAATTATTGCCCAGTATACAAAACCGATTGAATCGGCGACAAGAGTTGCGATTGAGCTTGCGAAGGGAAATTATAAGGCTCGTGCGTATGAAAATCGTGCTGATGAAACGGGCATGCTGAGTCAGGCAATCAATATTTTAGCACGGAACTTGCAGGAGATGACATTAGCACAGGAGATGCAGCAGGACCGTTTGCATACGCTTATTGAGAACATGGGAAGCGGCATGATTTTAATTGATAGCCGCGGATATATTAGTCTTGTAAATCGCTCATACAAAGAAACGTTTCATGCGACAAATGAGCGATATTTAGATCGTCTTTATTATGAGGCATTTGATCATCAGGAAATCATTGAACTTGTCGAAGAGATTTTCATGACGGAGGTAAAGGTACGTAAGCAAATGCTGCTGCCTCTTGGAATTGAGCGTAAGCATTTTGAAGTATACGGTGCACCGATTATTGGGACAAATCATGAGTGGAAGGGAATTATTCTTGTATTCCATGATATTACTGAGCTGAAAAGGTTAGAGCAAATGCGAAAGGACTTTTTAGCGAATGTATCGCATGAGCTGAAGACGCCGATTACTTCTATTAAGGGCTTTTCTGAAACGCTGCTTGACGGGGCGATGGAGGATCGAAAGCTTCGGGAATATTTTTTAACTATTATTTTGAAAGAAAGCGATCGAATGCAAAACTTGATTGCCGATTTATTAGATTTATCTAAAATTGAGCAACAAGGCTTTAAGCTGCAAATGGGAAATGTGAATTTAAAGATGCTGCTTGAGGAAATTGAAGTGATGCTAAGAGGAAAAGCAGCTAATAAAACAATTGATTTGCAGCTGCAAGCAGCTCAGGATGTCACCATTCCTGGAGATCCGCATCGAATGAAGCAAATTTTTCTTAACCTAATTAGTAATGCAATTGTGTATACACCGGCAGGAGGAAGGGTTGTTGTCTCCCTAGAGACATCTCATCATTGGGTGAGCGTAAAAGTATCAGATACAGGGATTGGTATTGAGAAAGCTGAAATTCCACGGATTTTTGAACGCTTTTACCGCGTGGACAAAGCACGCAGCCGTAATACGGGCGGTACAGGCCTTGGTCTGTCCATCGTAAAGCATCTTGTTGAAGCGCATCGCGGACTTATTACGGTAGAAAGTGATGTAGGGGTCGGTACTACTTTTACAGTGATGCTTCGTCAGAAACAGACTTAGACAAATTTACAGTATATTAACAATATATTTATTTTATATTAATAAAGATTTGTTATTCTAGTTAACGAAAACCCCTTCATCCAAGGAGTAGTTCAAGGCGGAAACATGATTTTCCGTTTCCGCCTGCCTTTTTATCTTGTAACAACAGGTGAAATGTAGCATGAAGGCAACTGACTGTAGTGGAAATGGATACATGTAAGATCTAAGTGTATCTGCATCTTTGTCCTCGCCGAACAGTTCCTGAATTGGTGAGAGCTCTCTTGCAAAATCCTGTGTATATACTTTTATTAAGCCGTTATTTTCCTTCTCTCGTTAGGTCATGCTAATATAGAGGAGGGAAGAAACGGTTTTTTGTTTTATACTTTAAGAAAGTATAAATTTCTAGCTGGGAGACTATTCGACGTAGTGAGAAATTTTAGGAGTAAGTATAAGTACAACTACGCCTCTGTCTTCGCCCGAAGGCAGGGCTTGCCAATCGTCGAGTTTTCTTTCTCTGATTTATGCTATATAGTGGGGAGGCTTGCATATCTTGAAGAAAAAAGTAGTATTAATTGACGGCAATAGCATCGCATACCGCGCCTTTTTTGCGTTGCCGCTGCTCAATAATGATAAGGGAATACATACAAATGCCGTGTACGGCTTTACAATGATGCTGATGCGGATTCTTGAGGAAGAGAAACCAACGCATATGCTCGTTGCATTTGATGCGGGGAAAACGACATTCCGTCATAAAACCTTCGGGGAATACAAGGGGGGGCGTCAAAAAACACCGCCAGAACTGTCAGAGCAATTTCCATTTATTCGTGAGCTTCTGGACAATCTTCAAATTTCCCGTTATGAGCTTGAAAATTATGAAGCTGACGATATTATCGGCACATTAGCGAAAGAAGCGGATGTAGACGGTGCTGAAGTGAGAGTTATTTCAGGAGATCGCGACCTTATTCAGCTTGTGTCGGAGCATACGAGTGTACTAATTACGAGAAAAGGTATTACAGAAGTTGATGAATACACGCCAGAAACCTTATTTGAAAAGCTGTCGCTCCAGCCGGATCAAATTATTGATATGAAAGGTCTAATGGGCGATCCGTCCGATAACATTCCGGGCGTACCTGGTGTAGGGGAAAAGACGGCAATTAAGCTGCTCAAGGAGTTTGGGACAATAGAAAAACTGTATGAAAACTTAGGCAGCGTCAGCGGAAAGAAGCTAAAGGAAAAGCTCGAGGAACATGAACAGCAGGCCTTGATGAGCAAGGAGTTGGCAACCATTTATAGGGAAGCGCCAATTACACTTCATTTACAGGATATTGAATACAAAGGGTACGAGCAGGGAGCTGTTATCCCTCTTTTCAAGCAGCTAGGCTTCAATTCCTTGCTGGATAAGTTCCAGCTTCCAGGAGAAGTAGCGGAAACGGTGCTAGATGAGCTATCGTTTACCGTTGTGGAGGAAGTAAATGAGAATATACTGCGAAGCGGAAGTTCGATAATTGTTGAGGTGCAGGAAGAAAACTATCATGGTGCTGAGGTGCAGGGCTTCGGTATTACCAATGAGACGGGCAGCTATTTTATTCCTGCGGAAGCCGGACTGAACTCAGAACGCTTTCGAGAATGGCTTGCTGATGATAGTGTGAAAAAAAGCATATTCGATGTGAAGCGGGCAATCGTCGCTTTAAAGTGGAAGGGTCTAGAGCTAAGAGGAATTGATTTCGACTTGCTGCTTGCTGCTTATTTGCTTGATCCATCCGAGACAGATAAGGATTTTCGCGCTGTTGCGAAGATGAAGGATGCTCATGCAGTGAAATCCGATGAAGAGGTGTATGGCAAAGGTGCGAAGCGGGCCGTTCCAAATCAAGAGGTCTTATCGGAGCACGTGGCACGCAAATCTCGGGTGCTGTATGAGGTGAAAGAATCATTTGTCTTAGAATTGAAAAAGAATGAGCAGTATGGACTGTTTACAGATTTAGAGCTGCCATTATCTCGAGTGCTCGGGGAAATGGAGTATCTGGGCGTGAAAGTAGACACGAATCGTTTGCTGCGTATGGGAGAGGATTTGTCCGTACAGTTGCAGGCGATTGAAAAAGATATTCATGAGCTAGCAGGCAGTGAATTTAATATTAACTCACCAAAGCAGCTTGGGGTTATTTTATTTGATAAGCTAAACTTGCCGGTATTCAAAAAAACAAAAACAGGTTATTCAACTTCAGCAGATGTGCTTGAGAAGCTAATTGACCATCATGAAATCGTCCCAAAAATCCTGCATTATCGCCAGCTTGGAAAATTATATTCAACGTACATTGAGGGGCTGCTTAAGGTTGTGCATAGTGATTCCTCCAAAATCCATACACGCTTTCAGCAGGCGCTAACCCAAACAGGACGCTTAAGCTCGACGGAGCCGAACCTGCAAAACATTCCGATTCGACTTGAAGAAGGCCGGAAAATTCGCGAAGCGTTCATCCCATCGCAGGAAGGATGGGTTATATTTGCGGCAGATTATTCGCAAATCGAGCTGCGCGTTCTTGCTCACATTGCCAAGGATAAAGGCTTAATGGATGCGTTTTTGCAGGATATGGATGTTCATACGAAAACCGCGATGGACGTATTTGGCGTAAATCAGGATGAAGTAACATCTAATATGAGACGTCAAGCAAAGGCGGTAAACTTCGGAATTGTATATGGAATTAGCGATTATGGCTTATCGCAAAACCTTGGGATTACAAGAAAAGCTGCTGCTGACTTTATTGAAACATACTTCCGAAGCTTTCCTGGTGTAAAGGAGTATATGGATAGCATTGTGCAGGAAGCGAAGCAAGCAGGGTATGTAACAACGCTATTAAATCGCCGTCGCTACATTCCTGAAATTACGAGTCGTAATTTTAATTTGCGAAGCTTTGCCGAGCGTACTGCGATGAATACACCTATCCAAGGAAGTGCGGCTGATATTATTAAGCAGGCGATGATTGTAATGTTTGAGCGTTTGCAGGAGGAAAAATTAACTGCGCGCCTCTTGCTTCAGGTACATGACGAATTGATTTTCGAGGCTCCGAAGGAAGAAATCGAAAAATTGGAGAAGCTTGTTCCAGAAGTGATGGAGCATGCGGTTGAGTTATCTGTGCCATTAAAGGTGGACTACTCCTATGGTCCAACATGGTATGATGCAAAATAAAGGACTGTGACAAAACTCCCTCTAATTGCGAGGGAGTTTTGTTTGCCCTGTGATAAGGTATAAACTTCCAGCTGGAGGCGAATTCGACGTGGTCGGAAATGTTAAGAATACAGGATAAGTGCAGCTACACCTCTGTCTTCGCCTAAGGGCCGGCGAGTTTTCAGCAGCTAGAAGCTTCATGATAACAATGTAAGGATGTGATAGATATGCCTGAACTGCCAGAGGTAGAAACGGTGAGACGAACGCTAGAGATACTTGTCGAAGGAAAGCAAATTGAAGATGTAATTGTGACATATGGAAAACTTGTCAAAGAACCCGACGATGTCAAATTATTCCAGGAGATGCTAAAGGGTGAAGTCATTGAAGGAATACGGCGCAGAGGGAAGTTTTTATTAATTGATTTGACGCACTATACGCTTGTCTCTCACTTGCGCATGGAAGGGAAATACCGTCTGCAGGATGCGAGTGAGCCTGTGGACAAGCATACACATGTACGCTTTCAGTTTACCGATGGAACCGAGCTGCACTACAATGACGTTCGTAAATTTGGGACGATGCATATGTATAAAAAAGGAGAAGAGCATCTTTGTCCGTCTCTTGCCGATTTAGGGCCAGAGCCTTTTTCAGACGAGTTGACTGCGGTATATTTGATGGAAAAGCTGAAGAAAACGCAGCGGAAAATTAAGGCTGTTCTGTTGGATCAGCGTATACTTGTTGGACTGGGAAATATTTATGTAGATGAAGTACTATTTCGTTCTCATATTCACCCAGAACGGGAGGCTTCTTCCTTACAGCTTTCTGAAATTGAAGCAATGCAGAAGGAAATTGTCGCAACGCTAACAGAGGCGGTAGAAAAAGGTGGAAGCACGATCCGGACATATATCAATTCCCAAGGAAAAATTGGGACGTTCCAGAAAAGTTTATATGTCTATGGCCGAAAGGGTGAATCTTGCCCGTCATGTGGGACGCCAATTGAGAAAACAGTTGTTGGCGGACGAGGTACGCACTATTGCCCAATTTGCCAAAACTAAAAAGGACAATAACATCGGATAGGCTTTTGTCATATATATACACCATATGAACATAAACGAAGCTTTCCCCTAAATCTAAAGGGAAAGGCGGACATATGGAAGGGAGCCCAACGATGCACCATTATGTTGCTTTGTTTCTTTTGGCATTGACGCTAAGCCTTGACAGCTGCAGCGTAGGCCTTACGTATGGACTGAGAAAGGTGAGGATTCCGGCAAAATCAATTATTGTAATATCCCTTTGTTCAGCAGTTGTCATGATCCTTTCTATGGGGATTGGTCATCTCGTTGCGCAAGTTTTTTCACCCGCTCTCGCAACAAAGATTGGGGGGGCTGTTCTTATTGGGATAGGTGCATGGGTGTTATATCAATTTTTTCAAGCAGACAAAAAGGAAGAGCCGCCAGTAGAGGAAACAACAGTGTGGAATCTGGAAATCCGTTCTCTTGGTATTGTTATTCAGATCTTGAGGAAGCCGACGATGGCCGATTTTGATAAATCTGGTATAATTTCCGGCATTGAAGCCCTTATGTTAGGGTTAGCGCTATCGCTAGACTCTTTTGGGGCCGGGATTGGAGCCTCGTTGCTTGGGTTTTCTCCGGTGCTTCTTGCTATATTGGTTGCAGTGATGAGCTCTATATTTTTAACAGTGGGCATGAAGGTCGGTATGTGGTTTTCTGGTGTTTCATGGCTGCAGCGATTGACATTCCTGCCCGGTATTTTGCTTATTATTATTGGTATTTGGAAGATGTAGGGGAGCTGCTGTAAGAAATCTGTGTCAGCTTAAATGTATTTTCTATACTTACACGTATGAGGTGATTCCCAAGAGGAGGTTTTTTTCTCTTGTGAGTCACCTCTTTCTTAGTTTTGAGAATTCAGACAGCGTAGCTTTTTGAAAAGTTTGCCGGAAGGATGAAGTATAATAATAGGGATAAAATGACAGGAGAGATGCTATATGACAATTGTAATTGGGTTAACAGGAGGTATCGCAAGCGGCAAAAGTACTGTTGCCGCTATGCTGCGTGATTTCCATATTCCCATAATTGATGCAGATATCATTGCAAGGGAAGTGGTGGAACCTGGAAAGGAAGCATATAAAGGAATTATTGATGCCTTTGGACAAGAAATCTTACAAACAAATGGAGAGATTGACCGTCAGAAGCTCGGAAGCATTGTATTTCATAATGAGGAAAAACGCCTTCTTTTGAATCGTATTGTCCACCCTGCTATTCGTATGGAAATGAACCGGCAAAAAGACATGTATATTGAACAGGGTGAGAAAGCAATTGTTCTGGATATTCCGCTTCTCTTTGAAAGCAAACTAACTTCGCTTGTCCATAAGGTGCTGCTTGTATACGTAGGCGAGGAGGTACAATTACATAGGCTCATGCAGCGTAACCATTTAACAGCAGAGGAGGCGAGGGCGCGTATAGCCTCGCAAATGCCTTTAAGGAAAAAGATAACATTAGCAGATGAAGTGATTAATAATAATGGCACAATAGAACATACAAAAACTCAATTAGTCAGCATTTTAGAAAAATGGTCACTCGAATTATAACGAAATACCCATAATATGAATTTATTGGTGACTATATATCCATTTATGTTATACTATTTATGGGGTTTATGAGTTAAAAGTATAACATAAATAGGGGGCTGGAAAATGGTGCGTGTGGCGATTAATGGGTTTGGTCGTATTGGTAGAATGGTGTTCCGTCAGGCAATTAAAGAAAGTGCATTTGAAATTACAGCGATTAATGCCAGCTATCCCGCTGAGACATTAGCTCATTTAATCAAATATGATACGGTTCATGGGAAATTTGATGGAACAGTGGAAGCGTCTGAGGATCATTTGTTAGTCGATGGAAAAAAGGTGCGCTTATTAAATGAACGCGATCCAAGGAAGCTACCTTGGAAAGAGCTCGGCATTGATATCGTGATCGAAGCAACGGGGAAATTCAATGCGAAGGAAAAAGCAATGGACCATGTTGAAGCAGGAGCAAAAAAGGTTATTTTAACAGCGCCAGGCAAAGGTGAGGATATTACAGTTGTAGTGGGGGTTAATGAACAGCAGCTTGATATTGCACAGCATACTATCATTTCGAATGCCTCTTGTACGACAAACTGCCTAGCGCCTGTTGTAAAAATTCTTGATGAGCAGTTCGGTATTGAAAACGGTTTGATGACGACCGTTCACGCATATACAAATGACCAAAAAAACATTGACAACCCACACAAGGATTTACGAAGAGCACGAGCTTGTGCACAGTCTATTATTCCGACAACAACAGGAGCGGCCAAAGCGTTATCCAAGGTTCTCCCTCATCTGTCAGGCAAGCTTCATGGTATGGCCCTTCGTGTACCAACAATAAATGTATCGCTTATTGATCTTGTTGTTGATGTAAAACGAGATGTTACCGCGGAGGAAATTAACGATGCGTTTCGGGCTGCTGCCAGAAGCTCCATGATGGGAATTATTGAAGTTTGCGACGAACCGCTCGTATCAGTGGATTTTAATACAAACGCCAGCTCCGCGATTATTGATGGGTTATCCACGATGGTGATGGGAACACGTAAAGTAAAGATACTGGCGTGGTACGATAATGAATGGGGATACTCTAAACGTGTTGTAGATCTTGTAGGAATGGTTACTGAGCAGTTCGCAGCGAGAGGGAAGGCGCAGCCCGCCTAAACAGAATAGATAATGAACGTCTGCAGAGGAAGTATTGATGTTTATACATGTGGTGATCGTATTAACCTGCATGTAACAGTTGACGATATTGCAGAAAGCCTTGATGCGACAACACGCGAAAGCATCGAACCTCCGCGTGGAACTGAAGGCTTTGAAATTAACTAACGAGATGCAAAAGCTCTTTAAAAAACAATATATTTGCTTTAAAATGTAAAGAGGTGTAGAACGCACCTCTTTTTTAGTTTACACTTTAAGAAAAGGCTAAATTTTTAGCTGCAAGACAATTCGCTGCAGCTGGAAAGTTTAAGAATACAGTATAAGTAGGGCTACGCCCCTGTCTTCGCCCAAGGGCAGGCTCGCCAATCGGCGAGTTTTCTTTACACTGTAGAAAATATCATTGGTGATAGAACTATAACTTGTTGTTGTGTAGGAGGAGAGTTTTATGAGCATCATGCAGAAGGTGAAGCAGGTTTTTTCCACACATGCTGAAACAATGGATTCACACTCGGACGAACAGCTGCGCAGCCGTTATTATAAAACAAATACACAAAATGCGTTAAAGGCTGTTGAAGATGTTATTCGTGGTTTAAAAGGCTATACAGTTACATCCGTTTCTCCTGAACGCGGGGAAATGAGTGTGAATATTGCTGGATCTAGGAAAGCATTTGTTGTTGTGACTGTCATTACAATTCGTCCATTTGAGACGGCAATTGATTTCTCCGTTACGACTGAAACGCCGTTGCCGAGTGATTTCGGATTTAGTAAGAAGGTTATTATGGAGCTGTATAACCAATTGGACAAGCAGCTCGTGTTTATTGGATCGGGATTAGGCGCAAAGCTATAACGAGCAAAGGAAAAGAAATAAATGAGGAGTGATGACGATGCGTTGTCCGAATTGTTCTCATAATGGTACAAGAGTGCTCGATTCTCGTCCGGTTGATGATGGACGATCTATTCGCAGACGCAGAGAATGCGAAAGCTGTCTATATCGTTTTACAACATTTGAGCGTGTGGAAGAGACGCCGCTGATTGTTGTCAAGAAGGACGGAACACGTGAGCAGTTTAGCAAAGAAAAAATGTTACGAGGGCTGATTAAGGCCTGTGAAAAACGGCCTGTTTCCTTGAAGCAGCTTGAAGATGTTACACAGCATGTAGAACGAGAGCTGCGCAACATCGGGGTATCTGAGGTGGAAAGCGATAAAGTAGGGGAAATGGTAATGGAAGCGCTCAGGGATATTGATGAGGTGGCTTACGTGCGCTTCGCCTCAGTTTATCGACAATTTAAAGACTTAAATGTGTTTATTGAGGAATTAAAGGATATTCTGCAAAAAGGCGGGAAGTAAGAAGAGCTTGAGGCATAAGTGCTATCGGCTCTTTTTTATCCGCATCAATATACAGTGAAAGGAATCAATTAAGATGGAAAGACAGTCATGGAGAGAGCTGCTGCCGGTGGATCGGTATCGTGTATGTGCCAGCGGACTGCTGCATGAGCATGACCGTCATATGTTAACGATGCTGTATCAGCCGTTGATTGGCAGTAAAGCAATCGGCTTATACAATACATTGTGGGGTGAACTGAAACAGTACGTTTCGGGTGGTGAAGAAAGCAATCATCATGCACTGATGATTCATATGTACATGCCGCTTCCTGAAATTTATGAAGAACGCATGAAGCTAGAGGCGTTGGGGCTATTAAAGGTGTATGTAAAAAAAGAACAGGACATCCGTTCATTTTTGTATGAATTACAGCCGCCCTTGTCGCCTAAGCAGTTTTTTGATGATGTTGTGTTAAATATCTTTTTATATAATCGTCTTGGTAAAACAAAGTACAACAAGCTGAAGCAATCCTTTTTGGAGCAGGAATCTGATGCTTCGGCTTACAGCGAAGTAACGCATTCTTTTAATGATGTGTTCCAATCGTTTTCTCCTTCACAAATCGCCTCTTTACAGGAGGAAGTGAGTGTGCCTTCAGGATTTGCGGCACCGGGCCGGACAGCTGGCAAGGCACCGAGTATTTGGAATGATTTCTTTGACTTCGAGCTGTTTGCAGAAGGGCTTTCAGCACTTGTTCCGAAAAAGGCCCTTACGGCACATGTAAAGGAAGCTATTGTGAAGCTTGCTTATGTATACGGTATGAATGCATTGGCGATGCAAAATGTCGTGCTTGGCGCAGTAACGGAGCATCATACGATTGATATGGAAAAGCTGCGCAAAGGTGCACGAGACTGGTATCAATTTGAAAATGGAAGTGCTGTGCCCGTATTCAGCGAACGTGTGCAGCCGCTTGATGCAAGAACGATGCAGCATAAAGAACCGTCTAGTCAGGAGGAACTGCTTATTCAGCAGCTTGAGCAAATTTCACCGCGGGAGCTGTTAAAGGAAATCTCAGGCGGTACAGAGCCGACTGCGGCAGACTTAAAGATTATAGAGGACGTTATGCTGTCACAAAAGCTGTTGCCAGGTGTGGTAAATGTACTCATTTATTACGTTATGCTGAGAACAGATATGAAGCTCTCCAAAACATATGTTGAGAAAATAGCGGGGCATTGGGCACGTAAGAAAGTAACAACCGTACAGGACGCCATGATGCTCGCAAAAGAAGAAAACCGTCAATATCAAGAATGGGCTACCTCGAAAAAGACGCCGAAGAAGCGCGCAACAACGCGCAAGGAGCAGCTGCCGGAATGGCTGGAGGAACAAAAGCAACAGTCAGCAACTTCTCAGAGTCAAACAGAGAGTGCAATCGATTTGGAAGAAGAACGACGTCGCTTAGAGGAAGAGTTAAAAATGTATAAGAAGGAATAAAGGAATTTGTGTCCTTTGGAGGTGAAAAGATGGAACATGTTCAAAACTCCTTCGCCAATCTCATGAAAAATGAGGATTTCAAGAAACGATATGCTTCGTTGAAGGAGCAGGTGCTGTCACATCCGCGTATTCAACGATTTCTGCTTGAGCAAGAGGGGGAGGTAACCACTTCTATGCTTGAAGGCAGCCTTGTGAAGCTGTATGAATATATAGGTCAAAGTATGAACTGTGATGAATGTCAAACATTGGAACAATGTAAAAATATGCTGCAGGGCTACCATCCCCATCTTGTGATTCAAGGGAAACGGATTGATATTCAATATGACCGCTGTCCGCGTAAGGTGGCGTACGATGAGCGTAAAAAGCAGGAGTCTCTTATTCAAAGCTTGTATGTTCCAAGGGACATATTAGAAGCATCTATGGGAGGACTAGATCTTTCGCAATTAGAAAGAGTACAAGCAATTCGTGCCGCTAGCGAATTTCTAAAGGAATATGAGCTTGGCAAGAAGGTTAAGGGTTTATATCTATATGGACCATTTGGGGTAGGAAAGACATATATTTTAGGTGCGATTGCTAATGAATTAGCCGAACGGAAAATCTCTTCTATGCTTGTATACTTACCAGAATTCCTGCGTGAAATCAAAAGCTCCATTCAGGATAATACAATCAGTGATAAAATTGACGCGGTGAAGCGAGTACCGGTTCTGATGCTTGATGACATTGGGGCAGAAGCGATGTCAAGCTTTGTTCGGGATGATGTGTTAGGAGCTATTTTGCAATTTCGGATGCTGGAAAATCTGCCAACCTTCTTTACTTCTAATTTCAACATGCAGGAACTTGAGCATCATTTAACCTATTCGCAGCGCGGAGAAGAGGAGCGGATGAAGGCGGCTCGTATTATGGAACGAATTAAATATTTGGCGAAGCCAGTGCAAGTCAAAGGTGAGAATCGCCGCCATCAAGGGAGTAATCAAGGGGAGTAAGGACAGCTTGCTTCCTTTGTCTTTTGATGTATATACGTAGGTTTATGCAAAGGTTGTTTTACTACAGGAGAAAAGCGATTGGATTCCGCTTTTCTTTTTTTTGTCAAGAGTTTCTTGTATCATTTTTTGCTCCCCCTTTTAATATACATAAAATAGGTGATGATCTTAAAGGGGGGACAAAAGTGATCGAAATCCGCTTTGAAGAAGAGCATGATGCGCGCATGATGTACGAGCATTTGCTGAAAGGTGCGGAAACTGCGCATGAAAGTATGAGCGTGCTTTTGGAGGAATCAACAGTGGTCGTTCATATTCCGCCTGGGGACGTATGGTGTGCAGATGAAGTATTGATTCCGGCAATTATTCGTTTTATTACAGATGTGAAGGAAGAAAAATGGATTTTATCGATTTTAGAACAGGCCTTTTTATATCGCGATCAGGACGAACGGATGCAAATTCTACATATTGTTCATTCGCTATTAGACGGGAAATTGCAGGATATACCATATAAGGGTCTGCAGAAAGAAAGGAGAAGTTTGCTAGAGGCGTCTCTGGCGGAATTTGTACAAAACCCTATTTCCTTTTCCTTTGATTCCTATGTGAAGTTTCGTTTGAGGTACTATATGGCGTATTTGGTTCGATTAACAGAGCTTGCGATTGATGAATATAAGCTTGAGCAGGAGTATCAGTCCTTTGTGGAACTGCTTCGGCAGCATGTGTATACACGAAAACCTCGGCTGTCTTGCCTTCATCTCGTCTATAACGGAAGTTTCACTTTTTACGATGAACGTGGCTCTTGTTTAAATCAGGAGAGGTTGGTCCAATATATAGACGAGGGTATTGTGTACAATCAAGAGTCGTATATCGATCCTAATATTATTGCGCCGCTGTTATCGATTGCGCCGAAAACGATTTATCTATATACCGCTCATATAGATGACAATATGATTATTACAATTCGAAATGTGTTTCAAGAACGTGTAATTGTTCATACTATCGGAGAGTTTGAAAAAATGATGGGCAAGCAGGTAAGAAAACAGTAATGCTCCCTTGCTTTTCTTTTGCGTTGCGAATATAATTACGTACATAATGTGAATATAACATAAGTAATGATGAGGACATGAATTTCTTTTTACGATTCTCAGAGAGGGAGGCCTTAGGCTGTGAGCTTCCTAATACGAAAAAGTTGTTTACCACCTCTGAACTTCAGCGATGAATTGATAGTAATTGCTGACGGTAAACACCGTTATAATACTTGAGCGATTCATAGATGTGAATCGGAACAAGGGTGGAACCACGAGAAATCAACACTCGTCCCTTTTTGGGGACGGGTGTTTTTTATTTTTATGAAGGAGCTGAATGACATGGCAGAAAGTATTAAAATTACATTCCCAGATGGAGCTGTAAAGGAGTTTCCGCACGGGACAACAACAGAAGACATCGCTGCTTCCATTAGCCCTGGCTTAAAGAAAAAGGCTGTGGCAGGAAAGTTGAATGATACATTGCTTGACTTGAAGACACCTATTCAAGAGGATGGCAGCATCGCCATTGTTACATTGGATACTAAGGAAGGCGCAGAGATTTTGCGTCACTCTACAGCCCATTTGCTTGCACAGGCATTAAAGCGTTTGTATAAAGATGTGAAGCTTGGCATCGGACCAGTTATTGAAAATGGTTTTTACTACGATATCGATTTAGAAGAGCCAATTACAGCAGAAGATCTCCCGAAGATTGAGAAGGAAATGGAGCGCATCGTAAAGGAAAATATTGAGATTGTGCGCCAAGAGGTGAGCCGTGAGGAGGCGCTGCGCCGTTATGAAGAAATTGGTGATTATCTAAAGTTAGAACTGATTAATGACATTCCTGCGGATCAAACATTGTCTATTTATGAGCAAGGTGAATTTTTTGACCTATGCCGCGGCATCCATCTTCCGTCTACAGGAAAAATCAAAGCATTTAAGCTATTAAGCGTGGCGGGTGCTTACTGGCGCGGTGATAGCAAAAACAAAATGCTTCAGCGCATCTATGGTACTGCGTTTGCAAAGAAGGAAGAGCTTACGGAGCATCTTCGCCTGCTAGAGGAAGCGAAGGAGCGCGACCACCGCAAGCTTGGCAAGGAATTAAAGCTATTTACAAACTCGCAAAAGGTTGGGCAAGGCTTGCCGCTTTGGCTGCCAAAGGGCGCGACAATCCGCCGCATTATCGAGCGTTATATTGTCGATAAGGAAGTAGCACTCGGTTATGATCACGTTTATACACCAGTTATGGGAAGCGTTGAATTGTACAAAACATCTGGTCACTGGGATCACTATCAGGATGGCATGTTCCCTCCAATGGAAATGGACAATGAACAGCTTGTGCTTCGTCCGATGAACTGTCCGCACCATATGATGGTATATAAGCATGATATCCATAGCTACCGCGAGCTGCCGATTCGGATTGCAGAGCTTGGCACAATGCATCGTTATGAGATGTCCGGGGCGTTAACAGGTTTGCAACGCGTACGCGGCATGACTTTGAATGATGCTCATATCTTTGTTCGTCCAGATCAAATTAAAGAAGAGTTTATCCGTGTTGTTCGCTTGATTTTAGAGGTGTATAAGGACTTTGGTTTAGAAGACTATTCCTTCCGTCTATCGTATCGTGACCCAGAAGATACAGAGAAATATTTCAATGATGACGAAATGTGGAATAAAGCACAAAGCATGCTGAAGGAAGCTATGGATGAAATGGGCTACGACTACTATGAGGCAGAGGGTGAAGCTGCATTCTACGGTCCAAAGCTGGATGTGCAGGTGCGCACAGCGCTTGGCAAGGATGAAACATTGTCTACTGTACAGCTTGATTTCTTGCTTCCAGAGCGCTTTGATTTAACATATATCGGTGAAGATGGCAAGCATCACCGCCCTGTTGTCATCCACCGCGGCGTTGTTTCTACAATGGAACGTTTTGTTGCGTTCTTAATTGAGGAATACAAAGGTGCGTTCCCAACATGGCTTGCACCGGTACAGGTGCAGGTGATTCCTGTTTCTCCTCAAGTACATCTGGATTATGCGAAGAAGGTACAAGAGGAGCTTCAGCTTGCAGGGATCCGGGTTGAGCTGGATACACGCGACGAGAAAATCGGCTACAAAATCCGCGAGGCACAAATGCAAAAAATTCCGTACATGCTCGTAGTTGGTGATAACGAGGTACAGGAAACTGGTGTTAATGTGCGTAAGTACGGTGAGCAAAAGTCAGAAACAATGCCGCTTGCAGCGTTTGTAGATATGATTCGAAAAGAAGGAAAACGATAAGAAGGCTTGCTTCTTGTAAAAAGGTGCCGCATCATGAACGGCACCTTTTTGCACTGTAGGAAAATATAAATTTCCAGCTAGAAGTGAATTCGACGTAGTCGGAAGTTTTAGGAATACAGTATAAGGGCAACTACGCCGCTGTCCTCGCCAGTCAGTGAGTTTTCTCTATTCCGCCTTAATTTGTTAGCATCGTAAAAAGAAACACTATAGTCTAGTCAAAAGGACTGTGTTCTAAACATACTCCTTTAAAAAAATATTGCATCATTTCCGTTTCTCTGCTACAATACTTTTTGTTGTTACTTTTACATGTGACTTCTTGACATAGGATTACCAAATATGGTATAGTTTCTGAGGAAAAAGAATACTTAATTTGTGAACAAGCAGGAGCACCCGCTTCTCACCTGATTGACGCTAGAAGGCAGTTAACAGGTTACAACATATGTTGTATGTAACGGATATAAACAGTTACAGTGTGGGTGTATTGTATATGCCCGCACTTTTTTATTGGGCGCAAACATTCTGCCGCAGAAGTATTCTCATAAAACCTTGGAGGTGGCTTACTATTAGCAAGGACATGATGATCAATGAGCAAATTCGTGCTCGTGAGGTACGTTTAGTTGGACCGACTGGCGATCAGCTTGGAATTAAATCCCGTCAAGAAGCGATGGAAATCGCTGCCAATGTGAATCTCGATCTTGTTATGGTTGCTCCAACTGCGAAACCACCTGTGTGCCGCATTATGGACTACGGAAAATTCCGCTTTGAGCAGCAAAAGAAAGAGAAAGATCAGCGTAAAAACCAAAAAATTATTAGTATTAAAGAAATTCGTTTAAGCCCGACAATTGATGAGCATGACTTCAACACGAAGCTTCGCAATGCCATTAAGTTTTTAGAGAAAGGCGATAAGGTTAAAGCATCTATTCGCTTTAAAGGACGCGCGATTACTCATAAAGAAATCGGTCAACGCGTATTAGATCGTTTCTCTGAAGCTTGTGCAGAGGTAAGTACAGTGGAATCCGCTCCGCGTATGGACGGTCGCAGCATGTTCTTAGTTTTAGCACCTAAAAACGATAGCAAGTAATAGAGGAGGAAACCCACATGCCTAAACAAAAAACTCACCGTGGCGCTGCAAAGCGTTTCAAAAAGACTGGAACTGGTAAGCTTAAGCGTTCCCATGCTTACACAAGCCACTTATTCGCTAACAAATCTACAAAAGCAAAACGCAAGCTTCGTAAAGCTGGAGTAGTAAGCGCAGGCGATTTCAAACGTATTCGCCAAATGCTTGACAACATTTAATCAGACTTCGGTTAACATAGATATCTTAGGAGGTAAGAAATATGCCAAGAGTAAAAGGCGGTACAGTTACTCGTAAACGTCGTAAAAAAGTTTTAAAATTAGCTAAAGGTTTCTACGGTTCTAAACATACATTATTTAAAGTTGCTAACCAACAGGTTATGAAATCTTTAATGTATGCATTCCGCGACCGTCGCCAAAAGAAACGTGACTTCCGCAAACTTTGGGTTACTCGTATCAATGCGGCTGCTCGTATCAACGGTCTTTCCTACAGCAAATTCATGCACGGCTTAAAATTAGCTGGCATCGAAGTAAACCGCAAAATGCTTGCTGACCTTGCTGTAACTGATGCACAAGGCTTTGCACAATTAGCGGAAGCTGCGAAAAGCAGCTTAAATAAGTAATTTATTGAATCCCTTTAGGACACGTCCTGAAGGGATTTTTACTTTTTACACTTTAAGAAAGTATAAATTTCTAGCTGGAAGCCAATTCGACGTAGTTGGAAATTTTAAGAATACAGTATAAGTGTAACTACGCCTTTGTCTTTATCGAATGGTTCGCCAATCAGTGAGTTTTCTTTACAGGGTAGATAAAATTATTAAAAGATAAAATATTCATGTAAGCGTATCCTTGTGTTGGAAATTGTCTTTCTTCGTGTTATTTGCAGTCTTGTATCTAAAAACACGTATAGAGCTATACTGCTGATGCTCTTGACAGATCTTGTCGAATTTTGTATCGTTTTCAAGTATGTTTTAAAAAATAAGGGAGGATCACATGAACAGTCAAGTACAGCAAGTTAAAATTACAACGGCAGATCCATCTGCACTTGGGTTATTCGGTCTTGCGATGGTGACGCTTGTCGCGTCTTCACAAAAGCTCGGTTGGACCGAAGGAGTTTCTCTTGTTCTGCCATGGGCCATTTTCTTAGGTGGCTTTGCTCAATTGTTTGCATGTATTCACGATGCAAAGCACAATAACACGTTCGGAACAACAGCTTTTGGCGCATTTGCTTTGTTTTGGTTCGGTGTTGGTACATCGTGGCTGATTAATCTAGGAGTGTTTGGAGAGGCATTGGCGAAAGCTGCTGACCCAAAGCAACTGGGCATTGCATTTATTGGTTATTTAATTTTTAGCATTTTTATGACAATTGGAGCAATGGAAACACATAAAGTACTATTTATCATTTTTGTTCTTATTGATTTCTTATTTATCGGTTTGTCATTAAGTACGTTAGGTGTTGCTCCTGAATTTACTCATGAAATTGCGGCATTTGCGGAGTTATTCATTGCGCTATTTTCGTTTTATGCTTCGGCTGCCGCAGTGTTGAACACACATTTTGGACGAGTTGTTCTTCCAGTTGGCAAGCCATTTGGGATATTCAAGAAATAATATAGGTGCAAGCTATTATAGTTTTAATTGAATCTTTAATTGAAGGCCGGGTAATCTTACCTCTGGCCTTTTTGTTTTTCATCTAGTACATAAAATATGAGATAGCACCTGTTAATAAATCGTCTTTCCTCAATAAAAGCGCACTGATATAATGAAGCTTGAGAAAGCTAGGGGGAATACAAACGTGGACTTATTACATTTGTTTAAGCTGCAAAAAGAATTAGATGAGCGTATCCTGAAGGAACATAATTTAGAGCCAAAGAAGCTATTAAAGGAAAAAACACTTGCACTGCTTGTGGAAATAGGAGAATTGGCTAACGAAACGCGCTGCTTTAAATATTGGAGTACAAGGCCGTCCTCAGAGCGGGAGGTTATTTTAGAGGAATATGTAGACGGGTTTCATTTTATTTTATCGGTTGGGATCGATTTAGGTGTGGATAAAAACTTTTTATTTTATAAGTGTGCACACGCGAATAAGACAACTGTGCAAACCTTTTTAGATGTATATGCAAGGGTGATTCGCTTCCACGATCAGCCGTCTATTACAAACTATATTGAATTATTTACAAGCTATCTGCGACTTGGACAAGCGCTTGATTTTTCGCAGGAGGATATTGAGAGGGCCTATCTGGCTAAGAACGAGGTCAATCATCAGCGTCAAACGCAAGGCTACTAAGGGCATGCTTTGAACATCATCATACCCTCCTGTATAATGGAAGAGATAGACAAAAAGGAGGGTATGATGATGCAAAATCTAGATCCTACATTAAAGATGCTTAAGGAATTAACAGATGCGAATGGCGTTGCTGGAAATGAACGTGAAGTACGCGAGGTAATGAAAACATACATAGCACCCTATGCGGATGAAATCATGACAGATAATCTTGGAAGCTTAATTGCCAAAAAAACAGGTGATGCGAGTGGTCCAAAAATTATGGTGGCTGGACATTTGGACGAGGTTGGTTTCATGGTAACACAAATCGATGACAAGGGCTTTCTCCGCTTCCAAACAGTTGGCGGCTGGTGGGGGCAGGTGATGTTAGCGCAGCGTGTAACGGTTGTGACAAGAAGCGGAAATATCACAGGTGTTATCGGTTCAAAGCCTCCTCATATTTTGCCGGTTGAAGCACGCAAAAAGCCGGTGGAAATTAAAGATATGTTTATTGATATCGGTGCTTCCAGCAAGGATGAAGCTTCAGAGTGGGGAGTTCGTCCAGGTGATCAAGTTGTGCCGTATTTTGAATTTCAAGTGATGAAAAATGAAAAAATGCTTCTTGCAAAAGCATGGGATAACCGTATTGGCTGTGCGATTGCGATCGATGTGTTAAAGCAGCTCAAGAATCAATCGCATCCGAATACAGTGTATGGGGTCGCGACTGTACAGGAAGAGGTTGGTCTGCGCGGTGCAAAAACATCTGCACACCTTGTCGATCCAGATATTGCATTTGCGGTTGATGTTGGCATTGCAGGAGACACGCCAGGCGTAACCGAAAAAGAAGCGCAAGGAAAGCTTGGAAAAGGCCCGCAAATTATTTTATATGATGCGTCTATCGTATCACATAAGGGTCTACGCGATTTTGTTGTTGGGGTAGCGGATGAATTAAACATTCCATATCAATACGACTCAATGGCGGGCGGTGGAACGGATGCTGGTGCTATTCATGTGACGCTTAATGGTGTACCTGCTATGTCCATTACAATTGCTACGCGTTATATTCATTCCAATGCTGCAATGCTTCATCGAGATGACTATGAAAATGCAGTAAAGCTACTTGTAGAAGTGATTAAACGATTGGATGGGATGACTGTACATCGTATTACCTTTGACTAAGAGGGAAAAAGGCGAAGGGGGATAACCTTTCGCTTTTTTGTACTATAGGAATGTATAAATTTTCAGCTAGAAGCGAATTCGACGGAGCGGGAAATTTTAGGAATACAGTATCAGTAGAGCTGCGCCTCTGTCTTCATCTAAAGGGGATATTTTCCAAACGGCGAAAATTTCTTTACTTTATGTGAGATTTTTTAAAACAAATTAGTTTCTATCTTCGAAAAAACTCTTTATAATATGAAAGTATGCTCTTACTGAAAGGAAAAATGAGACTGGCATAGTGGATTCGTATGCTTTTGCCATTTAATTAACATTGTTAACAATTTGTTTTGTTTAATAAAAAATAGGAATCCAGGTCGGCTGTTTTTCACATTATAGTTAAGAGACGATAAAAAGGAAGGGAAGAAAATAAATGAATCAGTTTCGCCGACTCGTAGCAGTCAATATTATCACTTTGCTTGTATTGATAGGAGGAGGTTTTCTTGGCTATTATTATTACAATCAAGCACAAAATTATTTAACAACGGACAATGCCAAAGTTGATGGAAAGGCAATTTCAATTGCTTCTCCTGCAGCTGGACAGCTTACTGAATGGACAGCGACAACAGGAAGAGCATACAGTGCCGGTGAAAAGGTGGGTACTGTTCAAGCAAGCAGTGCTGCAGGTGTGCAACAGCTTGATATTACAGTTCCTGTCGGTTCCACAGTAGTTCAATCTAACGCAACAGAAAATACGTTTATCGCTGCAGGTTCTCCATTGGCATATGCATACGACATGAACAATTTATGGGTAACAGCAAATATTAAAGAGACTGACATTGATGATGTGAAAGAAGGACAGGATGTAGATGTGTATGTTGACGCATATCCAAATACAACCTTAACAGGAGTGGTGGACCAAGTTGGTTTAACGACAGCTAATACATTCTCCTTGCTTCCATCTGGAAACACGACAGCCAATTATACAAAGGTAACGCAGGTCGTACCAGTGAAAATTACTTTAGATCATACGAAATCTGTGAACATTGTGCCTGGGATGAACGTGTCAGTCCGCATTCACAAGTAAGGAGGAGATTGTATGTCCTCAACAATTATTGCTGTATACGCTGTGTTTTGCGTTATTATATTTGCCGCTGTGAACCTAGTGCTCCGTCGCAGAAAGAATGCGGAGTCAGCGGTTCAAGAATACAGTGGTACGGTAAAACACGAACATGATGAAGAAACAGTGTATCGGGCAGAGGCAACAGAACCTTCTCAGGAAGAAGGGCGTGCCTCTTCAGAGGAAGTTTTGCAGGCCGCAGCAACAGCGGTCGAAGAAGAAATTCCAGTTCCCACACCGGAGCAAGCGGCGCAGCAGCCACAATCGGAGCAGCCGCAATCGGAAAAACCAGCTTTTAGTATTGCTGCTGTTTTAACCGTTCTTGTGCTGGGAATGTTTATCTCTATTTTAAATCAAACAGTTATTAATGTTGCCTTACCTGCATTAATGAATGAATTTAATATTTCCACGTCAACCGGTCAGTGGTTGTCAACAGGATTTATGCTTGTAAACGGGATTTTAGTTCCGATTAGCGCGTATTTAATTCAAACCTTTACGTATCGAAAGCTCTTTTTAGCTGCGATGATATTCTTTACGGTTGGCTCTATTGTTTGTGCGATAGCAGTGAACTTTCCTATTATGATGGCAGGGCGTGTTATTCAGGCTGTCGGTGCTGGTATTTTAATGCCAGTTGGGATGAATATCTTCATGACACTCTTCCCGCCAGCAAAGCGCGGGGCGGCAATGGGCTTGCTCGGTGTTGCGATGATTTTAGCTCCGGCGATTGGGCCGACAATTGCGGGCTGGCTCGTCGAAAACTATACGTGGAATCTTATGTTTTACGGTATGTTTGTGATTGGACTTGTCATCTTTTTACTTGCTCTTCGGTTGTTTACGTTGGTACAGCCGTTATCAAAACCAAAGTTTGACTTGGTTGGCGCGATTTCCTCAACCATTGGTCTCGGTACATTATTGTATGGCTTTAGTGAAGCTGGGAATAAGGGTTGGGATAGCGCAGAGGTTATTATCATGTTTATAATCGGGGTGATTGGACTCGTCTTCTTTGTACGTTGGGAATTGAAGGCCGAGACAAAGTTATTGGATTTAACAATTTTTTCAATTCCAGCTTTTTCCTTCACGTTGTTTATTAATATGATTATTACAATGGCTTTGTTTGGCGGAATGCTGTTGCTTCCGGTTTATCTGCAAAACATTCGGGGCTTCACTCCGATTGAGTCCGGATTATTGCTCCTTCCGGGATCATTAATTATGGGACTTATGGGACCGTTCGCTGGAAAGCTATTTGATAAATACGGCATAAGACCGTTAGCGATTTTCGGTATGATTCTGATGACGTATGGAACATATGAATATACACATCTTTCGCTCGATACGTCATACGGGCATATTATGAGTATCTATATTCTGCGCTCCTTTGGGATGGCGTTTATTATGATGCCTATTATGACTGCTGGGATGAACGCACTGCCGATGAATAAAATTTCACACGGTACTGCTTCACAAAATACGCTGCGGTCGGTAGCTGGTGCAATTGGAACAGCTATTCTTGTTACAGTTATGACGCGGCAAACCACCTTCCATGCGGCTGATTATACCAATCAGGTGACGGCAACGAACCCTGTGCTAAGCACAAGCTTTGCCCAGGCAGGACAAGGTGTAGCTGCGCTTGCGCATGTTCCAGCGCAGACGGGATCCGCACTTGAAACAACCCTGCTATATAGTCAGGTTATGAAGCTATCTACCATTAATGGAATTAATGATGCGTTCTGGGTGGCAACGGTTTTATCGGGACTTGCCCTTGTACTATCATTTTTCTTACATTCTGGTAAGCGGCAGACAGCTAAGAAATAAGAAGGTATAGTAAAGAAAAGGCGAACCACTCTTTGAGGATGGTTCGCTTTTTTTTGCACTGTAGGAAAGTATAAATTTTCAGCTAGAAGTGGGTAGCTTAACGCAAGGATCCTTAGGATACATTTGAATCGGTTAGATTAGAAGCATTCACCTCTGTGTTGTTAGGGAGGTAGGTAATGCGACCATCAAGAGTGTCTTTCGCTCGGTTAATATCCAGTAATCTTTCCCATCGTGCAATGATGAACGTGGCAACAGCATAACCGATAATGTTCACAGTTGTGCGGTAATTGCCCATAAAACGATCTGGAGCAAGCATGAGAGCAATTGCTGCTATAGGAATGGAGCCGGTTGCTGCTGCGGTTGCTGACAGTGCAACAAAAGCTGAACCTGGAATACCTGCCATCCCTTTTGAGGTTAATAAGAGAACTCCTAAAATCATGATTTGGTCAACAAGGCTTAAATCAATACCAGTCGCTTGTGCAAGAAAGACCAACGCAAGTGATAAATAAAGAGAAGCCCCATCCAGGTTGAATGAATATCCAGTTGGAACCACTAGACCGACAACAGCGCGGCTACAACCAGCATGCTCGAACTTGTCCATCAGCTGGGGCATGACTGCTTCCGATGATCCTGTTGCAAACGCAAGCATAATCTCTTCCCGGATATAGAGAACTAATTTCCAGAGACTAAGACCGAGGAAGACCCGCGTGATGATAGCCAATACAAGAAGAAATGCCAGGCATGCAATAGTCATAGCTATAAAAAGTTTACCAAACGATACAAGTGTGTCCATTCCATACTGACTAACAGCGAACGCCATTGCGCCGAATGTAGCAATTGCCGTTAGTTTCATAATATAATCCATGATTTTAAACAAGACCTTATTAACCTTCTCTAAAAGGTCGAGGATAGTCTCCGATGTATGGCCACCTACATGTACAAGCGCAAAGCCGAACAAGCAAGAAATTAGCAGAACCTGCAGCATAGAGTTATTTATAAATGCTCCAACGGCACTATCTGGAATAATATTAAGTAAAAACTCGGCTTCACTCGGGAGTTCTGCACCTTGGGTTTTTGCTTCTATTTCTGTTGTTGTGAGAGTAGAAGGGTCGATATTCATGCCCTTGCCGGGGTTGGTTACATTCGCTACAACCATACCGATAATTAATGCAAGTGTAGTAATGATTTCGAAATAAAGGAGTGTTTTCCCGCCTATTCTACCAACGGTTTTAATGTTGCCAACCTTTGCAATCCCCACAACAACAACACCGAAAACAAGAGGTGCAATAATCATTTTAATTAATTTAACAAAGCCATCGCCAAGCGGTTTTAATGCTAATCCAAGTTTGGGGAATAAATAACCGACTAAGATACCTGCAAGAATTGATAGTATAATCTGAAAAAACAGTCCTTTGTAAAAGGGGGGCTTTACTTTTTTCTGCTTCATACATTTTCTCCTTTCATGTTTGCATAATTCTTAATGAGATTTCCAAGATACTTGATGTTATAAAAAGTAACACGTTATGTAATATGTATATATTAACCTAGCCGATCGGTTTTTGCATTGGATGTTTTAACTAAAACTCAAAAAAACAGTTGGTTATTATGTATAATAATATTATTAGAAGTTTGAATTGGTGTTATTTAATGTAACATACCGTTTGTTGCTGAATGGGGATATTACAGGCACCGCTGTTCCAGTGCATCCATCATGTTTACTGTATTCACCTTACGTTCAATCCTTTGTTTTCCCTCCATTAAGGTGGTTCCTTAGAAAACAGGAAAGTCTAATAATTCACTTCATGTTTTTCTTCTTTGTTGATTTAGTTAATATAAACAATAAAACAACTAAATGTTTTACATTTTTATGAGTGTTTTTACCTAGTGGTTATTTTACAATCATTGTAGATTACTCACTATGTAAATCGATGTGACAATTCATTGTAGAAAAGGTCTCATTTGAAATGACTAAAAAATGGCATTAGATTGGAGGGATCCACGATGAATGATCAGTGGAATGCATTTGTAGATGAAGATATAAATATTGAAGCAACAGGGGCAGGGCGGTTAAATGGTTTAACGTTTGCAGTGAAGGATGTGTTTGCGATTCAAGGCTATACGAATGGAGCCGGAAATCCGGATTGGCTCCGTACACATATGCCCGCAGCTCAACATGCACCCGCTATTGAGCGCCTTCTGAAACATGGGGCGAAATTAAAGGGCACCGTACAAACAGATGAATTGATGTATAGTTTGAACGGTGAAAATTTTCATTACGGTACACCCGTAAATCCAAAGGCTGTTGATCGAATTCCAGGGGGATCCTCCAGTGGATCAGCAGTTGCGGTAGCTGCCGGATTAGTAGACTTCGCGTTAGGGACTGATACCGGAGGATCTGTTCGGATTCCCTCCTCCTACTGTGGGATCTATGGTTTCCGACCTACACACGGTGCTGTTTTGGTTGACGGGGTGATTCCATTAGCCAAAAGCTTTGATACAGTTGGCTGGATGGCCAAGAATCCTGAATTACTACTTGAGATCGCCTATATCCTGATAGATGGTCAAAGTGCGGAAGGGCAATTTCATAACATCTTTTGGGCGGAAGAGGCATGGGGAGCGTTGAATACAAACGACAAAGAGGCACTGTTAGCTTTTCAGCCCCCATTAAAAGAAATAATGAATCATAGTGAGTGGATAAAAATTTCTGAAGAGGGGCTAGCAGAGTGGTCGAATACGTTTCGTATTCTTCAAGGACTAGAGATTTGGAGTGAACACGGCGAATGGATCCGCAGGGAAAATCCGAACTTTGGACCTGGGATTGCTGAAAGATTTCAGTGGACAAGTACATTGAAAAAGAGTGAGAGTCTTCCTCAATATGAATTAAGAGAAAAGATTCGCCGATCGATGTCAAATCTTTTAGGAGAAGCAGGGTTATTAGTCATTCCAACTGCTCCTGGAGCAGCGCCATTGCTCAAGTTGCAAGGAGAAAAAGCGGAGCAATATCGAGCGAAAACAATGCAGCTGTCTTGTATCACAGGTTTAGCTGGGTTACCGCAGATCACGCTTCCATTAACAAAAGTGAACGGGCTCCCGATAGGGTTATCGTTCATTGCTAACCGTCACCAAGACCTGAAGTTATTGCGTTGGACGAGTGAGTTTTTAGCTAAAAAGCAGTTTTAAAGAAATTAACTGTTGGCCGTTTGTTATCAGTTTATCATAAGGCAAGCGTTTTAAAGCTACTCTTCTTCTTGCGGAGTTTCGGGTATGGTTATATGGAAAAAACGGGTGGTGTAAAGTTATCTCTACATCACCCGTTTTTTCATATAACCTCTTTTACTGATTATCGTTCTTTACACCAGTCTCTAATGTAGATAGCATTTGATGCTTCTCTTGCTCGCTTGCATGATTCCAAATGACCTCAAATAACACACCAAGACCAGGCAGCATTTTTTCTTCACCGCTTTGAATAGCATCAACAATCGTGTCTTCCAACTGCGCTTGAGAGTTCCCGGAAATGTTTGCAAGTACTGCACCGCGTAGATTAAAATTCATTCAGCACACCTCTTTTATGTAATATAAAAACCACTGTAATTATTGTTTGTTGTTTTATTAGAAATATGCAAAATGGTTTATAATGTATAGGGAAGTGAGGGATATCATCCATGAATAGAATTGATTCATTACAAAATCCGCGCATTAAGCAGTGGAAGAAGCTGCAAACAAAAAAAGAGCGTGATAAAACAGGGACGTTTATTGTAGAAGGTTTTCACCTTGTGGAAGAAGCGCTGAAAGCCAATGTCGTGCAGCAGATTATTCTAAGTGAGCAGGCAGATTTGCCGGCAAATTGGAGCGTGGACAACACAGATGTATTTGTTGTAACAGAGGCTATTAGTAAGGCGATCAGCGAAACAGAGACGCCGCAGGGCGTATTTGCGGTATGTGAGAAAATAGAAAGTAACGTTCAGCTTGAAAATGGGAAGTTTCTACTGCTTGATGGGATTCAAGATCCTGGAAATTTAGGGACGATCATTCGTACAGCTGACGCGGCGGGCATTACTGCCGTGATTCTCGGAGAAGGCTGCGTTGATGTATATAACAGCAAGGTGCTTCGCTCAACACAGGGATCTGTGTTTCATTTACCGATTATAAAAGGAAGTCTGGGAGAATGGATGGATAAGCTGCAGCAGCTTAGCATTCCAATCTATGGAACAGCTTTGCAGCATGCGGTGCCTTATACGGAGGTCAAAGCTCCTGGAAGATTCGCGCTCATCGTCGGGAATGAGGGAAGCGGTGTACGTCCGGAATTGTTAGAGAAGTGCGATCAGAATTTGTACATTCCCATTTATGGGCAGGCAGAGTCGTTAAATGTATCTGTTGCGACAGGCATTTTGGCCTATTATTTACAAAGCAAGGTTGATAATTAGAAAAAAGACACTTATAATTAAGTCTTGAATAAATTGTTATAAAGCTAAAAATACATATCACAAAAAATGATGATAGAGAAGAGTAGCAAATAGAGCGCCATACAGGGAGAAAATGCCTAAGACTGGAAGCATTTTTATGGTAGGGATTTGTGAATTCACCTCTGGAGTTGGCGCTGGGACCATGGATATCATGTAAAGGCGTTCCGGCATAATGCCGTTACCGAAATGAAGCGGGCAGATATATTTCTGCCAATTAGGGTGGTACCGCGAGACTAAGTCTCGTCCCTTCATAGGGATGAGGCTTTTTTTATTTGTAAAATTTTCACTTCATTAATATATATAGGAGGTTTTTTTCATGGAAGCACGTTTGAAAGAGCTGCAGCAAGAAGCGCTTGAGAAAATTGAAGCGGCATCTGAACTGAAAGAGTTAAATGATGTGCGCGTGGCGTATTTAGGAAAGAAAGGACCGATTACGGAGGTTTTGCGCGGTATGGGCAAATTGTCCGCAGAGGAGCGTCCTCGTATGGGAGCACTTGTGAATGATGTGCGCGAAGCGATCCAAACTCGTCTAGATGAAAAAGTGGCGCAGCTTGAGCAGGCGGCAATCGCGAAGCAATTAGAATCTGAAACAATTGATGTAACATTGCCAGGTCGTCCTGTGAGTGTTGGCTCTCACCATCCGCTTACAGCTGTTATCGAAGAAATTGAAGACTTATTTATTGGTATGGGCTACGAAATTGCAGAAGGCCCAGAAGTGGAGCGCGATTACTACAACTTTGAAGCATTGAACTTGCCAAAGGGCCACCCAGCTCGTGATATGCAGGATTCTTTCTATATTACAGATGAAATTCTTCTTCGTACGCATACATCTCCGGTGCAGGCAAGAACAATGGAGAAAAATGAAGAAAAAGGTCCAATCAAAATCATTTGCCCAGGTAAAGTATACCGACGTGATGATGACGATGCGACACACTCCCATCAGTTCATGCAAATTGAGGGTCTTGTAATCGATAAAAATATTCGCATGAGCGATTTAAAAGGCACGCTGCAAGCATTTGCGAAGAAATTATTTGGTGAAGAGCGCGAAATCCGTCTGCGCCCAAGCTTCTTCCCGTTCACAGAGCCATCTGTTGAGATGGATATTTCCTGTATGATGTGCGGTGGTAAGGGCTGCGGAACTTGTAAAGGAACAGGCTGGATTGAAATTTTGGGTGCGGGTATGGTTCATCCAAATGTGCTTCGCATGGCTGGCTACGACCCGAAGGAATATCAGGGCTTTGCTTTCGGTATGGGACCTGAGCGTATTGCAATGTTGAAATATGGCGTAGATGACATCCGCCATTTCTATACAAACGATGTACGATTCTTACAGCAATTTAAACGAGCGTAAAAGGGGAGGGCATAAACATGTTCGTATCTTATAAATGGTTACAGCAATATGTAGATATTGATGGTCTAACGGCTGAGCAATTAGCTGATAAAATTACAAAGGCCGGCATTGAAGTAGAAGGCGTAGAGCTTTTAAATCAAGGGGCAACAAATGTCGTTGTCGGCTATGTGATGGAGCGCGAAAAGCATCCGGAAGCAGATAAATTAAGCAAATGCCTTGTAGATGTTGGGGAAGACGAGCCAGTGCAAATTATTTGCGGCGCGAAAAATGTAGCACAAGGACAAAAGGTAGCAGTCGCAAAGGTTGGTGCGCGTTTACCGGGCGGTCTTAAAATCAAAAAGGCGAAGCTTCGCGGTGAAGCATCACACGGGATGATTTGTTCCCTGCAAGAGCTTGGCATTGAAGGAAAGCTTGTCCCGAAGGAATATTCAGAGGGTATTTTCGTATTTCCTGCGGACGCAGAGGTTGGAGCGGATGCGATTGAGCAACTGAACTTGGATGACCAAGTGCTAGAGCTTGGCTTAACGCCAAACCGTGCTGACTGCTTGAACATGCTTGGTGTAGCATATGAGGTAGCAGCGATTCTTGGCAAGGAAGTGAAAATGCCAAGTATTGAACTGCAAGAAACAAATGAAAAAGCATCTGACTATATTTCCATTCGTGTAGATGCACCGGAGCAAAACCCGCTGTATATTGCAAAAGTGGTGAAAAACGTAAAAATTGGCCCATCTCCTATTTGGATGCAAACACGCCTCATGGCAGCTGGTGTTCGTCCTCTTAACAATGTAGTAGATATTACGAACTATATTCTGATGGAATACGGTCAGCCGCTTCATGCATTCGATTATGATAAGCTTGGCTCCAAGGAAATCGTTGTTCGTCTTGCAGAGGAAGGCGAGAAGGTGGAAACACTTGATGGCACAGAGCGTACATTGAAAAATGATCATTTGTTAATCACAAACGGATCAAAAGGTGTTGCGATTGCTGGTGTAATGGGCGGTGCAAATTCAGAGGTAGATGAAAACACAGTTAACGTGTTAATTGAATCTGCTTACTTCACAGGCTCTGCAATTCGTAAAGCGTCCAAAGACTTAGGTCTTCGCAGTGAAGCAAGCGCACGCTATGAAAAGGGCATTGACCCGCAGCGTACATTCGAAGCAGCGCAGCGTGCGGCAGCGTTAATGGCACAATACGCAGGCGGCGAAGTGTTAGAAGGTGCTGTCGAGGTGAATAACCTGAAGCTCGAGCAAAATACGGTTTCTGTCTCTGTTGAGAAAATTAACAGTGTGCTAGGAACTGCCATTACAGCTGAAGAGGTAGCAGCGATTTTCACAAACTTAAAATTCCCATTTTCACAAGAGAACGGAACATTCCAAGTAGAAGTGCCAACAAGAAGACCTGATATTACAATCGAAGAGGACCTAGTAGAAGAAGTAGGCCGTTTATATGGTTATGACCATATTCCAGCTACGCTTCCAGTGGCGGAAACAACACGCGGCAAGCTATCCGAAAAGCAGGCAAAGCGTCGTAAAACACGCCGTTATTTAGAGGGAGCAGGATTATACGAAGCAATTACGTATTCCTTAACAAGCGCGGAAAAGGCGAAGCAATATGCATTAAAGGAAACAGCTCTTGAGCCGATTCGTCTTGCGCTTCCGATGAGCGAAGAGCGCAGCCAGCTTCGTTTAAGTTTGGTGCCGCATTTGTTAGAGGCAGCTTCTTATAACAATGCACGTAAAATTGAAAACGTGGCACTGTATGAAATCGGCTCTGTTTTCTTGCCGGCGGGACAAGACGAGCAGCCAAAAGAAGAGCAGCATCTTGCCGGTGTCATGACTGGACTTGTGCTGAATCACCCGTGGCAGGGCGAGAAAAAAGCAGTTGATTTTTATGTTGTGAAAGGTGTGCTCGAAGGCTTATTTGATGTGCTTGGTGTAACAGAAAAGATTTCATATGCTGCGGCTAAACGTGCTGATCTGCACCCAGGACGTACAGCAAGCATCTTGTTAGATGGCGAGGAAATTGGCTATATCGGTCAAGTGCATCCAGAAATGCAAAAGCAATTAGACGTGAAGGAAACATATGTTTTTGAATTGTCTCTTGCCGCATTGTTTGGTGCGGATGTTGCCGAGGTGAGCTATGAAAGCATTCCTCGTTTCCCATCTATGACACGTGACATGGCGCTTGTTGTTAAAGCAGACGTTCTTGCTGGGGATGTACATCGCACGATTGTGGAAGCTGGCGGCGAATTGTTAAAAGAAGTTGCTTTATTTGACCTATATCAAGGTGAAAAAATGGAAGCAGGCAAAAAATCGTTAGCATTCTCACTTCGTTACTACAATCCAGAGCGTACGCTAACGGACGAAGAAGTAACAGAAGCACATAGCCGTGTGTTGCAGGCTGTGGAGGAAACATTCGGGGCGGAGCTTCGGAAGTAATATGTAATAAATGAGCAGGGACAATGCAGAGGCATTGTCCTTGTGTTTTATACTTTAAGAAAAGATAAATTTCCAGTTAGAAGTGAATTCGACGTAGCGAGCAATTTTAGGAAGAAAGTATAAGTGCAACTCCGCCTCTGTCTTCGCCCAAGGACAGGGCTCGCCAGTCGGCGAGTTTTCTTTACACTGTAGGAAAGTATAAATTCCCAGCTGGAAGTTCATTCGACGTAGTGGGGAATTTTAGGAATACAGTGTAAGGGCAACTCCGCCTCTGTCTTCACCCAAGAGCAGGGCTCGCCAGTCGGCGAGTTTTCTTTATAAGAAAATGCATTAATCTCTTGCTAGTTGAAAATCTTCTAATTGAATAACGCGCCTTTCACCAGTAGAATGGACCTCCGCTAATGCAACAACGTACGGTGCAACATTGGCAGGATCATCACCTATATTAGCTAAATTTGTTTTCATTACACCTGGGTTAAAGACATGCACATGAATCCCATTTTTATGCTCTTCATCCTGAACAGAATACGTTAATGCTTCAATTGCCGCTTTACTCGCAGCATATGCGCCAAAGCCCGCTGCACCTTCGCGGACCAACCCGGACGTAATATTAATAATATGACCGGATTTTTGATTTCGCATAATCGGAATGCATTCCCGCATCATTAAAAACACACTCGTAGCATTATTATGGATTTGGTACTCCCATGAATCTAGCGGACTATCAATAAGAGGATATTGCTGGAAAACGGCTGCGTTATTAATTAACACATTAATTTTTTGAAACTTAGCCAATGCAGCCTGCACAAGCATTTTTACATCAGACTCAGATGATACATCTGCGCGGATTGGCAGCACTGTAACATTATACTGACTTGTAATTAAGTCCTCCACCTGTTCGAGCTTAGCATAATTACGACCGCAAATCACAAGATTCGCCCCAGCTTTTGCGAAGGCGAGTGCTGTTTCCTTCCCTAAACCGCTCCCAGCTCCAGAAATGATGACGACCTTTCCCTTTACATGTTCCATACATCGTCTCCTTTCATTAAAAAAAGCATACATGACCTTCCTATGATGATTACTGCTATTATATACCATCTGAAAAGCGGTTGTATTCAAAATATTATGATTATTTAGGAGGAAGGATACCATACAATACATGCTTTGTTCCAATGTAAAAAAGGATAAATTTCTAACTGGAAGACAGTTCGACGTAGTGAGAAATTTTAGGGATACAGCATAAGTAGGGCTACGCCTCTGCCCTCTCCTAAGGCCCGCCTTTTATGGCAGTCTGATTTCGGAAACCTACAAAAAAATTGCGGTTTTCCGAAGAGAGGTTTGCGGAAACCCGCAAGCGTAGTTCTGTTAATATAAAGGTAATCCAAGTGAAAGTTCTTCCGCTGCTCATGATTTCCTTGGAGAGCTTTTAATTCCTGCCCAAGTATGCAATGAACAAACTAAACGAAGTGAGGTGAATCTGTGAATGAGCAAGGCTCCGGTGGATCTTCAAATGCTACAATTCGAAAGTTCCAGCATTCCGGAGACATGGAAGGTGATTCAAAGCTTGCAAAAGGAACAAGTCATTCAATTTATCGTAGATGCCTTGCAAGACGAGCATGATGCTATAAAAATGCTGGCGGTAAGGATGATGGAGCAGCTAGGTGAGGAATTTTCAGATGCCATACCTGTAATTACTCCATTACTGCTTCATACAAAGGAGCAAACAAGAATGGCAAGTGCTTTAGCATTAGTAAGGATTGGAGGGAAGAGTGTACCATACCTAATGAAAGAGCTGGCTTCAGAAAATAAAAGCGGTCGTTTTTGGGCAGCTTGGTCCATTTCATTGATTAATCCTTCTTGCCTGACCTACGATGCGCTGGAGTTGCTGGAGAGCGTAGGTGCTCATTCAAACAGTACAATAGAAATAATGGCAGCTCAAGAAGCACTAGGAAAAATAACTGCTTTAGTGATAAATTTATAAAAAATTTATCAAAAATTTATAAAAAACCCTTATAAATGGTAATTTTGTTTTGGATAATGTTTTAGAAAGGGGGAATGTAGAAAAACATGATTACTACAGAGCATCTTATTCAAGAAAAGCAGCTCCAGCAGCTGTATGCAGATTGTTTTGCTTATAAGAAGAAGCAAGGCTCGCCATTTCGGTTAATAACCTTGCAGCATTACAAGGTCTTTGGAGGAACATCTCCCGATATCCAGCAAATTGCTGATGCGGTAGAACAGCTTATTTTATCGCTTGATATTATAGATGATTGGCAGGATGAAGATCTTGCCGAAGCAGCTCCTTGGATGAAAATCGAGAAGGCACAAGCCTTGAATATCGCTTTATTATTCTTGAATTCCTCTATGAATCACATTATAGCCTCATCCTTCCAAAATCAGAATGCAGCTGCACGCTGCATGCATCAATGCCTTAACATCTCTATAGAAGGACAATACTTAGATATCGAAAATGCAATTAGCAATGAAGAACAATATATCATCATGTGCCGTAAGAAGTCCGGTTCCCTGCTTACGTTAGCCAGCTTACTTGGCAGCTTGCTTGCAACGGATAATGTGCCCGCTTGCATTGCTTCATATGCGAGCGATATGGGAGTAGCGGCACAAATCGCCAATGATATGAGAGATGCCGTTAATATAACAGGGAAAAGTGATTGGAGAAAGAAAAAACGAACATTGCCTATTTTATATTTACTGCATCCAAAGGTAGAAAAAGGCCAGCTTGTTCGTGATTATTTTGCAGGGACTATTTCCTTTGAGGAATTGGCAGAGAGGGAAGAGGAACTTGTACATATTGTGAAATCCTCGGGAGCACTTGTATATGCCAACGCTGTAAGAGAGCTCCATCAGAATCAAGCTATCGCTGCAATTGATAGTTTGCAGGTTAATAGGAAAAGCAAACAGGCTTTAAAAGAGATCTTTTTGCAAAAATTATAAATGGGGAGTGTGCAAATTATGCAAGAAATGGTTTTATATTTAACGGAAAATCTAGAAGCTTTGGAAAGTGTGAAAAATGGTCAGTCTAACTTGCTAGGTGTATCGGTAGAAGAACAAAGAGCTATTTTGAAATCCTTTGAAGGAAACCAAGAGAAACTATATTATTGGGCTTAATCCTTTTTTAGAATCTATGAAGAAGCCAACGTTGTATATGATCTTCATCGCTTTGATTGCATGTATTGCCACTTATTTTACGTATGTTATTAGCACCTATCCTTTAATGGGAATGAAGGCGCAGCAAATAAAGGAACACCATTATACCGTGACAGATGTGTATCCGAACGGCTGGGCTTACATACACGGCATTCGAGCAGGGGATCATATTGTGATTTCGGACGATCGTGTAGATACGATACGCACACATGGCAGGGTAGAGAAAATACGTGCTTTACTTATAGAAAGAAAAGGAATATACAGCTCCTTTTTTATCAATTATGAACGAGCCCCTATTTCATACTTGTTTT
The DNA here is from genome assembly GCF_004138295.1 of Ectobacillus funiculus. Taxonomy (GTDB): domain Bacteria; phylum Bacillota; class Bacilli; order Bacillales; family Bacillaceae_G; genus Ectobacillus; species Ectobacillus funiculus. The sequence continues at coordinate 140,887 of NZ_SCFM01000012.1, read as the reverse complement.
ATACCTTTTTTCCGCTTGTATTGTTCGTGCTTACTTTAGCTATTGTTTTGTATGTCTATCGAAGATTTAAAGAGACAGAAAGTGTTCTCCTTCTTTCTGTCTTTCTTTTAATTGTAAGCATGTGTTATGTCAGCAGCGAGGTTTCCGCTCGGTTTGATCGAATCGGTGTGTATGTAATGGGTCTATCTCTAATAATGTGCCCTGTTGTAGTGAGTCATTTTATGTATCAGATATACCGTGAGCATTCTATTACGCTATTTTCTAGAATAGTTCTCTATACCTTATATATATGTGCTGTGTTGCTTTCAACCATTAGCTATATCCTTGTTTGTTCCTTTCATATTTCAGAGGAAATATACCTATTCCTATTTTTACTTATGAGTGCAGCCGTGGCCGCTCTTATTTACAAGAATTGCCGAGGCTATAAACATGTGCTCAATCCTGCTAAGTTAAAACTGGTTTTTTATACAATCCTTTTTGCGTTTCTTCCATTTTGTTTATTTTATGCACTTCCTAAAGTTTTGACAGGAATTGTAATTGTTTCTGCTGAATATACAGCCTGCTTTTTAGCGTTTTTGCCGTTTGCAGCCTTATATATTGTCATGAACAAGGAACTGCATGATATAGATTATATGCTAAAAAGAATGTTCTATTATGCGCTTCTCTCATGTTTTCCCGCTTTAGCACTTATATTAGGGTTTTATGTTCTGCATCCAGCCTCTTTTGAATGGCTGTCTTACTTGAGAATCTATCTTTTATGCTGGGCGATTATGGCGTCTCTTTTATTTATAAAGGAGGAGGCTGATGTAGGGATTGAAAGCAGGCTAGTGTTTAATAAAGCAAGATATGAAGCTAGCTTATTACGATTTTCTAAAGCCGGGATGAGCAGTACAAGCGCGAATAGCATAATAGATAACTTAATAAACGAGATGAAAAAGGTATTGTTTGTGAAGCGGGTTTTTAAGCTGGAATTTTTAAAGACTGGGCAACGTTTTTGTCTATCAGAGGACGATTGTGAAATCGATTTAGTTTCTTTGCGGGAAACCCTAATTCGTGAAGAAATGGTCATAGGGACGGTGATGCGTGGAAAAAGCGGGTATTTTCTATTGGTAGGTGAAACTCCAGAGATATATACTTGTATGTTCATCAGCTATAAAAAAGATCGGGTTCGTTTTAATCACGATGACCTTGTCTGGCTACATACTATTGCACTGCATACGAATGTTTTATTACAAAGCTTTGTTCATGTGCAGGAGATATTACGGGAGTTTGAACGTACACGTGATGAACAGGGGGCTTCCTCCCTGCTGTTGTCAAAGCTGTTATTTATGGTTTCTGAACAAGAGAAGGAAAGTCTGTCGCGAGATATTCATGATACGCTGCTGCAGGAGCTGATCCTCATCTATCAGGAGCTTGGGCAAGGAATGGCTATAGATGCTGCAAGAGACCAGCTAATTCAACAAATTCAGTATATTCGTGAGGAATGCTATCGGCTACGGCCGCCATTTTTGTTGCAAATGGGGATTGTTGATGGACTGCAGACATTAATAGAAAATCATAGGATGAAAGAGCAAGTTTTGATTGAGTTTGCTTCCAATCTAGATACAGCCGAACGACTTGGTGAATGGTACACCGTACATTTATATCGAATTATGCAGGAATTGCTTCACAATGCAAGAAAGCATGCTGAGGCAAATTGCATCTTTATTTCCCTGTACAAGAAGGAAAACCGATTATTGCTTGTTTATGAGGATGATGGCGTGGGCATGGAGATGAGTTGTCTTGCAAATACCAAACCAAAGCAGCATTTTGGCTTGGTGGGAATAAAGGAGCGAACCCAAGCAATGAACGGGGAGCTTTCTATTTCATCTGCGCCAAATGAGGGAATGCTCATTCGAATAGAACTTCCGTTGCCAAAAAAAGAGAACACGGAGGAAAACAATTATGGCAATCCGAGTTTTGATTGTTGATGACCACGTTGCGGTAAGCCAGGGGATGAAAGCGGTGCTAGAGCATAAAGCGGACATGATAGTAACGGTGCTTTCTTCTGCCTTAGAGACGATGAAGCTGGTGAAAGCAGCAGATTTCGATGTAATTTTACTTGATTTACATATGCCGGAACTAAATGGAATGGAGCTTGCGCAAAGCATTTTGCATGAAAAGCCAGAGAGCAAAATTGTCGTTTGGACAGGCTTTGATTTGGCATCTCATATGAATCTTTTAATCGAAGCGGGAGTATATGGTTTTATCAGCAAGGCGTCTTCCACTGAAGATATTATGATGAGTATTACAGCGGCTGCAAGAGGATTGTCGATACTTCCGGTCAGCATATTGCGGCAGCTAACAAAAAAAGTAGAAGGCTCTCATATGAAGGGAGCAGGAGAGAAAGAATCGATTCAGCTAACTGAGAAGGAACAGAATCTTTTAAAGCTGATTGCAGAAGGATTGACAAACCGCGAAATTTCCGAAGCTTTATACATGAGCCAACGGGCAGTAGAATATGCGTTAACAAAGCTGTTTGGACAGCTCGGGGCCCGTTCTAGAACGGAAGCGTTGATGAAGGCAAAGCAGTATGGGTTAGTTTCCTTCCAAACATTATAACGAGGAATCAACTATTTTGATAAATAGATCTTCTTCTCCTTGTGTACAGAAATTGATGAGTTTTTGTACACAAGGAGAAATGAATGGCAGTAATGGGAAATAAAGAAAACAGGTTAACGCCATTAGAAAGCAATAACCTTTTTTCCATTCTCCTATTTCTTACGTTTATATATTTCACGAGCCATTGATTCTAGAATATACAAAACGGGTACTTGTGTAGTAATATTAGCATTTTCAAACCACTCTTCAGTCACATAATATGGAATGTTTATATCAGAGATTTTTGCAATGGTCGAGTGTTTATTGTTTGTAATACTAATAATTTTGCTTCCTTCTTGTTTAAGCTGATGAAGATGAGTGACTGTAAAATTATTTTCTCCCGAGACGGATAAAGCAATTGTTACGCTATTATGACGAAGCTGGGAGTGAATCGGAAAGAGGGGATCTTTAATATACATTGAAAATGTACCTAAGCTTGAGAAGTATCTTGCCCCATATTCGGCAAGAATGCCTGAGCTCCCGATTCCAATAAAAATTACACTTTCTGCTTGGTTAACTAGACTTGCAGCCTGCCTAATTTTTTCCTCGATATCGCCTTTTAACGTCCTCTCAAAAAATTCGGCTACGGAATGCTCGGAACTTTTTAAAATAGTCTTTTTATTTTCCCCTAAATGCATTTTAAGCATTACTTTAAATTCTGAAAAACCCTCACAATTTAATTTTCTGCAAAAGCGTAAAATAGTAGCTGTTGATACGTGGGTTTCATCTGCCAATTCACGGATTCGCATATAAGCAACTTTCTCACTATTTTGGCAAATATAATTGTATAAAGAAGTTTCTAACTCATTAAATGAAGCAATGATATCGTGTGTAAACATTTGTGCAGAGTTCTCCTTCTATAAAAAGTATATTTTTCACTGTAGGAAAGTATAAATTTCCAGTTGGAAGCAAATTCCACGTAGTCGGAAATTTTAGGAATACAGTATAAGTGCAGCTACGCCTCTGTCTTCGCCCAAGGGCAGGGCTCGCCAATCGGCGAGTTTTCTTTAACTCCGTTGTGAATTGTTATATCTCCTCTTATAGCCCAATCTTAACACATCTTCTTCGTAAGTTACAGGCTGTTACATCTGTGTAACAAGTGACTTCTTGTGTTATTAAAAACTAGATGTTCCTAGCTTATTTACTGTCTTACGCAATACAGATACAATTCAGTCATAGGTAATTTAATTTTCTTTTATTAAATAAGAGAAAGTTAAAAAGATACTTTCCATTACCATTTTTTCGGTAGGATTCTTCAAATCGTAATGGCTATTTATTCATTAAATTACCCGGGGGTGTATAGAGTATGACACAAGGTATTAAAATTGTAACGATTGGCGGGGGATCTAGTTATACGCCTGAATTAGTAGAAGGATTCATAAAACGCTATCATGAATTACCGGTTAGAGAGCTATGGTTAGTAGACATTGAAGCAGGAAAAGAAAAATTAGAGATTGTTGGAAACCTTGCAAAAAGAATGATTGAAAAAGCAGGTCTTCCCACCAAGGTTCATCTAACACTTGATCGAAGAGCAGCTTTAAAGGATGCTGATTTTGTTACGACTCAATTTCGGGTAGGGTTACTGGATGCTCGTGCTAAAGATGAAAGAATTCCTTTAAGCCACGGGGTGTTAGGACAAGAAACAAATGGACCAGGCGGATTGTTTAAGGGTTTGCGTACCATTCCAATTATTTTAGATATTGTAAAAGACATTAAAGAATTATGTCCAGATGCTTGGTTAATCAATTTTACAAATCCTGCTGGCATGGTGACAGAAGCTGTTCTTCGTTACACTGACCATAAGAAAATCGTTGGCTTATGTAATGTTCCGATCGGCATTGAGATGGGGGTTGCGAAGCTATTGGATGTTGACCACTCCCGCATTCGTATTGATTTTGCCGGTCTGAATCATATGGTATATGGATTAGATGTGTATGTAGACGGAGTTAGTGTAAAAGATAAGGTAATTGATCTGTTATCAAATCCGGAGAATAGCAGCTTTGTTAAAAATATAGAAGGACAAGGCTGGGAGCCAGAATTTATTCGAGCATTAAACGTCTTAACTTGTCCATATCACCTATACTATTATAAGAAAGATGAAATGCTGCAAAAAGAACTGAAAAACTTTAAAGAGGGCACAACGAGAGCTGAAGTAGTTCAGAAACTGGAAGAGGAACTATTCGAGCTATACAAGGATCCTAATTTAGCAATTAAACCGCCTCAATTAGAGCAACGTGGAGGAGCGTATTATAGTGATGCAGCGGTTCGTCTTATTTCGTCTATCTATAATGATAAACGTGATATTCAGCCGGTTAACACAATTAACAATGGGGCTATTGCAAGTATTCCGTATGACTCTGCTGTTGAAGTAAGCTGTGTGATTACAAAAGAAGGTCCAAAACCAATCATCAACGGAGATCTTCCAGTTGCCGTTCGAGGATTAGTACAGCAAATCAAATCATTTGAACGTGTGGGCGCTGAGGCCGCTGTAACAGGCAACTATGATACAGCTTTACTTGCAATGACAATTAATCCGCTTGTTCCTTCTGATAAAGTTGGTAAAGCGATCTTGGATGAGATGCTAGAAGCGCATAAGGAGCATTTACCTAATTTTTTCGAAAAAGTGGAAGTATAAAATAATGAATTGTTCTAGTGTTTATGGCACTAGAACAATTTTTTTGTTGCACTTTAAGAAAGTATAAATTTCTAGTTGGAAGCAAGCTCGACGTAGCGAGAAATTTTAGGGATACAGTATAAGTAGGGCTACGCCCCTGTCTTCTCCCAAGAGCAGGGCTCGCCAATCGGCGAGTTTTCTTTATCCTACTTCAGTAATCCTAATGCCTTTTCCGTATTCGCAAAATGCAGCTTCGCAAATTCCTTCAATTTTTCTTTTCCATGTGTGCGTATCAATTTTGCCGCCGCCGCATCCACCTGTGCTCCCGCCCCTTTTGGCAAGGTAAAGCCCGCTTTTTTACTAAGCTCATTAAATTGCTTTACGAAGCTATAGCGTGCGAGCATGGAAGCTGCCGCAACTGCAAGATGCACGCTCTCGCCCTTTGTGGAAAAATACACATTTTCACGGTGAACCGTTTTTTGTTTAGCTAAATACTTATAATATGTAGCAGGCTGGACAAACTGATCTATTAGGATGCCTTCCGGTTTCGTTGGCTTCAGTTTTTCTAATACTTTACCGATTGCCTGGTTATGAAGCCATGCTTTGATTTCACCTTGGTTCATTCCACGCTGCTGTAGCTCGTTATATTTTTCATTATGTAAGACGAGCGAGCTGTATGTGAGGATCGAGAGCAAATCCTTTGCAATTTTTGTGATTTGGTCATCTGTTAAATCCTTCGAGTCCCTTACGCCTAATTCCTTGAGAAGAGGAATTTGTTCTTTAGAGACGTAAGCAGCTACGACTGTAACCGGTCCGAAATAGTCCCCGGTGCCGACCTCGTCTGAGCCGATAATAGACATGGTGCTGATGGAGGAAGGAGGAGAGTATGGCGTTTGCTTATTCGTACTTGTTTTCAATGATGCAGAAGATTTAGCGCTTTCTTGCCAACGAGCTGCTTCTGCTTCGGCCCGTGCTCCTTGGAACAGTACCTTTCCAGACTTATAGGCTGTAATGTTACATGAAGGAGCTTTAGCGGAAAAGATGCCGCCTTGGGGTACCTTTGGAATTAGCATGCTTGCGTAATGCTGTTTCATTTGCTCGATTGTTGCAGCGCTCACTTGAATAACTTGATTAGACAAATTGTTCTCTCCTTTTCCGTTTACTTACAATTTTATCATACCTCATATGTGATAGTGTTTCCATCTAAGTCTACTTCATGGTATGATAAAGTTTAGGATTCTGAAAGTTGATTGGAGGACAGTAAGTTGTCACAGCAAAAAGACAATAGAACGCGAATTACAGTGGATATCTACGGCCAGCAATATTCTGTTGTTGGCGACGAAAGTACAAGTCATATTCGCATGGTCGCCGCAATTGTGGATGATAAGATGCGTGAGATACATGCTAAGAATCCTTCCCTTGATATAAACAGGCTAGCAGTGCTAACTGCGGTGAACGTTGTGCACGATTATATAAAACTGAAAGACGAACACGAAAGGCTGCAAGAAAAATTGAATCAAAAGGAATGAGTGAATCATGATCGATATTGTTATTATTATCCTGCTGCTTATAGGATTTTTTATCGGCTTGAAACGGGGGCTCATTCTTCAGGTTATACGTCTAGTAGGCTACGTTTTGGCATATATTGTGGCATATTTGTATTACAAACGTTTGGCGGCGGTGCTACATACTGCTATTCCGTATCCGCTTCAGGAGCATGCCGATGTGCCAGATTGGTTAAAAAGCACGGATGTGGAAAGCATGTTTTACAGTGTGATTGCCTTCATCCTGCTGTTTTTTGTTACAAAATTTGCGTTTTCTCTCTTGGGACAACTCCTTAATATGATTGCGCAAATTCCAATACTAAAGCAGTTAAACTCGCTTGGCGGCGGTGTGCTCGGGTTTGTTGAGGTGTATATCGTGCTGTTTATTGTAATTTTAATCGGAACGCTTGTACCGATTCAGCCGCTTCAATCCTCTTTGAATGCTTCTGTGCTTTGCCAGACAATTATAGACGATACACCAGTTTTGTCGGACAAGATGAAGGAATTATGGGTTCAAGAAGATAGTGTATAACTTCTCTTTTGCATAAGGAGAAGTTTTTTTCTATGATTAGAGGAGAATGATGGCAGGAAAGGCGGGGTAATGGTGAGTGTAAATAAAAAACAGGTTATTAAGCTGCTTGAAACAATTGCGTTATATATGGAGCTAAAAGGGGAAAATCCGTTTAAAATTTCCGCATTTCGTAAAGCGGCGGCTGCTTTGGAGACAGATGACCGCAGTTTATCTGAAATTGAAGATTTCACAAAAATTGGCGGTATTGGTAAAGGAACGGCCGCTGTCATTATCGAGTACATAGAAGCAGGAGAATCATCCGTTTTAGAGGAGCTGGAAAAGGAGGTTCCGAGTACGCTCATTCCTTTATTAAAGCTGCCGGGTCTTGGCGGCAAAAAGCTGGCTAAGCTATACAAGGAGCTTGGTGTAACAGACATTGCTTCTTTACAACAAGCGTGCGAAGAGCAGCGTGTTCAGGCCCTTGCTGGTTTTGGAAAGAAAACGGAAGAGAAAATATTAGAAGCAATTGCCCAGTTTGGAACTCGTCCGGAACGGCTGCCGATTGCTGATGTTCTTCCTATTGCCTCGGAAATTGAACGAAGATTGTCGGAGATCTTAGAAGTGGAGCGATTTTCACGTGCGGGGAGTTTGCGGCGCGTACGAGAAACAGTAAAGGATTTAGATTTTATTATTGCTACGAACAATCCTTCTGCGGTGCGGGATGCGCTGCTGCAATTTCCTCGTATTGAAGAAGTGATTGCAAGCGGCGATACAAAGGTTTCACTTCGCCTTCAATATGAATATGAGATTTCAGTTGATTTTCGTCTTGTTCAGCCGGTGGAATTTATTACAACATTGCATCATTTTACGGGATCGAAGGATCATAACGTAAAAATGAGACAGATTGCCAAAGCACAAAATAAAAAAATTAGTGAATATGGTGTAGAGAATCTTGAAACAGGCGAGATTGTAACATTCGAGAGTGAGGAGGATTTTTTTGCTCATTTTGGATTGCCCTATATCCCGCCTGAGGTACGCGAGGATGGACGGGAAATCGACTGGATCGAGCAATATCCAAACTTTATCCAGCTAGAGGATATAAAAGGCGATCTGCATATGCATACAACGTGGAGCGATGGTGCTTTTTCAATAGAAGAAATGGTACAAGCTTGTATTGCAAGAGGATATCAATATATGGCCATTACAGATCATTCGCAATATTTGAAGGTCGCAAATGGCCTCACGAAGGAACGCTTGCTTCAGCAGGGGGAAGAAATTGAGAAGCTGCGGGCAAAATATAGAGACATTACGATTCTGCGCGGCATAGAGATGGATATCTTGCCCGATGCTGCGTTAGATTTTGATGATGAAGTGTTGGCACAGCTGGACTTTGTAATTGGTGCTATTCATTCTAGCTTTTCGCAGGATCGGGAGACGATTATGAAGCGTCTTCGTGCTGCCATTGAGAACAATCATGTTACAATGATTGCCCATCCGACCGGTCGTTTAATCGGCAGACGGGAAGGATATGATGTGGATACGGATCTGCTTATTGAGCTGGCAAAGGAAACCGGAACGGTACTTGAGCTTAATGCCAATCCGAATCGATTGGATTTAAGCGCTGAACTGCTTAAAAAAGCACAGGATGCGGGTGTGAAAATTGCAATTAACACGGATGCGCATACATTGGATATGCTGGAGCATATAGAAATTGGGGTAGCGGCGGCAAGAAAAGGCTGGATTCAAAAGGATACGGTCCTGAACGCTTGGGAGACAGACAAATTGCTAGCATATATTCGCCGCAATAAATAGGGAGGGCTTTAAAGCTGTGTTAGAACGAACATTACGTGTATTAGAGTACGATAAAGTAAAAGAACAGCTCATGGAGCATGTTGCGTCCTCACTTGGACGGGATAAGGTCAGAGCCTTGCAGCCAAGCACGGATTACGATGAAGTTGTCCGGCTGCAGGAAACAACAGATGAAGCCGCAACTGTCGTACGCCTGCGCGGAAATGCGCCGCTTGGGGGCGTATTTGATATTCGGGCGAACATAAAGCGCGCAAAAATCGGCAGCGTACTGGGGCCGCATGAGCTGCTTGATATTTCAAGTACGATGCGTGCGAGCCGGCAAATGAAAAACTTTATTGAGGATTTGGCAGAGAACGGGCCGGAGCTGCCAATTCTTTTAACCTACGTGGAGCGCATTTTGTCTTTGCAAAACCTAGAGCGTACGATTAATAACTGTATCGGTGAAGGCGGCGAGGTACTTGATAGCGCAAGTGACAAGCTGCGCACAATTCGCCAGCAAATCCGCTCTGCCGAAAGTCGTATCCGCGAAAAGCTGGAAGGGATGGTGCGCTCCTCCAATGCATCCAAAATGCTCTCGGACGCGATTATTACAATCCGTAATGACCGATATGTTATCCCGGTTAAGCAGGAGTACCGCGGACATTACGGCGGGATTGTACATGATCAATCTGCTTCAGGGCAAACCTTGTTTATTGAGCCTCAGGTTGTAGTGGACTTAAACAACACACTGCAGGAAGCACGCGGAAAAGAAAAGCAGGAGATCGAACGCATTTTACAGATGTTAACCGTTGAGGTTGCGAACGATGCCGAGCTTATTCTTGAAAATGTGGAAGTTTTGGCGGAGCTTGATTTTATTTTTGCAAAGGCACATTATGCAAAGAAATTGAAGGCATCAAGGCCGGAGATCAACAATGAGCGCTATATGATGCTGAAAAAGGCGCGTCATCCGCTCATTGCACAAGAGGTTGTTGTACCAAATGATGTTGAACTGGGCGGCGATTTTACATCGATTGTTATCACTGGTCCAAATACAGGCGGTAAAACAGTTACACTTAAAACGGTTGGCTTGTGCGTACTCATGGCGCAATCCGGCTTGCAAATTCCGGTGCTCGATGGCTCGGAGATTTGCGTTTTCCGCAATGTATTCGCTGATATCGGCGATGAGCAATCAATTGAGCAAAGCTTAAGTACCTTTTCTTCGCACATGGTTAACATTGTTGATATCCTCGAGGAAGCTGATTTCGAAAGCCTAGTATTATTTGATGAACTAGGTGCGGGAACAGACCCGCAAGAAGGGGCGGCGCTTGCAATCTCGATCTTAGATGAAGTCTATAATCGAGGCTGCCGAGTTGTGGCAACAACGCACTATCCAGAATTGAAGGCATACGGCTATAACCGTGAAAAGGTTATTAACGCGAGTGTGGAATTTGATATTAATACGCTTAGCCCAACATATAAGCTATTAATTGGCGTACCAGGACGAAGCAACGCATTTGAAATTTCCAAACGCCTTGGCTTGATCGAACGTGTAATTGAGCGTGCCCGCGGACATGTGAGCACGGAAACGAACACAATCGACAATATGATCAGCAAGCTAGAGGAAAGTCAAAAAAATGCGGAACGCGCCTGGGAAGAGGCAGAGGATTTCCGCAAGCAATCTGAAAAGCTGCATAAGGAACTGCAGAATCAAATTATTGAGTTCAACGAGCAGCGCGACAATATGCTGCTAAAGGCGCAAAACGAAGCGGCAGAGAAAGTAGAAGAAGCAAAGAAGGAAGCAGAAACAATTATTCGCGAGCTTCGCCATCTTCGCAAAGAGCAGTTAGCTAATGTGAAAGAGCATGAACTTATTGAAGCAAAAAGCCGCCTAGAGGGGGCTGTGCCGCAGCTTGTGACGAAGAAGCAGAAACAGCAAGTGCAAACAGCACCGCAGAAAGCACTTCGACCTGGTGATGAAGTAAAGGTGCTCACATTCGGCCAAAAAGGACAGCTGCTGGAAAAGGTCAGTGACAAGGAATGGTCTGTGCAAATCGGTATCTTAAAAATGAAGGTAAAAGAAAAGGATATGCAATACATCAGCAGCCCAAAGCAAACAGAAAAGCGCACGCTTGCAACCGTCAAAGGAAAAGACTATCATGTTGGCCTTGAACTGGACCTGCGCGGGGAGCGTTATGAAGAAGCGCTGCATCGGGTAGAGAAATATATAGATGATGCTTTACTTGCGAACTACCCTCGCATCTCGATCATCCACGGCAAAGGAACAGGTGCGCTCCGGCAGGGCGTACAGGAATACTTGAAGAAGCACCGCGCTGTGAAAAGCTTCCGTTACGGTGATGCAGGAGAAGGTGGTCTCGGTGTGACGGTGGTAGAATTTAAATAATATTCACTGCATGTGTATTAAAATCCCTGCTAGACAACTCGTAACTGTGGTAGAATCTAAGTAATATTCTTCGCAAAAAGGGGTATCGGCGTATGTTTATGGAGAAATTGGCGAAGGTTTTGCTTGTGCTTTGCGGGGGATTTATGGCTGTTGGGGTTGTGTATTGGATGTTTTTTGCGTAAGGTGAGATAGAAATCCCGCTTGGCTCTCGGAATGGGAGAAGGTGGGATTTTTTATACCTTCAGACATCTTTTTCCTATATTAAGAAATCTCCTTTTTAAACAATGCAAGCAGAAATTTGAAACCCCTTCCATCCAAACCCTATAAGTATGCAAGAATTGTCAATTTCGTACATTTACAATATTAGATGTATTTGATACGATATAATTAAAAATTACTATATAAATCCATTCTGATGTATTGGCGTATCAATAATGAGAATAGATTTGTTGAATGGATATGTCAGAAAGGGTACATTGGCTAGATACAGTTTTCAGATGCTAAATGAATTTAATAGCTAGCATTAATCCAAAAAACAATATAATACATAATAGTTTGTAAGCTAAGTTAAATTAAAATGTAGTGGGCGTAAGCCTTTATTTATAGGAGAGAGAGTATTTACCAAATTTTGAATTATCAGAAGAGAGAAAAAATCTTATCACAAAGGAGAGTGAATCGTGAGGTTAACGGTAACGATGCGGCCTGTTAACAATTCTTTAAGGCTGCCTCTTAATTATCAGTATGCCCTGCAAGGGTTTCTGTACCGTTCATTAACAGAGACAAGCTTTGCTAGCTTCCTCCATGAGGTCGGTTTCCAAAAGGGAAAACGGACATTTAAGCTATTTACGTTTAGCCGGTTGTTCGGACCACATAGAATCTATACGAAGCAGAAACAGATTGAGTTTACTGACACTATTACATGGCATGTAAGCAGCGTGCTGGAGGATTTGATTCAACAGCTCAGGGAGCATTTTCTTATGTCTGAAACAGTGCAGCTAAACGGACAAACATTGTATATTAGCAAGGTTGAAGTGCGCAAGACGAGCATGCAAGAAGGATGTTATAAAATTAAGATGTTGTCACCAGTGACAGTGTATAGTACATACGAGCAGGAGGAACGGAAGAAAACACATTATTTTCAGCCGCCGGATCCTGCATTTCCTCACTTAGTACAGGCAAATTTTGTGAATAAGTATGAAGCATACTATGGGACAGTGCCTGAGCATGAGTTTAAAGTATCCCCCCTTGCAGAGGGGGAATTGTCCAAGGTTGTTACAACGTTTAAGGGTTATATTATCACTGGCTGGCTTGGGACATTTGAGGTAGATACATCGCCCGAGCAGCTGACTTTTGCGTACGATACCGGAATTGGCGGTAGAAATTCGCAAGGCTTTGGAATGTTTGAAATTATTGAGTAAACAAATGTCAGTTTGGGGATATATGGGATTCCTAAGCTGACATTTTTCTTTTTACACTTTAGGAACACTGTGTAAGTGCAACTGCGCCTCTGTCTTCGCCCAAGGTCAGGGCTCACCAATCAGCGAGTTTTCTTTACACTGTAAAAAGTATAAATTTCTAGCTAGAAGTGAATTCGACGTAGTCGGAAATTTTAGGAATACAGTATAAGTGCAACTGCGCCTCTGTCTTCGCCCAAGAGCAGGGCTCGCCAATCGGCGAGTTTTCTTTATACAGATATGCATATTTCCGTTTTGTTTTTTGCAGCCGCTGAATACCTTATATAAAAGAGCCATATAAGGGGAGATTCAAAATGGAGAAACCATGGCTGCGTCACTACCCCAAGGAAATTCCTCCTGTTATAAAGTATGATCTTCGGCCGCTGCATTCGTATTTGGAGGAAACTGCTTCTCAGTATCCAAATAAGAAGGCTATTCATTTTTTAGGAAAAGATGTGACGTTTTCAGAGATATATGAAAAGGCAAGGCGTTTTGCGTTGTTTTTACAGGTGAATGGGCTTCGGAAGGGAGATAGGGTGGCAATTATGCTGCCGAATTGTCCGCAGGCAGTGATCGGGTATTATGGTGTACTTCTTGCAGGCGGCATTGTTGTGCAGACAAATCCATTATATACGGAGCGAGAGCTAGAGTACCAGATGCGGAATTCCGGCGCTACCTTTATTTTATGTTTGAATCTTGTATATCCGAAGGTATCAGCTGTTGTGCCTTCAACATATTTACAGAATATTATTGTGACAAGTATTGGTGATTACTTGCCGTTTCCGAAGAATGTGCTGTATCCGTTCGTTCAAAAGAAGCAGACGAAGCTGATTGTAAATATACGAGAAACAGAGACGGTCCGTTTGTGGAAAACAGTTATGCATACATCGCCAAAGCACACGGATGTACCATGTGATCCTGCAAATGATTTAGCACTGTTGCAATATACGGGTGGAACGACCGGGGCTCCAAAAGGCGTGATGCTTACGCACGAGAATCTTGTTTCTAACACTGTAATGGCCATTCACTGGCTGTATAACTGTGAGAAGGGGAAGGAGGTTATACTTGGAGCGCTGCCGTTTTTTCATGTGTATGGCATGACAGCGGTAATGAATCTTTCCATTATGCAGGCATATAAAATGGTACTGATTCCAAAGTTTGATATTGATATGATGTTAAAGGAGATTAAGGAGCAGCGTGTAACGTTATTTCCAGGTGCACCGACGATGTACATTGCCCTGCTGAATCATCCAAGGCTGACAGATTTTGATGTATCTTCTATACGTGCTTGTCTTAGCGGATCGGCTGCGCTGCCTATTGAAGTGCAGGAGCAGTTTGAGTCACTCACAGGCGGAAAATTGGTTGAGGGCTATGGTTTAACCGAATCATCGCCGATTACGCATGCTAATTTTCTTTGGTCAGAGCGGGTGAAGGGGAGTATTGGGGTACCATGGCCGAATACGGATGCACATATTGTTTCGCTTGAAACAGGAGAGAGATTGTCTCCTAGAGAAATTGGCGAGTTGATTGTGAAAGGTCCTCAGGTGATGAGGGGATATTGGAAGAATGAGCAGGAAACAGCTGCTGTATTGAAGGAAGGCTGGTTATATACGGGTGATCTTGGTTATATGGACGAAGAAGGGTTTTTCTATATTGTGGATCGGAAGAAAGATATGATTATTTCAAGCGGATTTAATGTGTACCCGCGTGAGGTTGAGGAAGTGCTGTATGAGCACGAGAAGGTAAAGGAAGCTGTTGTCGTAGGGGTACCGGATTCATATCGGGGAGAAACGGTGAAGGCGTTTATTGTATTAAAGGACGATGTGATATGCACGGAGGAGGAGCTGGATCAGTTTGCTCGTAAGCTGCTTACAGCGTATAAGGTTCCGAGGGTGTATGAATTTCGGAAGGAGCTGCCAAAGTCAATAGTTGGAAAAGTTTTGCGGCGTGTATTAGCAGAGGAGGATACAAATGATAAGGTAGATTAGTTGGAATTATGGAAGCCTTTTCTTTTGGGAGGATGGCTTCCATGTATTCCTTTGGTAGGATCATATTGACAATAAAAGGGATTATCAGTATGATGATAACATGAATGAATAGTCATTCATTTTTTGTTAGAGGAGAAGTTAAATGTGAAGAAAAATAAGCCAAAATATTCTCAAATTCTTGATGCAGCTGTAATTGTGATTGCAGAGAATGGATACTATCAGGCGCAGATTTCAAAAATCGCCAAGCAGGCGGGCGTTGCAGATGGTACGATTTATCTTTATTTTAAAAATAAAGAAGATATTCTAGTGTCTTTGTTCGAGGAGAAGATGGGAGAGTTTGTCGAAATAATCAAAGAGCGGACAGCAGGAATTGAGAGTGCTGCAGAGAAGTTATTTATGTTAGTTGAGAGCCATTTATCCTTGCTTGCGGAAAATCATCATCTTGCCGTTGTGACGCAGCTTGAGCTTCGTCAGTCGAATAAGGAAATTCGCTGGCGTATTAATGAGGTGCTAAAGGGATATCTACGGGTGATTGATGAGATTGTGATGCTGGGTGTTGAAAAAGGAGAGTTTCAGAGCGATTTGAATGTTCGTATTGCACGGCAAATGATATTCGGAACGCTGGATGAAGTGGTGACCAACTGGGTGATGAGCGAGCGGAAATATGATTTGGTTTCCTTGATTCCTACGGTGCATGAACTTTTAGCAAACGCTTGCGGCTGCCGAAAATAAAAGGGGGTAATACATATGGGGTTCCTTACTGTAAAAGTGGAAGAGTATGTGGCTGTCCTTACAATTCAAAATCCGCCTGCAAATGCGATGGCGGCGGCAATTATTCGCAGATTGTCTGAAGTGCTTGATGAACTGGAGCAAAACGATAGCGTACGAGCGATTGTGATTCATGGCGAAGGTCGTTTTTTCTCTGCTGGCGCTGATATTAAAGAGTTCACAGTCGTTGAAGAGGCAAAGGATGCAGAGGAATTGGCGCAAAACGGTCAGATTGTGTTTGAGCGTTTGGAGAAGTATCAAAAGCCTGTTATTGCGGCAATTCATGGTGCAGCACTGGGCGGCGGCTTAGAGATGGCAATGGCGTGTCATATGCGTATCGTAAGCGAAAATGCAAAGCTCGGCTTACCAGAATTAAACCTTGGTATTATTCCAGGCTTTGCGGGAACACAGCGTTTACCTCGTTATGTCGGTAAAGCAAAGGCGCTTGAAATGATGCTAACGGGCGAACCGATTACAGGAACGCAGGCAGTGCAGTGGGGACTTGCGAATGCTGCGTACCCAGAAGAGGAATACCTGGAGGCAGCAATGAAGCTCGCGAAGAAGGCTGCAAGCAAGAGCACAGCCTCTGTTCGTGCCGTATTGGAGCTCCTTCAGACAGTGAAAACGTCTGAGTATTATGAGGGCGTGCAGCGCGAAGCCCAGTTGTTTGGTAACGTCTTCACTTCACCGGATGGCCGAGAAGGAGTCGAAGCATTTATACAAAAACGTAAGCCTATGTTCAGCGGTAAATAATTCCCTATATTTTTTCGAAAAAAATAAACTGAATATTTGTAATTCATTGTATGTTTTACATTTCGGAAGGGGAATGTGGAATGAACATTTACGTACTGATGAAGCGAACGTTCGATACAGAAGAGAAGATTGTTATTAAAAATGGCAGTATTTATGATGGGGAAGCTGAGTTTATTATAAATCCATACGATGAGTATGCGATTGAAGAAGCGATCCGTGTCCGTGACGCAAAGGGCGGTGAGGTGACCGTTGTAACAGTTGGCGGCGAGGATGCGGAGAAGGAGCTGCGTACAGCGCTTGCGATGGGCTGTGATAAGGCTGCACTCATAAATATTGAAGATGATGTAGAAATCTGTGATCAGTATACAACGGCGAAAGTATTGTCAGAGTATTTAAAAGATAAAGCTGCCGATTTAATTTTAGCGGGCAATGTGGCAATTGACGGTGCATCCGGCCAGGTTGGTCCGCGTGTCGCAGAGGCACTTGGCATTCCATATGTAACGACAATTACAAAGCTGGAGATTGATGGCGTGAACGTCCGCATCGAACGCGATGTAGAGGGAGATACGGAAGTGGTGGAAACAACGCTTCCCCTTCTCGTAACTGCGCAGCAAGGTTTAAACGAACCGCGCTATCCATCCTTACCGGGAATTATGAAGGCAAAGAAAAAGCCGCTTGCCCGAATGGATCTTGATGACCTTGATTTAGAAGAGGATGATGTAGAAGCGAAAACGAAGACGATTGAGGTGTACGTACCGCCAAAAAAAGCTGCAGGAAAGGTGCTGCAGGGTGATCTTGCTCAGCAAGTGAAGGAGCTAGTGTCTCTGCTGCATACGGAGGCAAAGGTCGTCTAAGTTTGTGAAGAGCGCCAAACATATCTCGGAGGTGGATGAGATGGCTCGTAAGGTACTGGTCTTAGGAGAGGTACGTGACGGTTCGTTGAGAAATGTGTCATTTGAGGCCGTGTCCGCAGCAAAAACAATGGCGGAGGGCGGTGATGTCATCGGTCTTCTGATCGGTGAGAGTGTGGCTTCCTTGGCTCTTCAGCTGATTCAATACGGTGCCGACCGCGTGATAACAGTAGAAGATGCAAAGCTGAAGTCTTATACATCTGATGGTTATGCGCAGGCAGTTTTAGCAGCGGTGGAAGCAGAGCAGCCAGAAGGTCTTGTAATGGGGCACACAGCACTTGGAAAGGATCTGTCGCCAAGGATTGCCGCAAAGCTAGGCGCAGGTCTCATTTCTGACGTAACAGCCCTAGAGGTTGCAGGAGGAAATGTTGTATTTACACGCCCGATTTATTCCGGTAAAGCATTTGAAAAGAAAATCATAACAGCTGGCCTGCTTCTTGCGACCGTACGGCCAAATAATATTGCACCTCTTGCATTAGATGAGTCCCGCACAGGTGAAACGAAGTCTCTTGCGGTTACGATTAAGGATTTGCGTACGACGATTAAGGAGGTTGTCCGCAAAACAGCAGAGGGTGTAGATTTATCAGAAGCGAAGGTAATTATTGCTGGCGGACGCGGTGTGAAAAGCGCGGAAGGCTTTAAGCCGCTGCAGGAGCTTGCAAAGGTGCTCGGAGGGGCAGTAGGAGCCTCTCGCGGCGCATGCGATGCTGACTATTGTGATTATTCGCTGCAAATCGGGCAAACAGGAAAGGTCGTAACCCCTGATCTATACATTGCTTGCGGTATTTCCGGAGCCATTCAACATTTGGCTGGCATGTCCAACTCAAAGGTAATTGTAGCAATTAACAAGGATCCGGAAGCGAATATTTTTAAAGTAGCAGACTATGGCATTGTTGGTGATTTATTTGAGGTTGTACCGCTTCTCACAGAGGAGTTCAAAAAGCTGACGGTTCGTTCATAGGATGATCTAAAGGGCGAGAGGGGATGATCTTCTCGCTTTTTGCATTTGCCTATGGGATAATCTCTTTCAGGCTTTGCTTTTTGAATGCAAGTCATGAATAAATAAAAAGCAAATTGAGACAATACATAACGGTACATAATATTCGCCACGCTGAAAAGATAGTGATATACTTTTGGTTAGATTCGCTATAAGGAGGAACTTAAAATGGCAATTGTAAACGCAACTGATCAAACTTTCACGAATGAAACAGGAGAAGGTCTAGTACTAGTTGACTTTTGGGCACCGTGGTGCGGACCTTGCAAAATGATCGCTCCTGTATTAGTTGAAATTGACGAAGAATTAGGCGGAAAAGTGAAGGTTGTAAAAGTAGACGTAGATGAAAACCAAGAAACAGCAGCAAAATTCGAAGTAATGAGCATTCCATCTTTATTTGTTATGAAAGATGGCCAAATCGTTGATAAAGCATTAGGCTATAAGCCGAAGGAAGCATTAGTGGAGCTAGTATCCAAGCACTTCTAATTTCAAATGCGGTTCATAAAAAATCTGGCACTAAAGGTGAGCTTTAGTGCCAGGTTTTTTATATTGCAGGAAATTTTAGGAATACAGTATAAGTGCAACTACGCCTCTGTCTTCGCCTAATGGCTTACCAATTGGCGAGTTTTCTTTATGGACAGATTTGAAGCAAGGGGTTAGAAAAGGTGATTTCTTTTTTTATTCCTTCATTATATGAAGTAAATGACCAGGTGGACAACTTGGTTAAAAACATAGTGGGGCATGTCCTGTTGTTAAGCTATCATGTATACTCCTTATATTAAAAGGGAACGGATAACATGAAAGGGGTGCAGGCTTATGAAACGAAAAAACACAAATGAAGCTGAACCGGTTCTTGCTCCTGGATTGGACCGTGGGCAGGAGCTTGAGCGAAGCGCAACGCCGGAAGAGGTAGAACGAGGCGAGTATACGAAGGTTTTCAAGCTGTCATTGGATGAAGTAGACGCGTCCGATCCTCAAGGGTAACGCTAATTCCCAAAAGGTCACGTTTTCAGTGACCTTTGGGTCAACTTACTATAGTTTGTTTTATCTTGTTAAGGAGACTGTAGATTTTTCGTTGTCACAAATCTCGCGAATATGAATAATCGACTCTTGATAACATAATAAAATGATTTTTAAGTATGTTGTTATACATAAAATATATGTATTATACGAATATTGTTAATCTTGCTAAGTTTAAATGTAAACATTTCTAAGAAAAACTCATTGACAATGATAATTATTCTCTCCTATAATGACGATAGTTAAAGTGAAAATCGTTATCACGTACAGAAATAGGGGGAGCAAGACATGAATTGGAAGTTAAAGGTATTATCAGCAGCAGCGGTAACATCCATTTTATTTGCGGGATGTGCTAAGCAGGAGACTGCAGGCTCAACAGAGACAAAGACAAAGACAGAGCAAGCAGAGAAAAAAGAAGAGACAACAGCAGAAGTAACAAAAGAAGCAATCGTGCAGGCGTATAAGGATGCAGTTACAGAGCTAGACAAAGCAAAGGCAGGACAAGAAGTTGATTTTGATAAGGTAACAACTTTATACAAAGAAAACCTGCAAACTCTTGTACAAGCACGTGATGCTGAATTTACAGAGCAAATTGACCAAACGATTACAGCAGCGCTAGAAGCGGGCAAAAAGAAAGAAATGGATCCAATTATCACGCGTCAGCTATTTGATAAATTGATGCAAAAGGAATTGTTCCAAACATTGCGTCATGAGTTTAAAGAAATTGATGAAAATTGGGGCAAGACAGAGGAAGTAAAGGAAGAGTATGAGGAAGCATTAACGTTCTATAAAGTGCTTGAAGGCACAGTAACAAAGCGTGATGCAGCGTACGGAACGAAGATGGTAGATACAATCAATGGCGGCTTCAGCGAAATGAAGGCAGCGATTGACAAAGGAGATAAGCTTGCATTCCAACTTGGCAAGCAGGTGGTTGATAAAACAATTATGAAAACATTCTACTTTGCAACAGGTGCTCTGCCGAACGGTTATGCAACAAAAGCAGCTGAGGAGGCAAAAACTGATGCAACAGCAGCAAAGATTGAGCAGGCAGAAGGCTGGGCTTTCTACCAGGCAATCTATCCATACTTGAAAAAGAACTCTCCTGAAGAGGGCGATGCAATCTTAAAGCAATTTGATCTGCAAACAGATGTGAAAACATTAGATCCAGCATTGGTGAACAAAACATTTGTACGTGGCTGGGTGAATGTGGCGCTTTCTGAGTATAAAGAAAGCCAAGAAATGTTCAATGAAGATAAAGGTGCCATTACAGCCATGGAAGGCGCATTGTTCATCAACATGATTGAGAGCGACTTGAAGACATTAATCGGCGAGCAGGAAACAGCAGCTTTAACAGCATCTACACAAGCGTACCTTGATGCTGCGAAAGCGAAGGACAAAGCAGCAGCTGATAAGGCTTTAGCTGAAATCAAGTCTGTGCTTGATAAAGTCGTACAAGCGACAAAATAAGCAGAAATCGGACGCGCTTTTACAAAAATCGTTTATACTAAGATGAAAGGACAACCTTGTTGGAAAGCAAGGTTGCTTCTTTTTGTTACAACAGTAAGAAAGCAGAGTTTTTAAATTGCTGTCTAGCTCCAGCGCTCAGACCCTCGCAGTCAAATAATCTTCACCGCAGAAGGAAAAAAAATCGCTTTTCATGGTGAAGAACACAAGCAATAATTCTGTGTATTTGTTCCGTCCGAATCATGCGTTTTGTGCGCAGGTTGTTTGTCTGTCGGCGTTAACTAGGGCGCTTACGCTTTTCTTACACTTTAAGAAAGTATAAATTTCTAGCTGGATGCTAATTCGACGCAGCGAGAAATTTTAGGAATAAAGTATAAGTGCAACTACGCCTTTGTCTTCGCCCAAAGGCAGGGCTCGCCAGTCGGCAAGTTTTCTTTATAGAAATGGAGGAACTGCACGTGAACATTCTTATTACGGGAGGCGCTGGGTTTATCGGCAGCCATTTGGCGCTTCGTCTTTTGCAGGATGGAAAGAAAGTTGTGTTATTAGATAGCTTTCATCCGCACTATTCAAGGGAGCGCAAGCAATATCATATTGAACAGGTGCAGCAGCATGGAGCAGTATCTTTTTATGAGTGCGATGTGCTGCATAAAGAAGATCTAAGGGCTGTCATACAGCAGGAAAAAATTGATACAGTTGTTCACTTAGCTGCCTTGCCCGGTGTACGTCCTTCTTTGGAAATGCCGTCCTTATATATAGATGTAAATGTAAAAGGAACAACTAATATTCTCTCATGTGCAGGAGAAGAGGGAGTTAAGAAGGTGGTATTCGCTTCTTCCTCTTCTGTGTATGGAGAGCAAGTGGGAATGCCGCTTGCCGAGCATATGGCTAATGGAAAAGTATTGTCTCCGTACGCCGCTTCCAAGTTTGGCGCAGAGTCGCTTTGCTATGCGTTTCAATATATGTACGGCTTTCAAGTAAACATATTGCGCTTTTTTACGGTATACGGACCTTGGAGCCGACCTGATATGGCGATTGGGATTTTTTTGCGCAAGCTGCTTCGGCAAGAGGGGATTAGCGTGTATGGCACAGGAACCGGCCGCGATTATACATACATTGATGATATTGTAAACGGCATCGTGCTTACGCTAGAATCTAAACATAGCGATGTGTACAATCTCGGCTCTCATGCTCCTGTACTGATGACGGAGCTATTAGATGAGCTCCGCCGTTATTTCCCAGCTATGCGCGTAAAGCAAGAAGAAGGGAGAATGGGTGATGTGACGTCAACATGGGCGGATATTACAAAGGCACAAACGAAGCTAGGCTATCAACCGAGTGTTTCGTTTGAGGAAGGTTTAGAACGGACAGTTGTCTGGGCAAGAAAGCATGCGCATCTTCTTTAGGATTGTTGGTGTTGCTTGCTTGTTTTTGTTTGTTGGGTTGTCCTTTCATGTGTTGGATTTACAGTCCCTTTTCATGCAGATGCGATCTCTGTTGCATCGTCCCATTTTACTTGCTTTGCTCGTCGGCTTGTATGGAGCTTCATTTTTGCTGAAGACTTATGCCTGGCGTTTATATTTGCATGAGAAGATTACGTTGCGTGAAGGATTGTACGGTTTGTTGTATAGTCTGCTTGTAAATCATTTGTCACCACTGAAAATCGGTGATGCTGTCCGCATTGCTGCTGTGACGAAACGGGGGCGTGTTTCCTGGGCGGAAGCAGCGCAATCTGTTATTGTGATGCGCCTGCTCGATTTGTTAATACTTGGCTTGTTCGGCGCCTTTGGGACGCTGCTCCTGTTTCAGCAGCTGAGTGTCCGTGTGCTGCTGTTTGTGTTGGGCAGTGTCCTGATGTTAATCATCGCCTTATTTTTGCGCCATAAAGCCCCTAGCTTTCTTCAGAAGCAGCTCCAGCAGCTAAGCAGTGCTTTGCAAGGAGGGCGCGGCGCAGCTATCGTTTTGCTCGTTGCGGTGAGCTGGATTTTTGAAGCTTTCGTTATTTTTGGCATAAGCAGCAATGTTTCCTTCTGGGAGGCTGTATGGGTAAATAGCGTTACCATTGCCGGTCAAGTATTTCAGCTAACACCGGGCGGGGTCGGTACATATGAAACTGTGATGACATTTGCGCTTAGGGCTGTTGGTGTGCCCGTGCAAAAGGCGTATGAATGGGCGCTTCTTAGTCACGGCTTTAAATTTTTGTTTTCATATGGAGCGGGATTGCTTGTCTTTCTTATATATCCAATTCAGCTTGCCTCGTATCTGCGCTATAAAAAGAAGGGAGAGACTAACGAGTGGAGGAAGTAAAAAAAGCATCAAAGTTTGAGAAAGTGGCGGCACGTTGTTGGAATTTATTAAATGAAGGAAAACCGTTTACGCCGATATTTGTTATTGGAACATTCCTTTTGTTCCATATCGCAGAAGTTGGAACGGGAAGCTTTTGGGGGAATATGCTCGGCAGCCTTCTTCTTGTGCTGCCGCTCCTTGTTTTATACTATATATTTGATTTTCCATTATTTCTGCGAAACTATTTATGGATTCCGTTCATTGCTTATTTGATGATGTTTGGACAGTTTACATTATCTCTTTTGCTGCTGGCAATCGGGTTGTACTTCTTTTTTACCGTCTTTTTTTGGGGAACGTTTTATTATCATTTACGCATTGGCACGTCGTGGCTCAATTTCACGCGTTTTTGGAAGCTTGTCTTAAAAAACAGCGATTCTACAAGCGGCAACGCGCAAGAACAGCTGCCTAAGTTTTTGCTTGTGCTGTCACTTTGGCAATATGGTTTTAATGCACTCTCTGCGGGCGGCTTTGCCTCTGTTGATATTTCGTTGCTTCTTATGTTTTACGGCGGATTATTGCTATATACAATCATTTTGCATCGTAATTTATTTGATTGGAAGCCAAAGGCGATTGCGACATATACGAACAATGCGCCTGTTCCAACAGAAGCTATTAGCGATAAGGTTGTGGTCATTGTCATTGACGGTATGAGAAAGGACCGTTTTGATGTTGCGCATACACCGTATTTGGACTCTCTTCGAAAAAATGGTACGGAGTTTACAAATATGGAAACAGTGTATCCAGCTCGGACAGTCGTTTGTTTCTCGTCCATGTTTACCGGTACGTACTCATTTGAGCATGGAATTAAATCTAATATGGTTTGGAAGCACGGCGTAAATGTGGAAAGTATTTTTGACTCGCTTCGCAAGATTGGGAAAAAGGGGAAAATGCTTGCAGTAGCCCACCTTGTTGATGCATTTGGCGATGATGTAGAAACATACACAGCTGTGATGAAGAATGATATTGTAGATTCGCAAATTATGAAAAAAGCCAAAAAAATTATGGATGAACAGAACCCGGATTTGTTCATTGTACAGCTTATTTCAACAGACCAAACTGGTCACAGTCGCGGGGTATTATATGATGAGTATCTTCAAAAAATATATGAAGCGGATCAGCATGTAAAAGATTTTATTGGGCATCTGGAGAAAACAGGAAAAGCAGAAAATACGACTTTTATCATTTGTGCGGATCATGGACAAGCGGATGGCATCGGCGGACATGGCCATTTAGATGAGGGAGAGCGGATTGTACCGTTTTTTATGTACGGTCCAAGTATTAAGGAAGGCGTTCGGATTGAAGAAAAACAAAGTTTAGTATCCGTTGCTTCGACAATCGCGTATTTGCTTGGGGCTCCGTATCCGTCACACAGCCGCGGCCCTGTTTTGTTGGATGCTGTTGAGGAGAGAAAAAAAGGATGAAGCAGCATGTGATTGTATTTTTACCGGCACATAATGAAGAAGAGGCTATTGGTGAGGTGATTCGCAATGTGCCGCGTTATTTTCATCCGGATGTTTTCGTAGAGGTGCTAGTTGTTGACGATGGATCAACCGATGGAACAGTACGAGCTGCAAGAGAAGCAGGAGCCGATTATATCGTATCAAAGCCTGTAAATGAGGGTCTTGGTGCAGCGGTACGGACTGCACTTGGGGAGTGCTGTAAGCTCGGGGCTCACATTGGAGTCATGATTGATGCCGATAACGAATATCCGGCGGATGAAATTCCTGATATTTTGCTGCCCATTTTTGAAGGGAAAGCTGATTATACGATGGGATCGCGTTTTTTAGGAACGATTCGCGGCATGAAGCTGCATCGAAGGCTTGGGAACTATTGCTTTACACTTTTACAATCTCTGCTTCTTAGAAAATGGATCTATGACGGACAGTCTGGTATGCGTGCCTTTTCTCGCCAGGCGATGGAGCATGGGGAAATTGTGCATGATTACAATTATGCGCAGGTGCTAACCTTGAATTTGGTAAGAAAAGGATTTCGTGTTCAAGAGGTTCCCATTACGTATAAGGTACGAGAAACCGGGGAGTCCTTCATTAAATTTCGAAAGTATCTGTTCAATGTGCTGCCAGCTATTTTTCGAGAAATAAGCCGCCCTGTACGGCAGGTGCCCATTGATTATGAGGCACATTTGTTAACAAGTGAGAAGAAATGCTCCTAATGAGTATTTCTTCTCTTGACAATAAAATTGATAATCATTATCATTAAACGCGGGAGGGAACTAGTTATGAAAAAGTTTATTTTATCCTTTTTAGTCGCAATTTTTGCAATATTTTCTATACATACGAGCATCTTTGCGTATTCGTACGGAAATCCGAACGAGGAAGCCATTGCTGAGGCTTATAAGCAAATGGCCACGAAGCTTGATGAGAATCCGCCAAACTATACAGAAGCAAAAAAGATTTATGAAACGGTTCGTGAAGAAATTGATATGCATATGGGACCAGAGCCTTCTAAAGCAATTATGCAAAACTTTGAAAAAAAGCAAAAAGATGAGCTTACACAAAATATGCAAAAGCTCCTTGTCCTCAATATTAACCGCCGTTTGTCGAGTATTGAGGAAAACTTCACCGATTATGATACGGGCAAGCGATTGCTGGCAAAGGGATTTGCAACCTATGAAACACTTTCGCCAATAATCGCAAGCAAGGATAAAGAGCTTGATACAAAGCTGCGCGGTGAATTTAACAAGGCACTTGAAGCACTTGGAAATCCAGGATTGTTCGGAGTTGGAAAAAAGGAAGCAAACAAGGATCAGTTCGTAGAAAGCAAAAAAATCATTTTAAGCAATTTGCAGACGGAATTTAAAGTCGAAAGCTTAAAGTCTGGTCACTTTACAGCGGCTGGTGAGGAAACGACATCAGCAGCGAAAAAGACAGAGTGGACAGATCTCAGCAGCTTGAAGAACTGGCTGCCAATTGTCATCATTGTGATTGTGCTTGTTGGTGTTATTGTATATGCAGTACGAAAAAGAGGGAAATAATGAAGGACTATGAAGGGGAGGAAGAGCAATGCAACTGCAGGCGTTTCTCATTACGTTTCGCGAAGTGCTGGAGGCTTTGCTAATCGTTGGCATTATTACAACGTACTTAAAACGAACAGACAATAAGAAGTTTGTGAAATATGTTTGGATGGGGGCAGGTCTTGCGGTTGCAGCGAGCTATTTCATCGCCCTTCTTTTTCAAGTTGTATTCACGGGCTTTGCGGCCATGGGCAGCGAGATTTATTTGAAGATTGGGATTATGTTTGTTTCAGCCATTTTGCTCACACAAATGGTGTTTTGGATGGCAGAGCATAGTAAGGACATAAAGTCTAGCGTGGAAGGAAAAATGGGGCAGTTCATTACAGCTGGAAACGTTATTGGTATGGTTATGCACTCCTTCCTTGTTGTAGTACGTGAAGGTGTTGAAACAGTCTTTTTCTTTGCGGCGATTACGGGCGGCAACATTGGTCAGGCGATGCAAGGATGGGGAGCAATCTCCGGTGCAGTTGCAGCTGCACTGGTGAGCTATATGTTCTTTAAAGGAACGATGCGTATTTCACTAAAGGCTTTTTTCAAAACGACAGGAGTGTTTATCGTTCTTATTGCAGCTGGTTTACTTGTGCAGGGAGTAGGCATTTTACAGGATATCAAGCTTTTGGGCAGCGTAATCCCTCATTTATATGATATTACATGGCTGCTTCCGGAGCATCCAATTGATTATGATCATTATTTACGCGATACAGGAACTGCACCGCTGTTATCTGGTGATATCGGTATTTTCCTAAAAGCGTTTCTCGGTTATTCTTCGATGCCGTCGATTGAAGAGGTGATTGTGTATCTTGGCTACTATGTTGTAATTTATTTGTTCGTTTCATCGAAGCAGCCAAGCACAAAGATCAAAGCGGAACCGGCGAAAAAAGTATTACAAGCAAATAATCAATGAATTAAAAGTACAAGGCATGCGCCTTGTACTTTTTTTAGCAGGTAAGTAAGGGGGAGTTATTATGCATTTTGTAAGGAGAGCAGCAATTGTTTTGATTATAGCAGCAGCCATTATCCGCTTTTTATATGCAAGTCCATTTGCTTCAACGTGGGATGAAGTGGATTTTGCTCTCGCGCTTGATGAGTATGATATAGCGAATATGCAGCCGCATTTTCCTGGATATCCGTTTTTTATTTTGGGAGGAATGGCGATCCATCATTGGATTGGCAACCCTACGCAGGCACTCGCTATCCTGAATGCCGCGTTGGCAGTAACCGCGATTTTTCCCATGTACAAACTGGCACGCCGTTATGTAACAGTTACACAATCTTTCATTGTTGTTGCGTTATTGCAAACAAGCAGCTATTTTTCGATTCTCGTCACGCAATCTATGTCAGAGGGAGCTGCGCTGTCAATTGTTTGGTGGTATATGTGGGTGCTCATAATTGCTTTTGAACAGAGGGGATTTCGTTTTCAAGTCCTGCCGCTTGTATTGTTTGCGCTTCTCATGGGAATCCGCTTATCGTATGCTCCGTTTGGGATTGGCATTATGTTTCTTTTATTTTGCAGGCACAATCGAAATACAATGCGGGTTGTTTCCCTCATTTTGCTTGCTGCTTTGCTGCAGTTGATTTGGGTAAGTGCGCTTGTCTGGAATGTGGGAGGAATAGACGGACTTTTAAAGCTAGCCTTCGGATTTGTAGAGGGGCACTTTACAGAGTGGGGCGGGGCTGTGACAGAAACAAAAGAACCGATTGTGTCGAGGCTGTATCGTCTTGTTGTTACCAATATTGTATACGTTGGCGTTCTTTCCAAATCGCTTGTTTCAGGTGTTATCCTTGCTTTGCTCGTTGCTTTCTTGGTGGTTCCTAAGAAGAGGCACTTTCATAGGGAGATGAAATGGGAGACGCAGCTGCTTGTTGCGATAACAGCAGTTTATTTTCTCTGGAATTTACTTGCACAAAATATTGATAAACCGAGACATTCCTATCCAATTGTTATGCTCTTCTTGTTTTTGTTCGCCGTTTCCTCTGTAAAGGCACGTCCCGTGAGTCAGTGGCTGCTTTTGATGTTTTCTATCGCACAGCTGGTGACCGGGCTGGCTTTTGTGAAAGAGCAGGCTTCACAGGAACCGGCTACCTATCAACTTGCACGCTACCTAGAGGAGCGGAAACAGCCGCTTATTGTATACACATGGGAGGAAACGAGAGTGATGGATTATTTGCGTGTATCATATGAACATGAGCGCTTTTACACATATGACTATTATTTACAAGACAAAAAATATCGGCAAAATGATACAATATACGTTACGAACCACCTCATAGATGGATTTCGCAAGCAAGGGGCGCGGGTAGAAGGGAATCTGAAAAAGGTGGCAGAGTTCCGATCGAATCCTTTATTCGACCCAGTTTACAGTGAAATTATTTTATATGAATGGAGAAGCAACTAGAGGGGGAGAGGTATGCAAGAGAAGCTACGTGAAAAGCTGGCGGTTTTGCCAGATCAGCCGGGCTGTTATTTAATGAAGGACAAGCACGGCACGATTATTTATGTAGGCAAAGCAAAGGTGCTCAAAAATCGTGTGCGTTCTTATTTTACAGGAACGCACGACGGGAAAACGTATCGTCTGGTCAATGAGATTGCTGACTTTGAGTATATTGTTACGTCCTCAAATTTAGAGGCGCTTATTTTAGAATTAAATTTAATAAAAAAACATGATCCAAAATACAATATTATGCTTAAGGATGACAAAAGCTATCCGTTTTTGAAAATTACGGCGGAAAAGCAGCCGCGTCTCGTTATCACGAGAACCGTCAAGAAGGATAAAGGAAGATATTTTGGACCATATCCAAATTCACAGGCAGCCCATGAAACGAAAAAGCTGCTTGATCGCATGTATCCATTGCGCAAATGCACAAACATTCCAGACAAGGTATGCTTGTATTATCATATGGGACAATGCTTAGCTCCCTGTATCAAGGATGTGACGGAAGAGCAAAATAGGGAAATTGTTGACCAAATTACCCGTTTTTTAAATGGCGGTCATAAGGATATTCGCTCGGAGCTTGAGGTTAAAATGTACGAAGCGGCTGAAAAGCTAGAGTTTGAACGTGCAAAGGAACTGCGGGATCAAATGGCTCATATGGATGCGCTCATGGAGAAGCAAAAAATGATTATGGGCGATTTACTTGATCGGGATATATTTGGCTATGTGATAGATAAAGGCTGGATGTGTGTACAGGTATTTTTTGTTCGCCAAGGAAAGCTAATTGAACGCGATGTTTCCATGTTCCCAATCTATGATGAGCCTGAGGAGGAATTTCTCACCTTCATTGGACAATTTTACGCACAGGATAATCATTTTAAGCCAAAGGAGATTGTACTCCCAAATGCTATCGACCAAGAGCTGGCACAGCAATTTCTAGAGGTGGACGTATCACAGCCAAAAACGGGCAAGCGGAAGGAGCTTGTTGATTTAGCCTCCAAGAATGCAGATATTGCTTTGAGGGAAAAGTTTTCTCTTATTGAACGTGATGAGGAGCGCACGATTAAAGCTGTGGAGAATTTAGGGAAGGCACTGGGGATTCCAACACTGAGCCGAATTGAGGCGTTTGACAATTCGAATATTCAAGGAACAAATCCTGTTTCTGCAATGATTGTGTTTGTCGATGGCAAGCCGGATAAAAAAGAGTATCGGAAATATAAAATTAAAACGGTGCAAGGACCTGACGATTATGAATCGATGCGTGAGGTTGTACGGCGCCGTTATTCTCGTGTGCTGCGCGAGCATCTTCCGCTTCCGGATCTTATTATTATTGATGGGGGAAAGGGACAGCTTGGCGCAGCGATAGATGTATTGGAGAATGAACTTGGCTTGTCTATTCCTGTTGCCGGTCTGATGAAGGATGAAAAGCATCGTACATCGCAGCTTATTATAGGAGAGTCCGCGCGACCAATAGAACTGGAACGAAGCAGTCAGGAGTTTTATCTGCTGCAGCGGATCCAAGATGAGGTACACCGTTTTGCGATCACGTTTCATCGTCATTTGCACGGTAAGTCAGCCATTCAATCTGTACTTGACGAGATCCCAGGTGTAGGAGAAAAACGAAGAAAGCAGCTTTTGAAGCATTTTGGTTCTGTTAAAAAGCTAAAGGAAGCATCAATCGAGGAAATTACAGCAGCCGGTGTGCCGAAGAATGTAGCTGAAGCAGTACGAAGTCACTTTGAACAAGCTTCCTTCTAGCACTATAGGAGAGTATAAATTTCCAGCTAGAAGTCATTTGACAGGAGTAAAGTAGAAGCGAAACTTCGCTTCTGTCTTTGCCTAATGACTCGCTAGTCGGTTATAACTTCCATGATGCTATAATGGTAATAGATGCTTATTTCATTTTCAGCTGATAGCTTGGCGCGAAGGGCTTGTGTGCAGGACAAGGAAGAAATGATGAGCAGATGGAAAAAACGGAAGTGTTTCCCGTGTTGGCACGGAAATTTGCAACTGTTACAATAGGTAGACGAAACAATTGAGCAGTTGCTTGCTTCGTCTACCGTATAAAACATAAAAAGCCAGCAAAAGCCGGCTTATGTATTAAGAGGATCCTTTGCATCCCATTTCACGGTAAATAGTACTTTTTCAGAGCGTTTTTTCGGGTCTTCATATGCTTCAGCAATTACTTGGCGCTGCTGCTGCGTTTGCTGTGCAAGAAAACCCGCTTCTAATTGATAGGTTGTATTTTGTTTATTCTTGTAGCGTTCCCCAATAAGAGGACTCGTTAGTTGTAATTGCAGCTCACGTCGGTTTTGCTCAACGATGCTTAAGTCACCCCAGCCGGCTTGCCGGAAAAAAACGATAATATCTTCAAAGGTTTCTAGTGTGTACTTCCTGGCAAGGTTTTTTCCTGCCCAATATAGTATCCGATCTAATTCTTTGCCAATAATATCTGGAAGAAGCTCTTCACGAATTAACTCGTAGGCGAAAGCATTTATTGGAATTGTTAGTAATTGTTCTATATTTGTTTTGTTGCTCACGAGATTTCCCCTCTTTCTTTTCTGTCGTTATTATATAACATTTTGATAAAAGAAACACATAATTTCGCTAGAATGTTACAAAAGCATTACGATGTTTTAACAGGTATTAATGCACTTCTTGAAATTTTATACAGATATTGTGTATCCGTTTTCTTGACGCTCTTAGGAAGTTAGGAGTAAAATGGATTTGTCATAAATTATACTGTAATATTTTGAATAGTTTTTACAATCTTTTTCAGAGAATGAAAGAAATGCTATTGTCTGAAAATAATAATTTATGATGTGAGCTAAACATTCAAGGGGGGTAATGGGAAGATGAAAGGGCAAGAATTTGCTTACCGTAAATGGCACTCTTTATTAGGAGTCATTCCTGTCGGTATTTTTTTGACACAACACTTAGTAGTAAACCATTTTGCTACGGCGGGCGCAGAAGCGTTCAACAAAGCTTCCGGATTTATGGAACACCTACCATTCCGAATTTTCTTAGAAACGTTTGTGATTTTTTTACCATTGTTGTATCACGCGGTATATGGAATTTATATTGCATTCACTGCTAAGCATAATGTTAATGCTTACAGCTATTTCCGTAACTGGATGTTTTCGATTCAGCGTTTTACGGGCGTATTCCTCGTTGTTTTTATCGCTTGGCACGTTTGGCAGACACGTATTGCCGCTGCATTAGGACAAGAAGTGGATTACGAAATGATGGAAAATATTTTAAGCAATCCTGGTATGTTTATATTTTATACAATAGGCGTGTTATCAGCAGTATTCCACCTTGCTAATGGATTATGGTCATTTTTCATTAGTTGGGGCATTACAGTTTCACCGCGTTCACAGCGCATATCTACTTATGTAACATTGGCGATTTTCTTTGCACTATCTATAGTAGGAATTCGTGCTTTGTTCGCATTCGTGGATCCTCAGTTAGCAAATATGTAAGGAGTGGAGAGCATGAAAGGGAAACTAATCGTAGTTGGCGGCGGCTTGGCCGGCTTAATGGCAACAATTAAAGGAGCGGAAGCAGGAGTTAAGGTTGACCTGTTCTCGCTTGTTCCAGTAAAACGTTCTCACTCTGTTTGTGCGCAGGGCGGTATTAACGGCGCTGTTAACACAAAGGGTGAAGGGGATTCTCCATGGGAGCATTTTGATGACACGGTATACGGCGGCGACTTCTTAGCGGATCAGCCTCCTGTTAAGGCGATGTGCGATGCGGCTCCTGGAGTTATTCACTTAATGGATCGTATGGGTGTTATGTTTAACCGTACGGATGAAGGTCTTCTTGACTTCCGCCGCTTTGGAGGTACGAAGCACCACCGCACAGCGTTTGCAGGCGCGACGACTGGTCAGCAGCTGTTATATGCATTAGATGAGCAGGTGCGCCGTCATGAGGTGGCCGGTCTTGTTGAAAAATTTGAAGGCTGGGAGTTTTTACGTGTTGTTGTAGATGATGAGGGTGTTTGTCGTGGAATTGTGGCTCAAAACTTACAATCATCTGAAATTAAAAGCTTCCAAGCTGATGCTGTTATTATGGCGACAGGCGGCCCTGGTATTATTTTCGGAAAATCTACAAACTCAATTATTAACACGGGTACAGCGGCTTCTGCTGTCTATCAGCAAGGCGCAATCTATGCAAATGGTGAGTTTATCCAAATTCATCCCACAGCAATTCCTGGAGACGATAAGCTTCGTCTCATGAGTGAATCTGCACGCGGTGAGGGCGGACGTGTTTGGACATATAAAGATGGCAAGCCTTGGTATTTCTTGGAGGAGAAATATCCAGCGTACGGAAACCTTGTACCGCGTGATATTGCAACTCGTGAAATCTTTGACGTGTGCGTAAATCAAAAGCTTGGTGTGAACGGCGAAAACATGGTGTATCTAGATTTATCTCATAAGGATCCAAAAGAGCTTGATATCAAACTGGGCGGTATTATTGAAATTTATGAGAAGTTCACGGGCGACGATCCGCGCAAGCTGCCGATGAAAATCTTCCCGGCTGTTCACTATTCGATGGGCGGATTATGGGTAGATTACAACCAAATGACAAATATTCCAGGGTTGTTCGCGGCAGGTGAGTGTGATTTCTCTATGCACGGAGCAAACCGTTTAGGAGCAAACTCCTTATTATCCGCTATTTACGGCGGTATGGTAGCAGGACCAAATGCGATTGAGTACATGAAGGGTCTTGAAAAGTCGGCTGATGCTCTATCTGTTTCTGTTTATGAGCAAAACGAGCTTGCGGAAATTGAAAGATACAACAACATTTTGGCTATGAACGGAACTGAGAATGCGTATGTGCTTCATAAAGAGCTTGGAGAATGGATGACGGACAATGTAACGGTTGTACGTTACAACGAAAAGCTTCTGCAAACGGATAATAAGATCCAGGAACTGCTGGAACGTTATCAGCGCATCAACATTAATGATACAGCAAAATGGAGCAACCAAGGAGCTTCCTTTACTCGTCAGTTAGAAAACATGCTGCACTTAGCTCGTGTCATCACGCTTGGCGCATATAACCGTAATGAAAGCCGCGGAGCGCATTATAAACCAGAATTCCCAGAGCGTAACGATGAACAGTTTATGAAGCATACAATGGCAAGCTTCGATGCAAAGACGAAGGAGCCAGTATTCTCTTATAAAGATGTAGATGTAGATTTAATCGCACCGCGTAAACGCGACTATACTACAGATAAGAAGAAGAAAAATGAAACGGCAGAACAGAAGGGGGATAAGCAACATGTCTGATAAACAAATCCGCCTCATTATTACAAGACAAGACTCGCCGGACGCACAACCGTATGAACAAGAGTTTGCAATTCCTTATCGTCCGAATATGAACGTTATCTCGGCATTGATGGAAATTCGTCGTAACCCGGTTGATACAAAGGGAAACCAAACAACACCAGTTGCTTGGGATATGAACTGTTTGGAGGAAGTATGCGGCGCATGTTCTATGGTTATTAACGGCAAACCGCGTCAATCCTGTACTGCGCTTGTTGATAAGCTTGAACAGCCAATCCGTTTGCAGCCAATGAAAACATTCCCGGTTGTACGTGATTTGCAAATTGACCGTAGCCGCATGTTCAACGCCTTAAAACGCGTAAAAGCATGGGTGCCAATCGACGGTACGTACGATCTTGGTCCAGGACCACGTATGCCAGAGAAGAAACGTCAATGGGCGTATGAGTTATCAAAATGTATGACCTGCGGCGTTTGCTTAGAGGCTTGCCCGAACGTAAACGAGAAATCTTCCTTTATTGGGCCGGCTCCATTATCGCAAGCGCGTCTGTTCAATGCACATCCAACAGGTTCTCTGCATAAAGCAGAGCGTCTGCGTACCCTGATGGGCGATGGTGGACTTGCAAACTGCGGAAATTCGCAAAACTGCGTACAATCCTGTCCAAAAGGAATTCCGCTCACAACATCAATCGCTGCCTTGAACCGCGATACAACATTCCAATCGTTCAAGGATTTCTTTGGCAGTGACAATAACTATTAATCTGTCAGCTATCGCCTCTTCCTACAGAAGAGGCGATTTTCATAAAGAAAACTCGCCGAGTGGCGAAGACAGAGGCGTAGTTGCGCTTATACTGTATTCCTAAAATTTCTCACCACGTCGAATTGACTTCTAGCTAGAAATTTATACTTTCTTACAGTGTAAAGAAAACTCGCCGAGTGGCGAGCCCT
The DNA here is from genome assembly GCF_004138295.1 of Ectobacillus funiculus. Taxonomy (GTDB): domain Bacteria; phylum Bacillota; class Bacilli; order Bacillales; family Bacillaceae_G; genus Ectobacillus; species Ectobacillus funiculus. Next base: position 105,995 of record NZ_SCFM01000012.1, on the reverse strand, counting down.
GCCTTTGGGCGAAGACAGAGGCGTAGCCCTACTTATACTGTATTCCTAAAATTTCTCACTACATCGAATTGATTTCTAGTTAGAAATTTATACTTTCTTACAATGCAAGATGCTCTAGCTGCAAGCAGTAAAAAAGGTTTCTTATATAATGCTTCACCTTGTGAAATGATTAGGGGGCGCTGGAATGAAACACATATCATATGTTGAAAATGCTCTGGAATGGGAAAAGGAATTTAGCTTTTTTATACCGGTAAAAGTTCGTTTTTCAGAAACGGATATGTTTGGTCACCTTAATAATAAAGCTCCATTTACATACTTTGAAGAGGCACGGATTGAATTTTTTAAGGAGCTTGGTTTTATGCAAAAGTGGATGGATAAAAAGACGGAAGCAATGATTGTTGTGGCAAACCAGCAATGCGATTATTTGAAGCAGGTGTATTTTGATGAACAGCTACGGGTGTATGCAAAGATACAGTCTGTGGGAACCTCTTCTGCTGACTTGCATTATATGGTGAAAAATGAAGCCGGAGAAATCTGTCTTGCAGCAAGAGGGACTATTGTGCAGGTTTCGAGAACAACAGGAAAAGGTTTGCCGTGGTCTGACGAATGGAAAGTGAAATTGCTTGAGAGATAATTCATATAAAAGACCTCTCTTCATTCTCTGAAAAATAGTTCCTCTACCACCCTATATAAGTAGAAGAAAAAGATTTGATGAAGCGAGGAATTTCGGTTTGGGACATTGTCTAGTTTCTGTTTTTAGTACAACCCCACACAACGGAAAATCATCTTCCCTTTGTGTGGGGTGTTTTGCTGCCTGTGTCCGTTTTTCTTATGAAGAGATTCAGGATGTTTTTTCTTGTTCCTCTTGAGAGGAGGATACGGACCAGTCCTGTGTTTGAATTTGTCTAGAGTACAGATCAGTCTCAATTGTGTAACGAGGTCGTTGTTTCACCTCTACATACATTTTTCCGATATATTCTCCAATTAATCCGATGCTCATAAGCTGAATACCGCCTAATAACCAGATTGAAATGACGATGGATGTCCATCCTGGCGTTGTAAAACCAAGGAAACGCTGACCGAGCGCATAGACCCCGCAAACCAGGCTTAGCAAGAAGACGCACATTCCGATAATCGTAATCCAGCGAATTGGCGTTATGCTAAAGGATGTAATGCCATCAAAGGCAAATGACAGCATTTTTTTTAACGGATACTTCGATTCGCCCGCAAAACGTGCTTTTCTCTCATATGTAACAAAAGTGGAACGGAAGCCAAGAAGCGGCATAATGCCGCGCAAAAATATATTGCGCTCTTCATACAGGCTTAGTTCATCAAGGGCACGTTTGCTAAGCAAGCGATAATCGGCATGATTATGTACAATATTCACGCCTGCCTTATGTAAGAAGCGGTAAAACCAAACAGCGCTTGTTCTCTTAAAAAATGTATCTGTATCCCGTTTGCTTCGTACACCATATACAATATCATTGCCTTCTTGATATTTTAGAATAAAATCGCGAATAACGGCAATATCGTCTTGTAAATCAGCATCAATGGAAATGACGCAGTCAGAATATTCCCTTGCCAATAAAATGCCGGCAAGGAGCGCACGTTGATGACCGACGTTGCGCGCTAGCTTAATACCCGTTAAAAATGGATTTATCCTGCTAACTTCCTCTATAAGATTCCATGTCGCATCCTTGCTTCCATCATCTACAAATAGAAGCTTGCTCCTTGCGTGGATAAGCTCCTCTCGGATTAGCTTTGCCAGTACAACTGAAAGCTGTCCAATGGTTTCTTTCATTACTTTCTCTTCGTTATAACAAGGTACCACAATTGTTAAAATAGGTTCTGTCATGATGTCACTCTCCTTGTGTTTCCACTTCATATAGATAAATGCGCCAAAGAGCTTCTGGATGTTCAAAGGATCGTTTGAAACGAAGATGATTGGAAGCTGCGTTTTGAATCGGAACAGCTGAGAAAATATAGCGTCCCCCTAATGAGGAAAAGGCCGCTGTGTTTAACTGCAGATGACGAATTTTTTTCTTGGATGTTTTCCGATAGTCATACCATTTTCCAAGTTCGGCAGAGAATAGGTAGCAGCGTCCGCCCCAATGATCAAAATACCGTTTTAAACGTTTATTTTTCTTGAGCTCAGCTGCAATGATTTTTCGGAATTGCCGCTTATAGGATAGCGGATAAAAGTTATTGTATGTATCTAATGTGTAAAAGCCATTATATTGTGCAATAGCTGGGTGAAGCCCAATGGTTGCAACGCGATAGTTCTGTTTTGGCTTCCCGATATAATCCGCGATATTCTCGAATAGGGAAACTGCATAGAACTCCTTGAAGGACGGAGCATGTACGCGTCTGTAATACCACTCTTCGTTACAATAAAATAAGATAAGACATTGTGCGATAACAGCCAGCTTTACAAGGCTCCTCCATCTCTTTCCAAGCTGCCAAAGAAATGCGAGAGAAAGGGCGAACAGGACATATAAGACAAGCGGCCGCAAAAAGTGGAAGCGTGCAAAGTTGAAAGTGTTCAGAAATGCAAAACGTTCCTTGAGAGGCTGCCAGCCAACATAAAACCAAAAGGCATACCAAACGGATAAACAAATGTTAAGAGCAAACCAACCTAAAAAGCTGCGCTTAAGCATATCCTTTTTGCGCTGAAAAACCAATATAACAAGTGTAAACAGCTGAAGCGGGAGAAGAACGTATGTGTGAACAGTTAGTACGTGTGTATGCCCAATTGCGAAGTTCTTTCCCACGAGCCGAATGGTTTTCCAAAATGGGAGGATAGACGAGACAAACTCATTTCGGCTTGTCGGCCCCTGCGGGAATAAAAGAGAGTAGACAAGTCGATAGTCAATAAGTAAATATAAAGCTGTCATCGTAACGATACTTGCCGCAAATACAGGATTGATGCGTCGAGTTCGCAGTACGTCAACCAACCATAGCACTCCCATTGCAGCGAGAAAAAAGAAAAAGCCTAACACGAAGCTTGAATACAGCGGCAATAGAAGGATGACCAGCCAGTGCTTCCAAGAGGCTGTGTGACGGCGAATATGCAAAAATGCCCATAGAGCAAGCGGGTGCCCCAACGTACTTAACATGCCGGATGGCCAAAAAGGAGTTAAGGAAAAGGCCAAGGCAGCCCCAACAGAAATCCAGCTCGTTTCCCTTTGAGGAATAATATGATCCTGAAGCAGATAATACATTCCAAAAAAAGCCACGAAGCGGACAATTGTTTGACTAATCGCATAAGCAATCATCGAAGGGAACAGCATATGAAGCCAAACGAGAAGGCTAAATTCTGTTCCAAATGAATTGCGTGGCAGCCCATTGATAACCTGGGGAATGGTTGCATCAATTGCCCCAAAAAGCTGTCCGCTTTCCCGGAGCACCTTGTACCAAGCGATATTAGAATCTAAATTATCGTGCATACGAATATGCGCATTCTCTCCCAGTACGTATAGAGGGAGAAGAAACAGAGCAATTATCACGCATGCCAGTAAAACAGCGCGGTGTTCTCGAAGTTTTAACAGCATATTTCATCACCCAAGCTATAGGATAAACAAATAATGGGAAATCATTCATTATTTTACACTGGAAGAAAGTATAAATTTCCAGCTAGAAGTCAATTCGACGTAATCGGAAATTTTAGGAATACAGTATAAGTAGGGCTGCGTCTCTGTCTTCGTCCAAAGGCAGGGCTTGCCAATCGGCGAGTTTTTTTACAAATACAATTCCTTAACTAGGTGCCAATTAAATTTGATAAGAAAACCAGCATAATAGTTATGGCTAAGGAAACAGCGAATGGATACCGTAACGTTGAGGGGAAGCGTGTTAGCTGTTGTTGCGGTAGTGGCGGGAATGAATAAGCTCACCCCTTTTACGAAAGGGGTGAGCTTATCTGCTATTATTGTTGACTTTGATTGTTTCTGTGCTGTGACTGATTTTGTTTGTTCATGGACATCATATCTGTTAACTGGATACCGCCGTTTCTCATCATGCGGGACGCAGCTACGCCAATTCCAATCCCAATTCCAACAGCTGTTAAAGTAGAGAAAGTTCCCATTCCATTTCGTCGAAACATTGTAATCCCTCCTAATTCGTGTATAGTTTTATCTGCAACCTTTGATAATGTGCGGCAAGTACGCGGGAAACATAAGTACAAATCATTGTCTACTCAAGGGCGCACTTTTGTCTCCTTCTTATACAACCTACATTTTTTTGAGGTCATAGCCTTTTCTCTCAAGCTTAACATCCTTCCCTGCCACATTCTCTATAGCTCCATCAACAGTTCCTTCTGTGTACGTATCACTTACTTGTTCATGCGTAACAGCGAACGATTGAGATAAGCTATCATTTTTTTTGTAGTCCGTAGGATCATACTGCTTGTCTGAGATATTGCTGCTTTGTGTTTGTAAATCATCCTGTTGTTTGTTTGCCACTTGTATCAGCTCCTTTCTGCCATAGTGTCACCGTTTCTGCATCGAATTATAAAAACTTTATCCTTTGATAAAATCAGGTTCAGTAATGTTAGCAATCAACTTTTTACAAGGCTTAAAGATTGGATTTTTGCTTATCCCGAATTAACCGAGATACTGTTTTAGGATTTCTAATCCCATTTTCAACTCATCTAATGAGCTTGTAGAAGAAAGCGAAATACGCAAATACTTATCAGGTGTGGTCTGCCCACTGAGAAAACGTTCAGAATGAAAAACTCGAATACCGCTCCTTTTTAAATCCATTTCCAATTTTAAGGCATCATTATGCCCTTCAATGGGAAGCCAACGATAGAAACTAAGGGGATGCCCAACAGGCTTGTTAAGCGGGAAATATTCTAAATACATATCATTTGCAGACTGTGCAAGCTGTTGCTTTTGAGAAACAATTTCATGAGCTTTTCCTGATAAGATACTCTCTGTGATAATCTCCGCATCTAAGGAGGAGGTTTTTACATTGATGTTAAAAATAGCCTGCAAAATTTTCTCACGCAATGCATCCCCATAGACCATATAGGCCACTCTTAATCCAGAACAGATGGACTTAGAGGTGCCGCAAATATAAACACTTTGTTCTGGAAGTAAATTGAACATGGGTTGCTGATAATCGGGGATAATACCTGCCGTCAGAAATGCATGGATATCATCCTCAATCAAAATTAAACGATGCTTACGGATGACCGCCGCTAATTCCAACTTTCGAAAATCTGACATCATAACGGTGGTTGCATTTCTTCACTTCTGGAAGAAAAACATGTTCCTATCTATATCAGGAGGTACTATTGTTTACATGATTTTGGTGCAATTTATTTTTTAACACTGTAGGAAAGTATAAACTTCTAGCAGGAAGCCTATTCGATGTAGCGAGAAATTTTAGGAATATAGTATAAGTGGGGCTCGCCAATCGGCGAGTTTTCTTTATCGAAGTGCTGGTGTGTGCCCAGCAAGCTTTACGAGGATTTATATCGGTTAGTTCAAGATAAAAAGTATTTCGTGATTACAATCAATGTCGAATAAAGAAAGCGTATAAGCTTCTTCATCATCAAAAGAATTTTTTCGTAACCGCTTTAGAAAAAACCTCTTTTTTCATGCACGTTGCAAGCACTCATCTCATACAATGCTATGACTAAATAGATACCCATCCCAAACATGTGGAGTGCTGTTTAAGCAAGGAGGGTTATAGGACTTGACGGAAAAAGACTTTGTATCCAAACCATTACTTACTAAGCGGGAACGAGAGGTATTCGAGTTGCTCGTTCAAGATAAGACAACAAAGGAGATTGCAGGAGAGCTGTTCATCAGTGAAAAAACTGTCCGCAATCATATTTCAAATGCTATGCAAAAGCTTGGAGTGAAGGGGCGCTCTCAAGCAGTTGTAGAGCTTCTCCGCATGGGGGAGCTGGAATTATAGGAACCGACCGGCTTTCTTTCCGCCACAGGAAGGCCGGTTTTTCTCTGTACATAAAGCCTTGCAATTTTATTGGAAACAGCGGAAAATAGACAATGGTTTGCCAGGGGGAGGATTATACCTGCTGACAACAGTATACAGATAGAAAATGGGGCGATTTTTTGAATAGAGCAATCGGTGTTATCGATTCCGGTGTTGGCGGACTAACGGTAGCGAGAGAAATCATCCGTCAGCTGCCGAAGGAGCGCATCATTTATTTAGGAGATACGGCAAGATGTCCATACGGTCCGCGTCCGCGCGGGGAGGTACGGAAATTTACTTGGGAGTTAACCAACTACCTGCTAGCGTATGATATTAAAATGCTTGTTATCGCATGTAATACAGCAACGTCTGTTGTGCTCGAAGAAATGCAGGCAGAGCTGTCTATTCCGGTTATCGGTGTAATTCATCCAGGAGCGCGTACAGCGCTGAAGGTGACTGAAAATCATAACGTAGGTGTTATTGGTACGGTAGGGACCATTGAGAGCAGGGCATACGAGCATGCGTTGTATGCAATCCATAATGGTGTTACAGTAGAAAGTCTCGCTTGTCCACCGTTCGTTCCCTTAGTGGAAAATGGAATGTTTGGAGAAGAAGAGGCACTGGAAATTGTTGAATGCACACTTGAGCCGCTAAGGAATACGAATATTGATACGTTAATTCTTGGATGTACGCATTATCCAATCCTTGGGCCTGTGATTCAACGAGTCATGGGAAATGATGTTCAGCTAATCAGTTCTGGGGATGAAACTGCCCGAGAGGTGAGTACCATTTTGTATCACAGCGGTTTATTACATCAAGAGGATGAACAGGCGGATCATCTATTTTTAACAACTGGCCCAACAGAGAAATTTAAAGAAATTGCATCCAGCTGGTTCGGACAACCGATTGAAAATGTCCACCATATATCCCTAGGAGAATAGGGAAAGTTCTTCAAGAGACTAATTCGAAAAGAAAAACGGCTTTTATAGTGACACACGGTAAGCTTTACTGAGCACCGTGTGTTTTTTTCTGTAGGAAAGTATAAAATTCCCTTTGCAAACATAAACGTCCAGCCGGATTTTTATGTGGACAAGAAATTTCAGAGCTTCTGGTCTAAACGAAAAAAGGGCTCGTATACATATAGTACAAACCGTATGAGGAGGGGAATGGCATGCGAAAATGGGTTGTGTGCACCATTATATGCACTGCTGTACTGGCAGGCTGTGGGATAGGTGGAAACAAAACATCAACGGAACAAATTGACCCGCCAAAGGAAGTAACATATAAGGATCAAGAAGGAGCAAGCACGAAAACAGAGCCAACAGCTAAACAAGGGGAAAAGAAACAAGCGGTCAATCGAGAGCTTTATTTAGTAGATAAAAACGGCTATGTTGTTCCGCAAACGTTGGCAATTCCTACTCCGCAGGATAATGCTGTTATCAAACAAGCGCTGCAATATTTAGTCAAGGAGGGTCCTGTCACAGGAATGCTGCCTAACGGATTTAAGGCAGTGCTGCCAGCTGATACAGAAATTAACGGTGTAGATGTAAAAGATGGTGTAGCAATAGCTGATTTCTCTGAGGAGTTTAAAAATTATAAAAAGGACGAGGAACGTCGTATTGTAGAAGCTGTTACATGGACGCTGACACAATTCAAAGAAGTGAAGCAGGTGAAGTTCCGTATAAATGGAAAAGATCTTACGGCGATGCCAGTGAATAAAACACCAATTGGCAATGGCGTGAGCCGTGCAGACGGCATCAACTTTGATGATGAGCAGGTAGCGGATGTTACGAATACGAAACCGGTGACACTCTATTTCCTAGCACAAACAAATAAGCAAACATATTATTATGTTCCGGTTACACGCCGCATCGCAAACAGTGAGAAGAATGAGCTAACAGCGGTTGTCAAGGAATTGGTTAAGGGACCATCTCCGGAGTCTATGCTTTCAAGCGACTTGAATCCTGATGTAAAGCTGCTAGGGGAGCCGAAGTATGAAGGCGGCAAAGTCACGTTGAATTTTAATGAGAATATTTATGGCAGCCCAGATAAAAATATTATTTCGACATACGTACTAAATTCACTTGTGCTATCGTTGACTGAACAAAAAGGCGTTGACAGTGTATCTATCGAGGTGAATGGCAAGTCTGATATTGCAAATGAACAAGGGCAGAAGCTGACAAAGCCGGTGACACGACCACAAAATGTGAATACAGGTAGTTTTTAAGGAATAGAATTTGATATACTTGTGAAGAAGGAGAGAGTGACTCTCCTTCTTCTTTTTCACTGTAGAAAACTATAAATTTTCAGCTGAAAGTCATTCGACGTAGTCGGAAATTTTAAGAATACAGTATAAGTGCAATTACGCCTCTGTCTTCGCCCAAAGGCAGGGCTTGTCAGTCGGCGAGTTTTCTTTACACTGTAAGAACGTATAAATTTCTAGCTGGGAGATCATTCGACGTAAGGAGAAATTTTAGGAATACAGTATAAGTGCAATTATGCCTCTGTCTTCGCCCGAGAGCAGGGCTCGCCAGTCGGCGAGCTTTCTTTACACTGTAAGAACGTATAAATTTCTAGCTGGGAGATCATTCGACGTAAGGAGAAATTTTAGGAATACAGTATAAGTGCAACTACGCCTCTGTCTTCGCCCGGGAGCAGGGCTCGCCAGTCGGCGAGTTTTCTTTACACTGTAAGAACGTATAAATTTCCAGCTAGAAGTGAATTCGACGTAGTCGGAAATTTTAAGAATACAGTATAAGTGCAACTACGCCTCTGTCTTCGCCCAAAGGCAGGGCTCGCCAGTCGGCGAGTTTTCTTTACACTGTAAGAACGTATAAATTTCCAGCTAGAAGTGAATTCGACGTAGTCGGAAATTTTAAGAATACAGTATAAGTGCAACTACGCCTCTGTCTTCGCCCAAAGGCAGGGCTCGCCAGTCGGCGAGTTTTCTTTACACTGTAAGAACGTATAAATTTCCAGCTAGAAGTGAATTCGACGTAGTCGGAAATTTTAAGAATACAGTATAAGTGCAACTACGCCTCTGTCTTCGCCCAAAGGCAGGGCTCGCCAGTCGGCGAGTTTTCTTTACACTGTAAGAACGTATAAATTTCCAGCTAGAAGTGAATTCGACGTAGTCGGAAATTTTAAGAATACAGTATAAGTGCAACTACGCCTCTGTCTTCGCCCAAAGGCAGGGCTCGCCAGTCGGCGAGTTTTCTTTACACTGTAAGAACGTATAAATTTCCAGCTAGAAGTGAATTCGACGTAGTCGGAAATTTTAAGAGTACAGTATAAGTGCAACTACGCCTCTGTCTTCGCCCAAAGGCAGGGCTCGCCAGTCGGCGAGTTTTCTTTATCATACATAAGTGTAAATAGGCTATACTACAGATAGAGTAGGATGGCAAGGAGGTATTTTTATGAGAGTGGATGGACGCCAAAAGGATGAATTGCGCCCTATACATATGCAAACGCATTACATAAAGCATGCTGAGGGCTCTGTCCTCATTGAAGTTGGGGATACAAAGGTAATTTGTACAGCAAGTATTGATGATCGTGTTCCGCCTTTTATGAGGGGAAAAGGGAAGGGTTGGATTACGGCAGAGTATGCGATGCTGCCTCGCGCGACAGAACAGCGCACGATTCGCGAATCCAGTAAAGGCAAGGTATCAGGACGCACAATGGAAATTCAGCGTTTGATCGGCCGCGCACTTCGAGCAGTTGTGGACTTGGATACGCTTGGGGAGAAGACGGTATGGATTGATTGTGATGTCATTCAAGCGGACGGCGGCACAAGAACCGCTTCTATTACAGGAGCATTTGTCGCGATGGTGCTGGCATTTCAAAAGCTTGTTGAAATAGGAAAGCTCCCAGCTGTTCCTGTTAAGGATTACCTAGCCGCAACATCTGTAGGAATGATAGAGGATGCGGGGGTTGTGCTTGATTTAAATTATGCCGAGGATTCCAAGGCACAGGTTGATATGAACATTGTAATGACAGGGAAAGGACAGTTCGTGGAATTGCAAGGAACAGGTGAGGAAGCGACATTCAGCAAAGAAGAGTTGCATCAGCTTTTAGAAACGGCAGAATTCGGCATTCAACAGCTAATTGAGCTGCAAAAAGAAGCGTTAGGTGAAATTGCACAAAAAATTGGGTAAAGGTTGGGGCGAATATGAAGCAAGTGGTCATAGCAACAAAAAATGCAGGTAAGGTTCGTGAATTCGAACGATTATTTGAGAAATTTGATCTAGAGGTGAAATCTCTCTATGATTACGCGGATGTTGAAGAGGCAGAGGAGACAGGCGATACATTTGAAGAGAATGCTATTATTAAAGCAGAAGCCTTAAGCAAGCAAATCCAACAAATTGTAATTGCCGACGACTCTGGTCTCATCGTGGACGCCTTAAATGGTAAGCCGGGTGTTCGCTCTGCGCGTTATGCGGGTGAAGATAAGAATGATGAAGCAAACATGCAGAAGGTGCTGCAAGGATTGAAGAATGTCCAGGAAGAAAAGCGGACAGCCCGTTTTTACTGTGCCCTTGCCGTTGCGTTTCCAGAAGAAGACAAAAAAACAGTGATTGTAAATGGGACATGCGAAGGGAAAATCCTAGAGCAAAAGCGCGGTGACAAAGGATTCGGCTACGATCCTATTTTTTACGTAGAAGAGTTTAAACGATCGATGGCAGAATTATCCCCCGAAGAAAAAAATAAAGTAAGCCACCGTGGTCGTGCGCTTCGCAAACTTGAGCAAAAAATTCCGGTGTGGTTTTTAGGAGAGAAGTCCGACGATTTTGATGATTTGTAATGGGGGAGAAGAATGAAGGCTTTAATTGTAAGTGATAGTCATGGTTTAACTGGGGAATTGCAAGAATTGAAGCAAAAGTACGAGAATACGGTAGATATCATGATTCATTGCGGTGATTCTGAGCTTTCGCCGCAGCAGACAGAACTGCACGGTTATCAGGTCGTAAATGGAAATTGTGATTTCGGCAGTTCGTATCCGAATGAAATCATACAGGATGTACAAGGTATTCGCTTCTTTGTCACACACGGTCATTTGTACAATGTAAAGGCTACAATGCAAAACCTGCTGTACCGGGCAAAAGAAGCTGGAGCGCATCTCGCGTGCTTCGGACACTCGCATATTATGGGTGCAGAAGTTGTAGACGGCGTTCTTCTCATCAATCCGGGAAGCATATTACTGCCGCGCTTGCGCAGAGAAAAAACATATGCAATTGTAGAAGTGGAAGGTCATGATGCTTCTGTTGCTTTTTATGATTTGAATGGAAGACTTGCTGCGCAGCAAACTTTTCAGCTTGGTTAGAGAAAAAAATTCTCTAACCACCTGAAAAGGTGTTGACTTTCACTTTGAATGTGAATATAATAAGAATTGTCGATAGGACGACAGCACTTAATACTAAGTGCGGGTGTAGTTTAATGGTAGAACTTCAGCCTTCCAAGCTGATAGCGTGGGTTCGATTCCCATCACCCGCTCCAATAATTTTATATGTCCCAGTAGCTCAGCAGGATAGAGCAACGGCCTTCTAAGCCGTCGGTCGGGAGTTCGAATCTCTCCTGGGACGCTTTATAAGAGAAAAGGTTGGTATGTCAAGGATGTTCATGGTTAGTCATAACTAGAACTGTCCGATGTATACCAGCCTTTTTTGTTGTTTTTTGATGTAGCTGTCGAACGCTTCTGTGGGCGTTTTTGGCACGTTTATTAGAATAGACAGTAAAATTAGCTGGAATAAAAAAACTGAGCACGGGTGATTTTCCCGTGCTCAGTTTTTTTATTGTTTTTTTACAGCATTAAGAGCTTCGGTATTGGAATTCTTAGGAGCGAAATAACCTTCTGTATTTACAACAGCAGTTTGCTCCTGATACTGACCATCAGCGTGCTTTTTCTTTTTTACATGCGGATCTTGATTGTTTCCCATGTTTATCACCTCCACCGATAGTATGCTCCACCGCTCGAAAAAAAACTTTCGCAGAAGTGTCAAAACAGTCAGTTTCGTGTGGTATTAGATAGTGTAGGGCTTAACGGTCATGTAAGAAATTACACCTGTTATTGACTTCAACATTGAATGATATAGAAGGTCTTTTGTTTTGACTAAGTGGTATAAAGTCATTGCAGTATAAAAATAACATAACGGTAAAATAACCCAATGTTTTTACAGTTTTGTGAATTTGAAATAGGAAGAGTTTCCTATTTGTTGTAATTTTTTCCGAGATAAACAGCGTATTGCACTAAGAGTTTATGCAAAAATGATAGTCTGTTCTTCGACCGAAGCATTATAACGCAAGCGGAATAATGTTTACATAGTGTAGTGGGGAAGGGTGAAATAAAACTTGCATTTTACAATTGGATGGAATCTGAATTAGAAAAAGCGTTGACGACTCTCCAAAATCTGTTACAGGTATCCAAACCTAATTTGCATGAGGAATCGCTTGTTCCAATTGATCTATGTCAGGAGTTAGAGTCTCTATTGTTTTTATTCCAAGAAAGACTTTATAACGTGAAACTAGAAATGGATTTAAGGGATTCGGAGAGAAAAATCATTGGAAAAAGAAACTTATTTCTAAAAGCATTTTTTAATCTAATAAAGAACGCGATTGAGGCTATTCAGGACACAGGAAAAATTAAAATTGAACATTACTATCAAAATGAATGGATTCATATAAAAGTGAGTGATACAGGAGTAGGAATCCCTGAAGATAAAGTGAAAATGCTGGGAACACCATTTTTTTCTACTAAAAGCGAAGGGACAGGTCTGGGTCTAACTCTAACTCAAGTGTTTACAACTATACATAAACACGGAGGAAATATCTCCGTTCACAGTACGATTAACAGAGACCCAAACAATAAAATTTCCTTGATTCTCTTTCGTTGTACATACCTCCACCATATTATCCAGGGAACAATCCAGATACATAAAAGCAACCACCATTGAAAAGTAAATAAATCGTGATGAAGCCAGTAGTCTGTAAGCATCTTCTGTAATTTATGTTGGAGGTCTTGTATTTCTTTAAAGCTTGGATAGGATTCTTTCAGTGGATTCACCCCCCATTTTACTTTGATAGGATGCCCATTTATAGCTAGAAAATGAAATGCTTAGTAAAGATAATTGTTTTTATTCCTATAAATTGCAAAGATATTAGAAAAGCGATAGTATAAGAACCTACATTCGGGGTTTTTTTACACTTTAAAAAAGTATAAATTTCTAGCTAGAAGCCAATTCGACGTAGTGAGAAATTTTAGGAATACAGTATAAGTAGGGCTACGCCTCTGGCTTTGCCCAAAGGCAGGGCTCGCCAATCGGCGAGTTTTCTTTAAAGTGATGTGGCATAAAAGGTGTTGGAAGAAATCAATTGTAATGGCTATCTTTCGGCGGAGAGTGGATTTCATACAGGAAAGGCTAGGCGTTGAGTTGAGTATTTGAGATAGCAGATAAATAAGAAGTCTTGTTGCTTGCGTGCCTTGTGGGATACAAACTACAAGGCTTTACGCATAGTTTAGATAGAACCATCATTACAAGGAAGAAACCATAAATTTCTATGCGAAATATGCCATATATTGTGTTTCAAACCTTCTTCTGCTATAGTACCTTTAAGTGTAGAAAACCTTAAAAAGAGGCGAAGGTATGGAGGAAAAAGAGAAAACGGTCATTATGTTTCCGAACCTGAGTGACCGTTTGCGGGAAAAAGGTTTTGATTCTTTACATAACAAACAATTTTCTGAGGCGCTAGACTGTTTTAACCAGTTAGGTGAATATGGGTTTGAGGATGAGGAGTCAGAGTTTGCTGCAGTTGTCTGTCTAATAGAGCTTCATGATTTAAAGGAAGCGAGAAAGCGGTGCGGAGCGCTATTAAAGAGGAGTGACAGACTATTTTTTGAGGTACTCGAGATGTATCTTTCCGTTTTGCTGCAGCAGCATGACTATCAAGCGGTTGCAGAAGTAGTTCATTTTGCTTTAGCAGATCGTGAGCTTTCTAATGAACAAAGAGAAAAGCTATATCCGTTGCTTTCGTTTGCCGAAAAAATGGAAGGATTAGAAAGTGAGATTCCGAAATCACCTGAGGAGGAAGAGGTAGAGACAGCGTTAGGGACACGTGATGTAGCTAAGCAGCTGCAAGCTCTATATAGTTTGAGGCAGCGCGGTTCTATGCCAGCCGGTCCATTCGTTGCACGCTTTCTTGAGGATGAAACGAATCATCCGTATGTAAAGTCCGTTTTGTTGCAGCTCTTGATGGAAAGCGGTGTTCGTGATGAGGTTTCCGTGACGAAGTTTGGCAGAACCATGTCTGTTGTTCCTTGTGAACTTCCCGATATAAAGGAAGATACTTTTGTTACCGGTGTACTGCTTGAGGCGGAGAGAGGAACAGGCGGACAAAACCCCACGATGATCCAGGCCTTAGCGGAGTATTGGTATGAAATCATGTTCCTTGTTTTTCCATTTTCTCTTCTTCCTCTTGATGTTCGAGTTTGGGCAGCTGTTCTTGAGAAAATTGGAAATGAGCGTTTTATGCTGTCACCGATTGATGAACAAATTGTTTCCCGTTACGGCATCTCCCAAGCTGACATGGAAGAAGCTTATTCACAGCTTTTGAAGATTGAGCAGGAAGGGCTGCTGCCGCTGTAAAGAAAACTCGCCGATTGGCGGAGATAGGGGCATATTTGTACTTACACTGTATTCTTAAAATTCCCAACTACGTCGCATGACTTCCAGTTGGAAATTTATACTTTCTTACAGTGTAAAGAAAAAGAACGTACGGTGATGTTGAAACGATAATATTCTATGTTATAATGTAATGGTTGCAGGAGGCAGATTCCTGCCTTTTTCGTGAAGCAAGTAAAGCAACAGCACTTTACTCAGTTTCGTATTGTTCTCGGACATACATACCGAGTCATAATAGTTTATTAATATCGTTGTTGGAGGGAAAGAATAAATGGTTGCAAAGTGGGAAAAATTAGAAGGTAGCGTTGGCGTACTAACAGTAGAGGTTGACGTTGCAGAAGTAAACCAAGCGTTAGATGCAGCATTCAAGAAGGTTGTAAAAACAATTAATGTACCTGGTTTCCGTAAAGGGAAAATGCCTCGTCCATTGTTCGAGCAACGCTTTGGCGTAGAGTCTTTATATCAAGATGCGTTAGACATTATTTTACCACAAGCATATTCAAGTGCAGTGGATGAGACAGGAATCTTCCCTGTTGCGCACCCTGAAATTGACGTCGAGCAATTAGAAAAGGGAAAAAATCTAATCTTTACTGCGAAGGTAACAGTAAAGCCTGAAGTGAAATTGGGCGAATACAAAGGCTTAGAGCTTACAAAAGAAGACGAAACTGTAACAGATGAAGATGTAGCAAACGAATTGACAAAGCTGCAAGAGAAGCAAGCTGAGCTTGTTGTGAAAGAAGACGGCGCAGTTGAAAACGGCGATACAGCTGTAATTGATTTCGAAGGCTTTGTTGACGGTGCAGCATTCGAGGGCGGAAAAGGCGAGAACTATTCTCTTACAATCGGTTCCGGTACATTCATCCCAGGCTTTGAAGAGCAATTAGTTGGCTTAAAAACAGGCGAAGAGAAGGATGTAGAAGTAGCGTTCCCTGAAGAATACCATGCTGCTGATTTAGCTGGCAAGCCTGCTGTATTCAAAGTAAAAGTACACGAAATTAAAGCACAAGAGCTTCCTGCTTTAGACGATGAGTTCGCGAAAGACGTAAACGAGGAAGTTGAAACGCTTGATGAATTAAAAGCGAAGCTTCGTGCTGACCTAGAAGAAAGCAAAAAACGCGATGCGGAAAACAAACTTCGTGACGATGCGGTAGCTAAAGCTGTTGCAAATGCAGAAGTTGAAATTCCAGCAGCGATGATTGAAACAGAACTAGGCCGCATGCTTCGTGAATTCGAGCAACGCCTTCAATATCAAGGCATGAACCTAGAATTGTACTACCAATTCACAGGTACAGACGAGGCTGCTCTGAAAGGGCAAATGCAAGAAGATGCGCAATCCCGCGTAAAAACAAACCTTGTGCTTGAAACGATTATTGAGGCAGAGGGTATCGAAGCAGCAGACGAAGCGGTAAATGAAGAAGTACAAAAAATGGCTGAAATGTACAACATGACAGCTGAGGCTGTAACACAAGCTCTTGGAAGTCTTGAAGGACTAAAAGAAGACTTGAAAATTCGCAAGGCAGTTGATTTCCTAGTGGAAAGCAGCAAAGTTACTGCGTAAATTATATATAAACAGGGCGCGATGTTTGATCGTGCCCTGTTTTATAAGGAAAGCCTTTTTTGAGAAGAGAACTTTGTTTCGATCAGTGATATAAGACTCGCCATACATATAAGGATCGAAAAGCTTTTCTGATAGAGGGGAATAGTTTACTGCAGGAGCAAACTGGACTGTGGCTGCTTTTCTTTACACTGTAAGAAAGTATAAATTTCCAGCCGAAAGCAAATTTGATGTGGTTGGAAATTTTAGGAGTACAGTGTAAGTACAACTACGCCTCTGTTTTCGCCCAGGGACAGGGCTCGCAAACAGCGAGTTTTCTTTATAACCATTTTTCTTGGATTGCAGGAAAACGCTTAAGTGACACAGAATATATATTTTTTAAAGGTTGTAAAAAATTTGCCCTGTACATATGAAACCATATAATTTGTATTTCTAAGCACATAGTGACATAATATGTATTTACATACGGTAGTAATTTCATTCTACATATAGTGGGTACTGTTTCTAGCACTTTTTAAGGGGTGTGAAGGTATGTTTAAATTTAATGATGAAAAAGGGCAATTAAAATGTTCTTTTTGCGGTAAAACGCAAACGCAAGTGCGTAAGCTTGTAGCAGGACCAGGAGTTTATATTTGCGATGAGTGTATTGAACTTTGTACTGAAATCGTTCAAGAGGAGTTATCTAAGGACGATGAAGTAGAATTCAAGGATGTTCCAAAACCAGCAGAGATCCGCGAGATTTTGGCTGAATATGTAATCGGACAAAATAAGGCAAAAAAAGCTTTGGCAGTTGCAGTATACAACCACTATAAACGTATTAACTCTAACAGCAAGATTGATGATGTTGAATTGTCGAAAAGCAATATCGCCCTAATTGGACCGACAGGAAGCGGTAAAACGTTATTGGCACAAACCTTGGCACGTATTTTGAACGTTCCGTTTGCAATTGCCGATGCGACTTCTTTAACAGAAGCCGGGTATGTCGGAGAAGATGTAGAAAATATTTTGTTAAAGCTGATTCAGGCAGCTGATTACGATGTAGAGAAAGCAGAAAAAGGGATTATCTACATAGACGAAATTGATAAAGTAGCACGTAAGTCTGAAAATCCTTCAATTACACGCGATGTGTCAGGAGAAGGTGTGCAGCAGGCACTTTTGAAAATTTTAGAAGGTACGGTTGCCAGCGTTCCGCCACAAGGAGGCCGCAAGCATCCGCATCAGGAGTTTATTCAAATTGATACAACAAATATTCTCTTTATTTGCGGTGGAGCATTTGATGGCATCGAACAAATCATTAAGCGCCGCCTAGGCAAAAAGGTTATTGGCTTTGAGACAGGTACGGCAAAGAAACATGTAGATGACGAAAAAGTTCTATCACATGTGCTTCCAGAGGATTTGTTGAAGTTTGGTTTGATTCCTGAATTCATCGGTCGTCTTCCAGTAATTGCAAACTTGGAGCAATTGGATGAGGATGCACTTGTTGAAATTTTGACAAAGCCGAAGAATGCGCTTGTGAAGCAATATCAAAAGCTTCTAGAACTCGATGATGTTGAATTAGAGTTTGAAGAAGGAGCGCTGCTTGAAATTGCTAAAAAGGCGATTGAGCGCAAAACGGGTGCACGTGGATTACGTTCCATCATTGAAGGCATTATGCTTGATGTGATGTTTGAACTTCCATCCCGCGATGATATTGAGAAATGCATTATTTCACAAGAAACCGTTGCTGATGGAGCACCGCCAAAGCTTGTGCTTCATGACGGTACGATATTAGAGCAAGGCACAAAAACATCAGCGTAATGTATAGAGAGAAACAGCAATTGTCCACAATTGCTGTTTCTTCTTATGTTTATCCTACACCTTACTCGGAGATACTAGAAGAAAATAGTAGGGTTTGGGAGGGATTGTGATGAGCTGGACGAACATCATTTTGCTCATTCAGTTGGCGCTTGGTGTAATTGTTGGTCTCTACTTTTGGCATTTGCTTAGAAGTCAGCGCACGCAAAAGGTTTCAATTGATAAAGAGTCACGAAAAGAGATGGAGCAGCTCCGAAAAATGAGGATGGTTTCCTTGACAGAGCCGCTTGCTGAACGAGTGAGGCCATCTTCGTTTGCTGATATTATTGGTCAAGAGGATGGCATTAAAGCGCTAAAAGCAGCGCTGTGCGGACCAAATCCGCAGCACGTCATTATATACGGCCCTCCGGGAGTCGGCAAAACAGCTGCTGCTAGGCTTGTGCTAGAGGAAGCGAAAAAAAATGCGAAATCTCCATTTCGTGCAGCATCTGTCTTCGTTGAGCTTGATGCAACAACAGCACGTTTTGATGAAAGAGGAATTGCAGATCCCCTGATTGGTTCAGTGCATGACCCGATTTATCAGGGAGCCGGAGCGATGGGGCAGGCCGGAATTCCGCAGCCGAAAAAGGGAGCAGTAACTGATGCACACGGCGGTATCCTCTTTATTGATGAAATTGGGGAACTGCATCCGGTTCAAATGAACAAAATGCTTAAGGTGCTTGAGGATCGAAAGGTCTTTTTAGAAAGTGCATATTATAGCGAAGAAAACACAATGATTCCTACATATATTCACGACATTTTTCAAAATGGTTTACCAGCTGATTTTCGTCTCGTCGGCGCAACAACTAGATCACCAGAGGAAATCCCTCCGGCAATTCGTTCCCGCTGTCTGGAAGTTTTTTTCCGGGAGCTTGATACGGAAGAGGTTGAAGCGGTTGCTTTAAATGCGGCATCTAAAGTAAATCTAGAAATCGGGCGGAAAGGGCTGACTATGATTGGGCAATATGCCCGAAACGGTCGTGAAGCCATTAATCTTGTGCAAATTGCAGCTGGGATGGCGATTAATGAAAATCGTTCGTATATTCAGGATGAAGATATTGAGTGGGTTATCCACTCTAGCCAGCTTACACCAAAGCATGAAAAACGTATTTATCCAATTCCGAGAATCGGTCTGGTAAACGGCTTGGCCGTATATGGTCCGAACATGGGAGCTCTTTTAGAAATTGAAGTAACAGCGATACCGACGGATGGAAAAGGGTCGCTTATGATTACAGGAATTGTAGAAGAGGAAAGTATCGGAAGCCAGACAAAGTCGATTCGTCGTAAAAGTATGGCCAAAGGGTCTGTTGACAATGTCACGACAGTTCTTCGCTCACTTGAATTACTTCCGCAAGGGTATGATGTACATATTAACTTTCCAGGAGGAGTACCGGTAGATGGTCCATCTGCGGGTATTGCAATGGCGGTTGGTGTATACTCTGCGGTACACGGCGTATATGTGAAAAATGAAATTGCAATGACTGGTGAAATAAGCATTCATGGAGAAGTAAAGCCGGTAGGCGGTGTGTATGCGAAGATTAAAGCGGCAAAAAAAGCAGGAGCCAAAATGGTTCTCATTCCTGCAGAAAATATGCAGCCAATCTTATATTCCATTAAAGGTATTGAAATTGTACCCGTTCGGCATATGAAGGAGGTACTGGCACGAGCGATTGTTTCTGCTCCTTCCTCTACGCGTACTAGTATCGAAGCTATTCAGTCTTCCTTTAATGAGGGGGATATTCAATCTATATAATTGGGCAGGTCTCGCCAATCGACGAGTTTTCTTTACGCTGTAGAAACGTATAAATTTCTAGCTAGAAGTTATTCGATGTAGTCAGAAATTTTAGGAATATAGTGTAAGTGCAGCTACGCCTCTGTCTTCGCCCAAGGGCAGGGCTAGCTTTAAGAAACAGCAATCGGCTGCCCAGCTGGTTACTTGTGTTTGACTTCGTTTAGGCCTTGCTGCTGAAGCGAAGTCCATTTTTCGTTTTTCGTCCTTTTTAACACTTTAAGAAAGTATAAATTTCTAGCTGGGAGATCATTCGACGTAGCGAGAAATTTTAGGAATAAAGTATAAGGGCAACTACACCCCTGTCTTTGTCCACGGTTTGTTTGGCTCCCGCAGCAAAATAAACCGTATCTGCTTTTCTTATGTCTCAGAAATTGCATAACAGTTCTGTTGTAATATACAATAATTGAACAGGGAATTTATAAATCGGAGGTGCTATTACAACATGAAGGATAACGAAAGGGTTATTCCCCTCCTGCCATTGAGAGGCATTCTTGTGTATCCAACGATGGTTCTACATCTTGATGTAGGACGAGAAAAATCGATACAAGCGCTCGAAAATGCAGCGATAGACGACAATATTGTGTTTTTAGTGATGCAAAAAGATGTAAATATTGACGAGCCGCATAAAGATGATTTGTATCCGATCGGTACGCTGGCAAAGGTGAAGCAAATGCTAAAGCTGCCGAATAATACGGTACGTGTGCTTGTAGAAGGTTTACATAGGGCAGAAATACAGGAACTTTTGGAGGAAGAAGATGTTACGAATGCTGCTGTTCGCATCTTAGAGGATGAGGAAGCAGGAGACTTAGAGGAGAAAGCATTGATGCGTTCATTGCTTGAACAATTTGACGAATACATCAAGTTATCTAAGAAAATCTCCAACGAGGTATTTGCGACTGTTGCAGATATAGATGAGCCTGGACGTTTAGCTGATTTAATTTCCTCTCATCTGCCGTTGAAAACAAAGGAAAAGCAGGAAATATTGGCTATTACTAATATTAAAGAACGGCTGCAGACGCTTATTGCTCTCATTCAAGACGAGCAGGAGCTGTTAAATCTTGAAAAGAAGATTGGGCAGCGTGTAAAGCGTTCAATGGAACGAACACAAAGAGAGTATTTTCTTCGTGAACAGATGAAGGCAATCCAAAAGGAGCTTGGCGACAAGGAAGGAAAAGGCGGGGAAGTAGAAGAGCTGCGGGATAAAATTGAGAACTCCGGCATGCCAAACGAGACAAAGCAAGCGGCGCTTCGCGAGCTGGATCGTTACGAAAAGCTGCCAGCTAGCTCTGCTGAGAGCGGAGTTATTCGTAATTATATTGATTGGTTGTTGTCGCTTCCTTGGACGGAAGCAACAGAAGACATTTTGGACATTGAGCGTGCTGAAGGAATTTTGGATGAAGATCACTTTGGACTCGAGAAGGTAAAAGAGCGTGTACTAGAGTATCTTGCCGTACAACAGCTCACCCGCTCCTTAAAGGGACCTATTCTCTGTCTTGTTGGTCCTCCAGGCGTCGGGAAAACATCGCTTGCCCGTTCGATTGCAAGATCATTAAACCGTAATTTTGTTCGTATTTCCCTAGGCGGTGTGCGTGACGAATCAGAGATTCGAGGTCACCGAAGAACGTACGTTGGAGCAATGCCTGGCCGCATTATTCAAGGGATGAAGAAAGCGAAAACGATTAATCCAGTGTTTCTATTAGATGAGATCGACAAAATGTCAAGTGATTTCCGAGGAGATCCGTCTGCAGCCTTGCTGGAGGTGTTGGACCCGGAACAAAATCATAATTTTAGCGATCATTACATTGAAGAGCCGTACAATTTATCGAAGGTGATGTTTATTGCTACCGCTAATACGCTCTCTAGCATTCCAGGCCCGCTGTTGGATCGGATGGAGGTTATCTCGATTGCCGGATATACGGAACTAGAGAAAGTGCATATCGCAAGCGACCACTTGCTTCCAAAGCAGGTGCAGGAGCATGGCCTTAGTAAAGGAAAACTGCAGGTTCGAGAAGATGCCCTATTAGATATTATTCGTTATTACACACGTGAGGCCGGTGTTCGGACACTTGAACGTCAGCTCGCAACAGTGTGTCGCAAAGCAGCTAAAATTCTTGTTACGGAAGATAGAAAGCGCATTGTTGTAACAGAGAAGAGTGTGGTAGAGTTTCTTGGCAAAAAGAGATTCCGCTATGGAGAAGCAGAGCATCAGGATCAGGTTGGTGTAGCAACTGGTCTTGCTTACACGGCAGCGGGCGGAGATACGCTTGCAATTGAAGTGTCGCTATATCCTGGAAAAGGAAAGTTAATTTTGACAGGAAAGCTTGGCGATGTTATGAAGGAATCAGCACAGGCGGCATTCAGCTATATTCGTTCCCGTGCGGCTGAGCTGCATATCGACCCTGATTTCCATGAGAAAAATGATATTCACATCCATGTACCAGAAGGAGCCGTGCCAAAGGATGGACC
Organism: Ectobacillus funiculus; assembly: GCF_004138295.1. Lineage (GTDB taxonomy): Bacteria > Bacillota > Bacilli > Bacillales > Bacillaceae_G > Ectobacillus > Ectobacillus funiculus. The sequence goes on along the minus strand of NZ_SCFM01000012.1, from coordinate 83,737 downwards.
GTCTGCCGGGATTACGATGGCAACGGCACTTATCTCAGCCCTCACAGGCAGGCCTGTTAGCAGAGAGGTTGGCATGACAGGAGAAATTACTCTGCGCGGACGTGTATTACCGATTGGCGGTCTAAAGGAAAAATCACTGAGTGCGCACCGCGCTGGACTGAAAAAGGTGATTATCCCGGCAGACAATGAAAAGGATCTCGATGATATTCCAGAGAGTGTAAAGGAAAACCTAACCTTTGTGCCGGTATCACATCTTGATGAGGTGCTAAAGCATGCGTTAGTAGGAGTGAAGCAATGAAAGTAACGAAATCAGAAATTGTCATCAGCGCTGTGAAGCCCGCGCAATATCCAGAAGGTGATCTTCCGGAAATTGCTTTGGCAGGGCGCTCTAATGTCGGAAAATCGTCCTTTATTAACAGGATGATTAACCGAAAAAGCCTAGCCCGTATTTCTTCTAAGCCTGGAAAAACACAAACATTGAATTTTTATATTATTAACGATGTCATGTATTTTGTAGACGTGCCTGGTTACGGTTATGCCAAGGTATCAAAGTCAGAAAAAGAGACGTGGGGTAAAATGATTGAAACGTATTTTACCGGACGTGAGCAGCTTAAGGCAGTTGTTCAGATTGTGGATTTACGTCATCCCCCTACAAATGACGATGTTATGATGTATGACTTCTTAAAGCATTATGAGATTCCTGTTATTGTGATCGCAACGAAGGCTGATAAAATCCCAAAGGGAAAATGGCAAAAGCATTTGAAGGTTGTCAAGGAGACGCTGGACATTGAAAAGGGAGATATTGTTGTGTTATTTTCTTCCGAAACAGGGCTTGGTAAAGAGGAAGCTTGGAAAGCAATTCATACATTTACACATATACATGAACGCGAAGAGGAGAACGTGTGATGGATTCATCACACGTTTTTTCACGCTGTAGAAAAGTATAAATTTCCAGCTAAAAGTGAATTCGACGTAGTCGGAAATTTTAGGAATACAGTATAAGTAGGGCTACACCTCTGTCTTTGCCCAGGGGCAGGGCTCGCCAGTCGGTGAGTTTTCTTTACACTTTAAGAAAGTATAAATTTCTCTAGCAGGAAGACCATTCGACGTCGTGAGAAATTTTAGGAACAAAGTATAAGTGCAACTACGCCTCTGTCTTCGCCCAAGAGCAGGGCTTGCCAGTCGGCGAGTTTTCTTTAATTTCAGCTTTCTTAAAGTGGAATAAAAAGGGTGAGGTTGAAAAAAATATTTGTATGCTAGACAAGCATTATTTGGAGCAGCTCTCTTTTCTGTAGAATCGTTTCCATTGCTTGATTATGCCGGCATTTTTTGATAACGTACAAGATAGAATGATTTTATTTTGTTACGCTTTGCGGAAATGTGTAATTGTGATCTGAAATAAATAATGTTCACATATTTGTCAGGTTTGAACAGGTCAAGTTGTATTATGATAGGAAATAGATGAAAAATCAGATGAAAAGGGGGGACAAATCATGCACGTTCTGACTGTTGGTGTAAATTATCGTACGGCGCCTGTAGAAATTCGTGAAAAGCTGTCGTTTCAAGATTCAGACCTGGAAAAGGCGATGACTCAACTACAGCAGCAAAAGAGTATACTAGAGAATGTGATTGTATCAACCTGTAATCGTACGGAAATTTATGCAATTGTTGATCAACTTCACACAGGGCGTTATTATGTAAAGAAATTTTTATCTGATTGGTTTGGTCTTCCGCTTGAGGAAGTTTCTCCTTATTTGTTTATTCGTGAGGAAGATAGTGCAATTGAGCATTTGTTCCGCGTGTCCTGTGGACTAGATTCGATGGTAGTTGGAGAAACACAAATTCTTGGGCAGGTTCGCTCAAGTTTTTTACAGGCGCAGAATATGAAAACGACGGGTACAATTTTCAATGAATTGTTTAAGCAAGCAGTTACTACTGCCAAGCGTGCACACTCAGAGACAACGATTGGCAGCAATGCTGTTTCTGTTAGCTACGCAGCGGTAGAGCTCGCAAAAAAAATCTTTGGGGATTTACGAGAGTGCCATGTTCTGATTCTTGGAGCAGGTAAAATGGGAGAGCTTGCTCTGCAAAACTTGTACGGAAGCGGCGTCGGCAGAGTAACAGTAATGAACCGTACGTTTGAGAAGGCAGAATTGATGGCTAGAAAGTACGCGGGACAGGCAATGCCATTAACGGACCTGCAGCGTGTATTAGAGAAAGCAGATATTTTAATTAGCTCAACAGGAGCAGCGCATTATGTTGTTACGAAGGACATGATGGCAAAGGTGGAAAAAACAAGACGTGGCCGTCCGATTTTCATGGTGGATATTGCTGTTCCACGTGACTTAGATCCAGCCATTAGCGAGCTGGAGAGCGCATTTTTATATGATATCGATGACTTGCAGGGTGTTGTAGAGGCAAATAAAGAGGAGCGTCTGAAGGAAGCGGAAAAAATTCAGCTTATGCTTGAAGAGGAAATTGTGATTTTCAAAACTTGGATGAATACACTTGGTGTTGTACCGCTTATTTCTGCGCTTCGTGAAAAAGCGCTCGCGATTCAAAGCGAGACGATGCAAAGCATCGAGCGTAAAATTCCCACATTGACAGAGCGAGAGCGCAAGGTCATTAACAAGCATACAAAGAGCATTATTAACCAGATGCTGAAGGATCCGATTCTAGTTGCAAAAGAACTAGCGGCTGAACATGATGCAGAGGAAAAGTTAGAACTGTTTGCGAAAATTTTCAATGTAGCATCGTTTCCGCAGCAGGAAAGCAGACAAGAGCAGGTTAAGCAAGAGCAGAAATGGGCGTTGTCCGCTCAGCATCTTGTATAGTCCGGAGAGGATAAAGGAATGAGTATTCTCGGCGGGAGCATGATTTATCACGTTGCTATTATCTTGTATGCTTGCAGCGTGAGCTTGTATTTCATAGATTATTTGCAAAGTAACCAAAAGGCAAATCGGACCGCCTTTTGGTTACTTTCCATTGTTTGGGTGTTGCATACAGTATTTATGGTGATGCGGACGATAGAAACGAATGCAAACCCGATGCTTACATTGTTTTCAGGTATTTATTTTTACGTTTGGTTGTTAATTTCTTTATCTTTGATGATAAATCGCCTATTGCGTATTGATTTTCTCGTATTTTTTACAAATGTTATCGCTGCTGGTGTGAGCGCATTCTCCATCTTTACACCGATGGGAAGAACACCGCCCGTGTTAGCAAATCAATTAGTTTCAGAATTGCTGTATGTTCATGTCGGCATGGCTGTCGTTTCATATGCGACATTTACAGTATCTTTTATTTTTTCGGTGATGTATTTACTGCAATACCGGCTGTTAAAGCAGAAAAAATGGAATGCTCGTTTGCAGAGACTTGGCAATTTAACGAAGCTTGACTCGTTATCGTACATATTAAACCTATTTTCTATTCCATTTTTCTTTCTCGCCCTTTTGTTAGGATGTATTTGGGCGTACGCGAAACTTGATCACTTCCATTGGTATGACCCGAAGGTAATTGGGTCATTTATCGTATTGTTCGTATATTGTATTGGCATTTATTTGAGGGTATCTGATAAACTGCAAGGAAGAAGTGTAGCGCACTGGAATGTTGGTGCCTTTCTGATTATGTTAATTAATATCTTTCTGTTTAGCAGCTTGTCATCATTTCATTTTTGGTACTCATAACGGTAGGAGAGAAAGTATATGCGCAAAATTATTGTAGGTTCTAGAAGAAGCAAGCTTGCATTAACACAAACAAATTGGGTTATTGAACAATTAAAGCAGCTCGGTCTGCCATTTGAGTTTGAGGTAAAGGAATTTGTTACAAAGGGAGACGTTATTGTAGATGTTACCCTCTCAAAGGTAGGCGGCAAAGGCTTATTTGTGAAGGAAATTGAGCAGGCGATGCTTGATCAGGAAATTGACATGGCGGTACATAGTATGAAGGATATGCCGGCTGTGCTGCCAGAGGGATTAACTATTGGTTGTGTACCAAAGAGAGAGGATCCTCGTGATGTTATCATTTCCAAACAACATGTTTCATTTGCAAATCTGCCGGCTGGGTCAGTTGTTGGTACAAGCAGCTTGCGACGCAGCTCGCAGCTATTGGCTGCCCGCCCTGACTTACAGGTAAAGTGGATTCGCGGTAATATCGATACACGTCTTAAAAAGCTGCAGGAGGAAGAATACGATGCAATCGTGCTTGCTGCTGCAGGATTGAAGCGAATGGGCTGGGCTGAAGATGTAATTACTGAGTACCTGGAACCCGTTACATGCATCCCGGCAGTCGGGCAGGGGGCACTTGCGATTGAATGTCGCTCGGATGACAAGGAATTATTGGAGGCATTGCAGCTTTTTAACGATGAGGAAACGGAACGTACAGTAGCAGCGGAACGTGTGTTTCTTCATAAGCTTGAGGGAGGCTGCCAAGTTCCGATTGGTGGATATGCGACGATAAATGAACAGAGTGGGCTTACGCTTACAGCCCTTGTTGGTGCAAAGGATGGATCCGTCCTTTTAAAAGAGACAGTAACAAATCAAAATCCGCAGCAGGCAGGAGAAGAAGTGGCTCGATTGTTAATTGCCCGCGGCGCGGATAAGTTAGTGCAGCAATCAAAGGAGCAGGAGTAGGATGAATCATCTTGCTCCTCTTTCCCATATCTCCGTTCTAATTATGAGGGCGGAGACACAGGCGAAAGAAATGGCCGCGGCTGTGCGCAACCGCGGCGGCATTCCAATTGAAATACCGCTGCTGCAGATTGAGCCTTCTGCCATGCAACTGGCAAGACCTTTGCAAGAATACGATTGGATTATATTTACAAGCACAAACGGTGTTCGTTTTTTTCTGGAAGGAATCGGAATGGGCAACATTCCGTCTGCTGTCAAGCTTGCGGCTGTCGGGGAGAAAACCAAACAGGAGCTTGAAGCGTATGGTTTTCAGGTCCACTTTATGCCAGAGAAATTCGTCGCTGAGGTGTTTGCAAGAGAGTTTCTCTCATTTGTTCAGCCGGGAGCGCGTGTTTTATTTCCAAAAGGGAATCTAGCGCGAGATATCCTTCCGAATGAACTGCGGGCAAATCACATTCTTCTTGATGAGATTGTAGTATACGAAACGAGACGGAATGAAGCAGCTAAAGAGCTATTGATGGAGGTGCTTCGTTCTGAACAAGCAGATGTTTTGACTTTCACGAGTCCCTCCACTGTTGTCCACTTTGCCGCTTTGCTTGAGGAAACAAATTGGAGAGAATGGACGAAACGTTGTACAATTGCTTGTATAGGGCCAGTTACGGAGAGAGAGGCTCTAGCGTATTTTCCTTCTGTTCTCGTCCCGGATACATATACGATTGACGGTTTACTCCGAAGATTAGAGAAACATTTTGCAAACGGGATACAATAGGAAGAGAAACTGAAAATGAATGGGAGATGGAAAACGATGAAGCATTTGCAATTTCAGCGTCACCGCCGCCTGCGGCAAACAGCAAATATGCGTGCGCTTGTTAGAGAAACGCACTTGCATACAGAAGATTTTATTTATCCGATTTTTGTTGTGGAAGGGGAAAACAAGCGTAATCCAGTTGCTTCTATGCCAGGTGTGGAGCAGGTGTCGTTAGACCTTCTGAATGCGGAAATCCAGGAAGCTGTAGATTTAGGCATCAAGTCTATTATCGTGTTTGGTATCCCACATGAAAAGGACGAGGTGGGTTCTTCTGCATACTGTGACCATGGCATCGTACAAAAGGCAATTTCCCAGGTGAAGGAGCAATTTCCAGAGCTTGTTGTCATTGCGGATACGTGCCTATGTCAATTTACAAGCCACGGTCATTGCGGCGTCATTGAGAATGGTGTAATCGTAAATGACGAATCATTAGAGCTGTTAGCTAAAACAGCTGTTAGCCAAGCGAAAGCAGGGGCTGATATTATCGCACCATCCAATATGATGGATGGATTTGTCGCGGCGATTCGCCATGCTCTTGATGAAAATGGATTTTCACATGTGCCGATTATGTCTTATGCTGTAAAATTTTCTTCCGCTCACTATGGTCCGTTCCGCGATGCAGCTCATAGCTCACCGAAGTTCGGGGATCGAAAGGCGTACCAAATGGATCCGGCTAACCGTTTAGAAGCATTGCGTGAGGCGGAATCAGATGTGCTAGAGGGAGCAGACTTCCTGATGGTGAAGCCGGCCCTTTCTTATTTGGATATTATTCGCGATGTGAAAAATAACTTTAATTTGCCAATAGTTGCTTACAATGTAAGCGGTGAGTATTCAATGGTCAAAGCGGCTGCACAAAACGGGTGGATTAATGAACGTGAAATTGTACTTGAGCAGCTTGTTAGCATGAAGCGTGCAGGAGCTGATTTAATTCTTACATATTTTGCAAAGGATGCAGCAAAATGGTTGAAGGAAGGAGACGTTAGCAAATGAGAAGTTTTGGTAAGTCAATTGCAGCCTTTCAAGAGGCAAAACGTCTGATGCCCGGAGGTGTAAATAGCCCAGTGCGCGCCTTTAAATCGGTCGGTATGAATCCGATTTTTATGGAGAGCGGCAAAGGATCGAGGGTCTATGATCTTGATGGAAATGAGTATATTGACTACGTGCTATCATGGGGACCTCTTATTCATGGACATGCAAACGATAGAGTGGTAGAAGCGCTAAAGTGCGTTGCTGAAAAGGGTACAAGCTTTGGAGCGCCGACTGCCATTGAAAATGAACTTGCAAAGCTTGTTATCGAGCGTGTTCCCTCTGTGGAAATTGTGAGGATGGTAAACTCCGGAACAGAGGCGACCATGAGTGCGTTGCGTCTTGCGCGCGGCTATACAGGCAGAAATAAAATCGTAAAATTTGAAGGCTGCTATCATGGTCATGGAGATTCCTTATTGATTAAAGCCGGATCTGGTGTAGCTACGCTCGGGTTGCCAGACAGCCCTGGTGTACCAGAGGGAGTGGCTAGCAATACAATTACAGTCCCATATAATGATTTGGAGAGCTTGCGCGTGGCATTTAAGCAATATGGCGATGATATTGCAGCTGTGATTGTCGAGCCTGTAGCAGGAAACATGGGGGTTGTTCCGCCGCTTCCTGGCTTTTTAGAGGGACTACGCAGTATCACAAAGGATCATGGAGCGTTGCTGATATTTGATGAGGTCATGACGGGCTTCCGCGTTGGCTATCATTGCGGTCAGGGCTATTTCGGTGTAACGCCAGATCTTACATGTCTTGGAAAGGTAATTGGGGGTGGTCTGCCGGTCGGAGCATACGGAGGCAGAGCGGACATTATGGAGCGCATTGCGCCAAGCGGTCCGATTTATCAGGCAGGAACCTTATCAGGGAACCCGCTTGCGATGACAGCAGGCTACGAAACGTTGATCCAGTTAACGCCAGACTCTTACCGAGAGTTTGAACGAAAAGCGGAATTGCTCGAGCGCGGTTTGCAGGCAGCGGCAGAAACATATGATATCCCGTATTGCATAAACCGAGTGGGCTCAATGGTTGGCTTCTTCTTTACAAATGAAAAAGTTGTTGATTACGAAACAGCCAAAACATCGAATCTGGAGTATTTCTCAGCGTATTACCGTGAAATGATTGAGCAAGGTGTCTTCCTTCCTCCGTCCCAGTTTGAAGGATTATTCTTATCGACTGCACACAGTGATGAGGATATTGAACAAACAATTCAGGCAGCAGAAATTGCCTTTTCTAAGCTGAAGGGTTGATAAAAAGAGCTAATCTAATAATCGTCTGAGGAAGACGGATTAGGTTAGCTCTTTTTTTATGAGTCTCTGTTAAGGAACATTGTTGATTTTCTTTATCATAAAACCTCCATTTTGCACATAAACCTGTAATGTCATATACGTTTGAGAGGGGGAACTCAAAATGGCAGCAGATCATCAAACATCACTTAGCTTTTCCTTAAAAGAATCGGTATGGTTCCAAAAGGGACAGGAAGTTGAGCAATTGCTTTCCATCGCGCTTGATCCAGACATTGTGGTACAGGATAGAGATTATGAAATTGTTGTAAAGGGGCAATTACAGCTAACTGGAGAATATATTCCGCAGGACAGTGAGGAAGCATCCTTCTCATTGCGTGAACTATCTCCTGTACGTACGGTCGATTATGTACATGTACGAGAGGATGGCGTAAATGAATTATCGCACTCGTTTCCTTTAGAAATTTCGATTCCGCGCTCTCGTGTGAAGCAGGCGGATGATTTATATGTAGAGATTGAAATGTTTGATTATGAACTTCCAGAACAGGGCTGTTTACAGCTTCTTGCTGATATTGCAATCTATGGGCTAACCGACCAAGCAACTGCGGAGGAGCAAATCGAGGGACGAGTAGAAGAACAGGAAGAATTATTGGAGGAATTGGAAGATCAGTATGCCGCTCCTGCCTTTGTACAGGAGGAAGAGGATGTTTTTGAGCCTTTTGAATTTGAAGTGCGTAAAGAGCCTGTGCTAGAAGAAGTAGAAAGGGAAGAACCTGTTATGCAGGTTGAGTTGTTTGGTCGTGCTGAGGAGACAAAGCAGCCGCCTGCTTCTGAAGAGGGTAAGGAGGAATTTGCGTATTCCAGCCGTGATGAAAATGCACTATATCTAACAAGATTATTCGGAAGGAATCAGGAAGAGCAATTTACGAAGCTGCGCATGTATTTTGTGCAACCGGGCGATACAGTCGAATCGATTGCAGAGCGGTACGATACAAATCTCCAGCATCTGGCGCGTATCAATCAGCTAGATGACCTATATGTTTCACAAGGTCAGGTCTTATATGTTCCAGTATCAAAAACAAAGTCTAAATCATCATGATGCTTATGTTGGTAGCTAATTAAGACGCCCCAGTTTTTCTTTACGCCCATCCTGTTAGAAGGGGTCATCATTATATGGAAACAGCAGTGAGAGAGCAATATGAACCTCTTTTACAAATGTATCGTTTGAATCCGGAACATTTAGAAGAGCATGGAAGTGTGTTAAAGGTTTATACAAACCAGGGTCCTTATGCGTTAAAGAGGCTGAGTCCGAGCCGACTTGAACGGAGCAATTTTGTACACCATCTTCGCCTTCTTTCTGAGAAGGGATTTACAAATTACGCGCCTGTATATCATGCAAGCGACGGAGAGTATTTCTTATCGGACGGACAACATCAGTACTATTTAATGCCTTGGCTTGACAGCGCAGAACAAAAGGGTGAGGAGAACGACCATTACCATCAGATGTTTCAAACCCTTGCTGCTATGCATCAAAAGACAGTGAAGGAAGAAAGTATTACAGAGGAAACCATTGACAGTCATTATAACGCGCTGTCAGGACGTTGGGAGCAGGATCGCGATATGCTTGATACGTTTCTGACGCAATCTGAAGCGAAGTGGTATATGTCTCCGTTAGAGCTGCAATATTGTACGTATTATCACCATGTTTTACGTGCACATGAGTTTGCTGCAAAGCAGCTGGAGGAATGGCAAGAGCTCATGAAGGAAAAGGAAACGACACGAATCTCTTTAATTCATGGAAACGTGTCTCAAAGTCATTTTTTGTTTGATCATGAGCGAAACGGTTATTTTATTAGCTTGGAAAATTCACAGTTTTCCACACCGATACAGGATCTTGTACAATTTTATCAGCGTTCGTTTAACACATACCCCATTGCAAGAAATGACCGCTATGAATGGTATCAAGTGTATCAGAAGCACTTTCCCTATACAAAAGAAGAAAAAAAGCTGATGCTTGCTTATCTGGCGTATCCACAAAACTTTATCAGGCAAATTGCCCGCTATGTGAAAAATGGGGAACAGCGGGATAAACGAAATGAATTGCAATTTGTGAAGAATCTTCAGCAAACCCATTGGCTGGTAAGTAATACTGAATACTTTGTATCCCAAATTCAAGCAGCAGAGCATCAAGCTGAGCAAAGTCAGCAGCAAACATAAAACCTCTCCAGCCGGAGAGGTTTTACACTTTAAAAGATATAAATTTCGAACAGGAAGACAATTCGACGTAGCGAGAAATTTTAGGAATAAAGTATAAGTACAACTACGCCTCTGTCTTTGCTCGGGGAGCAGGGATCGCCAGTCGGCGAGCTTTCTGTATGTTTGCTAAGTACAGATTCAGGAATCTATGCTGCCGTGCTTATGCTTGGAAATGCATTTTAATCGTCAAGCCAATAAAAACAATCAATAAGATAAAATCCAAAAACGTAGGGAACAGCAATGTTCGAATACCTTGAAAGACTGTGAGCGGAATGATGAAGTCATATAGCAGGGTTTGAATATTCCGCATCCAGCCGGGTGTTGCGAAATTATAAGTACGTTTAAGTCGTCGCATTCTGCATTCCTCCGAAAATAACGGGTTTATAGTACCCTATGCGGGGTAAACACCTAGTGTGCATTTCGTGCACTTTTTTCGATTTTCTGCATATATTACAAAAAACTTGGCAAAGCTTATTGACGATTGCACTTTCTTTTTTTAGACTATAGTTTGTATAAAATAATAACAAAATGCTTAGATAGGGAAGAGTACGATGTGTTTGCATCTTTCAGAGAGAGAAATCAGCAGCTGGGAGATTTCTTAGATGACAGCGTCGGAAGGTCGCCCTTGAGCTGCTTCTTTGAATATTACAGTAGAGGAAGCCGGGTGTAACCCGTTACCAGATAAAGTGTGCAAGCCTTCGCTTGCAAAAAAAGGTGGTACCGCGAATATAACTCCATTCGTCCTTTTCTGGATGAGTGGGGTTTTTTATTTTGAGAAGGAGGAATTTATATGACAAATACGGACAATAATTTACCAACGAAATACGACCATAAATCCGTAGAAGAAGGCCGCTATGAATGGTGGCTTGCAGGAAAATATTTTGAAGCAAAGGGCGAAGCTGAGAAACAGCCATACACAATTGTAATTCCACCGCCAAACGTAACGGGTAAGCTTCATTTAGGGCACGCCTGGGATACAACGCTGCAGGACATTTTAACGCGTGCAAAGAGATTACAAGGTTATGATGTGCTATGGCTTCCTGGTATGGATCATGCCGGTATTGCGACACAGGCAAAGGTAGAAGCGAAGCTGCGTGAGGAAGGAGTAACGCGCTATGACCTTGGACGTGAAAAGTTCTTGGAAAAGGCATGGGAGTGGAAGGAAGAATATGCATCCCATATTCGCGCACAATGGGCGAAGGTTGGCCTAGGTCTTGATTATTCCCGCGAACGCTTTACGCTGGATGAAGGATTATCCGAAGCAGTACGCCATGTATTTGTTACTTTATATAAAAAGGGTCTCATTTACCGAGGTGAATATATCATTAACTGGGATCCGGCAACACGCACGGCCTTGTCTGATATTGAGGTTATTTATAAGGATGTACAAGGGGCATTCTATCATATGCGTTACCCGCTTTCTGATGGATCTGGCTACATTGAAGTTGCAACGACTCGTCCAGAAACGATGCTCGGTGATACAGCGATTGCGGTTCATCCGGAAGATGAACGCTACCAGCATTTAATTGGTAAAACAGCAGTGCTTCCAATCGTTGGCCGTGAAATCCGGATTGTCGGCGATGATTATGTAGATATGGAATTTGGCTCTGGCGCTGTAAAAATTACGCCAGCTCATGACCCGAACGATTTTGAAATTGGAAATCGTCATAACTTGCCGCGTATCCTTGTCATGAATGAGGACGGCACAATGAACGCAAATGCTGGAGTATATCAAGGAATGGACCGCTTTGAATGCCGCAAGCAGCTTGTGAAAGATTTACAAGAGCAGGGTGTACTTGTCAAAATTGAAGAGCATACACATTCCGTTGGTCATAGTGAGCGCAGCGGTGTTGTTGTAGAGCCGTATTTATCAACACAATGGTTTGTGAAAATGCAGCCGTTAGCGGATGAGGCGATCAAGCTTCAGCAGCAGGAGGAAAAGGTAAACTTTGTGCCGGAGCGCTTTGAGAAAACATACTTGCACTGGATGGAAAACATCCGTGATTGGTGTATTTCCCGTCAGCTTTGGTGGGGACACCGTATTCCGGCTTGGTATCATAAAGAAACAGGGGAAGTGTATGTAGATACAAACCCGCCTGCTGATTCTGAGAATTGGGAGCAGGATAATGATGTTCTTGATACTTGGTTCAGCTCAGCGCTTTGGCCGTTTTCAACGCTTGGCTGGCCTGATAAAGACTCTGAAGACTTTAAGCGTTATTACTCAACTGATGTTCTGGTAACAGGCTATGATATTATTTTCTTCTGGGTATCACGCATGATTTTCCAAGGTCTTGAGTTTACAGGTCAACGTCCGTTCAACGATGTACTGATCCATGGCTTAGTTCGTGACGCGCAAGGTCGCAAGATGAGCAAATCGCTTGGAAACGGGGTAGACCCGATGGATGTGATTGAGCAGTATGGTGCTGACTCACTTCGATTCTTCCTATCTACAGGAAGTGCACCAGGTCAAGACTTACGCTTTAGTATCGAAAAGGTAGAATCTACTTGGAACTTTATTAATAAGATTTGGAATGCATCCCGCTTCGTGTTAATGAACATGAACGGCATGACATATCAGGAACTAGATTTAACGGGTGAGATGTCCGTTGCGGATAAATGGATTTTAACGCGCTTTAATGAAACAATTGAGAGCGTGACGAAAAATCTTGATAAGTATGAGCTCGGCGAAGTCGGCCGTGCGCTGTACAACTTTATTTGGGATGACTTCTGTGACTGGTACATTGAAATGGCGAAGCTTCCGCTTTACGGTGAAGAGGAAGCCGCAAAGAAAACAACTCGTTCCGTACTTGCATATGTACTTGAAGGAACGATGAAGCTGCTTCATCCGTTCATGCCGTTTGTAACAGAAACAATTTGGCAGCACCTTCCGCATGAAGGCGAATCGATTACGGTAGCGCAGTGGCCGACAATTCGTGAGGATTTAGCGGATAAGGAAGCGGCGGAGCAAATGCGTCAGCTTGTGGAAATCATTCGTTCTGTACGCAATATTCGCGCGGAAGTAAATACGCCGCTTAGTAAAAAGGTTCAATTGTACATTAAGGCGAAGGACGAGGCAACTCTTGCAAGTCTTCAGAAAAACAGCTCCTACATTGAGCGTTTCTGTAACCCGAGCGAGCTCGTGATTGAAACAGATGTACAAGCGCCAGAGCAATGTATGACAGCAGTTATCACAGGAGCGGAGCTATTCCTGCCTCTTGAGGATTTAATTAACTTAGACGAGGAAATCGCCCGTCTTGAAAAAGAGCTGAAACGCTTAGACAGTGAAGTAGAGCGTGTGCAGAAGAAGCTTAGCAATGAAGGCTTCGTGAAAAAGGCACCTGCTCAGGTAATTGAAGAAGAACGCAAGAAGCAGCAGGATTATACAGAAAAACGTGAGGCGGTTCGTCAGCGTTTGGCAGAATTAAAAAAATAAGCTGATATGCGAACCCGGCAAGACAGATGTGAAGCCCGGGTTCGCTTTTTTCAGAAAGGAGACTAGGATGACATATGAAGAAGCGGTAAGTTGGATCCACAACCGATTAAAGTTCGGCATTAAGCCAGGATTAGAACGGATGAACTGGATGCTTCAGCAATTGGACAACCCAGAGAGAAGAATTACATGCGTTCATCTTGCCGGTACAAATGGAAAAGGCTCCACACTTACATATATACGCTCGATCTTAGAGCAAGCAGAATATAAGGTTGGTACGTTTACTTCACCGTATATTGAAAGTTTTAATGAACGTATTAGCATAAACGGAACGCCAATTCCAAACGAGGACATTGCAGAACTTGTACGTATCGTGAAGCCTATTGCAGAAGCTTTGGATGAAACGGAATTCGGAGCGGCAACCGAATTTGAAATTTTAACTGTTATGGCCTTTTATTACTTCGGCAAGATCAATCCGTGTGATATTGTCCTACTGGAAACAGGGCTTGGGGGACGTCTTGATTCGACGAATGTTATATATCCTGTCCTATCTATCATCACAACAATTGGATATGATCATATGCATGTGTTGGGAGAAACACTTGAAGAAATCACATCAGAAAAGGCAGGCATCATTAAATCCGGCGTACCTGTTATAACTGGCGTTTCCCAACAGGAGGCTCTTGCGGTGATTGCGGAAGAGGCACAGAAAAGACGCGCGAAGGTGTATACGCTCGGTAAAGAGTTTTCTGCAGGGCATACGCAATCGACAGCGGATGGAGAAACATTCACTTTCGAAAGCCCGTTTGGTATTATGGAAAACTTAAGCATTACGATGAAGGGAACACATCAGGTACAAAATGCTGCGCTTGCATTAATGGCGGTGTATTATTTAAAAACATATCAATCATTTTTGGTGAAGGATGAGGACATTCATCATGGATTAAAGAAAGCCTTTTGGCTGGGCCGTTTTGAGCAGCTGTCTGATCACCCTCGGATCGTAATCGATGGTGCTCATAACCCGGAAGGAATCACTAGCCTTGTGCAAACGGTACAGTCTCATTATGCTGATAAACGTATAACGGTATTGTTCAGTGCACTTGGGGATAAAAAAATAGCTGAAATGGTAGCAGGACTTGAGACAATCGCGGATCGTATGGTATTTACAACCTTCGATTTTCCTCGTGCTATTTCACCAGAGCTGTTAGCCAAGCATTGCAGCATGGAACAAAAGGAGATATATCAGGATTGGAAAGAAGCTATAGACAAAATTAAACCGATTCTTACAGAGGAGGATTTGTTTCTGATTACAGGTTCACTCTATTTTATTTCCGGTGTTCGTAAATATATAACAGAAAGCAGATAGCGCAAGCTGTCTGCTTTTTTGCATTGTAAGAAAGTATAAATTTCTAGCTGGAAGCCAATTCGACGTAGCGAGAAATTTTAGGAATAATGCTTAATCTTTTCTTTTTCTTTGTTCTGCTAAGCGTTATGTGAGAATAAACATAGAAATATGAAACAAATTGACGAAAATGATTTTCCTTCTCCTGACAAATCTCATGTTCTTTTTTAGAAGAACTGTGCTACCATTCTAAAAAGCAATAAGAAGGGGATGAAGCCATGGACAAGCGTTCTCCAAAAATCTTAATTAAAGTGAACGGTACCGAAACAAACTATAAGGAGGAGCCGACAAAGCAAGATGCTCCCCCGCAGGAGGAGTTCCAATGGATGCTTCCTTCCGAGCAAATTTTACAGCATAATGTAGTACCATTTCGTGCAGGGAATGAACTTTCAGTAGAGCCGAAAAAAAGGAAAGGGCGCCGTAAGCAGATGATTCTCACTGTTGGAACGGCAATTTTGCTTGGGACAGGCTTTGGCTTTGGAGTATTACATGTGTTAGATGGTACGAAGGAAGAAAAAAGCATGCCAGCAGCGGCTAGTGTAACTTCTACAACAACAACTGCTCCTGCAGAGAAGCAAACGAAATCCTCGGAGCAACAAACGCAGCAATCTGCAGCATTAGAGGAGCTTGCTGTGTATGTTATACAAGGAAATGTGTTTTCCACAGCGGAAAGGGGACAAGCAGCACTAGATGATATGAAGAAAAAGGGAATGCCGGGGGCTCTCATCAACTCTGATGGAAAAACCTTTTTGTTTATCGGCATAGCGAATGATGAAAAAGGAGCGAAGAAACTCACCGCCTCCTATAAAGCGAAGGGTTTTGCTGTACTGGAAAAGCGGCGGGTTCTCACAGATAAACAGGTACCGGCAGCATTCAAAAAATATGAGGGACTGATAGGCAAAACTGAGAAGTCACTTCGTACTCTTATTGAGCAAACTTCAACTGTGTATACGGCAGGGAAAATCAGCAATGAGCAGTGGAGTGAGCTGGATAAAAGTGTGAAGGAGCTTACCAAGGAGGGGAAGTCTGTCGAGAAGGCTGAAGTGAAAAAGCTGCTTACGTACGTGTCTCTTTCCTGCGATGCTCTGCAGGAATATAAGGAAACAAAAGATGAAAAGACGTTTGTAAAGCTGCAGCAGCTTTTGTTGGACGGACTTGTTTCCTATGAGACAGTTCTCACAGGAAAGGACTCATAACGAACGGGAAGAAGAAAGAATCCTTCTTTCCTTTTTTGTTTTCTAAGACGAGATTCGCAGAAATCGATGAATAAAGTGACATTTTGTAAAATTGAGAGGAAGTTGTATATTTGATACGATACAAGCGTATCTTCCTTCTAAAACAACATAGGAAAGGTGATAGGATGACAAAACCCCTTATCTTAGCTTCGGCATCCCCAAGACGTAAGGAGCTGCTAGAGCTTGTGCAAATTCCATTTGAAATTCATGTGAGCGAGGTAGAGGAAAAGATTGAAGAAACCGCGTCTCCGGCAGAGGTTGTGATGTCCCTAGCGGCGCAAAAGGCAGCCGATGTTGCACGGCATTATCCTCATGCTGTTGTGTTAGGAGCAGACACAATTGTAACATACGGCGCACGGATGCTAGGAAAACCAAACAGTAAGGAAGAAGCCGTGGAAATGCTGCGCCTTTTATCAGGCAACATACATGAGGTGTATACTGGAGTAGCGCTCATTTCCGAGGGTGAAACCTTTACTTTTTATGAACGAACAGAGGTAACATTTTGGAAATTATCTGAAGAGGAAATACAAGCATATGTCGAAACAGGAGAGCCTCTTGATAAGGCAGGGAGCTACGGCATTCAAGGAAAGGGCGCCACGCTAGTTAAGAAAATTAATGGTGATTATTACTCGGTTGTCGGTCTTCCAGTGGCACGTATTGTACGTGAGCTCCGATCTTTTATATGGGAGGGGAACGATGCGTATAAACCAGATTCGTGATGTAGTAAAGGATGATCAGCCAAGGGAACGTTTATTGATAGAGGGGGTAAGCAGCTTGTCTAATACAGAGCTGCTTGCTGTTTTATTAAGAACGGGAACAAAGGAGGAGTCTGTTTTAGCGCTTGCAGGTCGTATTTTACATCATTTTGATGGTCTTCGGATGCTAAAAGACGCAACAGTGGAGGAGCTGACAAATATAAATGGCATCGGGATTGCAAAAGCAGCGCAGCTCATTGCAGCCTTTGAGCTGGGGCGCAGAATGGTACGGATTGAATACAAGGAGCGCTATAGCATCCGCAGCCCGGAGGATTGTGCAAACTATATGATGGAGGAGATGCGCTTTCTGCAGCAGGAGCATTTCGTCTGTTTATATTTAAATACAAAAAATCAAGTAATGCACAGGCAAACGGTGTTTATCGGCAGTTTAAATGCCTCCATAGTACATCCACGCGAGGTCTTTCGCGAAGCGTTTCGCCGCTCTGCTGCCTCTATTATATGCCTTCATAACCACCCCTCAGGCGATCCGGCCCCGAGCCGTGAAGATATCGAAGTGACAAAAAGATTAGCAGAATGCGGAAAGATCATGGGTGTTGATTTGCTTGATCATATTATCATCGGAGAGCATCGCTTTGTTAGTTTAAAGGAAAAAGGTTATATTTAAGTCTATCCATTTTTTTTGTTTTGTTTTATAATGTATTTTATGAGTTTTTTATAGGGTTTAGCGAACAATAAAGAAAGATATAGATAGAAACGTGTTGTTTTTAAATATATAAATAAAAATAAGGAAAGTATTTTCGTTTTGGAAAGGAAGATACACATATGTTAGGATTAGGTGGCTTTACTCGTGATCTCGGAATAGACTTAGGAACTGCAAATACATTAGTATACGTGAAGGGAAAAGGTGTTGTTGTGCGCGAGCCTTCCGTTGTCGCGATGCAGACGGATACAAAGCAAATCGTGGCAGTCGGTAACGATGCTAAGCAAATGATCGGACGTACACCAGGAAATGTTGTGGCACTTCGCCCGATGCGAGACGGTGTAATTGCAGATTATGAAACAACAGCAACGATGATGAAATATTATATTAGACAAGCACAAAAATCGAACGGTTTCTTTTCGCGCAAACCATATGTGATGGTTTGTGTGCCATCTGGAATTACAGCTGTAGAGAAGAGAGCTGTAATTGATGCGACACGTCAGGCTGGTGCACGTGATGCGTATCCGATTGAAGAGCCGTTTGCGGCAGCAATTGGTGCAAATTTACCTGTATGGGAACCGACTGGCAGCATGGTCGTAGATATCGGTGGCGGTACAACAGAAGTAGCGATTATCTCGCTCGGCGGAATTGTAACGAGTCAATCGATTCGCGTAGCAGGTGATGAGATGGATGAAGCAATTATCCAGTATATTAAGAAGAATTATAATTTGATGATTGGTGAGCGGACAGCTGAAACGTTGAAGCTGGAAGTTGGTTCTGCTGGTACTGGAGAGGGCATTGAACCGATAGAAATCCGTGGACGTGACCTGATTACAGGATTGCCGAAGACAGTATTGATTCGAGCAGAGGAAATCGCAGATGCGTTGAAGGATACGGTGGCGGCCATCGTTGAATCTGTAAAGAATACACTTGAGAAGACACCTCCTGAGTTGGCAGCAGACATTATGGATCGCGGTATTGTATTAACAGGTGGAGGAGCGCTGCTTCGCAATTTGGACAAGGTCATTAGTGACGAAACAAAAATGCCTGTGCTTGTAGCAGAAAATCCTCTTGACTGCGTGGCAATCGGAACAGGAAAAGCGCTTGATAATATCGATTTGTTTAAAACAAAACTAAGCTGATTAAGAGGGTGTAAGTGTGCCGCAGTTTTTCTTAAACAAACGGTTGATCGTTTTATTAGTAAGCATTATCCTTCTTGTAGCACTAATCGGTATTTCCTTAAAAGAGAGGCAACGGTTAACTTGGCCGGAGCAATTTATACAGGATACAGTTGGAGTAATGGAACGGGTCTTGGAAAAACCTGCGCACGCTGTGGCGGGTTTTTTCGAGAGTATTGAAGATATCAAACATACATATGAAGAAAACCAACTGCTAAAGGAAAAGTTGGATAAGTATGCGAAGCTTTCAGTGGATGTTAAGAATTTACAGCAGGATAACGAAGAGCTGCGGGCTATTTTAGGGAAAAAAGATTCTCTTGATGATTATAACCCATTGCAAGCCACAATCATTGGACGGAACCCTGATAAATGGTATGATTTAGTTGCAATTGATAAGGGAGAGCAGCAAGGTGTGAAAAAGGATATGGCGGTTATTACAGAAAAAGGGCTCATAGGCAAGATAAAGAGTGTATCGCAGTTTACCTCTACGGTTGAGCTACTTAGTTCCTTAAATCGTACAAATCGTATTTCCGCCGTTGCGCAGGGCGATGAAAAAGTATTTGGCTTAATTGAAGGATATGATACAGAAAAGCAGATGCTCATCTTTACAAAAATTCCATCAGATGCACAGGTAAAGAAGGGGCAGTACGTTGAAACATCTGGTCTTGGCGGCATTTTTCCAAGAGGGCTTGTTATCGGGCAAATTACTGATGTAACGCCGGATGAGTATGGCTTAACACAAACTGCTTATGTCAAACCTGCTGCTGATTTAAATGATATCGATCATGTTATAGTAGTAAAACGGACGATGCCTACAGCAGAAGCAGAGCTGCAAGAGTAGGGGGAGAAACAAATGCAAAAATGGATTCTTTCCCTGTTTCTTGTCGCTGTCTTTTTGCTTGAGAATGTATTTTCCTTTAGTTTTCCTGCAGATTTCCTATGGAAAGGGAGCATAGCGGTTCCTCACTTTTTGATTATCGTGCTATTCTTTATAGCTATATATTATCATTCGTTACAGGCTGTATATTTTTCTTTATTGTTCGGTTTTTTGTTTGATGTTGTAAATACGGAACTTATTGGTATTTACTTATTTCTTTATCCTGTATTGACTTATCTGGTTATTAATGCAATGAGAATTTTGCAGGTCAATGTATTCATAGTCTCAGTACTGGTATTAGTAGGAGTTACAGCTTTAGAATACGCGGTGTATGGATTGCTGCTGCTACTTGGGCAAGTGGATTTGACGCCGGGCATATTTTTTGAAAAGCGAATCCTTGCTACTCTCGTTTTAAACGGTATATTTTTACTGCTGTTTTGTGTCCCGCTGAAAAAATATTTCTTGCGTCTTGCTGAGGCGAGAGAAGAAAAATAAAAAGGATTTTCTGACTTTGTGTCGAAATGAATCGGTGGGGTGAGCGTTAGTGAAGGAACGAAAGCAACCATATGTAACAATTAAAGGAACAAAGGACGGTTTAACGTTACATCTTGATGATACCTGTTCTTTTGACGAGTTATTACAAGAGCTTGAGGAGCGGTTGTCTACAGCGTTATATGATAGCGGTGAACGCTCACTGATTGAAGTGCATGTAAAGGTGGGCAACCGCTATTTGACAGGAAAGCAGGAGGAAGCTCTGCGTACTCTTGTTCGAAATAAAAAGAATCTTGTAGTCAACGAAGTGGAAAGTAACGTAGTCACAAAGGAACAGGCATTAGAGTGGAAACGGGAGACAGAGATTGCATCTGTTACGAGAATTATTCGCTCCGGTCAAGTTCTTCATGTAAAAGGGGACTTACTATTAATCGGGGATGTGAATCCGGGAGGAACCGTCATTGCTGGCGGTAATATCTTTATTATCGGGGCTTTACGAGGTATTGCCCATGCTGGATATTCCGGTGATAAGCAAGCTGTTATCGCAGCGTCAATCATGAATCCGTTACAGCTCCGAATTAGTGATGTGACGAATCGAACCCCCGATTATAAAGGGAAAGAGAACGAAATGGAATGCGCATATGTTAACCAAAACAACCAAATTATGGTCGACCGCATTCAAATTCTTACTCACCTCAGACCTAATTTAACAAGGTTAGAAAGGGGAATCATATAGCTGTGGGAGAGGCAATTGTTATTACATCTGGAAAAGGCGGAGTCGGGAAAACAACGAGCTCTGCAAATCTTGGAACAGCCCTCGCTTTATCCGGCAAAAAGGTCTGCCTTGTCGATACAGACATCGGACTCCGCAACTTGGATGTCGTGATGGGACTAGAAAACCGTATTGTGTTTGACCTTGTAGACGTAGTGGAAGGCCGCTGCCGTTTGCCGCAGGCTTTGATTAAGGACAAACGATTTGAAGAATTATACTTGTTGCCTGCTGCCCAAACGAGCGATAAGTCAGCGGTCACACCAGAGCAGATGATTGATATTATTCGTCAGCTCCGCCAAGATTTTGATTACGTATTAATCGACTGTCCAGCCGGAATTGAGCAAGGCTTTAAGAATGCTGTTGCAGGAGCTGACAAGGCGATCGTTGTCACAACACCTGAGGTTTCTTCTATGCGCGATGCAGACCGTATCATCGGACTGTTAGAAAAAAATGAAGAAATTGAGCCTCCTAAGCTTATTATTAACCGCGTTCGCAGTCATATGCTGAAAAATCAAGAGATGCTCGATGTAGATGAAATTGTGCGAACCCTTTCTATTGAGTTAATTGGGATCGTTGAGGACGATGAAGAAGTTATCAAGGCTACAAATAAGGGAGAACCAGTAGCTCTTATTCCGAATGGCAAAGCTTCTATAGCATATCGCAATATTGCTCGCAGATTGCTTGGAGAGTCTGTCCCTCTTCAATCATTGGAGCAAGAAAAAGGGACAGTTTTAACAAAAGTGAAGAAATTTTTTGGTATTCGCTAAACATCTCGCGGACAAGCGCGGGATGTTTTTCTTTTATACTTTAAATAAGTATAAATTTCCAGTTGGAAGTGAATTCAACGTAGTCGGAAATTTTAGGAATACAGTATAAGTGCAACTAGGACATGTTC
Organism: Ectobacillus funiculus; assembly: GCF_004138295.1. Classification (GTDB taxonomy): domain Bacteria; phylum Bacillota; class Bacilli; order Bacillales; family Bacillaceae_G; genus Ectobacillus; species Ectobacillus funiculus. The sequence goes on along the minus strand of NZ_SCFM01000012.1, from coordinate 62,078 downwards.
GCTTTAAAAAAGGTCTATGCTGAGACGAATATCTCCTCTGGACAACTCATACATATGTACAAACTATGTAAATGAGGAAGGGGACAGCATGCGGAAAAGGAAAATTGAAGACATTCGTAAGAGAATTGCTAAGCGAAAAGCGGAACAACAGCGACATGTGGAGCAGCAGCGTTATGCACCCTTTGAACAAGTAGAAGAACTGTTTCCAGAACTAGGTGAAGGGGAAGCAGAGTTTGGAGATGAGTTTGGAGATGAGTTTGGACATGTTGTGTTTGAGGAACCAAAGGAGGAGACACGTTCGTTATTTCGAAAGGAAGTGTTTCTCATGCAGCTGCTCTGTTCCGTTGCTCTTGTGCTAGGGACAGGTATTGTGTTTAAAAGTAATAATCCGTCTTTAGAACAGGCTCGTACAGTTGTCCAAAAGGCCATGCAAGAGGAATTTCAATTTGCTACCGTTTCTAATTGGTATGAGCAGCAATTTGGCAAGCCGCTTACTTTGCTGCCAACTTCTCAGACGCAATCAACGCAGAAGGAGAAGAACTATGCTGTGCCTGCGTCTGGAAAGGTGTTGCAAAGCTTTAAAGCGAACGGGCAAGGCGTGTTTGTACAAACAAACATTAATGCCCCGGTAGATGCTATGAATGAAGGGGTGGCTGTATTTGTGGGGAAGAAAGAAGGACTCGGAAATACAATTATCATTCAGCATGCTGACGGAACAGAATCATGGTACGGCAATTTATCAGAAGCAACAGTCGCACTTTATGATTATGTAAAACAAAAGCAAAAAATCGGTGTAGTCGCAAACAGTGAAGACGGAAAATCAGGTACCTTTTATTTTGCTTTGAAGAAGGAGAACCAATTTATTGATCCGATTCAGGTGATATCATTTGAATAGATATATAGAGACATTCACAAAGGTGACGATTCATCCATTGTTTTGGGCTTTGATAGCAATCGGAGTATTGACTGCTCATTTTAAGGAGCTGCTTGTGTTATTTGGAATTGTATTAGTGCATGAGCTAGGACATGGTCTAGCAGCTGCTCATTTCCGCTGGCGGATTAAAAGAATTCAGCTGTTGCCGTTCGGTGGAGTGGCAGAGCTTGAGGAGCACGGCAACAAGCCTTTAAAGGAAGAATGCATTGTTGTGTTAGCGGGGCCTCTTCAGCATATTTGGATGGGCTTAGCGGTTTATGGTTTATACACTGGAGGTTGGATTTCAGAAGCATCCTACTCTTTTTTTATGTGGAATAATATGACTATTTTCTTTTTTAATCTTCTCCCAATTTGGCCGCTTGATGGCGGAAAGCTTGTATTAAATATTTACTCGGCCTTCGTTCCATTTTTGCAGGCACATCGCTTAACGCTTCTTACGTCTGGAGCTTGTTTCCTAGGCCTAACGGTTGCCGCTCTCCTTTGGAATGCTTCTAATGTAACGATGTGGATTGTTGTCATTTTTTTAGCCGTGTCTCTATACTTAGAATGGAAGCAACGACAATATATCTTCGTTCGTTTTTTATTAGAGCGTTACTATGGGAAAAAACGGGATATTGAAAAGCTCACTCTCATTAACGCTAATGCAAATGATCCGCTTTATACCGTATTCATGCAATTCCGCCGGGGATATAAGCATTCGGTTGTTATTAAAGGGAAGGAACGGCAGCAATATACGTTAGACGAAAATGAGCTGCTATACGCATATTTCACAGAAAAGCGAATCAGCTCCTCAATAGGAGAACTTATTAGCTAGTGTTGACGCAGACACTAGCCTTTTTGTATGGTAAAGAAAACTCGCCGATTAGCGAGCCCTGCCCTTGAGCGAAGACAGAGGCGTAGTTGCCCTTATACTGTATTCCTAAAATTTCTCGCTACGTCGAATGATCTTCCAGTTAGAAATTTATATGTTCTTACAGTGTAAAGAAAACTCGCCGATTGGCGGGCCCTGCCCTTGGGCGAAGACAGAGGCGTAGTTGCTCTTATACTGTATTCCTAAAATTTCTCGCTACGTCGAATGATCTTCCAGCTAGAAATTTATATGTTCTTACAGTGTAAAGAAAACTCGCCGATTGGCGGGCCCTGCCCTTGGGCAAAATGTATACTTTTAAAGTGTCAAAGGAAAAGCGGATACAGTCTGTTCACATCCGCTAGACAAGAAGAAAAGAGGTAAAAAAGTGAGAACGCTATATATGAATCTGCTTGGAGAAGAAAAACGTATTGCGGTAGAAGAGGACGGCAAGCTGGCAGAGCTTTTTTTACATCGCCCTAACAAGGAAGAGATTGTCGGGAATATATATCGGGGGCGTGTTGTCAATGTATTGCCGGGCATGCAGGCTGCGTTTGTGGATATTGGAATGGAAAAGCACGCATATCTCCGCCGCGAGGATCTTCTATCCTTTACAGAGGGGGCATCCATCAGCCAGCTAGTGCATCAAGGACAGCAAATTATTGTGCAGGTTGTGAAGGAAGCTATGGATACAAAGGGTCCGAAGGTTACAACTAAGATAGAGTTCCCAGGAAAATATGTTGTTTATATCCCATCTGACTCATATTCTGCGGTATCCAAAAAAATTCGAAACGAAGGAAAGCGAAATGAATTACTGCAGCTCGGAAAACAGGGAGGCTTTGTGTTTCGTTCCGCCTGCGAAACGGCTCCTATTGCACATGTGCAAGCTGAGATGGAGGAGCTTCGTCACACAGCTGAGGAGCTTCAGGAAAGCAGTCAAGAGAAGATACCATTTCTTCTCTACTCCTCACAATCGTTGTTTGCCCGTCTGTTCCGGGAGATTCCAACAGAAACCGTTTCCCATATCATTGTTGATGATCGCTTGAGCGTACGTGAGCTCGCTGAAAGAGTCAGTAAGGAGCGCGTTACTTTGTATACCGGAAAAGAAAACATATTCCACTCCTACGGCGTCGAGCATGAAATCGAGAAGGCATTAAAAAAAATTGTGTGGCTTGAAAATGGTTCATATCTTCTAATTGAGCAAACAGAAACGATGACAGTTATTGATGTAAATACAGGAAAATTTACAGGTAAGCAAACGCTGCAGGATACGGTGAGAAAAACGAATGAGGCGGCTGCTATAGAAATTGCAAGGCAGTTGCGGCTTCGTGATATTGGCGGCATGATTTTAATTGATTTTATTAATATGAAGAATGAGCATGATAAAGAAACCGTGCGTAATCTATTGATATCTGCTTTAAAGCGAGATCATACGCCAACAAGGGTGTTCGGATTCACCGCACTTGGCATTTTAGAGGTAACAAGAAAGCGGAAGAGAAAGCCGCTGCGTGATATGCTTGAGTCTTCATGTGGAAGTTGTAATGGTCGCGGCTTCGTTTCTTCTTCTGAAACGGAGGCGTATCGTTTACAACGTGAGCTGCTTGCTTACAAGGGGACGGATTACGAAGCGGTCCTTGTCGAGTGCAGCCCAGAGGTGCAGGCAATCTTCCGAGACAGTCGGCTGCAGGAGGCCTTGACGGTAGAGGTATATTTTATAGATAGTGCATCGTCTGTGTGCCATATTCGTCATATGGGAACAAGACAAGAGGTTATGCAGCGAAGATTGTAAAATCCATGTTGACAGAGTGCTTCTATCTATGATAGGATTCTTTTGTTATAGTTTATAGCACCTATGGCTATATGCTACAACCGCACGCATTAGGTTTTCAAAGACAGATGTCTACCGATTGCGGCGAGTCTGAGTATACTTATGAGGAGGTGCAATTATGTACGCAATCATCGAAACAGGTGGAAAACAAATCAAAGTTGAAGAAGGTCAAGCAATCTACGTAGAAAAGCTTGGCGTTGAAGCTGGTGAAACAGTTACTTTCGACAAAGTTCTTTTTGTTGGTGGTGAAAACGTGAAGGTTGGAAGCCCAGTAGTAGCTGGCGCAACTGTAACAGCGAAGGTTGAGAAAGAAGGCCGCGCGAAAAAAATCATCGTTTTCAAATACAAAGCGAAAAAGAACCAACGCAAAAAGCAAGGTCATCGTCAACCATACACGAAGCTTGTGATTGAAAAAATCAACGCATAAGATATGATACAGGTTACGATACATCGCGAAAAAACAAACGCTATTGGTTCATTTACGATGAAGGGACATGCCAATTATGCACCGCATGGACAAGATCTTGTTTGTGCCGGCGCTTCAGCTGTTGTGTTCGGTTCGATTAACGCAGTGGAGGCGCTCACAGGCGCAGTGGCAACCATCGAGCTTGGAAAGGACGGCGGCTTTCTGAAGTATGAGCTCCCAAGTGATTTGGAGAACAATTCATTTGAGAAAGCACAGCTTCTTTTAGAAGGGATGCTCGTTTCTTTACAAACAATCGAAATGGACTATGGCAAATATATTCGCATAAAAGAAATCAAGCAGGAGGTGTAAATCATGTTAAGATTAGATCTTCAGTTTTTCGCATCTAAGAAGGGTGTAGGTAGCACAAAGAACGGTCGTGACTCCATCTCTAAGCGTCTTGGCGCTAAGCGTGCAGACGGTCAGTTGGTAACAGGCGGATCTATCCTTTACCGTCAACGCGGTACTAAGATTTATCCAGGTGTAAACGTTGGCCGTGGCGGCGACGACACTCTATTCGCGAAGGTTGACGGCGTTGTACGCTTCGAGCGTCTTGGCCGTGACCGCAAACAAGTGAGCGTATATCCTGTTGCTCAAGAAGCATAATAAACTCACGGAAAACTCTAACCTGAGTGCAGGTTAGAGTTTTTCTATATTAAAGAGGGGTAAACCGATGGATAAAAAGTGGACGGTTCTAGATGCTTTGCGACATTCGCGTCACGATTGGCTGAATCGATTGCAGCTGGTCAAAGCGCATCTTTCACTTGGTAGTACAGAGCGCGTGCATGAGCTTATCGAAGAATTCGTAGGTGAATCGCAGCAGGAAGCGCGTCTGATGAATTTGAAAACACCTCTGTTTGCCGAGCTTTTGCTTACCTATAGCTGGGAACCTCAACCATGCTCCTTGGAATACGAAATACTAAGTGACATACATACCTTATCCCATTTAGATGAAGAACTAACAGCTTGGACGAAACGATTCCTCTCTGTATTGCATCCTTGCTTAGATCAGCGTAAAGAAAATCACCTTTGCGTAACGGTTGATCAGGAGGAGGAAGATATTCGTTTCTTTTTTGATTTTCGTGGAAAGCTAACCTCTATAGAGAAGATGACACAATGGCTTGCAAAGCAGGAAAGCAGTGTGTTTTCTGTTTCATATTCATTAGACAACGAAGAAGGATCAGTTGCGCTGCAGCTGAAAGAAAAATAAAGAGTGGTGAAATTATGTTCGTCGATCAGGTCAAGATTTATGTAAAAGGCGGCGATGGTGGGAATGGAATGGTAGCATTCCGCCGCGAGAAATATGTACCAGAGGGTGGTCCAGCAGGCGGTGACGGCGGCAAGGGTGCTGACGTTGTATTTATCGTCGATGAAGGATTACGCACGTTGATGGACTTCCGTTATCAAAGGCATTTTAAGGCACCGCGCGGTGAGCACGGTATGAGTAAAGGCCAGCATGGTAAGAATGCTCAGGATATGGTTGTCAAGGTACCGCCGGGAACAGTGGTAATGGATGAGGATACAGGTCAGACGATCGCTGATTTGGTCACGCATGGCCAAAAGGCTGTTGTCGCCAAGGGTGGACGAGGCGGTCGCGGTAATACTCGTTTTGCAACACCGGCAAATCCTGCGCCAGAAATCGCAGAAAACGGTGAGCCGGGGCAAGAGCGTAATTTGACGTTGGAATTAAAGGTGTTGGCTGATGTAGGACTTGTCGGTTTTCCAAGCGTTGGGAAGTCTACTCTGCTATCTGTTGTATCAGCAGCACGTCCAAAAATTGCAGCATATCATTTCACAACGATCGTTCCGAATCTAGGTGTGGTTGAGACTGAGGATAGTCGCAGCTTTGTTATGGCTGATTTGCCGGGATTGATTGAAGGCGCACACGAGGGAGTCGGACTTGGACATCAATTTTTAAGGCATATCGAGCGTACGCGTGTAATTGTACACATCATTGATATGTCTGGAATGGAAGGACGCGATCCATACGAGGACTATGTGACGATCAATAACGAGTTGAAGGAGTACAATCTGCGACTCACTGAACGTCCACAAATTATCGTAGCGAATAAAATGGACATTCCAGAAGCGGAAGAAAACCTGCGTATTTTTAAAGAGCAGGTAGGGGATGATGTGAAAATTTTCCCGATTTCGGCTGTTTCTCGCCAAGGATTGCGTGACTTGTTATTTACAATTGCTGATCTTCTTGAAACAACACCTGAATTCCCGCTTGAAGAAATTGGGCAGGAAGCAACAAATGTGATGTACAAGTTCCAAAAAGAAGAGAAGCCGTTTACGATTACACGCGATAGTGATGGTGCTTGGGTACTGTCTGGTGCGGAGCTGGAAAAGCTGTTTAAGATGACAGACTTCTCCCGTGATGAGTCGATTCGCCGTTTCTCTCGTCAAATGCGCGGTATGGGCATTGATGAAGCGCTGCGCGAGCGCGGAGCAAAAGATGGAGATACCGTGCGAATTATGAAATATGAGTTTGAATTTATTGAGTAGAGCTGCCAAACATAGGCAGCTTTTTTGTGCTATGGGAATTGATACTTTCTTACAGTTCATTTTACACTGTAAGAAAGTATCAATTTCCAGCTAGACGCGAATTAGACGTAGTCGGAAATTTTAGGAATACAATATAAGGGCAACTACGCCTCTGTCTTCGCCCAAGAGCAGGGCTCGCCAATCGGCGAGTTTTCTTTATTTTGTTTTACAAAACGAATAAACTATTTAATAAGCTGGTGGTATACTCTGTGGAAAATGAAAGAAATTTTCGGGATCATATTTCGCCTTTACTTCTCGAAGTCTTGCAAAGTTTGCACCGTAATATTCTCTTCCAAAATTTATCTTCTCCTCCGCCTCTAGCACGTTTTTGAGGGATGACTGTCTCTTAACCTGATAGGCATGTAACAACACCCCTGTTTTCATCTAACGTCAGCGAGTTTTCTTTATTATAATAAAAGAGGGGGGTGCTTCTCATGTACAAAATCCTAATTGTAGAAGATGATGAGAAAATTGCACGTATTTTAGAGGAGCATGTGCAAAAATATGGCTATAGCTCATATGTAGTGCAAAACTTTCAGGAGATTAAGCAGGAGTTTTTGATGTATAGTCCACATCTAGTACTTCTTGATGTGAATTTGCCATATTTTGATGGCTTTTATTGGTGCCGGCAAATTCGTACAGTGTCAAATGTACCCGTTTTATTTATTTCTGCGCGAACGGGAGATATGGATCAGGTAATAGCAATTGAGTATGGCGGTGATGACTATATTACAAAGCCATTCCATCTTGATGTTGTAATGGCAAAAATAAAGGGAGCACTGCGGAGAGTATATGGGGAATATGCGGCGAGAAATGAGCAGGATTCCTATGGCGTTAATGGGCTTTTACTTTTTCCTGCCCAGCATATGGTGCAATGGAACGATCGAAAAGTAGAACTAACAAAAAACGAATATAATTTACTGTCATGCCTAGTGAAAAAAGCCAATCAGTACGTCGCAAGAGAAGAACTGTTAGAAGCGCTTTGGGACGAAAGTGCGTTTGTTGATGATAATACGCTTACGGTTAATGTAAAGCGTGTTCGCAATAAATTGGAGGAACTTGGGATTATCGGTGCAATTGTGACAAAGAGGGGTTATGGATATTCTTTTACAAGTGAGTGGGGGGAAGAGCAGTGAAATATATGCGCGACTGGTTTCCTTTTCTCCTTATATACATTCTTAGTCATGTACTGTTTATTCTAGTTGTGCAGCTCGATTTATATGTTCATAGGAAGTCACTTGAGACGTCAACAACTCTATATGGAATCTCGTTATCAGCTTTTCTGCTTTTGCTGCTGCTAGGACAAGTCTATTGGAAACGAAGACGATTTATTAGGCAGCTTGAGCACTATGTTGCAGCGGGAACGGAACTCACGGATTCTTTTGCTATTCAAGAGCCGCCTTATCATGAGCAGAGGCTGCTGCTAGAGGCGTTAACTTCTATGAGACAGCAATATATGGACAGCATGCAGAAAAAGGAAGCAAAGGAGCAGCAACAGGTTATTTTCCTGAATCAATGGATTCATCAAATGAAGACCCCTGTTTCTGTTATTGAGCTGCTTGTGCAAAAGGGGCTTGCCGATAGTGGTGATGCTGAACTCCTCAAGCAAATTCGCGAGGAAAATGAACGAATTTTACAAGGGCTGGATTTGGCGCTGCAGCTGGCTAGGCTAGAAAGATTTGAAAAGGACTATAAAATTGAAAATCTCGATTTACGAGAATTTGTCCGGGCATTTATTAATGAGCATAAGAGACTTTTTATTCAGCATGGTGTATATCCGCGACTACAAGGGGCGGAACAGGAGTCTGTCATTCAAACAGACCGTAAGTGGTTGACAGCGGCATTATGGCAGATTGTCGGGAATGCGCTAAAGTATACGAGTATTAGCGGCAAGCAGCAGAAATACATAGAGCTACGCATTGAAAACAAAGACAATAAGAGTGAATTACATATTATTGATAACGGCATTGGGATTCCAAAACAGGATATTCGGAGGGTGTTTGAGCCTTTTTTTACAGGAGTGAACGGAAGAAAGACAAGAGAAGCAACAGGGATGGGCTTGTATATCGCTAAGCATGCCTGTGATAGGCTGGGCCATCGGCTTACTATTAGGTCCGAGGTTGGTGCAGGAACAACGGTAAGCTTTGCATTTACTAAGGATGAGGCTTACTATAATATGCTATCCCAGGTGACAAAAATGTAAGATAACTCGCGAATTTGTAAGGAGAATCACTCGTTTCACTTTCTATATTCCCTTATAGTAAGGGTAGAGAAAGGGGTATGAAATATGAGTGTATTAGAAACAAAGGGACTTACAAAGGTATATAGCACAAAGGGAGCAGTAGTAACAACTGCTTTAAAAGGAATTGACTTAAAGATTGAGAAGGGAGAGTTTGTCGGGATTATGGGACCGTCAGGAAGCGGGAAAACAACGCTTCTTAATCTGCTTGCCACAATCGATAAGCCAACCTCTGGAAAAATCCTTATCAATACCCAGGATGTGAGTGAACTAAGAAAGGATAAGCTTGCAGGTTTTCGCCGAAAGCATCTTGGCTTTATTTTTCAAGATTTTAATTTGCTTGATACCTTAACCATTCAGGAGAATATGATTTTACCGCTTGTGATGGATCGTCGTTCTGTTACAGAAATTGAAAAACGAGTAGGGGAAATTGCCAACTTTCTTGGCATTACAGGCGTTTTACACAAAAAGGTGTATGAGGTATCGGGCGGACAGCAGCAACGAGCAGCAGCCGGTCGCGCGATGATTCATGAGCCTTCCTTGCTGCTTGCTGATGAACCGACCGGAAACTTAGACTCTAAGTCAGCAAAATCTCTTATGACAGCACTTGGGCAGCTGCATGAGCAAAAGCAAGCGACCATTGTGATGGTAACGCATGATCCGGTTGCTGCTAGCCATTGTGAGCGGATTTTATTTATCCGCGATGGAGAAATTTTTTCTGAAATCTGTAAGGGACAGAATCAGCATTCATTTTTTCAGGAAATTTTAGATGTATTGGCAATGATAGGAGGGGATTATCATGAACCTTCGTCATCTCGCCTTTAAAAATATAAAAGGGAATTGGCGCAGCTATAAAGCCTTTTTATATAGCAGTTGCTTTTCCATTATTATTTTCTTTATGTACGCATCGTTTATTTACCATCCTGATGTGGCAAACGGCGTGATTAATCCGCGTGTACAAAAGGGGCTTGGCGCTTGTAACTGTTTAATTGTTGTCTTTTCTGCGCTCTTTATTTTATACTCCAATACAACATTTCTGCGTTCACGGAAGAAAGAACTGGGACTGTTAACGCTCATCGGCACTACAAGAAGGCAAATTGCCCGCATGGTTATACTAGAGCAAATGATGATAGGGCTTTTATCGATTGTCATAGGTGTAGGTATAGGGATGGTGTTTTCAAAGTTATTTTTTATGATGATGAGTACACTGCTTGAGGTCAAAAACCCTATCCCATTTGTTTGGAATGGAAAAGCGATTCTATTAACTTCTGTAACGTATTTTCTATTATTCTTTGTACTATCGTCATTGGGAGTGGGGGCTATTCGAAGGCTAGAAGTAGTAGAGCTATTGAAGGATGCTCGGAAAGAGCGGACTGAACCGTTTTACTCCAGATGGCTGCTTGTATTAGGGATAGTATGTATTACAGTTGGTTATGTTTTATCCATTCGTGTAACGCTAGTAAATTTCGGGAAATTTTTCTATCCAGTCATTGGTCTTGTGACGATTGGCACATACTTTCTCTTTACGCAAGGAAGCGTAGCATGTTTAAAGGCACTTCAACGTAAAAAGAGCTTATTTTACCAATATCCAAACTTGTTTGTCATTAGCAATCTTATATATAAAATGACAGACAATGCAAGGTTTTTGTTTACGATCTCAATTTTAACCGCGCTTGTTGTCTCGGCGACAGGAGCGATGCTGACGTATTATGCGGATTTGAAGCATAAGGTAACAGAAGGTCGGCCGTATGCATTTTCGTATACAGAGAAGGGAATTGGTTTGCATACCGTTTTGCAGCCTGAGCGATTGCAGGAAACGCTGCAAAAGTACGGATTTTCCGATGCGAGGGAAATGAGTATTGAACAGCTTCCCGCAAAGTTCTCTTCTATAAAAGGGAAAGAAATGGATATTATGATTGTGTCAGAAGCATTGTATAATACTGAAGCGAAGCGGCTTGGCAAACGGGAGTGGCATAGCCAGCCGGGAAGCGGTGTGCTCCTGTACCCGGATGCGTACGGTGAATTCCGTTTTTATGAAGGCTCCCAGTTTGTTTTTACGCTCATGGGAGCAAAGCACGAGATGAAGCTAAATATACAGGAGGCAGATTCTATTTTTGCATCCGAGCTGTGCTTTTTGGTGAATGATGAGGACTATAAAAAATTTGCTATGTCTGTACCAGAAGGTGAGCGATATGTCTATTACGCCTATGAGATTAAGAATTGGGAAAAAACAGAGGAACTTGCGCGAGAGTTACAGCAGCAGGTGACGGGAACAGGAGGAGAGTCTCGCAGCTTTGAGGGAAGAACCGGACCTGTTCAGATATTTGACACGAGGATATTGCCGTTTCTAGAGGTTAAGCAATCTGGTGCGCTGACGCTGTTTATCGGCGGCTTCATTAGTGTTTTATTTTTCCTTTCGTCATGCAGTATGACATATTTCAAATGGTTCACAGATATTGAACAGGATCGTTCCCAGTTTCATTCGTTGCTGCGCATCGGGATGACGGGGAAGGAAATCAATCGGGTTGCTATCTGGCAAATGGGAATCGTATTTTTTATTCCAATTCTTACGGGTGTGCTGCATAGTGTGTTTGCTCTGTATTCATTAAGCCATATGCTGGATATTAATTTATTACAAACAAGCCTTGTTGTGATTGGGATATACTGCACGGCAGCATTTCTATATTTTTTACTGGCACAGCGAGAATATATGAAGCATATTTAGCCTTAGAGCTTTTTTCCTTAGATGAATGTTAGAAAAATATATAGAAGGAAAAGTGTATCCATGGTATAACTAAGAGCATAATGAGTGAAAAAGGAGCGAACATCATTGGGTTATCGAATTGGATATTTAGGACCGGAGGCAACGTTTACCAACATGGCTGTAACGCGTTTCTTTCCGGGAGAAGTAAGCATTCCCTATGTCACAATCCCTGATTGCATTGATGCGGTTGCAGCTGGAGAAATTGATTATGCGGTTGTACCACTTGAGAATGCGATTGAGGGCTCAGTCAATATTACCATTGACTATCTCGTGCACGAGCAGCCGGTCCCGATTGTGGGAGAGATTACAGTGCCGATTCAGCAGCACCTTCTCGTTCATCCAAGCCATGCCGATGCATGGCGAGAGGCGAAGATGGTATACTCTCATCCACACGCGATTGCGCAATGTCACAAATTTTTAAGTCAGCATTTAAAGGGAACGCCAGTTGAGGATGTAACATCGACAAGCGCAGCAGCACGGCTTGTGGCGCAGCATCCAGAGGAGAATATTGCAGCGATTGCGAATGAGGCAGCAGCTGAGAAATATGGTCTGGCAATTGTACAGCGCAGCATTCATACGCATCAAAATAACCATACAAAATTTATCGTTTTGCATCAAACGCCAGAAAGAAAATTCCAAAAAAACGAGGATTATTGCGGGGAAAAGGCAACGCTGATGGTAACGTTGCCGTCTGATTATGCCGGTGCGTTGTATCAGGTGCTTGCCGCATTTGCATGGCGTAAAATTAACCTTTCCAAGATTGAGTCTCGTCCGATGAAAACCGGGCTTGGAAACTATTTCTTTTTAATTGATGTTGAAGGGGAGCACGATAGCATCCTTTTATCAGGAGCGAAAGCGGAGCTGGAAGCACTTGGTTGTTCGGTGAGCTTTCTTGGAAGCTATCCGTGTTATTCCTTTAAACAAAACGAAAGCGCTAAGTCATAAGACTTTGCGCTTTTTATGCTTTCTTAAAGTATAATTTTCCCGTGCTCAGTTTTTCTTAATCTTCTACGAGAAATCCTGCTGCGTCAAGAGCCCGGCATGCGTCATCTAGTTTACGGATGGAATCGGCTTCGATCGTGTGAAGATGAATGCCGCCGGTTAATTGTGATAGATAGGCTGCGTTTGTTTCTTTTATTTTTTTTAAATACTCCGCTGCCTCGTTGCGCGTGCTAACAAAGATAGGTGCTGTTAAGTCTCCATAAACCGGATGTTCAACCTTTACATCCCGAATTGTAACGCCGTGGTCGACAAGAATGGTCAGCTCTTGCTCAACCTGCTCAGGTCGGTGCATGCAGGCGATGACTCGCTCGAAGCGCTGCTTTGGAGCGAGGGGCCTTACATACATATATCCTTGTGCTGTTGCGATAATCGGTTCGTTCCGTGCCTTAAGGAGAGAAATATCCTGTACAATCACCTGTCGGCTAACATTTGTTTTCTTTGATAATTCTCCGCCAGATAACGGTTTTTCCGTTTCCATCAACCAGTGTAAAATAAGCTGTCTTCGTTCCTCACCCAATATTTTTTTTTGTTCGTTTTCACTCATGTCAAGCTGACTCCTTTAAAAAATTGCTGAAGCATTGTTCTGAGTACCTCTAGCGTTTTATAAATATGTTCTTCTGTTGTATGGACGCCAAAAGAAAAGCGGACATATTGCTTTGCTTCTTCTACTTCCTTGCCAATAGCGAGCATCGTCTTGGAAGGTTCTTGCTTTCCGATTTGGCAGGCACTTCCTACGGAAACAGCGATACCGTGACGATTACATTCGAGCATTGTATACTGCCCTTCTATTCCTTTGATAGTAATGCCTACAATGTTGGGCAAACAAGACGTTGGATGACCCTCCACCGAAATTGAGTAGCCCATAGAGTGTAATCCGTCCACAAACAAACGGCGCAGCTGCTGTAAGCGAGCCGCTTCCTCCTCCATTTTTTCTGTCATATGGCGAGCTGCTGTAATGAAGGAGGCTATACCGGGTACATTAACAGTACCGGGACGAAATCCACTTTCATGAGATGTGCCTTCAAATGCAGGCTGCCAACGGATCTGAGGATTTATATAGCAAGCACCGACTCCTTTTGGTCCGTACAGTTTATGCGCAGAAACAGACAAGCTGTCGATATGCATACTCTGAACATCAATCGGGATTTTTCCAAATGTTTGTACACAATCGGTATGAAACACTACATTATACTTTTTCAATATCAATCCGATTTTTTCAATATTTTGAATTGTTCCGATTTCTGAGTTCGCGTGCTGAATGCTTGCCAATACAGTTTGCTCTGTTATGGAATTTTCTAATATCTGTGGATCAATCATCCCGTATTGGTCAACAGGTAAATACGTAACATGATATCCTTGCTTTTCTAATTCTCGAAAATAGTTTCGAATGGAAGCGTGCTCTATCTCGGTTGTAATAATATGACTTCCCGGTCCGTGCACAGCCAACAAAGATTGAAGGGCTAAATAGTTCGATTCTGAGCCGCCGCTTGTAAAATATACACCCTGCTCTTTACCGCCAATCATACTTGCGAAGTCTTTCCGGCAGGCTTGCAGCAAGGCTGCTGCAGATGTTCCTGTATCATGCAAGCTTTGTTCATTGCCAAAGTATTGCTGGGAGGCCTGTATGAAAGTCTGCAAGGCTTCCTCGCTCATTGGGGTTGTTGCTGCGTAGTCCATGTATATCATAATTGTAGCCCCTCTCTATAGAAGAATACTTGCTTTCTTTTACCTTTTCATAAAAAGGTCTTGTCATTAGTTTAAATATATGTAAATATAGGTGTCAAGACAGTAAAAAAAGTGGAAACAGGAGGCGTACAAAATGGACGTCTTAATTGTTGGAAGCGGGTTGGCTGCGTTGCAGACAGCGAATAGGCTTAGTCGCTCAAAGAATGTGATGCTTATCACAAAAAAAACGAAATATCATAACAATTCAAATATGGCACAAGGCGGGGTTGCTGCGGTTTTTGCACCAGAAGATCACTGGACATCGCATTACAAAGATACACTCCTTGCCGGTTGCCACTATAACAATAAAGCTGCAGTACAGTATTTGGTTCAGGAAGGATCGCAGGAAATCCATCGTTTAATTCAAGATGGTATGGTATTTGATGGAGATGGGAGAGGTCCAAGTCTTGGGCAAGAAGGGGCGCACAGTATGAGGAGAATTCTTCATGCGGGTGGAGATGCTACCGGGGCAAAGATTATGCAGCATACATTGCAGCATCTTTCTGATCGAGTGCAGGTCATTGAAAATGAAATGGTGCTAGATTTAATTGTTGAAGACGGCAGATGCCTCGGGGTAATAACGAGAGACGAAGAGGGTAGCGTGAAACATTACTATGCTTCTCATACCGTACTTGCAACAGGCGGAAGCGGCTCACTTTATTCATTCAGCTCTAACAACGGTACGATAACAGGAGACGGACTAGCGATGGCATACCGAGCTGGTGCGGAACTGGTCGATTTAGAGTTCGTGCAGTTTCATCCGACAATGCTGTATGTAGATGGAGAGTGCCGTGGTCTTATCTCGGAGGCGGTGCGCGGAGAAGGAGCACTCCTTTATAATTCCCGGGGTGAGCGTTTCATGGAAGATATCCATGAGCAAAAGGAGCTTGCGCCAAGAGATGTTGTAGCACGCGCGATTCATGAGCAAATCTTAAGGGGCGAAAAGGTGTATTTGGACATCACAATGATTGATTGTTTTGCCTCACGCTTTCCGACCATTGCCTCTTTGTGTGAAAGCAACGGAATTTCTTTAGAGGAAGGTCGTATTCCTGTCGTGCCGGGCGCTCATTTTCATATGGGGGGCATTCGTACAAATTTGGACGGTGAAACAACAGTGCCAGGATTATATGCTGTCGGAGAAGCTGCATGTAATGGAGTACATGGCGCAAACCGTCTTGCAAGTAACTCCTTGTTAGAATGCCTTGTGTTCGGTAAACGGCTTGGAGAGTATTTGCTTACAAAGCCGACTACAAGGATACAGCCAAGAACGCAAAATCATCAAGCTGCTTTCCCAGATATTATGCTTCCATCTAAGGGAGATTTGCAGGAAATGATGATGAAGCATGCTGGTATCGTCCGAACGGAGCAATCTCTGCAGGAAGTCAAGCAGTGGATTGAATGCTATTTGTCTGCAGCAGCCGGTGAAGCGCTTCCGTACGAGGTGTTAACAAACGAGCAAGTAATAGTGTATAACATGATGACAGCCGCATGGCTTATAGTGACAGCTGCGTTAGAACGAAGAGAAAGTATAGGCGGACATTATCGAAGCGATTTTCCAAATAGAAGTGAGGCACCAAAGCCGATTGTATTGTCAAAAGAGACCATGCTGTCGTTTGCATGATAAGGGGGATAACATGAATTCGTTAAAATTGAAACACGCATTGCAGCAATTTTTTATGGAGGATATCGGAGAGCGTGATGTAACGTCACAGCTTATTTTTCCAGGAAACATGCAGGCGAAGGGAACTTTTCTTGCGAAGGAGAGCGGTGTATTTGCCGGTACAGACGTGATTACGGCTGGCTTCCATCTGCTTGACACCGATATTAAAATTGAGCTTTACAAAAAAGATGGCGATCGCGTGGAGAAGGGGGACATCCTTGGGGCAGTGTACGGACCAATTGTACAGCTGTTAACAGGTGAACGGGTTATTTTAAATATCATCCAACGCATGAGCGGTATCGCCACGTTGACGAGAGAAGCAGTAGAACGGCTTGATAGCGAGCATACGCGCATTTGCGATACAAGAAAAACAATGCCAGGTTTGCGTATGTTTGATAAATATGCTGTAACGTGCGGCGGCGGCTATAATCACCGTTTTGGTTTGTATGACGGTGTGATGATTAAAGACAATCATATCGCGTTTGCCGGTTCCATTACAAAGGCGGTGGCGGCTGTGAAACAGCAGCTTGGCCACATGGTGAAGGTTGAAGTAGAGACGGAAACAAAAGAACAGGTGCTTGAGGCAATCGAAGCAGGCGCAGATATTATCATGTTTGATAATCGTACACCAGAAGAGGTAAAGGAGTTTGCGGCTCTTGTGCCAAGCAGCATTACAACGGAGGCATCTGGCGGCCTCACCTTAGCGAATTTGCATGAGTACGGTAAAACCGGGGTTGATTATATTTCACTTGGAATGCTAACGCATTCGGCAAAGGCGCTTGATATTAGCTTTAATATTGAAGAATAGCATAAAGAATGTTGGGGGGAAAAAGCATGAGCATTTTAGAAATGGTAGAACAACATGGTCAAGTAGCACTTCCAGAACGATATGCGAACATGTCTGTAGAAGAAATGGAGAAACGCGTTCGTGAAATTAAAGAAAAGTTTGGCGAGGAATTATTCCTTCCCGGACACCATTATCAAAAGGATGAAGTTGTAAAATTCTCTGATTCAACAGGAGATTCTTTACAGCTTGCACAGGTAGCAGCAAAAAATACGAAAGCAAAATATATTGTATTTTGCGGTGTGCACTTTATGGCGGAAACAGCAGACATTTTGACGACTGATGAACAGGTTGTTATTTTACCGGATATGCGTGCTGGCTGTTCCATGGCAGATATGGCGGACATTGAGCAGACGGAACGTGCGTGGCCGAAGCTGCACGAGTTATTTGGGGATACAATTTTACCGCTCACTTACGTAAACTCTACAGCTGCAATTAAGGCATTTTGCGGCCGAAATGGCGGGGCAACTGTTACATCATCAAATGCAAAGCAAATGGTAGCATGGGCATTTACCCAAAAAGAACGCATTCTGTTTTTACCGGATCAGCATTTAGGCAGAAATACAGCGTATGACCTAGGTGTGCCTCTTGAGCACATGGCAGTTTGGGATCCGCAAACAGATCAGCTTGAGTATGAAGGCAATTTAGAAGATATTAAGGTCATTCTATGGAAAGGACATTGCTCCGTTCACCAAAACTTCACAGTGAAAAATGTAGAAAATATAAGAAAGAACTACCCGAATATGAATGTAATCGTACATCCAGAGTGCTGCCGTGAAGTTGTTGCAGTTTCCGATTATGCGGGATCTACAAAATATATCATTGATACGATTGAACAAGCACCGGCAGGAAGTGAATGGGCAATTGGAACGGAAATGAATCTCGTGCAACGCATTATTGCACAGCATCCAGATAAGCACATTGTATCGGTAAATCCGTATATGTGTCCGTGCTTAACGATGAATCGCATTGATTTACCGCATCTGCTCTGGACATTAGAGTCATTGGAGCAGGGCGAAGTAGTGAACGTGATTGAAGTAGATAAGGAAGTTGCAAAGGACGCATTGCTTGCATTAAATCGCATGCTCGCTTTGGCATAATAGAATGAGGCTAGGAAGAAGCAAGGAGATCTCTCTTTGTTTCTTTTTTTATACTTGCAGTTGAAGAAAGTATAAAATTCCAGCGAGAAGCGTCTTCGACGTAGCCGGAGATTTTAGGAATACAGTATAAGTAGGGCTACGCCTCTGTCTTCGCCCAAAGGCAGAGCTCGCCAATCGGCGAGTTTCTTTAAAATAAATCTTTTTGGGCATTGTGTATTGATAGGTAAGAGCCTCTATAAGCTTCTATGTTTTACACAGGGTTGCCCATAAATTTTGTACATAAAGTCCTTTTCTAGCGCATAGATTGTGATGAAGTCACATGGCACTCAAACTTACATTACTAATTATAGAGATGTTATACAGGAGGGGGAAAAGGTGAAAATTCATATTGTACAAAAAGGGGACACTTTGTATAAAATTGCAAATAAGTATGGAGTGGAGCTTAACGCATTAAAAAGCGCGAATGCACAGCTGAGTAACCCCGAGTTAATTATGCCGGGCATGAAGATAAAGATACCATCCGCCAGCACGGCAGCTAAGAAAAATCCCGGAGCAGGGGCCGTGTCGCCGAAAGAGTATGTCAAAGAGGTACAAATGAAGCAGCCTGCTTCAGAAATTAAGACGCTCTCGATCGAAGAGGAAGAAGAGGCTCTACCAGGAGCTGCTCCAGCTACCCAGCAGCCTGCGATGCAGCAGGAAATGGTGCAGCAGCAAAAGGAATATCCGTTGCCTATAATGAAGCAAAAGGAAATGCCAATTCCAAAAGAGACGCCGATTCAGAAGGAAACACCGATTCAAAAAGAGATACCGATTCAGAAGGAAACACCGATTCAAAAAGAGATACCGATTCAAAAAGAGATACCGATTCAAAAAGAGATACCGATTCAAAAAGAGATACCGATTCAAAAAGAGATACCGATTCAAAAAGAGATACCGATTCAAAAAGAGATACCGATTCAAAAAGAGATACCGATTCAAAAAGAGATACCGATTCAAAAAGAGATACCGATTCAAAAAGAGATACCGATTCAAAAAGAGATACCGATTCAAAAAGAGATACCGATTCAAAAAGAGATACCGATTCAAAAAGAGATACCGATTCAAAAAGAGATACCGATTCAAAAAGAGATACCGATTCAAAAAGAGATACCGATTCAAAAAGAGATACCGATTCAAAAAGAGATACCGATTCAAAAAGAGATACCGATTCAAAAAGAGATACCGATTCAAAAAGAGATACCGATTCAAAAAGAGATACCGATTCAAAAAGAGATACCGATTCAAAAAGAGATACCGATTCAAAAAGAGATACCGATTCAAAAAGAGATACCGATTCAAAAAGAGATACCGATTCAAAAAGAGATACCGATTCAAAAAGAGATACCGATTCAAAAAGAGATACCGATTCAAAAAGAGATACCGATTCAAAAAGAGATACCGATCCAAAAAGAAGTGCCGATTCAAAAAGAGATACCGATTCAAAAAGAGATACCGATCCAAAAAGAAGTGCCGATTCAAAAGGAAGCGCCGATTCAAAAGCAAATATCGATTCAAAAAGAGGCGCCAATTCAAAAGGAAAAGCCAATTCAAAAAGAGGCACCAATTACAAAAACAGCCGCTCCGCAAAAAGAAACAACAAAATTTTCAATCAACATTTTACCGCAGCCGCCGCAGCCGCCAACGAAGAATTTTCATGTCGCTAATGAATTCAAGGTCGGAGGAGCAGAGAAAAAGGCGGAAAAGCCAATCATTGTTCCTGGGGCAGGCAAATCTAATACAGAAGCTGTTTCGCCGATAGCAAACAAAGGAAATGAGGGCCTCCAATTCACTGCTCCTAATGCTGAAAAAGCAAATGTAAATATGGCTGTATCCCCAGCTGCAGGAAAAACGAACGTGAATCCTGCTGCCGACAAAGCAAAAGCTAATCCAATACCTACAGTACCGCTGCCAAGCTTTACAGCACCGGTAGCACAGAAGGAGAATGTGAATGTGCCCGTCCCTCCTATTGCTAATAAAGGAAAAACGGCAACACCTTCTCAAGCGATAAGTATACCGGGCCTCAGTCCCGTGCAGGCAGAAATGCCAAATCCGATTCTTCCTGTTGCGGATAAAGGAAAAACGGCAGCACCTTCTCAAACTATAAGTATTCCAGGCCTCAGTCCCGTGCAGGCAGAAATACCAAATCCGATTTTTCCTGTTGCGGATAAAGGAAAAACGGCAGCACCTTCTCAAGCGATAAGTATTCCAGGCCTCAGTCCTGTGCAGGCAGAAATGCCAAATCCGATTCTTCCTGCTGCGGATAAAGGTGCTGGAGCCTTCCCAACGCTGCCATTAACGGGCTTTATGCCTCAAATGACAGGTATGCCGGGCATGGGTGCAATGCCTGCACCAAATCCAGGAATGGTGTCGCCATTAGGAGCCATGCCAAATCCAGGAATGGTATCACCGTTAGGAGACATGCCAAACATGTCAAATCCAGGAATGGTATCACCATTAGGAGACATGCCAAACATGTCAAATCCAGGAATGGTGTCACCATTAGGAGCCATGCCAAACGCGTCAAATCCAGGAATGGTGTCACCATTAGGAGACATGCCGCATTTATCGAATCCGGGGATGGTATCTCCTTCAGCGAGTATGCCATACGGGAATGCAGCACCAGATCATATGGCAGCGATGCCGAGTCAGCCTTATATGCCGTCATACGATCCGTACGCTGCTCCAGTTGTTTCACCAGCGTACGAAATGAATCCGTATGGGGCGATGCCAATGCCAACTTATGTCCAGCCGCCGCAATATATACCATATCCGCCATATCCACAATACGTACCAGCATATCAGCCGCAGCCTCCATATTATGGAGGAATGCCATATCAGTCGCCATATCCGCCTATGAATCCTGGATATGTGCAAGGAGCTTATACGCAGCCTGAATCATCTGCTTTCATGCAGCCCTATCACCATGCTCCTTATGAGTCGTCTTCTTTACAAATGCCGTCATATGATTCAAATGCAGCCGCAATGAGTCCTGCTTACGATCCGAATATGCCGCCAGCTCTGAGTCCTTATGCTCCGCAAGAGGATTGCGGCTGCAGTGATCCGCAGCCATCCTATCCATATGCACCGCAGCCAGGAGGACCGTATGGAGCTCCGTATTATCCGTCTTATCCGCAAGTGCCATATTATCAGCCAACGCCGTATACACCGTATGCGCCGCAGCCGGGTATGCCTTATTATCGTCCTGAACAAACATCTATGTTTGGTACACCGGACATTGATGATGAAGATGAAACGGAATAAGCACCAACTGGAAAAAGGCGATGCATTAACAGATCGCCTTTTTTTCTTCTTGACGGGGCATGGGATAAGCGTACGGTATATTGTACAGTTGCGGCCGACGGTGTTTTTGATTCGATGTGAGGTGGAATCTTATATATTGAAAGGGTACAGCACGTATGAACAAGCAAGGAAGCAAATGATATTTCTGCAGCATCTGCAGCAAACTGGTTTCCGGCTTACCTCTTATATACGGTCATTTCCGTCCGGACTACAGTATGGCTGTTTTTACGGTAAGTATTGGCTGTTATTTCAATATATCCAGCATATAGGGGTGTTTCGTTTTGATGAGGAACAGAACAGACGGCAAGCCGCTGCAGCGCTTGATGAATATCATTGCTACGCTGCTAAACTGCCGAACCAATTGTTGTCGCAAGTGCCGTTTCTTGAATGGAATGCAAAATGGCAGATGCGCATACTTAAGTTTCAGCGCTATACGTCATTGATTTCAGCTTGTATTGGCAGTGAGATAACAAGTGAGTTGCTCCGCTGGGCAGAGTTCTCTTTAGCTGGGTTAAATTCTTTTGACTGGTCTTCGCAGCCATATGGGTTTATTCATGGTGATGTTATTGAGCATAACTTTGTTAGAGGAGAGCATACGTATCTCATCGATTTTGACTGTGTCAGCTTTGGGCCTATTTTGTATGATTATGTGAAATATTGCTATGGCATTCTTCCTTTTCTGAATTGGTCATTTGCGGCATTGACCCGATATAAGGAACTTTACCCCTTTCTTTTTAATAGAGCCTTTCTATTAGCTCTTATATTTCCAGGCGATATTATGAGGGAATGGGATTATTTTTTAGAGCTTCCGTCCTTCTTACAGGAGAAATTCCGCCGACAGCTTATTTTATTTACGAAAAATAACTATGAATTACGCTTCGCATTTGTTGAGAAATTATATAATGTGATAACATAACTACAGGTAACCAGTCTAAGAAAAGGGGTAACAGGAAATGGAAAATCAAATTGCGAAGCTAGTGGAATGGCTCCAACAAAAGGTAAAGGAAGCAAATGCAAACGGTGCGATTGTCGGTATTAGCGGAGGAATCGATTCAGCTGTTGTAACGCACTTAATTAAACGTGCGTTCCCAGACCAATCCCTCGGCTTAATTATGCCTTGCAAAAGCAATCCAAAGGATCAGGAAGATGCGTTACGCGTTGTAGAAAGCTCTGGGATTGATCATTATGTAATCAACTTGACAGAAACACATCAAGCATTGTTTGGTGAAGTTGAAAAGCAGCTTCAGGCAACAGGTGAATGGAATGAGGAGAAAGCTCGTCTTGGAGACGGCAATACGAGAGCACGCTTGCGTATGACTACTTTATATGCGGTTGCGAATAATTTCAACTATCTAGTTGTTGGAACGGACAATGCGGCAGAATGGCATACAGGCTATTTCACAAAATACGGCGATGGCGGTGTTGATCTTGTGCCGCTTGTACACTTTACCAAGGGAGAGGTGGGCGAAATGGCTCGCCTGCTCGGAGTACCGGATGAAGTGATACATAAAGCACCGACAGCTGGTCTTTGGGAAGGGCAAACCGATGAAAATGAAATGGGTACTACGTATAATATGATTGACAAGTACCTAAAGGGCGAAGAAGTCCCTGAGCAAGATCGTGCAGTTATTGAAAGACTGCATGCACGTTCCGAGCATAAACGTCATTTAGCAGCAGCTCCTCCAAAGTTCTAAGTTAAATAATTACAGTTTAAAAACCCCCTCTGCTTGTCATGATAAGAACGAGCATCGTATTGATGTTCACTTAGCAGAGGGGGTCTTTGTATTGAACAACAAATGGAAGCTGCTGACAACATCGTTGTTCGTCGTTGGTGCTTTAACTGCTTGTAATACTGATAAAGACACAGCTATGGAAAATCGTAATGCACATAAAATGTCGACACGTGAATACCGTAATGTAACATATCGTAATGAAGCAAACCGCAATGTGTACGGTAATGATGTAATACCAGGAGCTAATCCTTGGGATGCTAGCCGAGTAGGTTATTATAACAAGGCGACTGGTACCCCAGATGGTACGGCTGATGGGACAGCAATGCGCAGACATGTAAGAAACCAGCTTACAGGTATTGGCGATAACGATATTACAAATCACCTCAG
This sequence comes from Ectobacillus funiculus, assembly GCF_004138295.1. Taxonomy (GTDB): domain Bacteria; phylum Bacillota; class Bacilli; order Bacillales; family Bacillaceae_G; genus Ectobacillus; species Ectobacillus funiculus. Next base: position 38,666 of record NZ_SCFM01000012.1, on the reverse strand, counting down.
AAAAACGGGAACGAACGAGTCGAATCGTAATAGGGAACAGACAGGTATAACTGGTACAGGCACATATCCTGGTGCTGGCATGACAAATGTTGGGACAACGCGCTCAGGTGCTGGGGCAACAGGCACGGGAGTCGGCATGACCGGTACAGGTGCTGGAGTAGGTAGAACTAACGGTTCTGGTGTTACTAACATTGACATGACACGTTCCGGTCAGATTGATGGTGGGACAGGAACACGTGATTACAATATGAACCGCGTCACAAATCGTTATAGCAATCCAGATATGACGGAATATAACCGAGCGTATGATGCAAATCGTGTCACAAATCGCGGAACGAAAACAGATGATTACGGGAATGTAAAATATTCTAAAGTGAATCAAAAAATGAAACAGCTTGGGGATAAAGGCCCTAACTACAACTACTACGGTTCCCGTAACTATCACGGACATCTAACAAATGATGGGTACCCAACACGCAATATGACGATCAGTGATTACAATGTTGATGGAGGAGGCGCTGCGGCGGAAAAGATTCAAAATCGCGTGAAGGGTTTGCGTGATGTAGATCGCGTTGCAGCTGTCACATATGGAGATGATATTCTGGTTGCGATTAAACCGCGTAATGGCGCAGCAACAGGAACAATAGAAAACGATGTGCGGCGCGTTGCTGAACCCTATGCAAAGGGACGCACCATTCATGTGACAGTAACAAAAACGATGTATGATCGCGTGCGTAATATGAGCAATAAAATGAAAAATGGTGCCATGACAAACGAAATGAATCGTGATATGACGAATTTATTTCGTTCAATTCGTACGGATTATCATCGCGTAGTGGATTAATGAGGGCAAAGAGGGAATGGCAAAGCTACCATTTCCTCTTTGTTCCACCGTAAGAAAGTATAAATTTCCAGCCAGAGGTGGATTCGACGTAGCAAGGGCCTCGGTGCAACTATGCCTCTGTCTTCACCAAAACGGTGTGTTTCGTACGAGTTTGTTTACATTTTCTTATGTGTAGAGAAAATAACTATAGAGGGGGATAAAATAACCCATTCCGGCAAAAATACATATGTATTTGCGCTATTTCCCGATTCTCTTCAAAGAGGTGATTCGTATGGATGTCATAATGAAGGCTATATTTACAATAGTGATCGCCTGTTTCATTATGTTAAATGAGGGAAATGTATGGGCTGCGCCAATGGAGCCGATAATCCCAAAGCGACCGGATGCTTCTCATGAAGAGCCGCGCATAACCGTTATTTTGCAGCGTACATATTTAGATGGAGAAGTGAGTGAAGAGGTGCTTACAGAGAAAACGCAGCAGATAGAACAAGTGCTGCGTAAATACAAGGATTGGCAAATTATTGATCGTGATGATGTAGAGATTGTTTTACAAAAGCGGATCAATGATATATCTCCCTTATTAAAAACAAGCGGTTATTTCGGTGTTTCAAAGGAAGGGATTTTGCAAATTTTTAAGGGTATGCCAAATAGTGAACATGTTATTCAATCCTTTTTTCAAATTGATACGAAGAAGCTGAAGACGGATCGCCGCCAGCAGCTTGAGAAGGGAATTCGTATTCAGTCAAAGGAGCGTTTCGCAGAAGTACTAGAGGAAATGAAAAGCTACTCCAATTTGCAAGACTAGCTGACCGCTAGTCTCTTTCTTATACCTTAGGAAAGTACAAATTTTTAGCAGAGAGCCCGTCCGACGTAGGGAGAAATTTTAGGAATAAAGTATAAGGGCAACTACGCCTCTGTCTTCGCCCGGGGAGCAGGGCTCGCCAATCGGCGAGTTTTCTTTATAAATTTAAGACCTCTCGCTGTGTTTGTACTTTTTTCGGTAACTTATGATACAATGAAAGTCATGACTAAAAAGGGAGAGGTCGTACCTTGTTTGAATATATTACAGGAAGCGTGGAATATACGGGACCGGAATACGTTGTGATTGATCATAACGGAATCGGATACCAAATTTTGACGCCAAATCCGTATGCGTTCCGAACGAGTAAGGAGTCAGTTCGTGTCTATACATATCAGTACGTTAGAGAAGATGTATTGGCCTTATATGGCTTTCAGACGAGACAGGAGCGTTCTTTGTTTGTGAAGCTGCTTGGCGTTTCAGGCATCGGACCAAAGGGGGGGCTAGCTATTTTGGCAGCTGGTCAAATTGAGCAGGTTGTGCAGGCGATTGAGCAGGAAAATGAGACATTTCTTGTGAAATTTCCAGGTGTCGGCAAGAAAACAGCTCGGCAAATGATTCTTGATTTAAAGGGGAAGCTTGGAGATGTGTTGGCTGATTTTATGCCAGATTTATTTTCAGCCTCGTCCCGTTCTGATGAGGAGGGGAATGCCCGCGAGCTAGAGGAGGCATTGGAGGCACTGAAGGCGCTTGGCTATGCGGAGCGCGAAATCAATCGCGTTGTGCCCGATCTGCAAAAAGAGTCCCTTTCAACCGAGGAATATATTAAAAAGGCACTTCGTCTTCTATTAAACGGTAAGAGGTGAGGATCGTGGACGAACGTCTCGTTTCTGGGGAAGCGGTATTTGAGGATACTGAATCTGAATACTCGCTCAGACCGCAAACGTTAAAGCAATATATCGGTCAGGAAAAAGTAAAACATAATTTGGAAATTTTCATTGAAGCTGCAAAATTGCGAGAGGAAACACTCGATCATGTTTTATTATATGGTCCACCTGGATTAGGGAAAACAACTTTAGCAAATATTATAGCAGTGGAGATGGGAGTGCATATACGCACGACATCAGGCCCGGCAATTGAGCGTCCCGGTGATCTGGCGGCAGTGCTAACGGCTCTTGAGCCAGGAGACGTTTTGTTTATTGACGAAATTCATCGTTTGCCGCGTACAGTAGAGGAAGTACTCTATCCGGCAATGGAGGATTTTTGTCTTGATATTGTGATTGGAAAAGGTCCTTCTGCCCGATCAGTCCGCTTGGATTTGCCGCCATTTACTCTCGTAGGTGCAACGACGCGTGCTGGCGCGCTCAGCGCCCCGCTGCGTGATCGTTTCGGTGTGTTAAGCCGCTTGGAATATTATGACGTGAATCAGTTGTCCCATATCGTTGAACGAACAGCAGATGTGTTTACGATTGAAATTGAAGCATCGGCTGCTCATGAAATCGGAAGAAGATCACGCGGAACCCCGCGTATCGCTAACCGTTTGCTGCGCCGTGTACGGGATTTTGCTCAGGTGCGCGGAAACGGCATTATTACCTTTGAAATTACCCAAACAGCGCTAGAACTGCTTCAGGTCGACAAGCTTGGTTTGGATCATATTGACCATAAGTTATTACTTGGCATTATTGATAAATTTCGGGGTGGTCCAGTTGGTTTGGATACAGTAGCAGCGACAATCGGTGAAGAGGCGCATACAATTGAGGACGTATACGAGCCGTACTTATTACAAATCGGTTTTCTGCAGCGTACGCCGCGTGGACGCATCGCTACCTCTTTGGCATATGAGCATTTTCAGCGAGAGGCACCGAAGCAATGATGGATTTTTCAAAATTATTTTTGACTCTCGGTGTTTTGTTTATTGTGATCGGTCTTGTTTGGAGGCTTATCGGCAAGCTTCCGGGGGATATTTTAGTTAAAAAAGGAAATGTTACTTTTTACTTTCCCATTGTAACATCCATTTTAATTAGTATTGTATTGTCGCTTATTTTGTATGTAATAGGAAGATTTAAATAGGAATAGGTGGAATTATGGATATTAGTTTATTTGATTTTGAATTGCCGGAGGAGCTTATTGCTCAAACACCGCTAGAAAAACGTGAAAGCTCCCGCCTAATGGTACTGCATCGGCAAAGCGGTGAGATTGAGCATAAGCATTTTGCTGATGTTCTTTCATACTTAAATCCAGGAGATTGTCTTGTACTAAATGAAACAAAAGTAATGCCTGCACGTCTTTACGGTGTAAAAGAGGATACAGGTGCGCATATTGAAGTTTTACTTCTAAAGCAGGAAGAGAATGATTGCTGGGAAACGCTTGTTAAGCCGGCAAAGCGTGTGAAGGAAGGAACTGTACTGTCGTTTGGCGAGGGTAGACTGAAGGCGATATGCACTGGTATAGGGGAGCAAGGCGGGCGATTGCTGCAATTTTCGTATGAGGGCATTTTCTATGAAATTCTGGATGAACTTGGCGAAATGCCGCTTCCTCCTTATATTAAAGAGCGCCTAGAGGATCGCGATCGTTATCAAACTGTATTTGCGCGCGAGGTTGGCTCAGCGGCAGCACCAACTGCGGGTCTGCATTTCACAGAAGAGCTTTTGCAGCTGATTCGCGATCGCGGTGTGCATATCGCTTTTATTACGCTCCATGTTGGACTTGGAACATTTCGTCCAGTAGCAGCTAGTGCGATCGAAGAGCATGAGATGCACTCGGAATACTATCATATGTCTAAAGAGACAGCTGCGCTGTTAAACCGCGTGAAGCAAGATGGCGGACGCATTATTACGGTCGGGACAACGTCCACGCGTACGCTTGAAACAATTGCATCTCAATTCGGTGAATTCCGCGCTGTTTCCGGCTGGACGGATATTTTCATTTATCCGGGTTATCAATTTAAAGCAATTGATGGACTCATTACAAATTTTCATTTGCCGAAATCGACGCTTATTATGCTCGTTAGTGCGCTTGCAGGGAGAGAGCATGTAATTCATGCGTATGAGGAAGCGGTGAAGGAAAAATATCGCTTCTTCAGCTTTGGAGATGCGATGCTTTTAATTTAACACTGTAGGAAAGTATAAATTTCTAGCTGGAAGACCTTTCGACGTAGCGAGAAATTTTTGATGGTGTTAGTTGCTATATAGTACGAATTGTTTTTCTTTTGTATGTGAACAGGAAGGAGCTATTTTATGGCAGTAAAGTATGAACTTATTAAGAAATGTAAGCAAACAGGTGCAAGACTAGGACGCGTGCACACGCCGCACGGTTCATTTGAAACGCCCATTTTTATGCCTGTTGGCACATTAGCTACTGTAAAAACGATGTCGCCGGAAGAACTGAAAGAAATGCAGGCAGGTATTATTTTGAGTAATACGTATCATCTATGGCTTCGTCCTGGGCATGAAATTGTGCGCGAGGCAGGCGGATTGCACAAGTTTATGAACTGGGATCGTGCCATTTTAACAGATTCTGGCGGCTTTCAAGTATTTAGCTTAAGCGAGTTTCGTAAAATTGAAGAAGAGGGTGTGCATTTTCGCAATCACTTGAATGGAGATAAATTGTTCTTGTCTCCGGAAAAAGCGATGCAGATCCAAAATGCACTCGGTGCGGATATCATGATGGCATTTGATGAATGTCCACCGTACCCGGCTGAATATGAATATATGAAGCGTTCTGTAGAGCGGACAAGCCGCTGGGCGGAACGGTGTCTAACGGCGCATGAGCGTCCGCATGACCAAGCGTTGTTTGGTATTGTACAAGGTGGCGAGTACGAGGAACTGCGTCGTCAAAGTGCGCGGGATTTAATTTCGCTCGACTTCCCAGGCTACGCAATCGGTGGATTATCTGTTGGGGAGCCAAAGGATGTGATGAATCGTGTGCTTGACTTTACAGCGCCGCTTCTTCCAGAAAACAAACCGCGTTACTTAATGGGAGTGGGATCGCCCGACTCATTAATTGATGGCGCAATTCGTGGTATCGATATGTTTGATTGTGTGCTGCCGACGCGCATTGCCCGAAACGGAACTTGCATGACGAGCGAAGGCCGTCTCGTTATTAAAAATGCAAAGTTTGCACGAGATTTCGGACCGCTTGATCCGAAATGCGATTGCTATACGTGCCGCAATTATTCACGCGCGTACATCCGTCATCTAATTCGATGCGACGAAACGTTTGGAATTCGTTTAACGTCTTATCATAATCTTCATTTTCTGTTAAAATTAATGGAGCAGGTGAGACAAGCCATTCGAGAAGATCGTCTTGGCGATTTCCGTGAAGAGTTCTTCGAGCAATACGGCTTTAACAAACCGAATGCAAAAAATTTCTAAGTCATACATACGAGACTTAAAAAGGAGGAGTAAGGCATGAACAGTTTAGTAACGCAGGTGTTGCCACTTGTCTTAATGTTTGCGGTGTTTTATTTTCTATTAATCCGTCCGCAGCAAAAGCGTCAAAAGTCAGTAGCGCAAATGCAAAGCAGCTTGCAAAAGGGTGATCAAGTCATTACAATCGGCGGAATGCATGGCATCGTTGATTCTGTTACTGATACGACGCTTGTTCTAGTAGGAAGTGACGGATCTCGTTTAACGTTTGATCGCAATGCGGTACGTGAAGTGAAAAAGCAGCAAGCATAATAAAAAAACTTGGCATATAAAGTGCCAAGTTTTTTTGTTTCCAAATATATGTTTGGGGCGCTATTTAGCCTTCATAAGATGTCTGTTGTAGAGAAAGGGGCTCTCGGCGTAAATAACGAATCGCCAATCGGTGAGCTTTCCTTACTCCTTCTTTGCGGCATTTACTCCGAAAATGCCCCCGATCATGCTTGCGGCGATGAGACCAAGCTGGTACAGCATATTCTCACTTGAAAGCCCTTGTGAATGGCCCAGATAGTTGAAAAGAAAAACAAGAACAGAGTAGGCAACGCCTGTTGCCCCCCCAGCAAACCAGCCTCTGACTTTTGCTTTTAATCCCGAGATGAAGCCGGCAATAATCATAGAGATAATTGCAAGAATCATAATAGTAATTGCCAAATTGGCCTCATCTAGCTCTGTCATTTTCAGCAGCATAGCTATAATGAGACTTGTGAGCGCAGCTAACGCAAGAAGTGTTCCTAAACCAAACAGGACAGCTACTCCTAATCGTTTTGTCGATGACATGTGGATCCCTCCTTATAATACAAGCATATTGAATAACCTGCTGAGATAGACTAATTTCTAGTGAATGAGGAATGAAAAATTGCGTGATAGTTCTGCAAGCCTCGGGAAAGATAATAATGGAGTATGGCAGAAGAGGAGAATGAGAGTATGGGATGGCAAGAGCTTGAAATTGTCTGGAGGACTATCTTATTATACGGTGTTATTTTAGTAATTTTTCGCCTGATGGGCAAACGGGAAATTGGTGAACTGAGTGTGTTGGATTTGGTCGTCTTTATTATGCTTGGTGAGATTGCGATCATCGCGATTGAGGATAGGGAGAAGCCCCTTGTGGATCAAATTATTCCGATGGTGACCTTAATGCTCATTCAAATCACTCTGGCGTTAGTGTCAATAAAAAGTCAAAAATTGCGCAAACTTCTTGACGGAGAGCCCGTGATTTTAATTCGAGACGGAAAAATAGATGAACGGAAAATGCGCAAAAATCGCTATAACTTTGAGGATTTGCTTGTGCAGCTTCGCGAAAAAGACATTGGAGATCTACGCGACGTTGAATACGCCATTTTGGAACCATCCGGACGTTTGTCAGTGTTTCAAAAGCAACCCAACCCAAAAAGCCAAAAACAAAATCCGGTCTTTACATTTCCGCTTATCTTAGATGGGCTTGTTCAGTATGATAATTTATCCGAAATGAAAAAAACGGAGGTATGGCTCCGGCAACAGCTGCAGGAGCTTGGTTATCCGGATATTGGGGAAATTTCGTATTGCAGCTTTCAGGATGGAGAGTTTTTTGTGGATTTAATAGATAAATGAAACAGCCTCCATGCGCGGAGGCTGTTTCATTTTAGAAAGGATAGGTTGCGGAGTACTGGAATTCGGCGCAGTTCATCTTTTCGGATTAAACGAAATATCATGAGCAGCACAATGTATACTGCTGTTGTGACAACAATGGAGCACAGTGTCTGCATACCAAGTGAATCGGAAAAAGTCAGCTGCTCATGGCAGTAAAATCCAGTAAATCCGGCTAAGAAAATCGCAAGCATACCGTAGATATAATCCTTTGCATAGATGGTAAAGGTAATGCGTTTGAGCAAGGTTGCATAGTGCAGAATTGTTACGGTTGTAAGCCCGGCTACAATGGCTAACGCGAAGCCCATGATTTGAAAATCCGGACGCGAGGCAAGAACAAAGATAACAATGATTTTTACTACTGAGCCGATTAGACTGTTGATCATTGCTGTTTTTGCCATGTTTAATGCTTGTAAAACAGAAGCGAGCGGTCCTTGAAAGTAGTAAAAGATAAAACAAGGAGCGAGCACCTTTACAAACACCGCTGCATGATCGGAGTGATACATAAGCGTCATAATGGGAGAAGCAAATACGTACAAAATAATGACTGACCAGCCCCCAGAAATAAACGACAAGCGGAGTGCTTGCTGAAGCCGATACTCGACAAGCTGGTGCTGTTGTTTTGCCGCCGCCTCACTAATAGAGGGGACAAGCGATGTGGATAGGGCATATGTGATAAAGGACGGCAAAAATAAAAGTGGCAGCGCATAGCCGTTTAATTCCCCATATTGCCTTGTTGCAACCTCGGCGGTGACGCCTGCCATCGCCAAGCTTCGAGCGACAACAATGGGCTCTAAAAAATAGGAAACAGAACCGATAAAGCGGCTCCCAGTTGTCGGGAGGGCGACGGACATCAGTGAGCTGAGTGTATCCTTGCCGTTTTTCACCGTACGGAAAAAGTGAGAACGAACGGCAACGTGTTTTTCACGGTGAAACATAAACAGCATATACAAGAGGGAAGCTAGCTCGCCGATTACAGCTGAAACCATTGCGCCAGCCGCTGCGTACTCTACACCAAGATGCAAGAAAGCGCGTGTACAGACAGCAATTAAGGTAATGCGGACAATCTGTTCAATTACTTGTGCAAACGCGCCTGGCTTCATGTTTTGTTTTCCTTGGAAATAGCCGCGCAGTACGGAGGATACGGCAATAATTGGTACAACCGGCAAAATGGCTATGAGCGGATAGTAGGTCCGAGAATCTGTTAGAACGGTTTTAGAAAGAATCGGTGCCGCAACCATGAGAGCTGCCGTAATGACGACACTTAAGGTAAGCGTCACTGCAAGGGATACGGTTAACACCTTTTTAACCTTTTGCTGGTCTCCTATCGCTTCGGCTTCGGCAACGAGTTTAGCGATTGCGACAGGCAGACCGATTTGTGTAACGGTGATCGCTAAAATAAAAGTTGGAACGGCCATCATATACAGCCCGACTCCTTCTTCTCCCAAAATCCTTGCCATCACAATCCGATTTACGAAGCCGAGCACCCTTGTGACAAGACCAGCAATAATTAAGATTAACGTTCCGCGTAAAAAGCTTTGCTTCGTCATTTGTTTCCCACCTTCTCAAAAGCCATAGAATGATTTACAATAATTTATATGCGCTCGGTGGGGTCAAGCATGACAAGGTGTATATGTACAAGCTTTTTTATTGCCCTTTACTTAGCAAATGATTGCCTGTATATATGGCGTTGGGGGTCTAGAGAGGAGCTAGGCTAATATGATTTCTTAGCTAACCCCTTCGAATTATAACCTGTAGATTTGAGAGAGTGTGGTTCATTACTTTTTGGTACGAGTGAGTGCAGAAGGAATTGTCTTAGCATGATACAGTCCGTTGATCAGTTAGGTGAAGACACGCTGCCGGGTTCTACCCTAGCCCGCCGCTCTGCTGTGAGTGATGCGTTGTAACCGTTCCCTAGGTCAAGGGAACAAACAGGTGTATAACAGAATCTCTGGTTGACATGGTAATGGGGATGATACCCGAAAGGAGGACTTTTGATGACTGATAAGGAAGTTGGAATTGATGCTTATCGGCAGGAGCTTACCGTTGTGCTGCAAAGTAAGGTGGAGGAATTTCACATGCTCGGGTATGATCGCGTAACAGAGCAGGAAATATGGACATGTTTGAAGAGTAAAAAGTGGAAAAAGTTACCAGAAGAAATTAAAATCCATCAGCTTGTTAATGATGTTTTGACGCTCTCTACAAGTGACTACATGACATATTTAACGATGCAGGCATATAAGGCGCCGCTTTCGTCGTTTGAGGAGTATGAAAACAAATAACCATTCATTTGACAGGTATCTAGGCTTCTTTCTATAATGGTTTCGTATGAGAATGAGGAGGCAATCGACAGAAATGGCAAAACAAAGCAGAATTGTGGCTTTCTTTTTAATTGTGTTGCTCATTGGCGGCATCATCGGAGCGACAACAAAGAATATTACACAAGGTATCAATCTGGGACTCGATTTGCGCGGTGGCTTTGAGGTTTTATATGAGGTAAAGCCAGCGAAGGAAGGCGAGAAGCTGACGCGCAAGACATTGTTAAGTACGGTAGAGGCACTTGAAAAGCGTGTTAACGTTCTTGGTGTAAGCGAGCCGAACATTCAAATTGAAGGGAATGACCGCATCCGGGTACAGCTTGCTGGCGTGAAGGATCAAGCAAAGGCAAGATCGATTCTGGCAACCCAAGCCAAGCTGACATTCCGTGACATAAATGACAAGGTATTGATGGACGGAGCTGATTTAAAGGCGGGCGGTGCGAGTCAAACATTTGACGAGCAAGGAAAGCCAAGCGTAGCTCTTACTTTAAAGGATGCGGATAAGTTTAAAAGTGTAACGGAGCAAGTGCTTGCGATGAAGCCGGATAATTTAATGGTCATTTGGCTTGATTTTGAGGAAGGAAAGGATTCCTATAAAGCAGAGGCGGCAAAAGTAAAGCCGAAATACTTATCTGCAGCATCTGTTAATCAAGTATTTACCCAAACGGATGTATCAATCGTCGGAAACTTTACGGCAGCCGAAGCGAAGGAACTTGCAAACTTGTTAAATGCTGGAGCGTTGCCAGTTGAGCTCAAAGAGTTGTATTCTACATCTGTTGGAGCCAAGTATGGAGAAACTGCGTTGCAAAAAACAATCGTTGCCGGTGCAATTGGGATTGCTCTTGTTTTCTTGTTTATGATTGCCTATTACCGTCTTCCAGGACTCGTTGCGGTGATTATGTTAACATTGTATACATATATTACGCTCGTTACTTTTCATTGGATGCATGCCGTTTTGACGCTTCCGGGTATCGCGGCTCTTATACTCGGTGTCGGTATCGCTGTTGACGCGAACGTCATTACGGATGAGCGTTTTAAAGAAGAGCTGAAAATCGGAAAATCAGTGATGGCCGCGTATCGGGCTGGAAATAAGCATTCTTTTCTTACGATTTTGGATGCGCATATTACAACATTGCTAGCTGCTGTCGTTTTATTCGTATACGGCACAAGCTCGGTAAAAGGCTTTGCGACGAGTTTAATTGTCAGCCTTATTATTGGATTCGTTACAAATGTTGGGGGAACACGCCTATTATTAGGTCTCCTTGTAAAGAGCCGTTTATTTGATAAGAAGATAGGGTATTTTGGTGTAAAACGCCGGGATGTTATTTCTCTTTCAAAAGGTGTAGAGTATGCACCGACTAAATTTGATCGTATAGACTTTGTAAAAGTAGGAAATCGCTTTTTGATTTTCTCGATTGTAGCAGTTGTCGTAGGGATTATTGCTGTATCATTGTTCCGTTTAAATCTTAGTATCGACTTTTCAAGCGGAACGCGTATTGATGTGACAAGTAACAAAACAATTGTTGCTTCTGAACTGAAAGCGGACCTCCAAAAGCTGAATATTGATCCTGAGGATATCGTACTAACAGGTACGAAAAACGAAGGAGCAGCTGTGCGGACGCACGGGGTTCTTTCGAAGGAAGAGATTGCGGGACTGAAAGATGCAATAAAAAGCAAGTATGGAAATGAGCCGAATGTGAGTACTGTTTCACCAACAATCGGGAAGGAGATTGCACGCAATGCGTTAATTTCCGTGCTCATCGCATCGGTTGGTATCATTTTATACGTGAGCTTCCGTTTTCGTTTTACGTATGCAATATCTGCTGTGTTAGCACTCTTGCATGATGCCTTTTTCATCATTATGGTGTTCAGCATATTGCGCTTGGAAGTAGATTTACCGTTTATTGCAGCTGTACTAACAATTGTAGGTTATTCGATTAATGATTCTATCGTAACATTTGACCGAAATCGACAACTGTATAAAGAGAAAAAGAAGATTCGGTCTGCAGCTGACCTAGAGGATATTGTGAATATGAGTATCCGTCAAACGCTTGGACGTTCGATCAACACGGTATTAACGGTTCTTTTACCGGTTATCGCGTTATTGATTTTCGGAAGTGAATCTCTTCGTAACTTCTCATTAGCTTTGTTAATCGGACTAGTTGTTGGAACATATTCCTCGGTCTTCGTTGCTTCGCAAATTTGGCTGATTCTTGAGAAGAACCGTCTGAAGAAGGGCAGAACGAAAAGAGAACCGGAGCCAACATCAGACATACAGGTGTAGCAAAAAGGAAAACAGGGTGGCTATAACTGTTTTAAAAAGACGAGGTGTATCTGCGATAGGTAGAGAGCCTCGTCTTTTTTGCACTTTAAGACAGTATAAGTTTCTAGCTGGAAGACAATTCGACGTGGCGAGAAATGTTAGGAATACAGTATAGGGGCAACTACGCCTAAGAACAGGGCTCGCCAATCGGCGAGTTTTCTTTACAAGATAAGAAAGGATGACTGTTCGGGGTGATGTCTAGCTCCCAAGGCCCAAAATGTCAGACTCCAGGCTGAACCTCCGCAAAAGGCAAAAAGCGCCTTTTACTCTGGCTCACCCCTACGCTGCCATAAAAGGCGGGCCTTGTCTGCTTTTCTTACTGCTGTTAAATAAGGGTATTTGGCATTTCATTGTCACCTTATAACCGGTTTAGTATAATGAATGAATTGAGGGGTGATTTCGTTGTTACAACCGAAAACGCGTTGGAAACATATAAGAGGGAACGAGGAGTTGGCTCAGCAGTTAGCGCATAAGCTGCAGCTATCACCCGTTATTACCTCTTTATTAGTTCATAGGGGACTTCATACAGAAGAAGAGATTACAAGCTTTTTACATAGTGAACGGCAATCATTTTATGATCCGTTTCTGCTTAAAGATATGGAACGAGCTGTAGAGAGAATCCATCTAGCTGTCCAGAACGGAGAGCAAATTCTCGTATACGGTGATTACGATGCTGACGGTGTTAGCAGTACAACAGTTTTAATGCTTGCGCTTCTTGAGCTTGGTGCTGATGTGGAATTTTATATCCCCAACCGATTTACCGAGGGATACGGACCAAATGAGGGGGCGTTTCGCTGGGCGCAGCAAGCTGGTTTTTCATTAATTATTACAGTTGATACAGGTATTTCTGCTGTTAATGAGGCAAGGCTCGCAAAGGAGCTTGGTATTGATTTGATTATTACTGATCACCATGAGCCGCCGCCAGAGCTTCCTGATGCATACGCGATTATTCATCCAAGACTTGGAGGGGGCATGTATCCATTTGGCGAATTGGCCGGTGTCGGAGTTGCGTTTAAGGTGGCGCACGCTTTGCTTGGCAGGGTTCCAGAGCACTTACTGGATATTGCGGTGATTGGTACAATTGCCGATCTTGTTCCACTGCATGATGAAAACCGTTTGCTTGTGATTCGCGGTTTGGAAAAGCTGCAGCATACGAAGCGCCCTGGATTGCTTGCTTTATTTCAGGTGGCCAATGTCCAACAGCATGCGGCGAATGAGGAAAGCGTCGGATTTTCAATTGCCCCTCGTATTAACGCAGTCGGCCGGCTAGAGGACGCAGCTCCAGCTGTTCACCTTCTCCTATCAGAGGATAGGGAAGAAGCGTTGGAGCTCGCACAAGAGATTGATAGCTTGAACAAGCTGCGTCAGGATATTGTACAGGAAATTGCGGCAGAGGCTATTGAAATGGTGGAGGAGCACTATCCTCCGGAAACAAACCATGTACTTGTTCTCGCAAAAGAAGGATGGAATGTTGGCGTTATTGGCATTGTTGCATCACGGCTTGTAGAACGTTTTTACCGACCGGTCATTATTCTTGGTGTCGATAGCGTAAAGAAAATTGCGAAGGGCTCAGCACGCAGCATTGAAGGCTTTGACTTATTTGCCAATCTATCTGATTGCCGCGATATTCTGCCACACTTTGGCGGGCACCCTATGGCAGCAGGGATGACACTTGATATGGACCATGTGGATGAGCTAAGAAGACGGCTTAATGAACTGGCAGCAGAGCAGCTTTCAATGCAGGATTTGATGCCCGTTAAGACTGTTGATGCGGTGTGTCGTCTTGAAGACATTACGCTGCCTGTGATAGAGGAGATACAGCAGCTGGCGCCGTTTGGGGCTGGCAATCCGAAGCCGCGTATCCAAGTGGAGAATGTATCACTTGAGAGCATAAAACCAATTGGTTCGGACGGTTCTCATCTAAAGGTTATGTTTACAAATGGCCAGGCTCGTCTCGATGGCATTGGTTTTGGCTTAGGTCCATTGGCGGAGCACATCTCGCCGGCGGCACGCGTTTCTGCCATTGGGGAGCTGTCGATTAATGAATGGAATAATTTCCGAAAGCCGCAAGTGATCATTCAGGATATTGCGGTTACAGAGTGGCAGCTATTTGACTGGCGCAGCATGCGCGGGTTTGAGAAGCAGCTTGCAACGCTGCCAAGCCAGTGTCTTAACATCTTGTATTTTGATGAACTGTCCTTGGAAAAGCTGCCTCAGGACTATAAGCGCTATGCTATATCTGCTGATGCACCCGACATCCAGTCAGGTATTTTACAAGGGCAGTACGTGGTGCTCTTAGACTTGCCCTCCTCGCTTGAGCAGTTGCGTAATGTACTAGCATATGGCTTTCCGGCCCGCGTTTATGCAGTGTTGCTCAGCGATGCGGATCATACGTTCAGCACGGTCCCAACCCGTGATCATTTTAAATGGTTTTATGCTTTTCTTCGGCAGAAATCTCCATTTTCTCTCGTGCAACACGGAGAGGAGCTATGCCGGTACAAGGGTTGGTCAAAAGACACAGTAAATTTTATGACACAGGTGTTTTTTGAACTTGAATTTGTTACAATAAAAGATGGTGTCATTTTTCTATCTCATTTGACTGAGAAACGCGACTTAACAGAGTCTAAAACATATCGGAAGAAATTCGAACAATTACAGGTGGAAAAAGAATTAGTATATTCTGCTTATCAGCAGTTAAAAGAAATGTTGGAAACGATTCGGAACGATTCTTTTGTACACAAGGAGGCTTAGTATGGATTTTAAGAAGTATATTGCAATCGTCCCTGATTATCCGAAGGAAGGAATTGTGTTTAAGGACATTTCTCCTTTAATGAATGATGGTGAAGCGTACAAGGCGGCAACAGATGCGATTGTTGAGTTTGCGAAGGAAAAGGAAATCGACTTGATTGTTGGACCGGAGGCGCGTGGTTTCATCATCGGTTGCCCTGTTGCTTATGCGCTTGGAATTGGTTTCGCGCCAGTTCGTAAGGAAGGGAAGCTTCCACGTGAAGTGGTAAAAGTAGAATACGGAAAAGAATATGGCAAAGATGTATTAACGATTCACAAAGATGCTATTCAGCCAGGACAACGTATTCTGATCACGGATGATTTGCTTGCGACAGGTGGAACAATTGAAGCAACAATTAAGCTTGTTGAAGAGCTGGGCGGCGTAGTAGCAGGGATTGCATTCCTTGTAGAGCTTACGTATTTAGATGGCCGTGATAAATTAGATGGCTACGATGTATTAACATTGATGCAATATTAATTGTATAGCGGCTTGTGCCCGTTTTTATAAATTTGCAGAAGGAAACGTTGCAAAAGCTTTTGTTTTATACCATGCAGTATGATGGTTCCTTTCGCGAGGTGGCCCAAAAGAGGGATAGTTCCCCCTTTTTTGGGTCACCTCCTTTTTCTATATAGGAAGTCAGGAAGGATTTACTATCCTCTTGTTTTTCACCTGTTTCAACAAGTGAGTTATAATGTTACAATATAGAATAATTCTTTTTAATAGATTGAAACTGGGAAATTCGCCCAAGAGCGGAGCTCGCCAATCGGCGAGTTTTCTTTACACTGTAAAAAAGCATAAATTTCCAGCTCGAGGTGAATTCGACGTAGTCGGAAATTTTAGGAATACAGTATAAGTGCAACTACGCCTCTGTCTTCGCCCAAAAGGCGGGGCTCGCCAATCGGCGAGTTTTCTTTAAAAATAAATAATTTATACTATAAAGGTGATTCCATGGCAAATGAACAAGTGCTAACGGCTGAACAAGTACTGCACAAGGCTGCTCAATATTTAAGCGGCCAAGATTTGGGAATCGTGGAGCGCGCATATGAGTTTGCTCGGGAAGCCCATCGTGAGCAATATCGTAAATCAGGGGAGCCGTACATTATCCATCCTATTCAGGTGGCTGGCATTCTCGTGGATTTAAGAATGGACCCGGCAACTGTATCTGCAGGCTTTTTGCACGATGTTGTAGAGGATACAAGTGTAACATTAGAGGATATGGAACGTGCGTTTACAAAAGAGATTGCGATGCTTGTAGACGGCGTTACAAAGCTCGGTAAAATTAAATATAAATCACAAGAGGAGCAACAGGCGGAAAATCATCGGAAAATGTTTGTTGCTATGGCGCAAGATATGCGCGTAATTTTGATTAAGCTGGCTGACCGCTTGCATAATATGCGGACGCTGAAGCATTTGCCGCAGGAAAAGCAGCAGCGTATTGCTAATGAAACATTAGAGATTTTTGCGCCGCTCGCACACCGCCTTGGGATTAGCACAATCAAATGGGAGCTTGAGGACACATCTCTTCGCTATTTAAACCCACAACAATACTACCGTATCGTGAATTTAATGAAGCGTAAGCGCGCCGAACGGGAAGAGTATTTAGGAGAGGTTATGGACGAAATCCGTGAAAAGCTCAGCGATGTGACAATCAGTGCAGAACTCTCTGGACGTCCAAAGCATATTTATAGCATTTATCGCAAGATGGTCATGCAGAACAAGCAATTTAATGAGATTTATGACTTGCTGGCGGTTCGTGTTATTGTAAATAGCATTAAAGATTGCTATGCGGTGCTAGGAATTATTCATACTTGCTGGAAGCCAATGCCAGGAAGGTTTAAGGATTATATTGCGATGCCTAAGGCAAATTTCTACCAATCACTTCATACGACGGTCATCGGACCGAAGGGGGATCCGCTGGAGGTGCAAATCCGAACAAAGGAAATGCACGAAATTGCGGAATTTGGGATTGCCGCCCATTGGGCATACAAGGAAGGAAAAACCCTTCAGGCTGACCACGAGACACTGGAGAAAAAGCTGTCTTGGTTCCCGCAAATCTTAGAATGGCAAAAGGATGCATCCAATGCTGAGGAGTTTATGGAGTCGTTAAAGCTCGACCTTTTCTCGGATATGGTGTTCGTCTTTACACCAAAAGGGGATGTGCTGGAACTGCCGCTTGGATCGGTGCCAATCGACTTTGCGTATCGCATTCACTCGGAAATCGGTAATAAAACAATTGGCGCGAAGGTAAACGGAAAGATGGTTCCGCTTGATTATAAGCTGAAGACGGGTGATATTATCGAAATTATGACGTCCAAGCATTCGTATGGTCCAAGTCAGGACTGGGTGAAGCTTGCGCAAACGTCACATGCGAAAAATAAAATTCGTCAATTTTTCAAAAAGCAGCGCCGGGATGAAAATGTTGAAAAAGGGAAAGAGTTAATTGAAAAGGAGCTTAGAGGCTTAGATTACGATATGAAGGAAGTACTTAGCTCTGAAAATCTCAAGCGAGTTGCCGAGAAATTCAATTTCCCCAATGAAGAAGAAATGTATGCGGCCGTGGGATATAACGGCATTACCGCAGCACAAATTGTTACGCGCTTAACCGATAAATTCCGTAAGAAGAAGGAAGAAGCACAGCTTCTCGATGATGCGGTGGCTGATGCGAAAACGCAGCCGATGAAGATTAAGCGTCGTGATACGGGTATTAAGGTAAGCGGGGTAGACAATCTTCTTATCCGTGTATCGAAATGCTGTAACCCAGTGCCAGGAGACGATATTATCGGTTATATTACAAAGGGCCGTGGTGTATCAGTTCATCGAGCCGACTGTGTAAATACGCAGACGGATGAGGCAAAGGATCGATTGCTTGAGGTAGAATGGGAAATCAGCCCGCAGAGAGAGCTTGAATATAATGTTGATCTTGAAATTTCAGGCTTTGATAGAAGAGGGCTTTTAAATGAAGTGCTGCAAGCGGTAAATGAGATGAAAACAAATATTTCTGCTGTCTCAGGACGGAGCGACCGTAATAAAATGGCCATTATTCATATGTCCATCGCTATTCATAACGTAAATCATCTGCAAAAGATTGTGGAACGGATTAAGCAGGTGCGCGATGTGTACGCAGTGCGAAGATTGATGCATTAAAGGAGTATGTAATATGAGAGTAGTAGTACAAAGATCAAAAGAAGCTTCCGTAACAGTAGATGGTCAAGTTGTTGGACAAATTCCTTTCGGCTTGACTCTGCTTGTTGGCATTACGCATGAGGATACAGAGACAGATTGTGCTTATCTTGCTGACAAGATTGCAAATTTGCGTATTTTTGAGGATGAGAGCGGAAAGATGAACGTCTCGGTTCGGGATATTGGCGGCTACATTTTATCAGTTTCACAATTTACGTTATATGGGGACTGCAGAAAGGGGCGTCGCCCGAATTTCATAGAAGCAGCAAGGCCGGAGCATGCGCAGATTATGTACGAAGCCTTTAATGAGGAGCTTCGTAAGCAAGGCCTGCATGTCGAGACAGGTATATTTGGTGCCATGATGGACGTGCGTTTGCTCAATGATGGACCAGTTACACTGATTATGGAAAGTAAATAAAAGAAATGTCCCTTGTGAGCTAAGACAGGTCGTATTTTTCTTTACACTGTAAGAAAGTATAAATTTCCAGCTAGGGGTGAATTTGACGCAGTTGGAAATTTTAGAAATACAGTGTAAGTAGGGCTACGCCTCTGTCTTCGCCGAAGGGCGTGGCTCGCCAATCGGCGAGTTTTCTTTACACTGTAAGACAGTATAAATTTCCAGCTAGGGGTGAATTCGATGTAGTGGGAAATTTTAGGAGTACAGTATAAGTGCAACTACGCCTCTGTCTTCGCCGAAGGGCACGGCTCGCCAATCGGCGAGTTTTCTTTAATTTAAGGGATAAATGTCCCTTTTTTGTGGGTAAACTGAAGTAAGAAAACCCACGAAAAAGGAGAAAAACTATATGCGTATGAATGAAAGCGGGAGGAATGCAGCAAATAGTGCCAATCAAATGCTGCATATGAATTTCCAGGATTTTTCCTCTAAGGAACAGAATACAGTTTCTATGGAGCTTGCTTCAGAATTTGGCGTCTCCTTACAGGATGTAAAAAAACTGAAGAAGCATTTTAATCGTCGCTAAAGGTCTTGACAATAGCACAGAAGAACACGTATATTTATAAGCAAATTGATTTTTCATAACTACATATGGAAAAAACCGATGATGGAGAAAAGTAGGTAAGAGTACACATGAACAGAGAGGAAATGCCTTGGCTGGGAGCATTTCTCATGATGACTTATTGAAGGAACACTCCGTAGGTTTCACTCTGAACAGCCAAGGGCTCAGTAGGAGCTGAACGTTTGAGGCGTTAACAAAAAGTGGAAGCGTAAAAGCTTCAATTAGGGTGGCACCACGGGTATAAGACTCTCGTCCCTACGTTATGTAGGGAGGGGGGTCTTTTTTATTTTGAAAATAGGAGGACTATCAGCATGTCGATTCAAATTCCAAGAGGAACGCAAGACATTCTTCCAGGTACGGTCGAGCTGTGGCAATATATCGAAACGCAAGCGCGGGAGATTTGCCGCCGTTATAACTATAAAGAAATTCGGACTCCGATTTTTGAGCATACGGAATTATTTTTACGCAGCGTGGGAGATACGACAGATATCGTTCAAAAGGAAATGTACACATTCACAGATCGCGGCGAGAGAAGTCTAACGCTGCGCCCTGAGGGTACGGCAGCAGTTGTTCGCTCGTATGTGGAACATAAAATGTATGGCGATGCAGCGCAGCCGACAAAGCTGTTTTATATCGGACCGATGTTTCGTTACGAAAGACCGCAATCAGGCAGATACCGTCAGTTTGTACAGTTCGGGATTGAAGCGCTCGGCAGCAATGATCCGGCGATTGATGCCGAGGTTATTGCGCTTGCAATGGAATTTTATAAGAGCTTAGGCTTAAAACATGTCAAGCTTGTGCTCAATTCCTTAGGCGATCAGGAGAGCAGAAAAGCTCATCGTGAGGCATTGGTAAACCATTTTGCGCCGCGCATTCATGAATTTTGCTCAGATTGTCAAGCCCGCCTAGAAAAGAATCCGCTTCGCATTTTAGATTGCAAAAAGGATCGCGGCCATGAATTGATGAGTACAGCACCGTCCATCACGGAATACTTAAACGAAGGTTCACAGCAATACTATGAGAAGGTGCAGCAGCTTCTGACAATGATGAATATTCCGTTTGAAAAGGATCCGAATCTTGTGCGGGGTTTAGATTACTATCAGCATACAGTATTCGAGATTATGAGCGAGGCAGAGGGCTTTGGCGCTATCACAACATTAAGCGGCGGCGGGCGCTACAATGGCCTTGTTCAGGAGGTTGGCGGTCCGGAAACACCAGGGATTGGTTTTGCGTTAAGTATTGAGCGCTTATTGATGGCGCTTGAGGCTGAGAGCATTACGCTCCCGGTTTCACAAAGCATTGATTGCTATGTAGTCGCGCTTGGAGAGCAAGCGAAGGATTATGCAGCAAAGCTTGTGTTTGAGCTGCGGAAGGCAGGGGTAACGGCCGAGAAGGATTATCTTGACCGTAAAGTAAAAGCGCAGTTTAAGGCAGCTGACCGTGTGCAAGCGAAATATGTGGCTGTGCTTGGTGAAAATGAACTTGAGCGCAGCGTAATTAATATTAAAGATATGAGCACCGGCGAACAAGAGGAAGCCGCTCTCGATACATTTGTTTCATACGTAGCAGAAAAGGTGTTATAGGAGGAGAAAGAAATGTCTGAAAGAACGCATCATTGCGGAGAAGTAACATTACAAGATGTTGGTAAGCAAGTACAGCTAAAAGGTTGGGTACAAAAACGCAGAGACTTCGGTGATTTGATCTTTATCGATCTTCGTGACCGTACGGGGATTGTGCAAATTGTCTTTACGCCAGAAAGCTCAAAGGAAGCACTGCAATTAGCAGATGCGGTGCGTAACGAATATGTTTTGGATGTAAAAGGTCTTGTGGTAGAACGTGACCCAGAAACAATCAATCCTAACATAGCGACAGGTAAAATTGAAGTAAAGGTTACAGAGCTAAATGTATTAAATAGCGCAAAAACACCACCGTTTGCGATTTCTGATCAAGTAGATGTGGCGGAGGATGTACGTTTAAAATATCGTTATCTTGACCTGCGTCGCCCTGTTATGTTCGAGACGCTTAAAATGCGCCATCGAGTTACAACGACGATGCGTAATTTCTTAGACAAAGAGGGCTTCCTTGATGTAGAAACGCCAATTTTAACGAAAAGCACACCAGAGGGAGCTCGCGACTATTTAGTGCCGAGCCGTGTACATCCAGGTGAGTTTTACGCATTGCCGCAATCACCGCAAATCTTTAAGCAGCTTCTGATGGTAGGCGGCTTCGAGCGCTATTATCAAGTAGCGCGCTGTTTCCGTGACGAAGATTTGCGTGCGGATCGCCAGCCTGAGTTTACGCAAGTCGATATTGAAATGTCTTTCTTAACACAGGATGAGCTTCTTGGCATGATGGAGCAGATGATGACGCTTGTGATGCAAGAGGCGAAGGGACTTGATATTCAAACGCCATTCCCGCGCATGACCTATGACGAGGCGATGAATCGTTTTGGTTCAGACAAACCGGATACGCGCTTTGCTTTAGAGCTGACAGACCTATCAGAATTTGCAGCTAACTGCGGATTTAAAGTGTTCTCGAGTGCAGTACAAAGCGGAGGACAAGTAAAAGCGTTAAACGCAAAAGGAGCAGCAGATAAATATTCCCGTAAAGATATTGATGCGTTAACGGACTTTGTAAAAATTTACGGTGCAAAGGGTCTTGCATGGCTGAAGGTGGAAGAGAGCGGCTTGGTAGGACCAATTGCAAAATTCTTTAACGAAGAAGAAAGTGCAACAATGGTTCAATTGCTAGAAGGAGAAGTAGGCGACGTATTCTTCTTCGTAGGCGACAAGAAGAACATCGTAGCTGACAGCTTAGGAGCACTTCGCGTGAAGCTAGGAAAAGAGCTTGGTTTAATCGACGAAAGCAAATTTAACTTCCTTTGGGTGACAGATTGGCCGCTTCTTGAATTTGATGAGGAGGCAGGACGTTACTTTGCGGCGCATCATCCTTTTACAATGCCAGTACGTGAAGACCTTCCGCTTCTTGACAGCAACCCAGGTAAGGTACGTGCGCAGGCATATGACCTTGTGCTTAATGGTTATGAACTTGGCGGTGGTTCACTGCGTATTTACGAGCGTGATGTGCAAGAAAAAATGTTCCAAATGCTAGGGTTTACACAGGAAGAAGCACAGGAGCAATTCGGCTTCTTGCTTGAAGCATTTGACTACGGCACGCCTCCGCACGGCGGAATTGCGTTAGGACTAGACCGCTTAGTTATGCTGCTTGCAGGCCGCACAAATCTTCGTGATACGATTGCATTCCCGAAAACAGCAAGCGCAAGCTGCTTGTTAACAGATGCACCAGGCGAAGTTGCAACAGCACAGTTAAATGAGCTTCATTTACAGCTGAAGCTGAAGTAATAAGCTATGAGAAGAATCCTATGTGGGTATACTAGACTCACATAGGATTTTTTTGGGAAATATATAGCATTTTTCTATATAGCAATTGAATACATAAGAAATGACTTTTTCATTAGGAGTGTGTAATATGCTGCATCAATTTTCACGCAATGAGCTTGCCTTTGGAAAAGAAGGCTTAGAGATATTACGAAATACAACCGTTGCAGTCCTTGGTATTGGTGGTGTCGGCTCCTTTGCCGCAGAAGCGTTAGCACGTTCTGGTGTGGGACGTTTGATTTTAGTTGATAAAGACGTAGTAGATATCACGAATGTGAATCGTCAAATACATGCGCTCTTATCAACAGTGGGACAGCCAAAAGCTGATTTAATGAAAGCGCGTATTGCTGACATCAACCCAGAATGTGAGGTTCATGCACTGCGTATGTTTTATACTGATGAAACGTACGAGCAGTTTTTCTCATATGGTCTTGATTTTGTTATCGATGCATCTGACACGATTTCTTATAAGATTCATCTTATCAAACAATGCTTGCGCCGAAAAATTCCAATTATCTCAAGTATGGGAGCAGCAAACAAAATGGATCCAACGCGCTTCCAAATTGCCGATATTTCCAAAACACATACCGATCCAATTGCGAAGGTTGTGCGCACGAGACTTCGAAAAGAAGGTATTAAAAAGGGTGTGAAGGTTGTGTTCTCGGATGAAAGCCCGATTGTTATTCGGGAGGAGGTTCGTCAGGAAATTGTGCCGGATGATACAACGAAAATTCGCAAGGCGAAAATGCCGCCTTCCTCAAATGCGTTTGTACCGTCTGTCGCTGGTCTCATTACAGCAAGCTATGTCGTGCGCGAGAGGCTGAAGGGTGTAAAGCTAGATCGGGTAGGGCAGGAGTGAACTGCTCACCACCTCATCGCTAACGATCCTTTCCCACAAGGGGACTTCTGTTGGAAAGTGATAAAGCAAGAGAAGAAAGGGCTAATCGAAAGGCGCTCATGTGGCTTCTCGGTTAGCCCTCTTTCTTTACAATGTAGGAAAGTATAAATTTCTAGCTAGAAGTGAATTCGGCGTAGTCGGAAATTTTAAGAATACAGTATAAGTAGGGCTAGCCAATCGGCGAGTTTTCTTTACAAGATAAGAAAGTATAACTGTTCAGGGCGATGTCTAGCTCCCAAGGCCCAAAATGGCAGATTCTGGCCTACTCCTACGCTGCCATAAAAGGCGGGCCTTGTCCGCTTTCTTATTTTGATACAATATCAAGATTTCCGTTTTTATCCATCTTAAAAATAGGTGCCATCCGATCTTCAGGCTCATCAAATAGAACAAGTTTACGGGCCCGATCCATAATGCGGACGAGTGTTTGATAATCTTCCTGCACCGCATCCTGTTGTTGCGTTAGCTTTTGTAATCGTTTCTCTAATGCTTCATTTTGCTGCTTTAGCTCTTCATTTTGTCTTCGTAATAGTTGATTTTCAGCTTCTAGATTTGCGGTATCAGCAGTCTGCTGCTGATAGCTTCGTAAATATGCAATCACATCGTCCATCGATAGAGACGTTTGCTTTATCGGCAGTAACTCCTCCGAAAACTCTGCGTCAATGACTAACTGGGGTGAACGTGCCGGCTTCGCTGCAACTGCGCTTTGCGATTGATTCGCCAGTGCCCGTTTCATTTCCTTGCGCTGCCGTTTTGCGATTTGCACCGCTTCCTCATAGTTTTGCCGGACCTCTGCGTTCCAGCGAAAGCCGCAGGCGGCTGAGGTACGGTCTAACTTATCTCCTACTTCATCAAATGCTTTGAGCTGTGTGCTGCCTTCCCGAATATGCCGAAGCACGGTTTCGGCAAGCAGTAAATCATCTTCTGTTGTCCATGCATCTTGACGCGTTTTCATAGCAAAACCTCCACATAACGGGTGTTTTTTTGCTTATGTTTCCCGTACTCTTATAGTTTATACACAGTTTAGAAGAATTTAAGTTATTTATAACTATTTTACACTGTAAAAACGTATAAATTTCCAGCTAGAAGAGAAGCCGACGTAGCCGGAAATGTTAGGAATACAGTGCAACTAACTACGCCTCTGTCTTCGCCCAAAGGCAGGGCTCACCAATCGATGAGCTTTCTTTCGAGACTTCTATGCATCAGTTTGGAATCACATTTACTTTGTTTTTGATATTAGGAAGTACATTAGAACATGGATAGATTTTCAACTTCTATTTTTTGATAAAATTGGCACGTGTGTAAAATTCTAATAATAGTTACATGCTAGAGGAGGAAAACATATGCCATTTGTACACACGGCTATAGAATTGACAGTTGGTTATATTAGCTTATTTATTGTGACGAAGTTATTAGGAAAGATGACCATTACACAAATCACGTTATTTGATTTTATTTCTGCTCTTGTACTAGGCGACCTTGTCGGAAATGCTCTCTATAATGAACATATTAAAATAAAAGAAATTATATTCACCGTCTTTTTTTGGGGATTTTTAGTATACATCGTTCAATTTATCACACAAAAGAGCTTCCGATTGCGAACATTGCTAGAGGGAAGACCTTCTATTGTCATTCATGAAGGTAAGATTTGCTACAATGAGTTAAAAAAGAATCGTTTAGATTTAAGTCAGCTCCAGCACATGCTGCGTGCAAAAGATTCTTTTTCTGTTAGCGAGGTGGAGTATGCCATTTTAGAGACAGATGGCTCACTAAGCATTTTGAAGAAATCGGATTATGCTGCTCCAACAAAATCTGATCATAACATGCCCAATCAGCCGCCCAACCTTCCTGTTACTCTCATTAGTGATGGGCGATTAATCAGGGAGAACCTACAGCGCAGCGGCATGAATGAAACATGGCTGCAACAAGAGCTTGATAAACAAGGGATTCGGAAGTATTCAGAAGTGTTATTGGCAGAATGGAAGAAAAAGAAATCTACATTGTATGTTCAAAAATATTAATGTATTGCAACTATGGTTTTGTTTATGAGATATCTCTATTCTCCCTTTCAAAGTATAGGCATGTAAAGCACAGTGGATTTGATGTCCGCTCTGTTAAACAATGTATTGATTACATTCTCGCTTCAAATACGGCGGATGCAATAATACATCCCGCGAATAGGAGGAACAAGAGGGCTTTGTCATTCTTGTTTTCTTATCAGTGAGTGATTATGTTACTGAACATGAATAAAAAACACCTTGAGATTTTCAAGGTGTTTTTTAAGTTAAACCAAATAGCATTTTTGTGATGAAATACGTTCTTTATTCTGCGGTAACAGTCTTCACGTCATATAGTAGCTCCTTCGGCCACTCCCAGTCACTAATTGCTACCGCATCTGTCACATGATGGACCTTACTAGCGCCAATAATAGCAGAAGTTACTCTTGGTTGATTTAGTACCCATGAAAGGGAGAATTGAGATAAACTTACTTTATTCTGTTCAGCTAATATGCGATAATGGTCTACCAAATGAAAATTCTGATCTGTAAAATAATTTTCAAGCAACTTTTCTCCGCGTGCAGCGCGACTCTCAAGAGGGACATCTTTCGGACTCTTATATTTTCCTGACAGCATTCCTCTTGCCAGCGGACTATATACTATAACACCCACACCTTCAGACTCACAGAATGGTAATAATTCTTGTTCAATCTCTCTAGAGAGTAAGTTATATTGAGGTTGAACAGAAATAAATTTTTCAAGATTCATCTTCTTGCTAATTGCGTGAGATTTTGCAATTTGCCAAGCTGCGTAGTTGGAACACCCGATATAACGCACTTTCCCTTGACGTACAAGGTCATCCAGTGTACGCAATGTTTCTTCTAATGGAGTATGGGGATCAAAGGTGTGTACTTGATAGAGATCGATATAATCTGTTTGTAATCGGCACAATTGATTCTCAATTTCCTGCATGATATGAATCCGCGAAAGCCCTTGTTCATTTCTTTTCGGTCCTACTGGCAGTCCAACCTTAGTGGCTAATACAACTTTATCCCTCTTTCCTTTAAGTGCTCGTCCAAGAATCTCTTCGGATTCTCCTGTCCCATATTTAAATTCCTGATCCTGGCCCTTCCCATAAAAGTTTGCTGTATCAATAAAATTGATTCCATAATCAAGTGCAGTATCTAGAATAGAAATAGATGCTTCTTCGTTGATCCATCTTCCAAACGCCATTGTCCCTAAACATAGAGAAGAGACCTCTAAGCCGGTTTCTCCTAGTTTTTTATAACGCATATGTATCACCTCAGACTTGATATTCTTCACTACAAGCTTTAAACATTTTATCCCGGTAAGCATGAATATAAATGATGTAATGTAAAAAAGAAGATATACAGAATGATGTATAACAGTACGAATTTTGATTTTACTCTCAAAAATTATCTCCTTGGCTAGTAACCAAGGAGATAATTTTTGGGGAAAGGTAACAGTTGTACTACCTATTATTCAAATAGACGTTTAATGAACTAGGCTGAACAATGCTTTAATATGTGATAAGTAACGAACGTTACTAGCTTCCTTCATTAGAGTTGCTGGCAGACCTTTAAGCTGAGTGGAGTTTGCTCCAATTGTTGCAACAGCATCCTTGCGGCCTAAGCTTGCAAGTGTTCCTGAGTTGACTGGACTAAACTCTTTAAATGTTTTGTTTTCTAAGTATGCGAATACATTATATCCAATTAGCTCTCCCATTTGCCAAGCAATTTGGGCCGTAGGCGGGTATGGGCGGCCGTCCGGAGCGAAAAGAACAGCAGAGTCACCTGCAATAAACACATTCGGATGGGAGATAGATTGCAGGTAATTGTTAACAGTTGCCCGTCCGCGATTGACCTCAAGGCCAGATTCACCTACAAGAGGGTTGCCTTGTACGCCGCCTGTCCAAACGAAAGTATTCGTGATAATCTTCTGACCATCTTTTAAATCAACGACATTACCTGCAACATTGGTTACAGGAAGACCTAATAGGAATTGAACACCGCGTGCTTCTAAGCTAGTCTGTGCACGTTCAATGAGTGTGTCCGGTAGAACAGGAAGAATTTTTGGACCTGCTTCGACAAGCAATAGTTTGATTTCCTTTGGGTCTACTCCATAGCCTTTTGTAAGCTTAGGAAGCTTATCAGCAATTTCCCCGACAAGTTCAACACCGGTTAATCCGCCGCCGCCGATTAAAATGGTAGCATCGGCTTCATTTTTGGTATTTGCGTATTCACGAATGCGATCTTCAATGTGTTGATAGATTTTGTTAGCATCCTCTACAGATTTCAATACTAGGCTATGCTCTTCCAGCCCTGGAATACCAAAATAAGCAGTTTTGCTTCCCAAACCAACAACAAGAGCATCGTATGTTAAAGTGGAACCGTCTGAAAGCTTGACTTCTTTTTTGTCTACTGAAAAAGAATCAACCTTTGCAATTTTAAGATTAATATCCTTTCCTTTGAAAAGCTTCTCTAGTGAGATAGACACGGCTGGTTCAGCAATGCTTCCTGCTGCCAATCTGTGCAGCTCCGTGATAATTTGATGTGTTGGATACTGGTTTACTACAGTAACGTGTGCGTCAGCCTTGCTTACGTATTCGCGAATATTTAAAGCGGCTAGGAGTCCGCCATAACCGGCGCCCAAGATAACAATATGTTTTGACATAATTTATTCCCCGTCCTTACTGAATTGAAGTGCAAAAAAACTATTGGTTACTATTTTGTTCCACTTTAAGAAAGTATAAATTTCTAGCTGAAGGGCAATTCGACGTAATTAGAAATTTTAGGAACAAAGTATAAGTGCAACTACGCCTCTGTCTTCGCCCAAAGGCAGGGCTCGCCAGTCGGCGAGCTTTCTTTACTTACTAACTTGAAGATAGGCGTTTACGAAACGGAAAAGCTTTTGTACTTGCGGATCTTTTAACATCTTTAGAATGCCAAACAAACCGATTACTTCATTGCTTTCCTCAGCACGATCTTTTGCTTCAAGAGCAGTAGCTGCAATGCTTTTTACAGAATGTGTTAAAGGATTCATGATTTCCTGAATCGCCCCAACAGTATCACTCTTTAATACTTCATCAGTGGCAACTGATTGGGCAAACTCATAAGACTTAGTCAATATCCCTACAAGTTCAGTCAATTTTGGCAATTGCTCTACTAAGATAGTGAGTGATTGCTGAACCTCTGGTTTTAGTAATTGATCTAGCACATCAAGTTGTTCCAGGTCAGCAAATAAGTTGGGTGATGCTTGTTCTGCTTTTGTTTGAGTCATTGTTCCTAACATATCCAATTCTCCTTTTGAAAAAATCGCTTACATTCATGGGTGAGATAAAACCTACTCCTTATAAAACTCCAAAGAACTCAAGAGTTTGAGACAAACTTTGGTCTGTTAGAAAATTTACAAGTGTACAAAATCAAACTTAAAACAAGTCATTTTTAGATTTTAGTTAAAAGGCTCTTAATGTTGTTGTATTAACTACTTGTATACTAAGATAACTTGTAAATTTAGTATATCATTCATCTTTAAAATAAATCTACTCTTAAATTTATCGATATCCTTGAATTTTCAATACAGTTCCTTATTATTTTTCTTAAGAGTTAGATTAGAAAAATTTCAAATATCTGACCTTATAAATTCTAAGTAAAGTGCTTCCTGCTGTTTATTTATTTGTTTGTTAGTCAGTTAGCCATAAAATTTGACCATATGTAAGTAATGTGACTAAATTAATATAGTAAATTTATCCATAACCTACTTTTATAAAATGATCTGAGGAGGAAGATTTAATGATTATCATTCATGCATTTATTAATGTGAAATCTGAACAGCGCAAGGAGTTTCTTGAATTAGCTAAACAGGTTACAGCACCATCTCAAGCCGAAGAGGGGAATATTAGCTACTATTGTTATGAAGACCCTGAACAAAATGGAAATTTTGTGTTTGTAGAGAAATGGAAAGATCAAACAGCTATTAAGCAGCACGAAGAAACGTCTCATTTCAAGAAGTTTTTTGTAGGTATCGAGGGTCTTTTACGGGAACCAGCACGTGTAGAATTATATGAGGTGTCAGAGAAGCATTAAATCATAAGGTTAGAGAATTATATGTATCCTGCATTTAAAATATATGAGACAACCCCCTATCTAAATTTTTATTTTGAATAGAGGATTGTCGATAGTTTGAGACTTCAAATCAGAAGTCTCTTTGTTTATGTGCTGCTTATTTCGCAGCTTTTGCAGCTTCCAGTGCAGCTTCGTAGTTTGGATGATTTGTTACCTCATCTACATATTCTGCATATGTTACTTGGTTTTCACTGTTGATTACAAATACAGCACGAGCTAATAAACGCAATTCTTCAATCGCAACGCCGTATGCTTGGCCGAAGGAAAGATCACGGTGGTCAGAAAGCGTTACCGCATTCTCAAGACCTTCTGTCGCACAATAACGATTTTGGGCAAATGGAAGATCCACGCTAATCGTCAATACCTTCACATTCTCAAGACCTGCAGCTTCTTCATTGAATTTACGTGTTTGTGCAGCGCATACGCCTGTATCTACAGAAGGTACTACACTAATTAATTTCACTGCACCTTTATAAGTATCTAATGTTACAGGAGATAAATCATTCGCTAACACTGTAAAATTCGGTGCTTGCTCTCCTACCTTTACTTCGTTACCAAGTAATGTAACAGAATCCCCTAAAAATGTAACGTTTGCCATTACAACTCCTCCTTATTTTTACAAGAAATTACGTACAGTGCCAATAATAGAGAGAACAAAAACAGAATGCAACAAAAATATTTTTATCTTTCTACAGCCGATAACAATATTTTTTCCTTTGTACGATCTCTTCTAACAGTCCGAAAACAGGATTGTTTTTGTTTCTATGATGTAGAATAACTAAGGTTTCACTGTAATATCGCATTTGGATGGCATAAGCTCTTCTCCGTGATCATCCAAAAGAGAGAGCAACATCTTGAGGGGCAAGAATTGAGTTTTTTACAATTAAGAAATTGATTTCGATAAAAACTAAGTTGACAAATGCTAGATCGGTGCTATACTAAACTCATAAGGCAACTTAGTAGACAAGTAAACAACATAACAATGCTAAGAAGTCTTTAACTAAAATATAAAACGGCAAGTCATAATTTAATGAGGTGACTGATATGAAAGCTACTAATATTGAAGAGTTAAAGCAAAAAGCAATTGAGCTCCGAAAGACAGCGCTTACAATGATTCACAAGGCGCAATCTGGACATCCGGGAGGTTCTCTATCCGCAGCTGATGTAATGGCAGCACTTTACTTTAGAGAAATGAATATTGATCCTAATAATCCTAAATGGGAAGACCGTGACCGATTTGTTTTATCAAAAGGACATGTTTGTCCCATCCAATATGCAGCATTAGCTTTACGAGGATATGTACCATATGAAACGATTTACACGTTAAGACAGTATGGATCTCCATTCCAAGGACATCCTGATATGAAAAAGTGTCCTGGTATTGATATTTCTACAGGGTCCTTAGGACAGGGACTTTCTTGCGCAGTTGGAATGGCATTAGCAGGCAAAAGAGATGAAAAAGCATATCGAGTGTTCGCTATGGTAGGAGACGGCGAATGTCAAGAAGGCCAAATTTGGGAAGCGGCGCAAAGTGCAGTGAAATATCAATTAGACAATTTAGTTGTCTTTGTTGACGATAATGGCTTGCAGATTGATGGTACAACAGAAGAAATTATGCCAAATCAAGATTTAGAAAAGAAATTTGCGGCATTTGGCTTTGAAACGAAAAGAATTGATGGGCACTCTATGGAAGAGATTGTTGCAACATTAGACGATGTGAGAGAAGCAAAGAACGGAAAGCCGAAGTGTATCGTATGTAATACGGTAAAAGGCAAGGGAGTATCTTTCATGGAAGACGTAGTCAACTGGCACGGTGTTGCTCCAAATGATAAGGAGTATGCTCAGGCACTAGAAGAAGTATCCGGGGGGTTAAAATAATGAGCGTAACGGCAAACAAAGTTGTAATGAAAAAAGCTACGAGAGAAGCCTTTGGTGATGAAATTGTCGAATTGGGCAAAAAGAATAAAAATATTTATGTAGTGGATATTGATATCGGTAAGTCATGTAAAACTACAGCATTTTCACAACAATTGCCGAATCAGCATGTGAATGTTGGGATAGCGGAGCAAAATGGTGCTGGCTTAGCTGCAGGACTTGCGACAACTGGTAAGATCCCTTTTGTAAGCACTTACGCAGTATTTGGCTCATTGCGAATGGCGGAACAGATCCGACAAGAAATTTGTTATCCGAACCTAAACGTAAAGATTGCTTGTTCTCATGGCGGGCTTACACCAGCGAATGACGGGGGAAGCCATCAAAGTATCGAGGATATGGGAGTATTAAGAACGATTCCAAATATGACTGTTATTATGGGTGCTGACTATCATTCTACTAGAAAATTAGTAGCACAAGCAGCAGAAATCTATGGGCCAGTATACCTTCGTTTTACTCGTGATACAATTCCGTTTATCTATGATGAAAATGAAGAATTTACAATTGGAAAAGCAAAACAAGTTCAAGACGGCAAAGATATCGCGATTATTGCAAATGGTGATACAGTGTATCTTGCTTTAGAAGCGGCTAAGCAATTAGAACAAGAAGGAATTTCTGTAAAGCTGTTAGATATGCATACGATTAAACCGCTAGATCGAGACGCTGTGGTTGAATGTTTAAACATTGGCAAAATCATTACGGTTGAAGACCACAATATTTTAAATGGTTTGGGAAGTGCAGTTTGTGAAGTAGTAGCAGAAGAAGGCAAAGGGCTTGTAAGAAGAATCGGGGTGCAAGATAAGTTTGGAGAATCTGCGCCATATGAAAAATTGTTAGAGATGAATGGAATTACGATTGAAAACATAGTTAAAACAGCGAAAGAAATGCTGAAATAAAAAGAGCAAAGGGAGAGAATAGAATATGTTTAGATTAGATAATAAAGTAGCAATTGTTACTGGCAGTGGTTCTAAAAGGGGGATTGGACGCACAATCGCGTTAACACTTGCAAAACAGGGAGCGGCAGTTGTTGTAGCTGATTTGAATATGGATGGCATTCAGGATACAGTGAATGCGATTACTGAAGCTGGTGGAAAAGCTTTAGGCGTAGAATTAAACGTAACGAGCAAAGAATCAAATGAGGCTATGGTTGAAAAAATTCTTCAGGAATATGGAAGAATTGATATCCTTGTCAATAATGCAGGGATTTCACAAAAAGTAACTGTTGAAGATATGACGCTTGAAGACATTACAAGAGTATTTAATGTAAATATGTTTGGGTTATTCCTATGCACGCAAGCTGTATTGGAAACAATGAAAAAACAAAAGTATGGCAGAATCATTAGTCTTTCTTCCGTTTCAGCGAAACGAGGAGGAGGCGTATTTGGAGGACCGCATTATTCTGCTTCAAAGGCTGCTGTATTGGGCTTCTCTAAAAACCTTGCTCGTGAGGTTGCACTTGATGGAATCACGGTAAACTGTATAGCGCCAGGACTTGTGAATACAGATATTTGGAAATCCCTTCCTGAAGAGCAGGCGAAGAACGTGATTGCAGGAATCCCTATGGGAAGACCAGGAGAAACAGAAGAAATTGCCTCGGCGATTGCATTCTTGGCTTCAGAAGAAGCATCTTATATTACAGGTGAAGAAATCGATATTAACGGTGGTTCACACATGGACTAATTTATATTGCATCTTAATATACAGGCATCCCGATTCGGTATGCCTGTATATTATTATTAAAGGGATAATGGATAAATAGAGATTTTTGTTGCCGTCTTCCCACTGAACAATGCTTCTTTTAAAGCCTTACACTTACTGTTTTTTATGTAAATTTTTATCTTTAATTACTTGAAACATTATAAACAATATGGGGAGAAGTGATTACTATTATTAGTTTTAGCCCAGTATCTAGTAAAAAGTTGCATATACAAATATATAATCAAATTCTTTCGCAAATTCAATCGGGTTCATTTCAAGTAGGTGATAAGCTGCCAGCTGAAAGAGAGCTATGCGAGCAGTTTGGTGTAAGCCGTGCGCCTATTCGCCAAGCCCTTAGCGCATTAGAATTAAATGGCATGATTTATTCCCGTCAAGGAGAAGGGGTTTTTGTGAGGAGCAATCAGATTGCATCCGATACATCCCAAGCGGCCATCTTTTTTGATTCAATATCCCCAGAGGATATCGTAGAGGTAAGGATGAATATAGAGCCTGTTATTGTAAGATTTGCCGCCCAAAGAGCTACAGATGAAGATATAGAGGATCTTCGTGCAACCATCAAACAGATGGAGGAAGAAACAAAGGCTGGTGTATATGTGCCAGAAACAGATGAAAAATTGCACTGCGGCATTGCGAAGGCTTCCCGCAATGATCTATTTATTAACCTCATGGCGGCTATTAGTAATGCAATGAAACAACAGGAAATGTGGACATTTATTCGGGATCGCACCGTAACTCGACCAGATTATAGAGATGTTAACTTCAAGGAGCATCAATTACTCATTCAAGCCATTGCAAATCACGATGAACAAGAAGCAGTCGAAATCATGACGAACCATATGCAAAACTTATATGATCGGTATTGGAGAGATTAAATTATGAGGTGTTTTTTTCTCAAATATAACGTCTCTTATGATATCGGCCTTTTAAATCCTCTTTATATTGTTTTTCCATATGTTAAATGAGTGGCCCGCTAGTCTCTCACGAGTGAGTGGATTAGGGGGCCCTATTCCGCTTTCTAAGGGTGCTATAAACTTTTTATCACTGTAAGAAAGTATAAATTTCTAGCTGGAAGACCATTCGACGTAGCGAGAAATTTTAGGAATACAGTATAGAGGTATCTTTCTGTAATCTCTTTAAAGAATGCTGTTAAACGGTCTCTAGTTATAAGTTTAATAGAAGAAGGTACAAGTATACAGTGTAAGTGCAAACACGCCTCTATCTTCGTCTAACGGCTTACCAGTCGGTGAATTTCCGATACTAAGCTGTGACAGCAGTTTAAGAATCAAGAGTTTTCGATAAGATTTAGAATAATTCTATAATCGTGTTGACAAACAAAACTAGCAAAGATATACTTAAATTGTAAGGTAACTTAGTATACAAGTTAACAAGAATACAAAAATAAAGGGAGGGTAAATAGAAAGATTGTAGGAGTTCAAAAAGAGGTGGCTATGACAATGAAAGTCATTAAGGATCTTATTGGTAGAACTCATCTTTTATTTAACCGAAATACTTAGAATTTTTTGTAAGCGTTTAATGTAAGCGTTTAACGAAAGAAGTTACCTTCAACCTTAATGAAACAAAGGCTTGGAAAAAGAAAGGCATGCTAGTGCATAAGGAGGAGTTATTTTGAATCAACTCGCGTTAGAACGTTCCACTACGAGAAAAGTTACGTTACGATTAATTCCGTTTTTATTTCTATGTTTTGTAATCGCTATACTAGATAGGGTAAATATTGGCTTTGCAGCTCTGCAAATGAACGAAGATTTGGGTTTCTCTAATGCCGTTTTTGGGTTTGGAGCAGGGATCTTCTTCCTTGGCTACTTCCTGTTAGAAGTACCTGGAAGTGCTATGATGACGAAAATTGGTGCAAGAAAATGGATTAGTAGAATCATGGTTACATGGGCTCTTATTGCTGTTGCAATGGCCTTCGTAAAAACCCCTATGCAATTTTATACAGCGCGATTTTTGTTAGGGGTTGCCGAAGCTAGTTTTTACCCATGTATGGTCGCTTATTTAAGCGGTTTTTATCAAACGAAACATCATGCGAAAGCGATTGCAGGATTTATGTTAGCGATACCAGGTGCGAATGCATTAGGTGCTCCACTCTCCACTTTCTTGCTAAGTGTTCACTGGTTGGGTATGGAAGGTTGGCAATGGTTGTTTGTTTTGGAAGCGATTCCATCCCTTATCTTGGGCGTTGTATGTTATTTTTATCTTGATGACACGATTGAAGCTGTAAAATGGTTGAACAAGGATGAGAAACAATGGTTAATTGATGTTACAACAAAAGAAGCCCTTGAAAAACAACAAGTAAAACACTATACATTTGCGCAGGCTTTAAAGGATCGTGATGTTCTCATACTATCTGCAGGATATTTCTGTTGGATGGTAGGTTATTACGGAATCAACATGTTTTTACCAACCATTTCGAAAGGCTTATCTGAGACAACAGGCCTTAGTACCCAAAATATGGGCTGGATTTTAGGACTTATGTATGTGTGTGCGATGGCAGCGTTGTTCCTAGTTGGGAACCATTCTGACAAGAAGAATGAAAGACGCTGGCATGTGGCGGTATGTTTAATAGTAAGTGCGATTGCCATGATGATTAGCAGCTATGTGGCGAGTACAAGCATTGTATTATCGTTTGTATTTCTGACTATCGCTTTATGCGGAGCATTTGGTGCATACTCTCCATTTTGGGCAATTCCGCCTTCTTTCTTAACAGGGGCTGCCGCTGGCGGTGCGATTGCACTCATTAACAGTATTGGAAATCTTGGGGGATTCTTTGGACCATACATTGTAGGGTACATTAAGGATATAACAGGATCCTTTACGACTAGTATGATTTTCATGGGAAGCAGCATGATCTTAGGTTCTTTCATTATTCTTGTCTTAGTCAAACAATCAGGAAAGGCCCTAAGTCAGGATAGCGAAAAAAAACTAGAAAAATCTAGCTAATCCAAAAAGTAATCTTAAATAAGATTCCAGTGGCTACGTTTATCTAGCTGCTGGAATTTCCTTATCAACCATTAAAACCTTTAATGGTTTTGGTGCAAATATGATTTCTTAGCGATATAGAGACTCCAATGACACTATTCCAATTCATGTATGTATTAATTCGATCTCGCTTTGGATAGCCTTATCCCTTGTTCAGCATATGAATCACTTCGTATGGAAACACAGCTCATAATAGAGATCCAGCTAGCTACTAAAATATATTAGTAGACAAGTTGATAAGCTTGTAAAAAATGTTAAAAGCGTTCATTGATCAGTTTGACATAATATATTTAGCTGAATAGCAGTGACTATCGATTTTCTAGGACAGAGAATTGTGCTGGGAGGAAAGAATAATGACAAGAAAAATTGGATTTATAGGATTAGGTATTATGGGAAGACCGATGGCTTTAAATCTTATTAAGGCTGGATATACGCTTTTGGTAAATGATTTGGATCAACAAGCAGTGAGAATTTTAGGGGAAGCTGGTGCAACTGCAAAACATACGGCGAAGGAAGTAGCTGAAAATTGTGAGCTGATTATCACAATGCTTCCTGCATCAACACATGTACAACAAGTTGTTCTAGGTGAAAAGGGAGTTTTAGCAGGTGCAAAAAAGGGATCAATCATTGTCGATATGAGCTCTATCACAGCTACTGTCTCAAAGCAACTTGCAGAAGAGGCAGCCAAAAAAGATGTTGATTTTTTAGATGCCCCTGTTAGTGGTGGGGAAATTGGAGCAATTAACAGTTCATTAGCGATTATGGTTGGCGGTAAGAAAGAAGTATTTGAAAAAGTTAGTCCTATTCTATACGTGTTAGGGCAACATGTTACATTAGTTGGAGACGTTGGCTGTGGAGTTACAGCTAAATTAGCAAACCAGATTATTGTGAATCTTAATATCGCTGCAATGTCCGAAGCTCTTATTTTGGCTGCAAAAGCTGGAATTGATATTGAGAAAATGTTTCAAGCGATAAGAGGAGGATTTGCTGGAAGTGCTGTACTTGAAGAGAAGCTTCCTAAGATTATGAATAGAAACTTTGTCCCTGGTGGTACGATAGCCATCAATATGAAGGATATTACAAATGTAATGAATACAGCACATGAAATTGATGTTCCACTTCCATTAACAAGTCAGCTTTTAGAAATATTTCATGTACTTAAGGCAGATGGCAAATTACAGGACGACCATGGAGGCATTATCCAATACTATGAAAAAATAGCTAACATAGAAGTTAAGCCTTCCCAAGTCCCTGTAAATAATTAATAAAAACAAGATAGTATTTTGTTGCCACACATTCTGAAATTTGAAAGAATACATATATTCTTATATAAAAAAATTCCCCATCTAAAATGAAGGGGAATTTTTTTCTTTTTCACACTGTAGGAAAGGATAAATTTCCAGATAGAAGTCCTTCAACATAGTCGGAGATTTTAGGGATACAGTTATTGACAAACAATACTAGTAAAGTTATACTCACATTTAAAGTATACTTAGTATACAAGATGTAAGGTGTACAATGGCAGGAAGAGGATTGATAGAACACTTGTAATTATTAAAAATGGATAACATAAGAGGGAAATGTATTGAGGGCTTAATTAACATGAATTTTTCATATTACAGAATGAAAGTATTTTTGAAAGCGCTTCACGTAAGGGTTTACCTTTAAGCTCGAGAAAATGAAGCTTTGAAAAAGGACAGCCATGGAAACGCATAAGGGGGAAGTATTTTGAATCAACTTGCATTAGAACGTTCCACAACGAGAAAAGTTACGTTACGATTAATTCCGTTTTTATTTTTATGTTTTATAATTGCCATACTAGATCGGGTGAATATTGGATTTGCTGCTCTGCAAATGAACGAAGACCTAGGTTTCTCTAATGCTGTTTTTGGACTTGGGGCAGGGATCTTCTTCTTAGGTTATTTCCTGTTAGAAGTACCTGGAAGTGCTATGATGATAAAAGTTGGCGCAAGAAAATGGATTAGTAGAATCATGGTTACATGGGCTCTCCTTGCTGTGGGCATGGCTTTCGTACAAACCCCCCTGCAATTTTATACAGCGCGATTTCTGTTAGGGGTTGCGGAAGCGAGTTTCTATCCGTGTATGGTATTTTACTTAAGTGGTTTTTATCAAACAAAACATCATGCGAAAGCAATCGCAGGATTCATGCTGGCAATACCAGGTGCGAATGCGTTAGGTGCTCCCCTCTCTACTTTTTTACTCGGTATCCATTGGTTCGATATAGCTGGCTGGCAATGGCTGTTTATT
>NZ_SCFM01000119.1 GCF_004138295.1 Ectobacillus funiculus | reverse complement strand
TGATGAATCATCGAAATCCCTTTGCTTAAGGCATCCTTAGGACCAGCAATTTGCACTTCTTGTCCTTTAAATTTAATCGCACCCCTATCAGGAGTATATACACCGAAAATAATCTTCATTAAGGTGGATTTACCAGCACCATTTTCTCCCATTAAGGCATGAACTGTTCCTTTTCGTACCTTCAGTTGAATATTGTCGAGAGCCTTTACACCTGGAAATTCCTTTGTAATACCATCAAGCTCTAAAATATATTCTGTACCCATTTCTGCTCACCCCCAATGATTAAAAGAGAAGGACTGTCTAATAAAAACTAGCAGTCCCTCATATTGCTAAGTTACTTTTATTTCCATTTTTGAACAAATTGATCAACATTATCCTTCGTAACTACTTGATAAGGTATCCAATTCAACTTTTCAACCTTTTCTCCTTTAGCAGCCTTAATAGCTGTTTCAATCGCCATACCTCCTTGTCCTTTTGCATCTTGGAATACTGTTACATTAAGAGCGCCGGACTTGATGTAATCCAAAGCATCCGGTGTAGCATCAACTCCCGCTACAACAATTTGACCTTGTTTCCCAGCAGCCTTAATAGTATTTTGTGCCCCAATAGCCATTTCATCATTATTGGCTACAACCGCGTCAATCTTACGACCAGAGCTTAGCCAGTTTTCCATTAAATTCATTGCTTTTGAGCGATCCCATTCTGCTGTAGCTTCCGATACAATTTTCATATCAGGATATTTAGCAATAACTTCTTTATATCCAGCTGTTCTGTTAATTTGAGCCTCGTGACCTAGTCCGCCATCCATGATAGCAATATTCCCTTTTCCATTTAAAAGCTTTGCTACAGCTTCCATTTCAAGAATTCCGGCTTCTTTTGAGTCAGACCCTACAAAGGATGCAGCCTTTTTAACTCCTTTAAACAACGCGTTTACACCGATAAGTGGAATTTTAGCGTCCTTTGCCTGTTCTAGCATAGGATCCATTGCTTCCGTATCAACAGGTTTCACGACAATAGCATTAACTCCTTGTTCAATAAAAGTTTCCACTTGAGACAATTGCTTCGCGGAATCATTCTGTGCATCTACATAAATGATTTTGACATTTTTATTTTTGCTACTTGCCTCTTTCATACCTTGCATGATGTAAGTGGTAAATTTATCACTAAAACTTTGAAGTGAAACACCAATAACAATTTGCCCTTTTTCATTACCTGCCGTTGATGAAGAACCGCAACCGGCTAATAGGAGTAAACTGCAAATCATCATTAAAATAAGTGCCTTTATTTTCATAAAAACATTACCCCCTTTTTTAATGTAAAATCCATGTCTTTTAAATTTCACAATATCCTTTGGGGTTGCCTTCTTATATTCAGCCCCCCCATTCTCAAACAAATCATTCACAAATCGAGCATACTGTTGCTGATAATTGCTTAAACATCAATCCATGCCGATTTTTGTTAAATATTCTCTCGTTCTTTTCGCAATTGGGAATGGT
>NZ_SCFM01000118.1 GCF_004138295.1 Ectobacillus funiculus | reverse complement strand
CACATGATATCTTCACTTACCGCTTTCGCAAAGGACCAGTTCTCTTGTTGCATTTTTTCTCTTACCTTTAAATCACAGCTTTTCAAGTGAAGATACGGAATTCGTTTGTGATGCTTTCTCATAAAGGCAACCGGATCTCCATCTGCATACGCATGATGGCCTGTATCTAGACAGAGATTAATATCCGTATCCTGCAGGAGTTTTTCAATTTGCTCTTCTGTTTCAATATGGCTTTGGGCATGTGGGTGAAATACCACTTCTAAACCATACTTGGATTTCGCGTGATCCCGTATTTTTAGGATGTTAGTGATAAACTTGTCCCACCCAGCATCGTTTAGGAATTGTGGTCTTACCAATTCACCGGTAAACAGATCTGTATAACAATCGTCAATTAAAACCACGTATTTTGCACTGTCAAATCGTAATTGAAGCACGGCCATCTCATCGAGTAAAGCAATCAGTTCCTCTGTCTTACGATCGGATGTAAGATCGCCCACAAGCGTTGTTGCGGTTAACTCAAGATTTCGTTTCTCAAGTTCTTCCTTTAATCTATCGTATTCATTAGGAAGGTATCCCCATGGGCCGAGTTCAATCCCTGCATATCCAGACTCAGCCATTTCATTCATACATCTTTCCCAAGGTGTTTGTTTTTCGTTTTCTGGAAACCATACTCCCCAAGAATCTGGTGCTGT
>NZ_SCFM01000117.1 GCF_004138295.1 Ectobacillus funiculus | reverse complement strand
GTAAAACACGATACAGAAGGTCAAAATTCAGGTACAAAACAAAACGCGTGTATGTAGAAGGGAAAGGAAAAAAGAAAGGAGGATATCGTAAAATATCCATATCCTTCACTTCATCCCGTCCAAAAGGTTGGCTTCCACCTTCTATGCAGAGCAGAGTAGATAACACCTTTCATTGGATAGATACCTTTTATTCATTACTTCCAAAATGCAAACTTCACATAGAAGTAGGAAAGTTTGATGTACAAAAGATGATGAATCCAGACATTCAGGGCAAGGAGTACCAAGAAGGGGATACCTTTGGATATCACGATGTACGATACTTTGTCTTTGCGAGGGACAACTATACTTGCCAAGTCTGCAAGAAAAAAGGTGGCATTTTACAAACGCACCATATCGTCTACAGAAGCCATGATGGTAGCAATGCAGCATCCAATTTGATTACGGTTTGCACAACTTGCCATACCCATGAGAATCATCAGGAAGGTAACATCCTTTGGAAGTGGATGGTTGAAAAGAAGAAAACCAAACGCTACAAAGAAGGACCCTTTATGAACATCTTTCGTAGAAGGGTATTTGATACGTACCCTGATGCTTACATTATATATGGCAGTATGACTACACCAAGAAGAAAAGAACTGCAACTCGAAAAAACACATTACAATGATGCCATTGCAATTACAGGGATAACCAACATCAAAGAAAATACAGCTCACGTTCTTTCCATCAAACAATTTAGGAAGAAAAAACGCTCTTTACATGAAGCAACCGCTAGAAAAGGCAGAAAAGAAAAAAATACACAATCCAAACGGAATGAAAAGAACACAAAAACAGTCGGTTCATGGTATTTGAATGATAAAGTTCGTGTGTTTGGACAAGTTGGCTGGATTAGTGGATTTAGTGGACAAACTTGTTATGTAAAAAACATACAAGGAGATTACATTACGGTTCCAGGCAAATCTTATAAACAGGTGAATTTGAGTCGTTTA
>NZ_SCFM01000116.1 GCF_004138295.1 Ectobacillus funiculus | reverse complement strand
TGGGCTATGCCCTTCCCACTCCTTGAGGAGGGGGACTTCTTTCCGGAAAATCTGTTAAAAGGTGGAGAATAATGAATATTAATGCCAAATATAAAAATATTATTTTTGCATTTTTTATGGCTTTAAGTATGTCTCTTTTTGTTTCATTTGTACTAGTCTCAATAAATTTTGGTTATAATCATACATTTTTTCATAACTGGTCAAAAATTTGGTCACAGGCTTTTATTTGTGCTTTCTTTGGCGCTTATTTTTTCCCAAGAGTAATCCAAAAAATAATGAGGAAAATTAAGTTCGTAGAAAAACCCTAGCAATGCAGAATGTTATTGCAGTGAGAGAAAAACCAAAAGATCATAAACAGTAGAGAATGAAAGTTATAAAATCCAAGGTGAACTTTAAAAGGGGTTAACAAGTATCTAGTAAGATGAATGTGTACGTGGGGGCGGGATACAGAGTAAACAAAGGGGGTGCTATGAGGCGCCCTGTATCGATTTCGTCTCTGTGCAGAACCTCTCTCGTTAATTTTATAGGGAGCAAAAATGGCGCTTGAATATTCCTTGACAGGAATATTCGTTTTGAGTTATATT
Source organism: Ectobacillus funiculus (assembly GCF_004138295.1). Classification (GTDB taxonomy): domain Bacteria; phylum Bacillota; class Bacilli; order Bacillales; family Bacillaceae_G; genus Ectobacillus; species Ectobacillus funiculus. The sequence goes on along the minus strand of NZ_SCFM01000116.1, from coordinate 1,683 downwards.
TGGAGTGAAAGGAGAAAGCTTATATGGGTGTCAAAATCACAACAACTTTGAATGCACTTGCTGAGCCCAACCGACTAAACATTGTTGAGCTTTTGCGTAATGGTCCTCTTACTGTAGGGGAAATTGCTGAGCAACTTAGTCTTCTCCAGCCACAAACTTCTAAACATCTCCGTGTACTTAGTGAAGCTGGATTTGTCGAGGTACAAGCGATTGCTAATCGACGAATCTACAAGCTCCGGTCAGAGCCCTTCCAAGCACTGGATACTTGGCTTGAAACTTACCGCAGTGTTTGGGAGGAGCGATTAGACAATCTAGAGAATTATTTGCAGAAGCTACAATCCAAAGGGGACAAACAAAATTAAATATTTGGGGGGATTTTTTCATGCTAAACAAAATGATTTCCACGGTAGAGGGTCAGGAACTAATTCTGGAGCGTGTTTTTGATGCGCCGTGTGAGCTGGTATTCAAAGCATTCTCCGAGGCTGAGCATCTAAAGCACTGGTGGGGCCCTCGTGGATGGACGCTTACGGTTTGCAACATAGATTTTCGTCCAGGCGGCACTTGGCATTACTGCATGAAGTGCATTGATGAGAAGCAAGGGGATTTTTACGGATACGAATCTTGGGGAAAAGCGGTATACCTGGAAATTGTAGAGGCAGAAAAAATCGTATATGTTGACTACTTCTCTGATGCTGAAGGCAATGAAGCGGAGAATATGCCTTCGAGCAAGAACACAATCACCTTTGTAGAGCATGAAGGCAAGACGAAGCTCGTCAGTCGGGCTCAATATGCTTCCACTGAAGCACTCAAGGCCGTCTTGGATATGGGAATGGAGCAAGGAATTACTGAAACTTGGGATCGTCTCGCTGAGCATTTGCAATCCCTTCAATAACAGCTTCATGATTGTTTAGAGCAAACTCGCCGATTAGCAGGCTCTGTCCTTGGGTGAAGACAGAGGCGTAGTTACACTTATACTGTATCCCTGAAATTTCCCACTACGCCGAATTCACCTCTAGTTGGAATTGTATACTTTCCTACAGTGTAAAAGGAATCTGTCGACGCTTCGCTAATAAGATATAACTTAATCTAATAGAACTACCGAGATCGTCAATTATATTATAATTATCTAATTAATTTTCATGTAAAAAACACTGAGTATATATCCAGTGTTTTTTTACATGGAGAATAATCAGATTGAGTATCTTTATCATATAAAGAAGAAATGGTAAGCAGCTATTTGGCTGCTTACTTTTTTTAATCACAAAAACTATTGCAAAAGTTACATAAGCTATGAATCTCCTTCAAAAATTACTAAGATAAGGTTACTAAAAAACAGGAGGGTACATATTGAACTAGCAAAATAAATGCAAACGCTTCCTTATATGAGTATAAGAGAGATAACAGCTTGGTCTGGTCAAAAAAAGAGCTGAAAGTGGCATAGGGTACCTGCCATTCCTATCTGATTGGTAACATTTTTGAATGAAAATGCTCATTTTGAGTGAGTTATTTAAAAAAAAATAAAATATTTAATGAATTTATTTTTAATTATGTTATACTATTTTCAGATCGAAAGAAAAATAGTATAACATAATGAAGGTGGTATTTATTAATATGATCAATGTTGCTATTAACGGGTTTGGACGTATTGGAAGAATGGTATTTCGTCAAGCGATCAAAGAAAGC
>NZ_SCFM01000115.1 GCF_004138295.1 Ectobacillus funiculus | reverse complement strand
CTCCTTGAGGATAGAGTATTAGAGGATGTAATCGCTGACAGATACAGCAGCTTCACAGAAGGCATTGGCTTAGAAATTGTAGAAGGCAGAGCGGATTTCCACAAACTTGAGCAGTATGCATTAAATCTTGGAGAAATCAAGAACAAATCTGGCCGTCAGGAACGATTAAAAGCAGTGGTAAACCAATATTTATTGGAAACATTATCAAGTGTAACTGTATAATAAAAACAAACAGTCCAATAAATAAAAAACATGCTGGAACGGTATTTTGCTCCAGTATGTTTTTTACCATCTATATAAGTCGACTTAATTTTTTCAGCATGGTCTACTCCCCACTTCGCCTGAAGTGGGGAGTTTTCCTTGAGAACAACAAGCTAAGGATCTAATAACCGATAGAAAAAACAATTTAAGCAGTTACAGAGAAAAATAGTTATTAAGTAAGTAGACATAATCGGGATTATTGGTGGCGTGTCTGTTTGTGAAAAGGGAACAACGAACATGATGAATGTTCCTGTTGATGGGAATGTAGTCAAAAGGTGATAGGAGGAAAAAAGTGAAAGTAGTAATTGCGTCTGATCATGGTGGAATGAATATTCGTAAAGAAATAATTTCATTAATGGCAGAGTTGAATATAGAGTATGTAGATTTAGGGTGTGAATGTAACACCCCTGTTGACTATCCAGATTACGCGATTCCAGTGGCTGAAAAGGTGGCAAGTGGTGAAGTGGATCGAGGTATTCTAATTTGTGGTACAGGAATTGGAATGAGTATTGCAGCAAACAAAGTAAAAGGAGTCCGTTGCGCGCTTATACACGATACATTTAGTGCTAAGGCAACGAGAGAACATAATAATACAAATATATTGGCTATGGGAGAACGTATCATTGGTTCGGGCTTAGCTCGAGATATTGCAAAAATATGGTTAACAACCCCCTTCGAAGGTGGTAGGCATGAAAATCGTGTCAATAAAATAACAGCATATGAAGTAACTTTTGAGTAAAATCAGGAACATGCTATATCAGGAAGGTGACTTTATTGCCCTGGCCAAGTACTCAATACCTGAAACCATTAAATTTATGGTCATGCATGGTACAGTTTTTACGATTTTTTCCTTAATTATTGGGTATCCTATTGGAATCCTTTTCAAGATTCATCTATCCATAGCGGCACGAGAGGATGATGAATAATGAAGAAAAGATGGATGATCTTACTATTCTGCGGTTTCTTTTTAACCGCCTTAATAGGTTATACGGTTAAGTTCCTTAGAGAAAATGATAAGCCTAAAGTAGTTGTTGTTTTAAAAGAATTAGATTCACAGTATTGGAAAATTGTTAAAGGAGGGGTAGAAAAGGGGTTTCGCGATTTTGATATAGATGGTAAAATTTTCGCAACTCATGACGGATTCGCAGAAGAACAGAACGATATATTAAAAAATATTCTTAAAGAAAAGCCAGATGTAGTAATTGTCGCTCCGATTTCTGCATCTAATATTCCTATCTTAAAGGAGTTTGACAAAAACAATATTTCCGTATTGTTAGTAGACACAAATGACCTCTGGGAAAATAAAACTTCTTATATTGGTACTGATAATTTTGAACTAGGAAGAAAAGCAGGGGAATTATTAGCATCGCAACTGCAACCTGGAGATGAAGTGGCCCTTCCCCTTTTTGACGGATTTTTAACCAATCAAGTTTTCAGTGAACGAATAAACGGAGTTAAATATAGTTTAGAAGACGCAGGCGTTACAGTCTTGGTAGACACAATAAAATTACGGGACGAACTTTCATCCGTTAAAAAAGCAATGACAAATATTTTACAGGATCATCCTGATGTTAAAGGGGTATTTGCTGTAAATGATATCATAGCACTAAGTGTTTTCGAGGTCACTAAGGAACATGGGTATAAAATACCGATCGTAGGAGCGGATGGAGTTATCGAAATGGTGGATTTAATAGAAGATGGAACTTTAACTAGTACAATAGCACAGAATCCTTATGATATGGGCTATATAAGTGTGGAAACTGCAGTGAAAGTGATAAAGGGAGAAAAAGTTGCAAAAAATATAGATACTGGTATAGATATTATCACTAAGGATAATGCGAAACAGAAGCTAGATTTTCTGAAACAATTGTTGAAGTGAAGCGACAGACATGGCACATACATTGATTGGCAGAGGTCACAGGCTAGCAGCTGATGCCGTCGCCGTATTGAAAAGGCTCAGTCCATGAACTATTCTCGGCACTCATCATCTACTTATCCAATGATGATGAAGTATAGTGGTGGTTTAAGCTATGGTTTCTACGGGTTAATGAGTGTACTTTTGGCTGTGTTTGTTTGGAAGTTTGTCCCTGAAACGAAAGGGAAGACCTTAGAGGAAATGGGGACAGTTTGGAATAAATCAGCATAATACATTATAAAATATAGGAAATATAAAGACTGTCGCTGAATTTCACGGCAGTCTTTATGCATTATTATTGTTATTCATCTAAAAATAAGCTTACTTTACTACAGTTGCAGCCTTGACTTCAGAAATGCTTCGGCTGAAAAAGCCGAAACTCCTAAGCCTGACGTTTTGGCGATATCGGCACGTGAAATAGGAGCATTGTTCATAATGAGATTTAGTACAATTGACTTATTTTCTTTTTTTACTAACTGTTGATTCCAGATCATTTGCATGATGATCTCCGTTCTCTTCTTTTACAGTAGCCGTACAGCTACTATAACGATTTTATTTTTCTGAATGGGTTCTATTAATTACAATAAACTTTGTTCATCCGATAGACAAACAAAGTTCGCGGTGATATAATTAATTTATAAGTTGTACAGCTGAAGGGAATTTGATGTATAGTTGTTTATTTTTAGTGCATTGTAAGCGATAACAGCAAAAGAAATCATGAATTCATAACATGAAAACAAAAGGGGAGGAAATTCCACATGGCTTACTTCCAAAATATTAACCAAATCCAGTTTGAAGGCCCAACATCAAAAAATCCACTTTCATTTAAATACTACAATCCGGAAGAAAAAATTAATGGCAAAACAATGGAAGAAATCCTGCGCTTTTCCGTTGCGTATTGGCACACATTCGCTGCTGACGGAACAGACCCATTCGGCGCAGGAACGATGATTCGCCCTTGGGATCATTATAAAGGCTTAGATTTGGCAAAAGCACGTGTAGAAGCAGCATTTGAATTGTTTGAGAAACTAAATGTACCTTTCTTCTGCTTCCATGATTCCGATATCGCACCTGAAGGAAACACACTAAAGGAAACATATGACGCCCTTGATCCGATCGTTGCGATGATTAAGGATTATATGAAAACAAGCAAAACAAAATTG
>NZ_SCFM01000114.1 GCF_004138295.1 Ectobacillus funiculus | reverse complement strand
GCTTTAATTGCTGGTATCGACCGTATTTTAGATATGGTTCGCACCTCTGTGAACGTATTAGGAAATGCATTAGCAGCGATTTCAATGGCGAAATGGGAGGGTGAATTTGATACAGACAAAGCACAACGTTATGTGGATTCCGTTAAAGACTCAAAGGTTGCATAAGAAACTAGGAGAAGAATTCGAATGATGTTTTTCTGACTGTGATTCACATTGCAGCATGAAATATGTTAGAGAAATTATGGGACACAATAGAATATATGCAAGACGTATTTGAATAAAAAGCAAAGGAATTTGACTATGTCATTGAAATGGGTCGCGTGCACCTGCAGAACGCTGTACCAATTCGTTTAGGAGAAGGGTTTGAAGCGTATTCCCGCGTGCTTGCCCGTGATATAAGAGGAATCAAACAATCACGTCAGCATTTGGGAGGATGAATTTAATACAGATAAAGCACGATGCTATGTGGATTCCGTTAAAGACGCAAAAGTTGTATAAGAAATAGGAGGAGAATTCGATGGAAGTAACTGAAAAAAAACCGAATATGCGGATTGAAAAGGATTTCTTAGGAGAAAAAGAGGTGCCAGTGGATGCTTATTATGGCATTCAAACATTGCGTGCTGTGGAGAACTTTCCGATCACAGGATATACCATTCATGAAGAACTCATTAAGGCTTTAGCCATTGTCAAAAAGGCGGCGGCTCTTGCCAATATGGAAACAGAGCGTCTGTACGAAGGGACAGGTAAGGCGATTGTGCAGGCTGCTCAAGAAATCATTGACGGCAAATGGCACGATCATTTCATTGTCGATCCAATTCAAGGAGGCGCAGGAACATCGATAAACATGAATGCGAATGAGGTCATTGCCAATCGCGCGCTTGAGCTGATCGGAAAAGAAAGAGGAGACTATTTCCATATCAGTCCAAACAGTCATGTGAACATGTCCCAGTCTACAAATGATGCTTTTCCGACTGCGATTCACATTGCAACATTGAATATGTTAGAGAAATTATTGAGCACAATAGAGTATATGCAAGACGTATTTGAACAAAAAGCAAAGGAATTTGACCATGTTATCAAAATGGGCCGCACGCACCTGCAGGATGCTGTACCAATTCGTTTAGGTCAAGAGTTCGAAGCGTATTCCCGCGTGCTTGTCCGTGATATAAAGCGTATCAAACAATCACGCCAGCATTTATATGAGGTGAATATGGGCGCAACGGCAGTGGGAACTGGTTTGAATGCAGATCCTCGCTACATTGAACGCGTAGTCGAGTATCTTGCTGACATTAGCGGCTTGTCCCTTGTTGGAGCAGAGCACCTTGTAGATGCAACACAAAATACAGACGCTTATACGGAAGTATCGGCTGCACTCAAAGTATGCATGATGAATATGTCTAAAATTGCCAATGACTTGCGATTGATGGCTTCTGGTCCTCGCGCCGGACTGGGCGAGATTACTTTACCTGCCCGTCAGCCGGGCTCATCCATTATGCCTGGGAAAGTCAACCCGGTCATGCCTGAGGTTATTAATCAAGTAGCGTTCCAAGTAATTGGAAATGATCATACAATTTGCCTTGCATCTGAAGCAGGACAGCTGGAATTGAATGTTATGGAGCCTGTTCTCGTGTTTAATTTGCTTCAATCCATCAGTATTATGAATCAAGCATTCCGTGCGTTTACAGACTATTGCTTAAAGGGAATTAAAGCAAACGAAGAAAGAATGAAGGAATATGTGGAAAAGAGTGCGGGCCTTATTACAGCGGTGAATCCTCATATCGGTTATGAGGTTGCTGCACGCATAGCGAGAGAGGCGATCTTGAACGGGAAGCCGATTCGCGAACTATGCTTGCAATATGACGTATTATCGGAAGAAGAACTCAATTTAATTTTGGATCCTTACGAAATGACACACCCAGGTATTGCAGGTGCAGTTCTTTTCGAAAGACAGTAAACTGGCACATGTTAAGAAAAAGGGCGTAGTAGCCCTTTTTTTCTTGATATAAGGGATACGTCTAGCTTCACCGGTTAGGTGTTGCTATCTAAGAATCTCCGTCACAAAAAGGAAAGCGCCTTTTACTCCGGCCATCCCTACGCTGCCATAAAAGGCGGGCCTTGTCCGCTTTTCTTACTGGATATGTACAGGGATCAACAGCAGAATTTTAATTGAAAAAGGAAGGGATTATATGTGTAAATTCACGGTTACTCCGAATGGGGAAGTAGAAACTGCTTTGCGCGGCGCGGAATTGTTAGCTGTCCCTTTGTTGAACAAAGGGGTTGCATTCACGCAGGAGGAGAGAGAGGAGCTGGGTTTAACAGGATTATTGCCGCCGGCGGTGCTGACGCTTGATGAGCAAGCGCGCCGCGCTTATGAACAATTCTCCTCGCAGCCGAGCGATTTGCATAAAAATGTAACGATATCGGCGCTCCATGACCGAAACGAAGTCTTATTTTACCGTGTGCTGACGGATCATTTGTCTGAAATGCTTCCCATTGTTTATACACCGACGGTCGGGCTGGCGATCCAGCGCTACAGCAACGAATACCGTCGGCCGCGCGGCGTATATTTATCCATCAATGATGTAAGCGGTATGGAACAGGCATTTAAAAATTTCAGCTCGAGTGTAGAAGATATCGATTTAATCGTCATTACTGACGGGGAAGGGATTTTAGGAATCGGCGACTGGGGCGTTGGTGGTATTAATATCGCAATCGGCAAATTGGCTGTTTATACTGCAGCAGCTGGAATCGATCCTGGTCGTGTGATGCCTGTCATTTTAGATGTGGGCACAGATTGTGAAGAACTTCTAAACAATCCGTTCTATATTGGGAATCGCCATCCGCGTGTTCGGGACGAGCGGTATGATGCGTTCATCGAGCAGTTTGTAAGCACGGCGTCAAGAATGTTTCCTCACGCCTTGTTGCATTGGGAGGATTTTAGCTCCAAAAATGCACGAAACATTTTAGAGAAGTATCGGGATAAGGTTTGCACATTCAATGATGATATACAAGGTACAGGAGCCGTATCGCTTGCTGCTGTGCTGGCAGCAGTGCAGGCTTCCGGTATTCCGCTGCGTGAACATCGCGTTGTCGTATTCGGTGCAGGTACGGCTGGTATCGGAATTGCCGATCAGGTACGCGATGCGATGGTGCGCGAAGGGCTTTCATGGGAAGAGGCGAATCGCAGATTTTGGTGCATTGACCGGAACGGTTTGCTGGCAGATGATATGAACGGCTTGTATGACTTCCAGCGTCCGTATGCACGTCCTGCCGAAGAAGGCAACGCGGGAGCGGGCTTGGCTGAAGTCGTTCGTCAAGTGCATCCGACTATTTTAATCGGAACTTCAACTGTTGCGGGAGCGTTCACCGAAGATATTGTGAAAGAAATGGCAGCACACGTTGAAAGGCCGGTAATTTTGCCTATGTCCAACCCAACACCGTTGGCGGAGGCAAAGCCTGCTGATTTAATTCAGTGGACAGAGGGACGAGCTCTAGTGGCAACAGGAAGTCCGTTCCCTCCCGTAACATATAACAAAACAGTGTATGTAATCGGACAATCGAATAACGCTCTTATCTTCCCAGGACTTGGGCTTGGAACGAACGTGTCCCGTGCCAGTATCATTACTGACGGCATGTTTGTGGCGGCGGCGAAAGCGGTGACAAGCATGATTGATGTAAGCAAGCCGGGGGCGCCGTTACTTCCGCAAATCGAGAATCTTCGCGCCGTTTCAGAAATCGTTGCGATAGAAGTGGCAAAAGCGGCAGTTGCCGATGGTGTGGCACGAATGAAACATGCCGATATAAAGCAAGCGGTTCGAAACGCAATGTGGGAGCCGGTCTATCGGCCTATAAAAGCGGCAAAAGAAACAGTTATAGGATAAATCAAATCGTGAAAATGTTTAGATATCGTTCTCATTCAGGGGGAAATGAAATGGAAAAGCTTCAAGAAAGCATGTATAAGTTAATCGTTGAGACTTCTACGAACCTGCCAAAGGATGTCCGCCGTGCCATTCAGCGTGCAAAGGAGAAGGAAAGTGCAGGTACTCGTTCGGCAATGGCACTTCATACCATTACAAATAATATTAAGATGGCGGATGATAATATTTCGCCTATTTGTCAGGATACAGGAATGCCAACATTTAAAATAAAAACACCGGTTGGCGTAAATCAGCTCGTTATTAAAGAAGCAATTTATGGGGCGATTGAGCAAGCGACAAAGGATGGAAAGCTTCGTCCGAATTCTGTTGATTCCCTATTTGGCAATAACAGCGGCAACAA
>NZ_SCFM01000113.1 GCF_004138295.1 Ectobacillus funiculus | reverse complement strand
CGTCAGGAACGTTTAAAAGCGGTGGTCAATCAGTACCTATTGGAAACATTATCGACTGTAACTGTATAACAGAAACAGACACTCAAATAAATAAAAAGGGGGCTGGAATGGTATTTTATTCCGACGCCTTCTCATTACCCAGTATCATTGCTAGATAGAGAGGTGATACTGGGTAAGTTTTGTGAAGTACGCAACATGATCATTATAAATAGGAGTTTAATTTTAAATACGTAGGCTATTTGAAAAAAGAAATAATCTTATCAGCTTTCATTTCCATTACCTTTTTCAAATTCCTATATATAAACGAGTTTTGAAATCGATTCCCACGTTTTTTGGATAGAATCTCAACAAATAAGATATTTTCATATGGGATAAGGAAAAAGATTAGATTTATCTATTAGATAAACTAATCTGATGTTGTTATCCTCCATATGAGAACGATTTCAATGCTTGTTAACAAACGTAGTAAATTTATATGAACTAACTATATAACAGTAATGAAACTCGTTGGAGGTGGATACTCTAAATGTTTAGATGTGGAAAACCACCAGGTCTTGATCTATTTTCCTGCTTGATTCAATCCTTTACTTTTAAAGGGGACTAAGGACGGATTGGAGTAATTATTTGAGTTATATTTTTTCTGTAAGTAATTTAAAAATTCAAAATAGAAGGGAGTATACAGACAGATTTTAGAATAGTCCATCAAAAAGAAACAGGTTATTTAAAACCATCTTTAACCGTATAAATAATAAGCTATTTTGAAAACGCTATAATGATTAGAATAAGATGGAAAGCGTTATCAATGTTTAATTATATAACGGAATGTAAAAGATAATTAATAAAACGATGCTGCATGGCTAGAAAATGATCACTTGCAAGCCAGCTGTTGAATTTTATAAATTAGTGTTCTTTTTGGTTACTAAAATCTGTTTGTAATAAACTATGAAACAAAAACGAAACTCACTCTATATATTTTCAATTACGTTAGTAGCTGCTATTGGCGGTTTGCTCTTTGGTTATGATACAGCTGTAATATCTGGTGCAGAAGCATCAATAAGAATATATTTTATCGATAGCTTAGGGTTAGGGTCATTAGCGCACGGAGCAACAATTTCAAGTGCATTAATAGGTTGTATCATTGGCGGATTCTTATCTGGCTACTTCGCCTCAAAATTTGGTCGTAAAAATTCACTTATGGTAGCGGCTATACTATTCATTGTATCAGCTCTAGGGGCTTCTTATCCTGAGTTTTTATTTTTCACAAAAGGAGAACCAACGATCTCTTTGTTGCTTGCCTTCAATGTGTACCGAATCATAGGTGGAATTGGTGTTGGTTTGGCATCTGCAATTTGTCCAATGTATATAGGAGAAATTGCTCCTGCTGATATTCGTGGTCGGTTGGTTTCGTTCAATCAATTTATGATCATTTTTGGTATGTTGGTTGTTTACTTTGTTAATTGGGGCATTGCTAATGGACAGACATTGGAATGGATAAACGATGTGGGTTGGAGATATATGTTTGCTTCGGGAGCTATTCCGGCTTTATTATTCGGCATACTTTTACTTTTCGTGCCAGAAACACCTCGATACTTAGTAATACAAAATCAAGATGATAAAGCTCTAGCAATTCTCACTAAAATTAATAATAGTCCTTCAGAGGCGAAATCAATTTTGAGTGAAATTAAACAAACGATAAATATGAATGTTTCTTCCGAAAAACTATTTGCTTACGGAAAATTAGTGATTGTTGTTGGAGTACTTCTCTCTGTATTCCAACAGTTTGTTGGTATCAATGTTGCTTTATATTATGCGCCACATATTTTTGAAAGTATGGGAGCTGCAAAAGATGCTTCCATGTTACAGGCGATCGTTATGGGATTAGTCAATGTTATCTTTACGGTTGTTGCCATCGTGACTGTAGATAGATGGGGACGTAAACCATTGTTAATAACAGGTTCTGTCGGTATGGCTATTGGTATGTTTGGTGTAGCAGGACTGGCCTTTTCAAATATTATTGGGATTAGTACTTTAGTATTCATTATTATATATACAGCTTCATTCATGATGTCATGGGGACCAATCTGTTGGGTATTGATCTCTGAAATCTTCCCTAATAAAATTCGTGGACAAGCTGTGGCTATTGCCGTAGCTGCACAATGGGCTGCTAACTATTTAATTTCATCTACTTATCCAATGATGATGGAGTATAGCGGTGGCTTAACCTATGGTTTCTATGGTCTAATGAGCGTACTGTCAGCTGTATTTGTTTGGAAGCTTGTCCCTGAGACGAAAGGGAAGACCTTAGAGGAAATGGAGACAGCTTGGGGCAAATCAGCATAATATACTGTAAAATATAGGGGAAAATAAAGACTGCCGCTGAATTTCACGGCAGTCTTTATGCGTTAGTATTGTTATTAACCCAAAAATAAACTCATTATTGCATTTGCAGTTTTGACTTAAGAAATGCTTCAGTTGAAAAAGCTGCAACTCCCAAGGCAGAAGAGGGCAGGGATAAATTTGAGAAACTCACTTTAATATCCGTTTGATGAAAAGACAATGTAAATTTGTCTATCACATTCCGAACTTGAGGCTCAATCCATTGTCTTGCTGCTGCAAGGCGATTTCCAATGATAATTTGCTGCGGATTAAAGGCATGGATAATATTAATAATCCCCAAGCCAAGATTTTGGCCAACCTCCTTTAGTAGTTGAATGGCTGCTTGCTCCCCATTTTGTGCCAGTAATAGTATTTCGCCTAAATTGACATCATTCATTATTCCCAAGTTCATTTCATTTGCTTTTGACAACAGGGATTGTTCAGATGCATACAGCTCCCAGCAGCCCTTATTTCCGCATCGGCACTGCATTCCGTTTTTGTCAATTGTCATATGCCCGAACTCGCCTGAGTAACCATTAATTCCCTTATATAATTCACCGTTAATAATAATGCCTGTTCCGATCCCAATCCCTGCACTTACATAAATGAGATCATCAAAGGGCTGTCCGAGTCCAAACTTTTTCTCGCCGTAAGCACCGGCATTTGCTTCGTTTTCGACAATAACAGGTATATTGAATGTTGTTTCAAGTGCTGCTGTTAGCGAAACGTTTTTCCATCCAAGATTGGGAGCAAGCAAAATATCTCCTTCCTTATTCAAAATTCCCGGTGCACCAATTCCGATTCCGACGATTCCATAGGGAGAGAGGGGAGCAGCATCGATTAAAAAGGAAATAACATTTTTCACACGATTAAGAGTATCGTCAAAGGATATATTTGTATACTTTTCATTTTTGGTAGTCACAATGTTTCCGTGAAGATCGGTTAAGACTCCAAGAATATAGTTGACACCCAGGTCGAGTCCAATGGAATAGCCGGCAGCTTGATTAAACAATAACATGACCGGGCGTCTGCCCCCGCTGGATTCGCCTGGGCCAGACTCATAAATTAACTGTTCCTCCAGCAACTCTGCTACTAATGATGAAACTGTTCCTTTGTTTAAACCGGATGTTTGCGCGATATCAGCACGTGAAATAGGAGCATTGTTCATAATGAGATTCAATACAATTGACTTATTTTCTTTTTTTACTAACTGTTGATTCCAGATCATTTGCATGATGATTTCTGTTCCCTTCTTTATACAGTAGCTGTACAGCCACTATAACGATTTTATTTTTCTAAATTGATTCTATATAATCATTATAAACTTTGTTCATCCGATAGACAAACAAAGTTTTTGGTGATATAATCAATTCATAAGTTGTAAAGCTGAAGGAAATTTGAAATATAGTTGTTTCATTTTTAGTGTACTGTAAGCGATAACAACAAAAAATCGTGAATTTGTAACATGAAAACAAAAGAGGAGGAAATTTCAAATGACTTATTTCCAAAATATTAACCAAATCCAGTTTGAAGGTCCAACATCAAAAAATCCACTTTCATTTAAATATTACAATCCAGAAGAGAAAATTAATGGTAAAACAATGGAGGAAATTCTGCGCTTTTCTGTTGCGTATTGGCACACATTCGCTGCTGATGGAACAGATCCATTCGGTGCAGGAACGATGATTCGTCCTTGGGATCATTATAAGGGCTTAGATTTAGCAAAAGCGCGTGTAGAAGCGGCATTTGAATTGTTTGAAAAGCTGAATGTGCCTTTCTTCTGCTTCCATGATTCTGATATCGCGCCTGAAGGAAATACATTAAAGGAAACATATGATGCTCTTGATCCAATCGTTGCGATGATTAAGGATTACATGAAAACAAGCAAAACGAAATTGCTTTGGAATACAGTGAATGCGTTTACGCACCCACGATA
>NZ_SCFM01000112.1 GCF_004138295.1 Ectobacillus funiculus | reverse complement strand
ACATTGACGTTTTGTGTTTTGTTCAGTTTTCAAAGAACTATCTATCATTTTCTCAACTTTTATTATTATAGCATAATATTTAGTTTTGTAAATGCACTTTTGCTTTACTTAACTTTTCCCAACCGCTAGTTTATATAGCTCATCAGCGACGGATTAATAATATAACATGTTATTTTACTTTCTACAACCTTTATTTTTTAGGGAATTTAAGGAATAATGTTAATGTTTCTTTTTCGCTTAATAATTACTACCCCTTTTACAACAAGATCGAGGATGCTTTTATCCAGATTCTCTAGAATATCCCCTATAAAGTGCCACCCTTTCTTTCCACTTCCAAAGTGGTACACAACCAGCTTGAGCTAAAGCTTTACATAATCTTTTTTTCCCTAAGCCATCAATATGTTTCGCTATCTGCTGGATGTTCATTTCGGGCTGCAACGTTAGCTCTAATACTTCTCGTACCAACATCTTAAATCCCTACTAGCTCTTAAAAGACACAAATAGTCTCTTCAAAAGCCCAAGACTAGTGCCTGATAGCAAAAAAATAGCGTAGTACAAAGAATAGAGAGTCTAAAAAAGCAACATAAAGCCCACAGAAAATAACACGGTCAGGTAGACACCTGCCCTGCGCCTCCCGCTGTGGGCTCCGGCCCCTAAAAGAAAAAAGAAAAACACCTATGTATTGTTTAATGGACAGACCAAGGAACAAAAGCCAGTCCATATATATTGTTTAAAGGGACACATGAGTACGCACTTTATATTTTCTTTTTCAACTTACGGATATACCCTTCTGAAACTGCTAATAACGCAGCTAACTTTCTATTCGATAGATTCGGGTATCGTTCTATTGCCTGTTGTAACTGCCATAGCTTATCTTCCCTTTGTTCCTTACGCTCCTCATTATACTCAGCCATTGGACGCATTCCAATTTCACGGCGTTTATTACGCTTGCTCTCTGTATTTCGTTCCCGCTTTACTGTAGCGCTTATAATCGTGCGCATAGCCTTCATTTCATCGGCCGTAATGCCTAGCTTATCAATGACTGTTTCATTCTTCATCGGCTTTATTAGAGTACGCGGAAGCCCTCTCATGCTGAATTCATTTGCGGTGAAAGCTTCCATGAATTCAATAGCATCATCACAGGCACTTTTTATTGTGGCGTTGATCTCACTTTTCTTCATTGGCTTATCAGTTCTAGAGTAAATCTGCTCTAGTATCGGCTGGATAAAGTCCCCTGTATCAACGCGGCTTTTTAAAAACAAACATACAGTAAAGCTATAGATGTAAATGAATGTGTTACGGCAGCAGGTTAGATCCCCACCCCTAATCTCTACTAACTTCTGCAAATCGCTCACACGGGCCGCATTAAGACTATAGAGCGTCTTTACGCCCTCTTTACCAGTGAATACCGCTATACTACCCTTACGCCGTTTTCCGCGCTTCTGAGCCTGTTCTATTGGCGTACAGAATTCATATAGGTCTTGCAAGCTGTATTCTAGTTGCCGCCAAATCTCTACTTTTACTTCTACACCATACTTTGTATTTACTGTACCTGGCATTCGAAGCATACGTGCTAGGTCTGATGCTGCTGGGTCACTGCCAATCTTACGCAACAAAGAAATGTATTGAATGGTGATATAGTGCATGAGATAACCCATTTTCGGACTGGCACCACCAGCAATCGTATAAATCGGCTGAATTCCACCACCACTATAAATAATTAGGTTTGGATTTGGGATTCTGCCTTGCATTACATATTGTTTTAACTTTTCTACAGCGTCTTTGACTGCAAGACCTAATTTAGGTGGATCAACATCGATTCCTATATTACGCCCCTGCATCAGAGAGCTAACACTCCGGTCTCCGTAAGCAAAGCCATTTAAGGATAGATAAACATCTGATTTTTGATGTTTCTTGCTATATACCAAAAGATTTTCTATATCATTGAGCCCCCAGAAACGTTGATGTCCTTCCGGCATCTTCAACGTGGCCACATATCCTAATTTTTTATGTTCATTTAGGTAGCACTCATGCCATTCCTCGATGAGTCTCGGCTGATGGCCAATATATTCTTCAGCTTTTTCGTTCATATTGATTCCCCTTCCAGCAGTAGCGACAAAAGCAAGCAAAACTGCACACAAAAGGCTTGTCCATCGCATAGGGGTATGCTAGAATGAGCGCATAATATGTGACGGATGGCATTTTGCCTTTCGTATGTAGTTTTCGCATGTGATTTTCATATGTAGTTTGTGATTTTCATATGTAGTTTGTGGAGAAAAGGACACTGAGGGTCGGCAAAACTATCAGGTGTCCTTTTTGCTTTTATTTCAGGTATTTTCTGATGCTGTTTCTTATTCTATCGAACTCGAGAGAACATGACCAATAATTTTAGAGAATTGTTCCTTTACCCAGCTATTTAGGCTAACCTTTAAAGCAATAGAATATTTCCCTGAAATATAGTAGACCTCATTCCACCTATTCCTCAAAATTGCCTTTCACATCGAATGTAATCTTTTATAAAAAAGTTTACATTCATCCTCCCTTTATTCCTTTATTATCCTTGCTTTTCTTGTTATCCTTACTTTCAGCAAAAAAAGGATACATTCAAAATATTGATTTTATTGAGTTCAGAAAGGAGAGAAGAAAAAATGAGTAAGAACGAATATCTTATTGATGTGCAGCCGATTCGGGATATGCAACAACTAGAGGATATGAAATGGGCATTACGAAGACACTGTGGGAAACGTGATTATATCCTGTTTCTCATTGGCATTAATACTGGTTTACGAATTGGGGATTTACTCAACCTAGAAACTAAAACTATTATCGGACTAAAGAAAAAGAAGCGAAAAGAGTTTTTGATCCGCGAGGGCAAGACAAAAAAGGAGCGGATGATTAACATTACGGGGATCTACGAAGAGGTATATGAATATACCCAATCGGTAAACAGTAATTGGCTTTTTCCTTCACGGAAGGGAGACAAGTCGATCTCGACCATTCAAGCTTATCGTCAGCTTCAAAAAGCAGCTAACTTCGCATCTGTGGAAGCTGTAGGGACTCATACAATGCGAAAAACATTCGGATATTGGTTCTACAAACAGACTAAAGATGTGGCCATGTTGCAGGATATTTTGAATCATAGCACGCCACAAATCACCCTACGGTATATAGGGATTAATAAAGAAGAGAAGGATCATGTGTTAGATACCTTCTGTCTGTAACCGCAAGGCTGTTAAAAGAAAACTCCATATCTTATAAAAAACCATTTGTTTGAATTTCGGTCGAGCGTCAGCGAGTACGCATCGGACACCTGCGTAGCAAGGTGTATAGATGCGCACTTCCCATTCTGGCTTCGGAATCAATATTAGCTTAAAAAACGTCCTAGAATCGTTATCGTATCCGCTATAGGGATTCCTTAGGGATTCCTTAGGGATTCCTTAGGGATTCCTTAGGGATTGGCTCATATTACCGACAATTTCAGCCATTGCAAAGGGACTCCCTATGAGTATAACGAATACTTTTGGTGAGGTGAGCGCTAAAATGAGCGATAATAACACGCCAATGAGAGTATACGGATCGAAAGACTTAGAAGCTATGTTACAGGTGAAACCTTCAACACTGCGCCGTTATTGCAAGGAACTAGAAGAAGCAGGGTATCGCTTTAGTAAAAACGAAAGACAGCAGCGCGGCTTCTTTGATTCCGACGTAGCAAACCTGCGCCATTTTATTTCACTTGTTCGTGAAGGTGGGTTAGCATATGAAGAAGCCGCTAAGATAGTCGTATCAAGGGATAGCGGCTCTGCTTTAGCGGTCAGCGCTAACGAAAAAACGGCAGTATCAGACGCTAAAGATAAGTTAATAACGCGCCAAGAAATGCAGGAATTGGAGCGCAAAATAGAAGGACTTGCGCTTATGATCCAATCAGGATTTGAAAAATTAAATCAGAGAATGGATGAGCAAGACCGAAGGGAGCGCCAATCATTAGATACGCAAAGTAATCGTGATATCGCGCTAAAAGAAGCGCTAAAAGAGATAGCAGAAACAAAAAAACAATTAGCAGCCAATAGTGAACAAAGTAGAGGAGTATGGTTCTGGCTTCATTCTTTGCTTAGTAAAAAGTAACAAGGGGATTGCTCAGGCATCCTTTTTATTTTTGAGTGTCGTTTTTCAAGAGAGGTAGAAGAGCATAAGGGATTTTTGTCCCCACCGAAGGTGTGGAGTCAGGCAAGGCCTGACAAAATCGTGGGTACATGAAAATCTCGAAGATGTCTCCCTTGTGTCCCCATATTTTCTAACCATGTCCCCCTCGTGTCCCCATCACTTTTTTCATCACAAATTAAATTCCCCAACAAAAAAATCCCTTAGGAGATTGTCCTAAGGGATGGATTTGATTATGTATTCATTTGGTTGCGGGGACAGGATTTGAACCTGCGACCTTCGGGTTATGAGCCCGACGAGCTACCAGACTGCTCCACCCCGCGACG
>NZ_SCFM01000111.1 GCF_004138295.1 Ectobacillus funiculus | reverse complement strand
TGGAACACAAAGTTCCCATACTTCGCATCCTTCCGTCCGGAGATGGTCATCTTGGCGTTTCTTTTGTAACGGAATGCACGTCTCCACGCCGCATGACTCTTTTGATCCTTACACATTGTATATTGCTTACGAAAGAAGGAACGAGAGCCGAACAAAGCGGAAGGAATATCTCTCCTTAGTTTCTCCTTTTTCTGTTCCTGCCGAAAGAGACGATGCCGAAGTTGTCCGATTCTTGCCTTGAGACGTTTGATTTCTTTATCTAGATGCCGATGTTCAAACAGATAGAGGGAGAACCAAACCTGTGTCTCGTTCTTACGATGAAGCGCATATACCGCACCGGAGGCCGCTTGATGCATCTGATATCCCATTCGTTTGTACAGCTTCGGTTTTCCAGCCATAATCGACTGCTTCATGTTCCGTAATGTCGTGAGCCTACTGCGCTCGTTTTTTAGTTTCTTTTGAATGGATTGAAGGGTAACATCTACCTGTTTCAGATACAACACCTGTAATTCCTTTTGCGATGTACGAAGAGCGTTTGCTTGTTGGACTGCGCTATTCGTATAGTAGTCATCCAGTTGGAATCGTTTCTTAATTGCTAGATGAAGACTGCCTTCATACGGCTTGTTCCCCGTGCGCAGATGTTTTGTCTGCCAGGCATAGGCTGCTCGCATCGCTTGGTTATATAGCTGGAGAGAATGAGAAAGTTCCTGATTCACATCGCGAGAGACCGTGTGCTTATAGATTCGATTGGAAAAGTAGCACTTCTTCATTCCCTCCTTCTCCCTTCTGGTTTATTTTGGTAATTACATATTACTAAAAGAACATACGTTTGTCCAGTTACATTTCCCTATTCACCAAATATGCTAGGCGATTGCCTAGCCGACATTCATCCCCCACTTACCACTGGGCTACACCCATCACGTGCTTGAAGTGGGGGATGAATGTCGGAAAATGATAAAACTGTTTGAGCTTCTCCCGCCCCTTGCTTCATTATGGACAATGACCTGCTCAGTAAAAAAAGAACCGAGCACTTGTCCCTAACCAGCCATCGGCGCCTCGTGCTCCGGGCAATTAGCGACAGTGGAATCCCCTGCCAAAAAGACTTGAATTCGTTCATTTTGATTTCCCATTTGATTCATTCACCCTATTCCAATTTGGATAATTTAAAGCAACAGGACGGTATATAAAGAAAACTCGCCGATTGGCAAGCCCTGCCCTTGGGTGAAGACAGAGGCGCAGCCCTACTTATACTGTATTCCTAAAATTTCCGACTACGTCGAATTGGATTCTAACTGGAAATTTATACTTTCCTACAGTGTAAAGCAAAACGGATTGCCTATGTATTTCAACAATCCGTTTTCTCTCGTAACCTTTAATCAAATACCCTTTTATTCGCCTTCAACAGGCTTGCCAAAAATGCGAGGGTCAATCCTTGTCCCCAGCCTTGAATTCGTTTGTACGGCACATCCATATATCCCTGCATATCACGCATCACTGCGGTCCCCGCAGATACGTGCGTTACCCTGCCGTCCCCTGTAATATGGTCCAAAACTCCATGAATCGATTTTTGAACCTGTTTATGATACAAAGATCCCCTAGAAAGAAGGGCTGTTGCAATTCCCGCCGAACCCGAGACCTCGGGATACGATTCTGGATTGTCCACCACTGTATGCCATAGACCGGTATCAGCTTGTAATCGAACTAATGCGCTTAATTGGTCCCGCAGTGACCCATCGATGATCATGTAGGAGGGATGGGTCACTTCAACAAGTTCCAAGGCCTTTGCCATCGTTAAGGCAGCCCACCCGTTCCCGCGTGCCCAAAAAACACCCGACATATGATTTTGTGCAAGATTATCCCACCCATGATAGTATAGGTCAGTAGCTGCATCCTGGAGGAAGTTTTCGTGACCATGATATTGCTTTAATCCATCTTCAAAGAAATCCTCTCTCCCTAGAAATTTTCCCATTCGCAGTAAAAACAACCCAGCCATCATCATAGTGTCTACCCATGCTTGTTCAGGAAAGATATACGTTTCTGAATTTACCGTGTGCTGGAAAATTCCGTCTGCAAAGCGATCTGCATCGTTCTGCAAAAATTCAGCCATCTTCGTAGCAGCATTCATATATTTCTCATCGTCTGTAGCTTGGTAGAGCGATAAAAGTGCGTGACCGATTGACACTCCGTTCACTGAAAGTTTCGGAAGACCATCCTCTAATTTTTCATCAACCCAATTTCTTAAAAGCTCAATATACTCACTTTTCCCTGTTGCCTCGTATGCTTCAGCAACACCGTAGAACGCAACCCCTCCCGGCCAATCCCAATTAAAATCCATTTGGAAGGTACGGTGAACAATACGATCAAAAACTGTTAGAAGTTCGTTCTCATCGTATACAAGTGCGGGCATGATAGTTCTCCTCTCCATTACTTTAATCCGCTCGTGCTAATTCCCTCGACAATATACTTTTGGAATAAGAAGAAGATAAGTACAACCGGAAGTAAGGATACAACGGACATCGCAAACATAGCACCCCAGTTTGACGCGGTTTCCGTATCTAAAAACAGCTTTAATGCCAACGATACTGGGTACATTTCCGCTTTGTTTAAATACAGCACTGGATTGATTAAATCTTCCCATTTCCAGTAGAAGGAAAAAATCGCTGATGTAGCTAACGCCGGCACAATGAGCGGTAGAATGATTCTAAAAAAGATACTAAATCTGCCGCAGCCGTCAATTCTAGCGGCTTCATCTAGCTCTACAGGAATCGTACGGATAAATTGAACCATTAAGAAGATAAAAAACGCATGTCCAAAAAATTGTGGTACAACAATCGGTTTAAAGGAATTCAGCCAGCCAATCTTTGAAAATAGAATATATTGCGGAATCATGACTACCTCTTGAGGGAGCATCATTGTCACCATCATACAAGCAAACCAGAATGCCTTCCCTTTAAATTGGATACGTGCAAATCCATAAGCGATACAAGCGGAGGATATGACAGCACCGATCGTAGATAATCCAACTATGATTAAGGAGTTTTTAATAAATACACCAAAGGACTGACCAGCAATTCCTTCCCATCCCTGTACATAGTTGCTCAAAATGAATGGATGTGGAATAAGAGAATGAGCAGTGATAAAGACCTGTGAACTTTCTTTAAACGAACTCATTAGTAACCAAATAATCGGATAAAGCATCAAAATCGCTAACCCGCCCGTAAGAGCGTGGTATACTATTCTCTTTGGCTTAAATCTAGGTGATTTGACTGTCATCGACTCGCTAATTCCGCTTTTTGTAGTCTCTTGAACTAGTTTCATAGTCTTTAATCCTCCTTTGACTCATAATGAACCCAATAAGATGATGTTTTAAATAAAATTAATGTGAGTAAACCGACTATGAGCAACATGACCCACGCCATGGCAGAGGCATATCCCATTTGGAAGAAGTTAAAGGCTTTTTGGAACAAATACAGGGAATAGAGAAGTGTTCCATCAAGCGGACCTCCCTCACCCTTTGAAATAATGTAGGCAGGAGTAAATGTCATAAAGGCTGAAATAGTTTGCATTACTAGATTAAAGAAAATAATTGGGCTTAATTGAGGTAACGTAATTTTAAAGAATTGCTGTAGTCCATTTGCTCCATCCACACTGGCAGCCTCATAATATGTTGGCGGAATATTTTTTAAGCCTGCTAGGAAAATCAACATAGACGAACCAAACTGCCAAATTGAAAGCAAAATTAATGTCCATAGTGCACTTGTTGGATCTTGATACCAAAGAATCTTTTTATTAATTCCCATGAAGAATAAGAGAGCATTAATTGTTCCATCATTCCCAAAAATATTACGCCACATGATCGCAACAGCGACGCTGCCTCCGATGATAGATGGAAGATAAAAGAGTGTACGGTAAATCCCAACTCCTTTAGAAGCACGATTGAGAAGCATTGCCACACATAATGCGAAAGCCAATCTCAGCGGAACACCTGCTAATACATAAGTGAAGGTAACCTGTAAAGAGTGCCAAAACTTTTCATCCCCTGTAAACATTTCGATATAGTTATCTAAGCCAATCCATTTTGGCGTGGAAAACAAATCGTAGTTCGTAAAGGACAAGTATAGGGAAATAGCCATTGGGATGATTGTAAATGCCAGAAAACCGATGATAAATGGGGAAATAAAGGCATATCCGGCTATGTTTTCGCTCATTGATCGAAATTTCATCTCTCTCAGCTCCATTCTAGAAAATAGTCAGCTTCTATTAAAAGCAATTACGGCCTATCAATTCTAATTTTATAAGGAAGAGTACGAAAACCCTTAAGTACTATAGCATTCGTACTCTTTCCCGTTGTCTTTATTGCTTATTTCTCGCTAGAATTTCGTTTGCTTGTGCCCTAAATTTCTTCGCACCCTCTTCAGGTGTGATTTTCTTGAATAAAATTTGATCAGAAACATCCTTAAGCGCTTTCATTACTTCCGCACTTCCAAGCGGATCAGGCGGATCTGCTTCACTTGCGTGCTGCGAAGCTTGTTCTACATATTCAAAAACTTTCTTTGCTTCTTCGCTTAGCTCAGGCTTGATAGCGTCCGCTACTTTAGAGGATACCGGTACACCGCGATCTCCCTTGATCAGCTTGTTCGCTTCTACATTGTTTGTAAAGAAGTCAATAAACTTCGCTGCTTCTTCTTTATACTTAGAGCTCTTTGGAACGGAGAAGAACATGCTCGGTCTTAAAAATAATGCTTTTTCTTTTGCTTGTTCAGGTGGTAAATGCAGGCTAAGCGCTGATTTGGATAATTGTGCAAAACCAACATACTGGTTGGAATAGTTCCATGTTACTGCGGCTGTGCCTTTTACAATAAAGTCATCCTCAAGTCCTTTTATCTGCGCTTGCTCATCAGGCGTTGGGAATGTTTTCGCATTCACTAAACGAAGCTGTCTCTCAAAATACTCGACAAATAACTTGTCATCGGAATATGCAAGACCCGTTCC
>NZ_SCFM01000110.1 GCF_004138295.1 Ectobacillus funiculus | reverse complement strand
CGAACTGTAGAAGAATAAAAAATATGCTTAAGAGTATGCAAGATTTTATGCAAAAAGTCGGGAGACTTGTCAAAGGATCGGGAGACCAAAACCCGCGCCATTCGGGCATTGCATAAAATCCTGCATACTTGATAATTTCGAAGATTGCGAGAAACCCAGTGCTGGCGCGGATGCCCGAGGGAATCCCTCGCCATTTTACTTCCGATAATGCGGACTTATGTTAACCTACCACGAATATCCCATACATCCAAATTCTGATAGAAAATCACTTATTCTAGATGGTACAATAAATAGAAAAGGAGGAAGTATTTTGGAAAACCGTAAACTTGTGGCAGAACTCCCAATATAAAATTAATTAAAGGAGAGTAATATGAATATTGTGAAAGTAAACTGCGTCGAATTAGCTTATGACAGTTTTGGTAACGAAAATGATGAGGCTATTATTCTAATCGCTGGGCTTGGTACCCAGATGATCCGATGGACGGATTCTTTTTGTAGGATATTAGCAGCGCGGGGCTTTCGCGTAATCCGCTTTGACAATCGTGACGTAGGTTGCTCGACGCACTTTAGCTATTATCCGAGGCTGGATTTTGACGCACTGGCGACTTCTCTCATGTCAGGACAACTACCGGACATCCCTTACACGCTCGATGACATGGCCAGCGACGCTATCGGACTGCTTGACACTCTATCAATTGACAGAGCACATTTCATTGGCAGGTCGATGGGCGGAATGATCGCCCAAATTGTAGCCAGCGAGTACCCTGAACGGGTTTTATCACTCACATCCATTATGTCCAGTTCCGGTAATCCTGCCCTGCCGCAAACTGCCCCAGATGTCATGGTAATGATGACTAAACCGGCACCGAACCCATTTGAGGATGAAGCTGGATTTTTGGCTCATAATCTCTCCTTTGCCAAACGCATTGCCGGGACTGGTTATCCGTTTGAAGAGGATGCTTATCAGTCGCTCATTCTGGAAGAGGTCCAGCGAGCATACGATCCAGGCAGTGTCGGACGACAAATTGCTGCTATCGCTGTCTCCGGTGACCGTCGTCCGCGGCTGGCAACCATAAAAGTACCAGCACTTGTGATTCATGGGATGGACGATCCCTTATTTGTCCCAGCATGTGGCGAGGACACGGCTTCTGCCATCCCGGGTGCCAAGCTAATGTTGGTTGATGGCATGGGACATGACCTGCCGCACCAACTGTACAAATTAATTGTTGACGGTATAGAGCAAATGGCTCGTCGTAATTGACTCGCGCTTCCTGAATAGCAACCAGCCAGAGTTCTCGGTGCTAATGCTAAATACACTACATACATATATTGACTACCAATAACGGATTTTATGTCAACTAATATAAAGCAAAATAAAAACGCCCTGTCTTGGGGGCGTTTTTATTTGCCTAGAAAGAACCATTTTAGCCTCTGCCAGAAACTCCTTTTTTGCTGCGCTGCTTTTATCTCTTGTGTGTCCCTTACAACTTCTATAAGTTGACGATCTCGCTCTTCTAACTTAGTATCAATATATTTTTTCATAGCTTCGATTTGTTTTTCGTGCTGTTCTAATTGCTGTCCTTGTTGTTCCAGTTGTTTTAGGACGTCCTGTAACTGTCCTTCATCCGCCTGGACAGATTGGACGTTTTTAAGGACAGCCTGGACACATTCTACTATCGTTCCTTGACCTTGTTCATATAATTTCAACATTGTCTGAAACATTTCAAAATGCTGTTCTGTATAAGCCGTTTTTCCATTCTCTTTTGAAAAAAAGACACCTGCTTTACTAAAAGCCGTCTTGTAATTTCTAAGGGTAGATTGATTCACTCCTAATTTTTCAGCAAACATTGAACTGGAGTATGTCTTCTCTTTCGGGACTAGCTGTAACACTTTTATCCCTCCCTTTTTTGAATCCATGAAGGTATTCGTTATCAATCTAAAAAATCCTGTTTAGGACGTCCACGTTGTTTAGTCCTGCGTTATAAATGTCCTTCGTGTCCCTAGTGTCCTAAAAATTTTTGGAATACTCACAGCATATACTGGCGTATACTCGCCATTTTACAACGCCAGTAATACGCTATGATTAGAACCTAAAGTACGCTATTTATTCCACGGTTCCCTTTACAACGAGCCTCTACCCCTGCACCCCAAAGGACATAGGGACGGAAAAAAAACGCTTCCGCCCCCATGACCTTCGGAGTGTAATGCAAGGGTTTCTCATCATAAAGCGACTTTCGCGGCATAAACCGCTTAGTGCTCTCCTCTAGTTTCTCTATCGCTCTAATCCAGAGTCCCGATCCCGCCTGCGAGTTTGTTGCTTTTCTAGTTTCTCTTTTTCAATTTGGTTTTGTTTACTCGCTAAGAATCTTTGAGCACCCTCAAGTTCATCTTTATCAAAATACTTCGTTAACGGCTTTTCTTTTAATGCATCTAGAATACGAGCTTTGAGATAGCCAAACGCAAAAGCAAGTTCGGGAACTTTTTCCTTATAAAATTCCTTAACCTTTTCCGCCGTTCTTCTTAAAAGATCATTTTCTTTCTTCAGTTCTTTATTCTCTTTCTTTAACTGTTCAATTTCGGTTTGCAAAGTTTGTTTTTGTACCTTTAGAAGGTCATTGTCTGTTTTAAGCTGTTTATTTTGCGTTTTAAGCACGTCTGAAGCTCTCGCAAGGGTTTTTATAGCTTCATAGTCTCTCGGCTCTAAAATGACCCTTTCTGTGACTTTCTCGACCTTCTTAAGCCCTTGTCGTTCCAGTACAACTTCTGGGCGTACACGAATACTATCTATCCTCGGCACAACTTCCATATCTTTCATTAGCTTTTCAGCTAAATTTTTCACTTCTATGGCTTGCGCCTGTAATCTTTCAAGTTTGTGCTCATGGTATTGAGTCTGCTCTTTAAACTCACTTACCGTCACATGCTTGATATCCTTTGTAGTTCCCCTCTGCAGGTTATAGCCCCTTTCGTTCATCCGTTCATTGTAGACGTCCTGAAGACGTGCCAGATCCTCTTTTGTGGGAATAAACTTATTACGACTAATTTGTAGTACCTCCGCTTTCCTCCGGCCATCATAATCACGTGTTAACGGAACAGCAACTACATGCAGATGAGGGGTTGCTTCGTCCATATGTATCACCGCATGAATGATTTTATCTTTTGTAATACCAATATCTTTTTCTAGAAATTCCAAAGACTTATTTGCCCAGGCTTCAATTTCTTCTCTTGATTTATCACAGAAAAATACATCATCACTTGTAAAAAGAAATTCAGCAGCCACATCATTTTTCGCACTATTGATTGCTTGGTCAAATGTTTTCCGTCTATCAGAACGTATAGTTTTCATCCGCTCTTCATGTTCTGCCTTCATCTCACTTGTTATTTCGCTGAATTTCTTCAGATACGAGCCATCACATTTTACAAGTTCGATATTTTCACCCGATCTTGTCCTATCAATATCCTGATTTGTGTGCGAAACACGTTCATCATTATGCTTTCCAATGCCCCTCAAATCCCCTGTTGTTTTTATGCCTTTGACCCTAAAAATAGAGTAACTCAAGCACCCCACCACCCCTAAATTTTTCCACCTCATTATGGCATGAGAACAAATTGGATGTCAATTTCAGAACACACTCTAATATTGTCAGCTATCGCAACAATATCCGTGTGCCCTGCGGGGTGTGGACGTGCTGTCCACCTGCTCGGCTATGCCGAGAGCTTCACCCGATTTCGGGTGAAGCTTAAAATCGAGGTGTACAAAAATTTGTACACTCTCTTCTTCTTTTCCCCCTTGCTTTTGGGGAAGAGTGCTGGCCGGGGGTATGGGGGCAGAGCCACCATATCAGCGTGTAAATATATGGAGTAAGAGTAATACAATGGACGGATGATCTGGGCGGTTCGGCACGTATAATTGCTTGTTCAAGCCGATAGCCTAATTCTTGCTTTTGGGTCCGTCGGCTTGGCAGAGTCACCAAACGTGCCGAACTCCACTACACAAGGGCAAAAGGGTGGAGATTTTTTTGAGCGAAAGCGTTCCGAAGGACAAAAAAATACTACCCGACCCTTGTGTAGTGGAGAGCCCTTTCTAAAAGGAAAAAAACCTTAAAATCTACCCCTATATAATATATAAAAGAAGACAAGCAGTGCTGTTTTTTTAGGTAAAAACCAGTAATATCAAGGGTTTAAGTAGATTTATAGGGTTATATTTTTAACTCAAATGTGAGTTATTTTTAACTCAAATGTGAGTTATTTTTAACTCACATATAGGTTAATTATTTAATCATGTTAAATAATTGTTTAACTCACATTTGAGTTAATTTTAACTGTAAATTTGAGTTATTTTATTCGGAAACGAATAGTTAAAACAAACTCTTTAAAAGAGTTTAAAACAACCTAAATAAAGAGTTGATAGCAACTTTTATTTAGGTTAAAATAAAACCATTAAATGGTAATGGAGGCGAATAAATGCCAAAGGTAGCAATGATTGAGAGCAATACGGTAACTGATGAAAACGGAGAGATAAAACAACAATCTCGTGCAATTACGTGGAATTATGGTAAAGAACCAGACTACATAAAAATCTATCTGGACAACATTATGTTTTTAGCAGAATTACAAGGATGGGTTAGTAAAGTTTTATATGAATTAATCAAGTCAACTTCTTACGCAGATAAAGGTCAACTAATAATCGTGAATGCTGGTTACAAAAGAATTGTAGCAGAAAAACTAGACATGAAACCTCAGTCAATTACAAATGCTATTAACTATTTGGAGAAAAACGACATATTAATTAAACAAGAAAGAGGCGTATTTCTTCTAAATCCAATGTTTTTTGGAAAAGGAGAATGGAAAGATATCGCCAAAATCAGATACGAAATTGAACTAAGTGGCAGAGGAAAAACATTGAAATTGAAGTCTTTAGAACGAACTGTAGAAGAATAAAAAATATGCTTAAGAGTATGCAAGATTTTATGCAAAAAGTCGGGAGACTTGTCAAAGGATCGGGAGACCAAAACCCGCGCCATTCGGGCATTGCATAAAATCCTGCATACTTGATAATTTCGAAGA
>NZ_SCFM01000011.1 GCF_004138295.1 Ectobacillus funiculus | reverse complement strand
ATGATCTTAGGGATCATCTGTTTTTTCTATCTTGATGACAAGATTGAAGATGTAGAATGGTTGAACAAAGATGAGAAACAATGGTTAATTGATGTGATAACAAAAGAAAACCTTGAAAAACAGCAAGTAAAACACTACACGTTCGCTCAGGCTTTAAAGGATCGTGATGTGCTCATCTTATCTGCAGGATACTTCTGCTGGATGGTTGGTTATTACGGAATCAACATGTTTTTACCAACGATTTCGCAAGGCTTATCCGAGAAAACAGGTCTTAGTATGCAAAACATGGGCTGGATTTTAGGGCTTATGTACGTGTGCGCGATGGTAGCAATGATTCTAGTTGGAAATCATTCCGACAAGAAGAACGAAAGACGCTGGCATGTCGCGGTATGTTTAACAGTAAGTGCGATTGCCATGATGATTAGCAGCTATGTGGCAAGTACAAGCATTGTATTATCATTTGTATTTCTAACGATTGCTTTATGCGGAGCATTTGG
>NZ_SCFM01000109.1 GCF_004138295.1 Ectobacillus funiculus | reverse complement strand
GATAAAGTGTTCTCCAAACCATTGAATCCATTCCATCGAACCCAACACTCCTTCCCGCTACACTAAAGATGTTATTAAATAATCAACAAAACACATAAAATAATGGCAATTTCCTTAAAAAAGAACGGTATTGTCTCCAGTTGCTCTCTTAGCATAAAGGCAGTGCTGCAAAACTCTTGTAAACCTTTTTAAAGCTATGAGTTTTGCAACACACCATCTACAAATTAAATTAATCCTTAAATGACGCTACTATTAAAGTGTTATTTCGCGCAAATCTTGTACAGGGAATAAACGATCCTGAAGCGCTCTTAGTTTCCAAACTGTTGTATTAGTGTCTAACTCTAC
The DNA here is from genome assembly GCF_004138295.1 of Ectobacillus funiculus. GTDB lineage: Bacteria > Bacillota > Bacilli > Bacillales > Bacillaceae_G > Ectobacillus > Ectobacillus funiculus. The sequence goes on along the minus strand of NZ_SCFM01000109.1, from coordinate 4,957 downwards.
ATCATCGGTTGTTAGGAACTGACCTTGGCGGATGTCTTTCTTAGCTACAACGTTACCACTGATTAAACCGATCGGGATATGGCCGTTTCGCTTCATGTCCTGATGCGTTTCAAGAACGCCGCGTACAGAATAACCTCCGATACCGTCTAACGTTTCCCCAGCTTTAATGTCACGTTTTGCAACGGTAACAGTTTCAGAAATAGGTGCGCCTAAAGGGTGAATGGATGATTCATGCTGTAAAACCGCTTTTGCAATGGTAATTGGTGTTTCTAGACTTGCCAAATGATATGGACGATATAGGATATGGTGATCTCTTTCACCTTTTTTCAACAAATAGTTCAATTCATGTGCTACACCTTCGTTTTGGCCTTTTACAATGACAAACACCCCAGGAGCAAGACCATCTACATATTCAACTACTCCAAATTGACTTAATACCCCGCCATTTCCCTTAAGATCTAGATCTTTCACAACGGAATCAAGATCTCCGGCGATTCCGTGCATTCCCACTACATCGGGAACAAATCCAATCGCGTTAGACAATAGATTCATTTCAGCCATTGTTTTTGTACCATCTTGGAAAGCAGCAAGCATCTTAGGAGACATTTTGTTCCTCATTGCCTCTTCTTTTGCAGTATCAGGATTTGCTGTGGTACGCAATTTATTGTTCTTTCCTTTACCGGCAACGAGTACTTCCATGCCCATTGTCTTTGCAAATTCAAATAACTCAAGTGTTGCTGCTGGCTCATCACCTGCTGAACCTGTGTATACCAACCCAGCATTGTCAAACAACTGATGCATAATAGAACCAATTGTGATGTCCACTTCAACATTTAATAAAACAAGGTGCTTTTTAGATCTTAATGCTTCAAGGGAAATGTTTGCTCCTACTTCTGGAACACCTGTAGCATCGACAATTACTTCCACATTAGAAGCTTGAATTACTTGACGGAAATCATTTGTTACAATAATCTGCTCTTTCTTAGCTGCTTTTGAATTATAGTAATCTGCAGCTCTTTGGGCAGCCTCAACATTAATATCACTAATTCCTGTTACTGCCATGCCTGGAATACTAGAAATTTGAGCGATCATCCCAAATCCCATTTGTCCGGCACCGATAACACCCACTTTAATTGGCTCGTTCGCACGTTCTCTTTCTAAAAGCTGTTGATAAATTGACATTGTTAAATCCTCCTCTTAAAAAATTCTGAAAATTTTTAATGTTAATTACTTTTATATAAAAGTAGAAAATAAAACCATTTATAAATTGGAACCCAGTTACATAACCTGCCTCTATCAAGTTATCACTAGCACTTCTCATACCAGATAACCCGAAACGTAACTTTTGTTCAATTGATTAACATTAAAAAGATAATGTTAACTTTTTTTATAGAAAGTAACAAAAGATGAATTTATTTAACATATGACATGGTGTTTATCATTTGTTACTGCCATGTGCTTATAATAAAACGAAATGAAAGGGTTGTCAATAAAATTTGTGAAATAATATAAAGAACAAGGAAAAGATCAGAGAGGGAATAAAAAGGATTATTATTACGGTCAATATGCTTGATTACTCCTGCTATTTCAGCGGTAATGATGACCCATAACATCTAGAAAAGAACGAGTGGATATTGAAAAACAGTCTTTGATCAGGTGGAACCCTAAAGAGAGTGGAATAAATATAGACACAAAACAACTAATTGGAGTGGATAATAACGCTAATGATGTCGTAGCACAGAATGGAAAGGAAAGGACTGTTTATGAGGTAATCCAAACAGCTAGAGAAATATGTTAAACATGCATTAAGGAGTGATATGATCTCTTCTAGAAGGTAGACACAGAGTCCCCTGTACTCTAAAGTAAAGTGAGCCTTAATAATAGAGCATGAAAAAACCTCCTTTGATTCGCACACTAAATAGACGAACCAAGGGAGGTTTGTTTTGATCACAAGAGTATATTACCTAGCGGAGATCAAATGGAGTGGAAATCAAACTTTGTGATAACAGTCTGAGCGCCTGTCAGACGATTGGAGTTCCATGTAGGATTACGAATGATAAGAACGTATGGACTATTATCTAAGGGCTAGTGGAAGAAAAAATATATAGCAAGCAGGAGCGGATCCGGTTGTATCTCCTAACTCTCCCTAAAGAGAATTTGAAGCAACTTCATCGAATCAAAATTGGTTTACAACTGCAACGCATCCCCTATTTGGAGGTTGTGCCTTCCCCCTCTTCACCATTACAGATGCCTACGGCCTTGAATTTCTCAGCTATGTCAAAAGCGAATTCACCTTTGTCCGACTCACTTTTGACACGCTCAAACAGGCGATACGTAAGCGTGATGCCACGGTTTTCATTCTTCACTCTGATCATGGAAGTATCTATACCTCTAAGGAATCTCAGATGTATGACAAAAAAACAGCATTACCACAAGCATATCCCGTAAAGGAAACTGCTATGATAATGCCATAAAGGAAAGCTCCTTCGCCGTATTAAAGTGCAAAGCTTTCTACTCACAACAGATAATATAATTATCCAATACAGCTGTATACACAGGAAGGATAATACCACTCTATTTATGAGTCATTTCATATACTTTGACTTTGTTAACTCGTGTTGCATGTCTACCACCTGCAAAAGGAGTTGTTAACCATACTTTTGCAATATCACGAGCTAAACCAGGACCGATCACGCGCTCTCCCATCGCTAATATATTAGTATCGTTATGTTCTCTTGTTGCTCTAGCGCTAAACGTATCATGCACAAGTGCACAGCGAACTCCCTTTACTTTGTTTGCTGCAATGCTCATTCCAATTCCTGTACCACAAATCAGAATACCACGTTCTACTTCACCATTTGCTACTTTTTCAGCTACTGGAATCGCATAATCTGGATAATCAACAGATGTGTCGCATTCACAGCCTAAATCTATATAATCGATATTCATGTCTTCCATCAAGGAAATTATTTCTTTACGAATAATTATACCGCCATGGTCAGATGCAATAGCTACTTTCACTTTCTTTCCCCCTATTCGATAATGCCAAATTCAATATCACCAGAAGCTGTAATATCTGCAACTTGAATTCTTCTTTATTTTTAAAGAAAACTCGCCGATTGGCGAGCCCTGCCCTTGGGTGAAGACAGAGGCGTAGTTGCACTTATACTTTGTTCCTAAAATTTCCAACTATGTCGAATGGTCTTCTAGCTAGAAATTTATACTTTCTTAAAGTGTAAAGAAAACTCGCCGATTGGCGAGCCCTGCCCTTGGGCGACGACAGAGGCGTAGTTGCACTTATACTTTGTTCCTACAATTTCTCACTACGTCGAATTGTCTTCCAGCTAGAAATTTATATTTTCTTAAAGTGCAAAAAAATAACGGGACGACTGTATAAATATCTCGTCCCGAACTACTTTTAGACTTGGTCCAACAAAGCCTTGGCTGTTTGTTCATCTGTAACTAGTACATGAACCAATCTACCTTCCAATGCTGCTTTTATTGCTTGTACCTTTTCTAATCCACAAGCCACTCCAATGATAAGGGGAATTTCTTTTAGTTTCTCTAATTCCAACGTAATAACTTTTTCATTCCACGAACTATGGGCGGTCCGTCCATTCTTATCAATGAAATTGTAACAAATATCTCCAACTATATCTGTATGGTCAAAATGCTCCTGATGTTCCTTCCCTAAGTAAGACTGTACCATGGTTGAGTGCTCTGGTGTTCCCCCAATCCCTACAATTGCTATATTGGATTGAGTAGCTAAGTTGAAAACATCTTGAATGGAAGTTTGTCTCATAAATATTTCTTTCGCTTCTTTAGAATCCACCATTACCGGAGCATGAAGGAGCTTGTATTGAGCTTGCATACTCTCGGCTAGCTTTGCGACAATATGGTTTGCATGGATATCTACCCTCTCATTTCCCATCCCTCCAACTAGTGGAACAAAGGTAACAGATGGATACTGCTGATTCGTGGACATAGCCTCGGCTACCTCATGTAGAGTCGTTCCAGCCGAAACTCCGATGGTTTGTCCATCTCGAATTACCCTTAATAGGTATTTAGTCGCTGCAGCTCCCAGTCGGCTTTTGGATGACTCATTCCCGAGATTCGGGATACATACCACTTCACGTAAACCATACAATCGTTCGAGCTTTCCTTCTAGCTGCCTAAAAGGATGAATGGTGTCATCATGAATAATAATTTCAACAATACCAAGATCTTTAGCTTTGGCAAGGTACTTAGAGATAAGGGAACGACTTACTCCAATTTCATCCGCAATCTGCGATTGGGTAGCCCCCTCTTCGTAGTACATATGAGCAATTTTGACGAGTATTCTTCTATCCTCAAAAGAAGACACATTAATACACCCTCTTTCATTTTCTCTAATATCTCACTTCTAGAGGGCCTTGTTACACTAACCCTTAAATTCAATTATACTGCCTTCTTTAAACTTTGGAAGTACGTGCGGGCTAGCAAATACAGCTCCTGGGAGAACTTGTTCAGCCGGCTCCGAGAAATAGATTGAAATATGACCAAGTTCCTTTAAATTATTATTTGCTGCAGACCCTACAGCTGTAATTGTAAATTGTTGATCATCAATTTGGAGCGTTCCGCCTTCTTTAATCGGTTCTTCCGAACCGTTTCCTTCTAACTCATGGATAACCGCTATTTCTTTTAACTCTTGCGTCGCTTGAGGACCAAATAAAACCACAATTTTTTCCTCTTCGAATGATAAAGCTAGTGCCCCAATTTCTTTTACAATACTTTTATACATGTTAGTTCCTCCATTTTTTTGTAATATTATGCAATATCAAATTTTACTGATATTCTCAATACTTATAAAATAGATATAGGCTTATTGTTGATACATTCCAAAACTTGCAACATAAGCAATAACAACCGCAAGAACACCTGTGATTAAACGGCTATATAATACCGCCGGTACACCATA
>NZ_SCFM01000108.1 GCF_004138295.1 Ectobacillus funiculus | reverse complement strand
GCCTCTGTCTTCGCCCAAGGGCAGGGCTCGCCAATCAGCGAGTTTTCTTTAAAAATATTAGACTTCTCTTTTTCGTTTCTCTCGATATGTTAAAGCAGGTATAAGTAAAATTCATTCAGTAAAAAAGTAAATAAATATCTTGACGGTTCAGATTTATCTGACTATACTTCAAATTAACCGGACTAACCAATAGTCCAATAGACCAGTTGGATAGGAGGTCTGCTTATGAATAATGAAATGTTTTTAGGCGTACGTAACGAAAGAATATACGAAAAAATAGTGGTGCAAATTAGACAATTAATAGAGGGCGGGAAGTTAAAACCAGGTGATCGTTTACCAGGTGAGCGTGAGCTGGCCCAAACTTTAGGCTGCAGCCGCACCTCATTACGGGAAGCATGCCGAGTGTTAGAGGCAGAAGGGCTCATCGTTTCAAAGCCTGGAGGAGGAAGATTTATTCAGCAGGCCGACCAGAATATGACGTTGGAGTATCGTTTTAATACAGTAGACATGCTTGAAAAGACGGCCATCATTTACTTTTTGGAGGCAAGAGAGACGCTTGAACCAAAAATTGCAGAATTAGCCAGTCAAAGAGCTACCGAAGAAAACATCGAAAAGATGGAACGGGTCTTATTGAAAATGGAAGAAAAACTAAAACAACCTGATGAAATGGTTGAAGCAGACAGCAGTTTTCATTTAGCTTTAGCGGAAGCTACGCAAAACTTTGTGTTTGTCTCGATGATGGAAACGAAATTAAATATGAGCCGCCAGGTTCGAAAGCAAACGTTACGTTCACAAGAACGTTACCTTCAATCTTTAGCAGAGCATCGGGCTATTTTAGCGGCAGTAAAAGATCGCAATGCTTCAGCGGCTGTTAAAGCTACTCTTATTCACCTTCAACATATCCGGGACCATGTCTTGGGGAATTATTAAAAAAAGAAGAGAACTAGTTTTATAGGAGGGGAAAACAATGTTTAAACAAAATTACGGACCTTTAACAGGTGTGCAAATCTTAGATATCTCAACAATGATCGCTGCTCCTTTCGGGGCAACCTTATTAGCAGATTTAGGAGCGGAAGTGACCAAGGTGGAGCTGCCTGGGAAAGGGGACACACTCCGGACGGTCGGACCATGGAAGGGAACAGAGCCTTTGAGATGGCCGGGGTTAGCGCGCAATAAGAAGTCGGTTACGTTAGATATTCGTACAGATGAGGGGCGAGAAATCTTTAAAAAATTAATTAGTCAGGTAGACCTTCTTATTGAGAATTTTCGTCCAGGTACATTAGAAAAGTGGAATTTAGGCTATGAAGAGCTGAAAAAAGTCAATCCTCGCTTGATTATGGTGCGTGTTTCCGGATACGGACAAACAGGCCCATATCGAGAAAAAGCCGGCTTCGGGACTCCGGGCACGGCATTTAGCGGACATACAGCAATCCAGGGCTATCCTGATCGCCCTCCTGTTAGTCCTTCATACTCTCTGCTTGACTATATTACAGGTGTATATGCGGCGTTCGCTGCTGTAAGCGCTCTCTATAACCGTGAGGCAAATGGCGAATCAGAAGGACAAGTAGTGGAAATGGGTCTGTATGAATCCCTCTTCCGTATGCTAGAGTTCCTAGTTGCTGAGTATGACCAAAATGGCAAGGTGAGAGAAAGAAGTCCAGGCTTAGCAGGCCATTCAAGTCCAGCTGGCACATATGAGACGAAGGATGGCAAGTTTGTTGTTCTTGTTTGCAGTACAGATTCCACCTTTAACCGCTTGGCAGAAGCGATGGAACGAACAGATATGCTGACAGATCCTCGTTATCACACGAATTCTGAACGTTTAAAGAATGACCATGAGGTGCAGGAAATCGTAATCAATTGGATTCGTCAATATACACAAAAGGAACTACAGGAGAAATTAGACTTATTCGGTGTGCCAGTCAGCCCGATTTACACAATTGAAGATATTTTTAACGATCCTCATTACCAGGCGAGGGAAAACATCGTCGAGGTGGAACATCCGCGTTTAGGAACCATTAAAGTGCCTGGGGTTGTTCCGAAGTTTTCGAGCACGCCAGGAGCTATTCGCCACCGCGCGCCGGAATTAGGGGAGCATAATGAAGAAATTTTAGGCGGAAAACTGGGGTTATCGGCAGAAGAATTGGCTGTACTGAAAGAGAAGGGGGTTATTTAAGATGAGTAGATTACAGGAGATGGTACTGCCTCCTAAGGTTACAATTTGTGAGGTCGCGCCACGTGATGGGTTTCAAGCGGAAATGGAATGGATTCCGACGGAGCAAAAAATTCGAATTATCCGCGAATTAGCAAAAACAGGCATTCAATCGATGGAAATTACATCCTTTGTGCATCCAAGGGCAATCCCGCAATTAAAGGATGCCGAAGAAGTTGTTAAAAGCGTTCAAGATTTAACCAATATTAAATTCCGTGCACTAGTCCCTAACGTGAAAGGTACACAGCGTGCCATTGATGCAGGGATTAAGAAGCTAAAGCTCATGCTTTCTGCAACAGATTCTCATAGTTTATCCAATGCAAACTGCCTCGTGGAGGAAGCGCAAAATGGCTTTTATCCAATTATTGAACTGGCAGAAAAGCATGGAGTTAAAGTCGGCGGTTCAATTTCTGTAGCTTTTGGCTGTCCGTACGAGGGGAAGCTACCAGTGGAGCGGATCGCTGCCATCGTTGAACGTTACACTACGATGGGAATCGACGAAATCTCATTGGCTGATACAACGGGAATGGCCAATCCTAAGCAGGTGTACGATATGTTAGGGCAATTAAAAGCAGGTTTTCCAAGCATGACGTTTTCTATGCATCTGCATAATACAAGAGGAATGGCCCTTGCAAATGTTATAGCAGCCTTGCAGCAAGGAGTTGTCCACTTTGACAGTTCAATTGCAGGACTGGGCGGCTGTCCATATGCACCTGGAGCAACCGGAAACATTGCCACAGAAGACGTCGTTCATGCATTAGAAGAGATGGGAGTTGGAACAGGGATTGATCTCACGGCTCTTATTGACGTAGCGAAGGATGTAAAGCAAACTATTGGCCATGACGGGGGAAGCTATATGCTTCAAGCTGGTCCATGTTCACAACTGCATGTTAAACCAAAGGTTCAAGAGAAGCTAGGAAGTTAAATAGATTGGGATAATAGAACATATCTATCTCCCGACAATAGATTTAGAAGGAAATACGATTGCCTCTTATTTCAGTATATTATGAGATCCCAAGCAGCCAAGGATTTTTTTAGCCTTGGCTGTTTGGGATCATTTTTTACATTGTAGGAAAGTATAGATTTTTAGCTGGAAGACTATTCGATGAGTTTTCTTTAAATCTTAATTCCACCACTTTAATCCTCGATTGTTAAATCGTATCCTGCAAATTTGGCGCTATAACTCCCGAAAGTCCTTACGACCCCTTTATGAATCTATCTAGATATTTATCTATACCAACAATATGCGTCTTACATAGACCATAGTATGAAAAAATTAGATAGGTTCCGTAACGCAATTTGAACTTATGATTGTTTTCTTGATAAGAGAGGGTGACACCTAAAAAGCTTGATTGCAAAGCAAATTCAGTGTAGGATGTAAATGAATTCCATCCAGTGGAATCTATTTTGATCAATAAACCATTTTATTAACTATAAAAGGATGATGAAAAGATGCCGGCTGAAAAAGAAAATGGAGGGCAAGGAATACGAACCGTTCAAAGGGCTTTGGATATTCTGGCTTGCTTTAGTGAAGCACAATCTGAATTAAATCTTACGCAAATTTCGGAAAAGATAGGATTAGCTAAATCTACAACAACTAGGCTTTTGGCAACCTTAGAGCAGAACGGATATGTAGAAAAGGATTTATCAACGCTTAAATATAAGCTCGGTAAAACAATTTATTATTTAGGTCATATAGCTGGTAAATCCATTGAGTTAAAAACTGTTGCAAAGCCTATTATGGACAAATTACGGGACGAAACAAAGGAAACCATTAACTTACACATTTTGGATGGTACTCATAGAGTGTGTATTGAGCAATCTCTAGGACTTAATACTATAAGTCATAGCATAAAAATTGGAGCAAAGCACCCTTTATGGGCGGGGGCTGGAGGAAAAGCAATTCTTGCTTTTCAGGATGACGAATTTATCAAAACGGTTTTAGAAACGGCAGTCAATCCGAGAGCAGAGTTAATAAATGAATTGAAAGAAATAAATACAACATACTCCTGTAGTAGTATTGACGAAGAAGAAATTGGATCTTCCGCTGTTTCAGCACCGATTTTTAATCTAGACGGAGTGGTCAAGGCGTCCTTATCGATTTCTGGACCAACGAGTAGATTTTCTCAAGAAAATATAAAACATTACCAAAAAATTGTTAAAGATGCGGCTATTTTAATATCTTCCAAAATGGGTTACTTTCACGAAGAAAGCTGACCGCGGGACTATTCTGATAAGCTTTGTTGCGTACTAAGAAGAGGTGGATAAATACAGAATACTCTATACATGGTATATGAAGGTATGCCATAATGAAGGTAAAAAATGATGCCAAATGCATCTAGAGCCGTGAGGGAGAATTATGAAGAGCAGATGGTTTAATGAGGAAAAGCTTCCGTATATATGTACGCCGTTGATAGGAAGGAATACAGATGAGCTGATTGGTGAGTTAACAAGTATTGTCTCGAAAAAGCCGGATGTAATTGAATGGCGCGTTGATTTTTATGAAAATATTGCTGATTTTAATGAAGTCCTAGCGGCAGCTCAAGCGATTTATGAAAACAGCGATGGTATTCCAATCTTGTTTACCATTCGTTCTGATCGAGAAGGCGGTGAGTCAATCTCTTTATCAGAAGAGGACAAGGTTGAGCTGATTAGTGAATTATGCAAAAGCCATTTTATAGCTATGGTTGATTATGAGCTTTCGAATGAACCGAGCAATATTCAGCGTGTTCGTGAGGTTTCTAGAGAGTATGGGAAGGCGCTTGTCATGTCTTACCATAATTTCGGATGTACACCTAAAAAGCCAGAGATTTTAAAGCAAATTCTTTTGGCAGAGTTTTACGGTGCTGATGTAGCCAAGGCATCTGTTATGCCTGTAGACAAACAGGATGTGCTCACTCTATTAGAGGTAACAAGAGAGGCAGTAGACATGCTAACGATTCCTGTTCTTACGATTTCGATGGGTGCGCTTGGTTCAATGAGCAGAGTGATGGGCTGGATGTACGGATCGGTGATGACCTTTGCGGTTGGCGCGAACAGCTCGGCTCCTGGACAGATTCCAATTGAGGACCTGCGAAGCATGATTGGAATGGCGAAGCGGTTTGCGGGAGTAAAGGAATAAGATAAAACATATTAAGAGAAAGCATGAAGCAGTAGAACGGTAATGATAAACTGCTGTAATAAAAGCCGGATGTCTCAGGACATCCGGCTTTTGCGTTGAGTCTGTTTTTTTATTGATTTTCCACACTTTAAGAAAGTATAAATTTCTAACTGGATGCCAATTCGACATAGTGAGAAATTTTAGGAATAAAGTATAAGTGCAACTACGCTTCTGTCTTCGCCCAAGAGCGGGGCTCGCCAATCGTCGAGTTTTCTTTATTAGAAGACACGACATATTTATGAAGTTTTTAACATGATTGCAGAGATATACAATAGGTGAAAAAATTATATAAAAAAAGAATTCACCCTTTCGGACAAGCGCTCATTTACTATAGTAGGAGGTTACAACAGCTGCAAATAAGCTGCTGGAAGTTCGC
>NZ_SCFM01000107.1 GCF_004138295.1 Ectobacillus funiculus | reverse complement strand
TGTTTGCCAGTTATAGGCGTTGACGTTTTAACGAGGCCGATCCCCTCGACTCGCAACTTAAGCTCGAACTACCCCTGTCGAATCCGTAACGTCCCCATTATAAGAAGACCCTTTACGGGAAGCTATCAAGAGAGCTCATGATGAGCTGTTTTTCAATGTGCATCAATCACTTACAAACTTATTATAACATGACTTTTACACCTTGCAATTGTAAGTTTTTGTATTATCCTTTTTGACGATCGCGGAAAGCGCGTTCGATTTCACGTTTTGCTTCCTTCTTCTTCAAATCCTCACGTTTATCATAATTCTTCTTACCCTTCGCTAACCCAAGCTGTATTTTTGCAAATCCGTTTTGCAAGTAAAGCTTAAGCGGCACGATTGTGTTCCCTGTTTCCTTCGTGTAGCCGATTAGTTTTTCAATCTCCCGGCGATGCAAGAGCAGCTTACGTGTACGAAGTGGATCATGATTGTAGCGATTTCCTTGTTCATACGGACTAATATGCATACCAAATACCCATATCTCACCGTTTTGAATACGAGCATACGCGTCCTTGAGATTGACCTTTCCAGCGCGAATTGATTTAATTTCCGTTCCTTGAAGGACAATACCGGCATCATATGTGTCTTCAATGAAATAGTCGTGGAATGCTTTTTTGTTTTGTGCAATTACCTTGCCGTGACCCTTTGGCATAGCCTGTCCCTCCCTTACTTGCCTTATTATAGCAAACAATATGATATTTCTCAATGCGGCCCGCTTCACCTAACATACTCTACAGAAAAGACGATGATTGCTCATCGTCTTCTTCCTTACCGTTTTTTCTTTTTCTTACGTTTAAAGCTTGGCGCATTTTCAAAGAATGACTTTTTCTTACCATCCCTTGCCTTTGCCTTCCCTCCGCGGTGATTATTTCCGTTTCCTTCTTCCGTTCGCTTTCGTCGTCCTCCGCGTGCTTCAGCAATCACTGTCGGACGGTCCTTGCGTTCGCGTCTTGGGCTTCCCTTCATGCCGACAACTTCAAAATCGATAGACCGCTCATCTTTATTAACCTTGACAACGCGAATCGTTACCTCGTCACCAATGCGGAACACCTTTCCTGTACGTTCTCCAATCATCGCATAATGCTGCTCATCATAACGATAATAATCGTCCGTTAAATAGCTAACGTGGATGAGACCTTCAATTGTGTTCGGCAGTTCGACAAACATACCAAAGTTTGTAACGGAGCTAATCATGCCCTCGAATTCTTCACCGATTTTATCCATCATATACTCAGCTTTTTTCAGCTCATCTGTTTCACGCTCAGCTTCTACGGCGCGGCGCTCCATATTGGATGAATGCTCTGCGATACTTGCTAATTTTTCACGCCATTTTGCCTGTGTATCTGCATCTATTCTTCCATTAATTAAGTATGTCCGAATGAGGCGATGAACAATTAAATCCGGATAACGACGAATTGGCGATGTGAAGTGTGTATAATATTCCGTAGATAATCCAAAGTGTCCAAGACTCTCCGCATCATAACGAGCTTGCTTCATGGAACGAAGCATAACAGTAGAGATAACCACCTCTTCTGGCTGACCTTGTACCATTTCAAGAATTTGCTGAAGGGCACGCGGATGAATATCATTTGCTTTCCCCTTCACTGTGTAGCCAAAATTCGTAATAAATTGGAAGAAGCGCTCTAGCTTATCTTCCTTCGGCTCTTCATGCACACGGTACATAAAAGGGACATTTAGCCAATGAAAATGTTCTGCAATTGTCTCATTGGCTGCTAGCATAAACTCTTCAATTAGTTTTTCTGCTGTAGAACGCTCCCTCAGCACAACATCCTTTGGTTGCCCATCTTCATCCACGAGAACCTTTGCTTCTTTAAAATCAAAATCGATCGCACCTCGAGTCATCCGTTTTTCACGGAGAATTGCTGCGAGCTCACCCATATCCTGGAACATTGGAATAAGTGCCTCGTACCGGGAAAACAGCTCCTCATCCTTATCCTCAAGAATACGGTTCACATCAAAATATGTCATCCGCTCCGTCGTTTTTATAACACTTTGGAAAATATCATGCTTTACGACCTCACCCTTTGCATTAATCTCCATCTCACAAGAAAGTGTTAACCGATCAACTTTTGGATTTAAGGAGCAAATACCATTTGAGAGACGGTGCGGAATCATTGGAATCACGCGGTCAACAAGATAGATACTCGTACCGCGGTCTGCCGCTTCTACATCAATTGGCGATCCTTCTGTGACATAGTGGCTAACATCTGCAATGTGCACGCCGAGCTTATAGTTTCCGTTATCCAGCTTTTTCACAGTAACAGCATCATCTAAATCCTTCGCATCTGCACCATCGATTGTTACAATCACTTCATTCCGCAAATCACGACGATTTTCTAGGTCTTTTGGGTCAATAGTATCTGGTACATTGTTTGCTTGGTCCAACACATCTGCTGGAAACATCATTGGCAGGCCATGCTTATGAATAACAGATAAAATATCCACACCTGGATCATTTTTATGACCAAGGATTTGAATAACTTCTCCTTCTGCACTCATACGATCCTGCGGATAAGCAGTGATTTTTACAACCACCTTATGACCTTCCACCGCCCCCATCGCCACATTCTTTGGAATAAAAATATCACTGATAATGCGTTTATCGTCAGGAATAACAAATCCAAAATTCTTCGATTCTGTATATGTACCAACTAGCTGCTTTGTGCCGCGTTCAATAATACGGACAATTGTGCCTTCTTTTCTAGAACCACTCGTTTCAGAATTGATGCGCGCTAGTACTGTATCACCATGCAGCGCACCATTTAGCTCTGTCGGCGGAATAAAAATATCATCCTGGCCCTTTTCCTCCGGCACAACAAACGCAAAGCCTCTTGAATGTCCTGTAAGCTTTCCCTTGAGCAGATTCATTTTTTCAGGCAAGCCATAGCGGTTGCTGCGAGTGCGTACAACCAAGCCCTTCTCTTCCATCAGAACAAGCGCCTTAACAAATTCTTTGAAATCCGCTGCTTCTTCAATACCGAACGCTTCCTCTAGCTCCTGCACGGTTAATGGTTTATATGCTTCTTCCTTCATAAAGGACAATAGCTTTTCTATATGTTTTTGGATTATTTCTTCCAAATGGGATCCCTCCTTCTTGTAACACAGATACAAGTATTATTTCCTATTTCCTAAATAAGTAGTATGTATAAATAATCTTTGGTACGAAAAAAGACAGCATTTCCTGTGTTTAAGACCTGATGCTGTCCTTCATCTCTTCTAAACTTATACTATTTTACCAATCGAGCTTTTCTAAAAATTGATAGATATCTTCATGCAGCTCATCTCGCTGCTTGTCCAATGTAATAACATGCGTAGATTCCTCATACCATTTGATTTGCTTCACATTGGATTCGACACCATTGTAAATAATATTAGCACTATCTGTATTAATCATTTCATCATGACGTGCTTGCACAACAAACGTTGGTGCATAAATCATATCAATATTATCGCGTACATCGCGCATCAAATTTTGCAGAGCCTTTAAGGTTTTCATCGGTGTCTGCTGAAACTGGAACATTTCTTCCTCAATTTCCTCATTTGATTTTCCCAGTCTTGTTTTATATTCTCTAGCGTATGCCAAAACTCCTTGATACATAATTTCTTCACTTTTAATATACATTGGCGCACACATCGGCACTACACCTACGATAGGTACTGTATAGGAGAGTTTTAATGAAAATACACCGCCAAGCGAAAGGCCGACAGCGGCAATTTTTTCATAGCCTCGTTCCTTTAAAAACTCGTACGCCTCCATGACATCTCTCCACCAGTCTTCTGGCCCTGTATGCACAAGTTCCTCCGGCGGGACACCGTGGCCCTTATAGATGGGGGCATGACATGTGTAACCCTTACCTTCTAAATAACGTCCCAGCATCCGGACGTCTGCTGAATGTCCTGTAAATCCGTGCAGCAGCAGCACTGCACGCTCTCCTGCCTCAAATGTAAATGGTTTTGGAGTTCCTACCTTCATATTCTTATCCTCTTTCCATATTGTATATCAATAATAGTAGTGTATCATATTGCTTTTGGATTAATCTAACATGACAAATTGCCGCCTAGTGGGCCACTAGGCGAGGGCAGCGGCGTATCCCTACTTATACTGTATTCCTAAAATTTCCGACTACGTCGAATTCACTTCTAGCTGGAAGCTTATACTTTCTTACAGTGCAAAAAAGATTCAACCGGGAACGGTGAATCTTTGCATATGCTGATAGCTTTATGCTACATACCCCACTAAAATAGCAAGTACAAAGAATAAAACAGCAGATATAACTGTTAAACGCTGCAAGACTGCTTCAAAACCGCGAACCTTTTGCTTTCCAAATAATTGCTCCGCGCCGCCTGAAATAGCACCAGAAAGACCTGCACTTTTACTCGATTGGAGTAAAACCAAGACAATCATAAAAAGGGATACAATAATTAATAAGACTGATAAAAACGTATGCACGTCATAACCTCCCATATTTCACACACAGTTAAGCTTATTATAAATGTACCATAAAGGCATGAACGGGACAAGGACTCGTTCAATGACCATTTTATTAGGACTTTTCCGACAACATATCCAAAAATCACAATTTGTTTTTCAGGCAATGGCAATCCTTGCACTAAACCCAAAGATATCACATGATTATCTAGGTAAACATTTAGTTATCCAGGTAAGTATTTTGCATTAGAAGCGTTTAAGAAAGAGGAGTAAATAATATGACAAAACCTAAACTGTGGACAAAGAATTTTATTGGCATTTCCCTTACGAGCTTTTTTATTTTTCTTATCTTTTATATGTTGACCGTTATACTTCCAATTTATGTGACTGATGAAATGCATGGGAATGGAACAGATATTGGAATTGTTGCAACTGTCTTTGTAGTTTCAGGAATTCTATTCCGCCCATTCACGGGTAAATGGTTTGATAAATATGGGGAAAACATTGTTATTTACCCTTCAATTCTAATTTTTGCAGTTGGTGTATTGGCTCTGAGCCAGGCTTCTTCCAGCTTCATGTTTTTACTGGCAGGAGGGTTTATTGGATTAGGATTTGGAACAATAAGCTCATGTTTTCAATCTATTGCAATCAAATCTTCGCCTGTAAATAGACGAGGAACTGCAACAGCCACATACTTTGTTTTATTTGATTCTGGATTTGCGATAGGCTCTTTCTTATTAGGAATAATAGCAGCAAACACGAGCTATGCAAATGTTTATTCATTAGGCTTCTTTATTATTCTGTTATCAGTAGTGATATACTATTTATTGCATGGGAGAAAAGCATCCCAAATGATTTCTTCTTCAGACGAAAAGTTATCTATTTAATTTTAGACTCTATTGAGATGATAATGTATGTTAATTTAATCCCTGAATAAGGGATTTTTTTTGTACAATTTTATTTCTTATTGAATTAGTTCCACGTCTTTAAAAAAAGCGGGCCTTGGAAGCTAGACACCACCCCGAAAAATTATACTTTCTTATCTTGTACAGAAAACTCGTCGATTGGCGATCCCCGCTCTTGGGCGAAGACAGAT
>NZ_SCFM01000106.1 GCF_004138295.1 Ectobacillus funiculus | reverse complement strand
TCGATTGGCGATCCCCGCTCTTGGGCGAAGACAGATGCGTAGTTGCACTTACACTTTGTTCCTAAAATTTCTTACTACGTCGAACTTGCTTCTAGCTAAAAATTTATCCTTTCTTAAAGTTAAACACAAAAAAGGGCTGAATCACAATTGTGATTCAGCCCTTTTTTCTTTGCCTAGCGACGTCCTACTCTCACAGGGGGAAACCCCCA
>NZ_SCFM01000105.1 GCF_004138295.1 Ectobacillus funiculus | reverse complement strand
GAAACAGTTAATTGTAGTCAACAACTAGACCAACTTATCCTAATCCATCAAAAACTTTCTTATGAAAAAAAAATAGAACTATGTTGTTGAATGTGAAGCTGGCGCAGGCCGGCTTTTTGTTTTTCTCCCTGCTTTTTCTGCTGGTAATGTATTATGGGATCTTTGTAGGCTCCTAGATACATTGAATTCCGATAATTAGATGTTATGTAAACTTAACATGAATACAACATACAGATAGGGATTACCCTTTCTTACACCGAATAATTACAAGAAAGAGGGAGGTTGTAAAATGTCAAAATTTGATTATAAGGTCTATACCTATAACAATCGTGCAATTTCGAATGACGACGAAACCCTCACAACAAATTTACAGCACTTTGGTGATTTAGGATGGGAATTGGTATCAGCCGTGCCTGTTGTCAGGGGAGATGGTAGTGATGGCGACATGAACATTCGTACAGATGAAATAAAATTCATTTTAAAAAAAGTAAAATATTAATAGTATGAGCATCCTTTCAAGGGTGTTTTTTATTTAGTCAAGTTACCAAGAAAGAAATTCCTAGAACGTTAGCTATGTGAACACGAATCCCCTTCAGATTGCTTAACTGAAGGGGATTTTTTTCTAGGCTCCTAGATACATTGAGTTCCGATAATGTCGTGTTATGTTAACCTCTCATGAATACGGTATACATATCTCAATCCTAAAAGGTATTAGAGAGAAACAAGTAGGGAAAAATGGAGTAAATGTACTGTACAAACACTCATTTACTCAACAAATTGCAGATCAAGTGTAAAGAAGGGAAGAACTCCAGACGATGGAGAAAACTAAAATTAGTGCGATTCAGCTATTTGTCCTGATGTTTATCTTTGAGATGGGGACTGCATTGGTCATAAGTTATGGAATCGATGCTAAAAAAGACGCCTGGCTTGCCATTCTTTTAGGAATGTGCCAGGGAATTATCTTATTTTTCATTTATTACTTTTTTTTTCGTCAATATCCAAATCTACTACTTACCGGATATGCCAAAAAAGTATTTGGTAAATACCTGGGGTGGGTCATTAGCCTGTTATACATTTTCTTCTTCTTGTATAATGCTACCCATAATATTCGTAGTTTCGGGGAGTTGCTGCTTTCATCGACCATGACCAAAACACCGTTATTAGCGATCAATATCTTGTTTGTTCTTGCCATTTGTTATGTACTTTATCTAGGAATTGAAGTATTAGGGAGAACGGCAGAAGTATTTATTGTGATATTGTTCTTATTTGGAGTAGCAGGAAACTTTTTAATCCTTATTACAGGTAATGTAGACCTTCAGAATTTGCAGCCGTTTCTTGAATATGGATGGAAACCAATCTTAACGACGGCTCTTGTGCAGACTAGAAATCTTCCTTTTGGTCAAATGGTTGTCTTTATGATGCTTCTTCCTTATTTAAATCGTCCTGAATTAGTGAAAAAAGTTTGGCTGTCTACCTTGATTTCAAGTGGGCTTGTCTTAAGTTATACAATAAGTTTAGATATTGCTGTTCTTGGTGTCGAAACAGTGGAAAGATCTACTTTTCCTTTATTAACAACCATCAGAAAGGTCAACCTTTTTGAATTTATACAACGAATGGATGCTATTGTTGTTTTTACTTTGTTGATTACGGTTTTTTTCAAAGCATCTATTTTTTTTTATGGCGCCATAATGGGAATAATGGATTTGTTCAAGCTAAAAAATCATCAACAGATTATTTTACCAATTGGATGTATTCTTATCTACTGGTCAATAATTTCGGCCTCCAACCTTTCAGTTCACATTGAGAAAGCTAAATTTTTAGATTCCATTTCCGCTTATTTTGAAATTATTATTCCATTACTAATGCTAATTGTTACCTTGATTCGTAATCGTTTCAAAAAGAAAGCTAAGGAAGGATAAAAAGATCAGGTTGGAATCTAATTTTCTGTTTTTCCCTTGCTTTTGGGCAGGGGATGGCCGGGGGTGTGCGGGGCAGAGCCCCCACATTAGCGTGTAGGCATAAGGAGAGAGAGCAATACAATGAACGGGATGATCTGGCGGTTCGGCTCGTATAATTGCTCGTGCAAGCCGATAGCCTGAATCTTGCTTTTGGTCAGTCGGCTTGGCGAAAGAGCCAAAACGAGCCGAAAAAAATTGTGCAAGGACAACAAAGAAAAAGAAATGGCGATAGCCATTAGGCGACGATGAAGGAGCCGGCTTTTTCTTTGTTGAGGGTGGAGATTTTTTGAGTGGGGTTCTCAAAAAATACTACCCGTTCCTTGCGGAATTTTTAGCCTTTACAGATAGTGATAATAAGAGAGATTCGGTTAAAAGTGTGTTAAAACCTTGATATGACTGGGTTTATTGGAGTTTTAAGGGTGTTAGGATATCCTAACACTTTAGTGTCTTTTTGTTAGGATATCCTAACACCTAAAATCTTCCAAAGAACATATATTCGTATAAAAAAAGACTATATCAGTATGATATAGTCTAAAAAAATCTAACAGGTAATTTCACCTTTTTACCATTTTGATCCTTAAGATTTTTCAAGGAATGTTGAAATAATCTCATAGTCAATTTATCTAGCTTGACTTCATTTTTTCTAGGAGCACAAATCATGATATATGGGTTTACAATCCATGTTCTAGGACTTATAGTTCTTCCGTTCTCTTCAATTTGTCCTGCACCTTCAGGATTTAATAATATCTCTTTTTCTTTCAAAGAATTTAAGATTAAAGATGTTTGTGTTCTAGATTTCCCAATCATTTCAGCAATATCTGAAACAGTAGCAGCCCTAGGAAGTTCAAAATCATCCTCATCATATTTTTGCTTTTTCTTAAATTTATCTTCTCTACAAATAATCACATTGCTTTTAAACTCCAAGTAAGCTTGAAGCTTAAATAACGTACTTTCCTCAGCCTGAGTCAAATAACCTATCTGATTCAACAAATCTAAATTTCTATGCATCACTTGATTAAACGGCTCCCCTGCAAAAGGATCTTTATTCTTTGCAATATAATGCTCTTCTCCGGTAAGCTCTTTCAATTGATGAAGCATTGATTTCTTTAATTCTTCAGCCTTTGCTCTTATTTCCGAATTCTTCTCAAAATCTCTTGCTTTTGCTTTCCTTTCAGCTTCTTCCATAAGACTAATAACACTTTTTTTGTCTTTTACCATTATTTTTATTCTCCCTCTCTCTAGAAGGAGTTAATCCATTTATGTTAGAATATAGTTAGTTAATAAGGGATTAACCCTTCTAAATTGGATTTAGCAAGAAGCCCCTAAAGTTTCCCGACCGCAGGGGCTTTTGCTATTCTATTCGTCTATTCAACACAATCTATTATAATCCTTTTCTTAAAACGCTGGTCAAGTATCAGTGTTTTTTTATATTTTTCTTAGTTTAAGTGATTCAACTATTTTAAAGCCCCTCTTTAAGGCATAGAGACACCAAAAAGAGAAAACAAATACTTTACCCCTAAATAAACAGGAACAACGAATATAGCCGTTCCTAGCCCATATTTCGCTACGTCTAGCCAATCGTTAAGAAAAATGTTTTTTCTAGCATTACCTATCAGGCTCAAAGTCTTGCGTTCTAACTTGCTTACGCTGTCCTGCACGTTGCTTCTCATGTTCTTGATTTCGGTCTGCATGTCGATTTTTATCTCGCTCATTTGTTTGTTCAAGTTGCTTTGGATCTCTTGAAGCTGCTGAATCGTTTGAGCGTTGTTCTGCATCATTTCGTTCTTGCCATTTACCAAAACTTTCTGCAAGGCTACGCTGCTCCCCTGCAAGAGCTGCTCTTGCTTGTTCAATATCGAAGTCATTCCCTGTTGAATGGTTTCGCTGGTTCCCTTTATCTGCGCCAATTCCTGATCCATCGTTACTTTCGCTACGACTTGCTTGTCCATCTGAACGCTGACGTAACCCTTCAAAATGTCCATCAGCTTTTGATTGTCCTCCAAGTTCCTCTGCAATTCTTTCACCAGCTGCATGATCTCGTTGTTCTCTTGATTCTGGTGAATGTGATAAACCGATGTTTCCTCGCTCTTGACCTCGCTCGTCTTTTCTTTGTTCAATTTGTCTTTCAAATTCATATTCCAATGTCTCCTTTTCGTATGAATTTCCTAACCGAGAACCCCTAACCTTCATACCATTATCGGGATGAGTGAACGTAATGTTCTTTCCTCGTTCTTTCACCTCAATCCCGTATTTTTCAGTTAGATTGTGCTTAAAATCCTCATACGTCTTGGAGTATTGGCGTTCATAGTCGATGACTTGACGTATTTCATCTTTCCAACTGTCTTTACCCTTTTCAAGCAAAGATTTTTCAGCAAGTGTATAACGTGTTGGTCCTGTATACTCTTTTACCACGGACAAATTTCTTTCTTGGCAAAGTCGATCACTCACTTCACGAATCCGGTATAATTCCTCTTTTGAAGCGTTATACTTTCTTCCATTCTCATAATTTACAGAGTTAATTATGATGTGATTATGAACATGGTCTTTGTCCGTATGTGTATACACAACTGCTTCATGCCCTTTTGCAATCTCTTTCGCCAGTTCCTGCCCGATTTCATTAGCTTGCTCAGGCGTAACTTCTCCAGGCTTAAATGACTGAATAATATGATGTGCCTGTATCCCGTCATTTTTGCCCCATAATTCCCTCGTAGCCTTCATTTGGGACTTGGCATACTCTGCAGGACAATTCACGCCCTCACGTACCTCTGCGCGCCTCTCAGCGTACGAAATCAGCTTGTTGGCTACTTTTGTATTGCTTCGTTGAATTGTTGCCATAGCGCATGCAGCTCCTTCTGAATGCCTTGCAATTCCAAATGAGGAATTGCTTTGCCCTCATTTGCTCGCTTGGATAGCTGGTTCACATTGTTCCCAATAGCTCGCAACTGACGGGCAATCTCGAATGCTCCCTCTCTATCAACCTTCGGAGGTCGCAATCTCGCCCCCTGTGCCTTCCTCTTGCAGAAGGAAGGCACACTCATTTGAAATTCTTTCGCCATCTGCTCAAGCCTTTCAAATTCGTCGTCGCTCACACGAAATTTTACCTGTCGGTTCTCTTTCCTGTTCTCTCCCAAGCGACCGCCCCCTATCATCCAAAATGTTCCATTTTGTTACCATCATAGCATGATGGTATAGGGGTTGGCAAGCTGCTGAAATGGTACCCATTTCCTTTGCTTGGTCATGCTTCGCATGACACCCCCCAACCCCCTAAAGGGGGCTTTTCAAACCTTGGGCGCCGCCCAAACCCGCTGGGGAACCCTTCCCCAGACCCCCTCTAAAAAACTCCCCCAACCCCCTCACTTTTTGAGGGGGCTCCCTCGCCGGTAGGCAGGTCAAAACGGTAACCGTTTTGACAATCCAAGAGGGTCTGGGCATAGTGAACGTGTCA
>NZ_SCFM01000104.1 GCF_004138295.1 Ectobacillus funiculus | reverse complement strand
CCGTTTTGACAATCCAAGAGGGTCTGGGCATAGTGAACGTGTCAACTCCTTATCCTCCCGTTCCCTTCCGGGTCCGGTCCGGTACCGTTGACACGAGCATGATCTAGTGTCCTTACAAAAAAACGCCTCAGAATGGATTCTGAGGCGTTTTTTTATGATTACTAGGTTCTAATCATAGCCTATTACTGGCGCCTTAAAATGGCGATTATACGCCAGTATATGCTGTGATATTCCTACTTAAGAACTTGTTACGGAATTTCCATAACTTCCATAACAAGTTATACATGTTCTTAATTGTTATGGCAGGAGTTCCAAAGCTTGGAACGAATGTAACAACAGTAGGAGGTGAAAGAGATGTTACGCTTGGTTGGAAATGAGCCAAAATATTCAAGCGATGAAGTCGCAAGAATGTTAAACATTACACCAACGACATTACGGAAATATAATCTTCACTTCTCAAAGGCAGGCATTCGCTTTAGAAAAGAAAATGGACTACTTGCTTATACAAAATCAGATGTAGAGATGCTGAAAACATTCATGTCATTGCATGCTTCTGGAGGAAAAACCATTCAACAATGTGTTATGGAAGTTCTGGAACTTACGGAACACGTTATAAATGTTCCCGAACCTGTTACATCCGTTCCAAATAAGGAACTTCAGAAGGAATTGGTTATTTCAAATAGGTTGGAACAATTGGAACAACAGTTAAACCAACATAAAGAGCAACAGGGACAGCAAGAACAGCAATATATAGAACAAATCGAGGCTCTGAAAAGGTACATTGATACAAAATTAGAAGAACAAGAACGCAGGCTTGACGAGCGTGATCGCCAGCTCATGGAAGTCGTTAGAGACATACAAGAGGTAAAAGCTGCACAACAAAAAAAATGGTGGCACTTTTGGAAAACATGAAGAAAAAACCGTGCTTATGGTAAGCGCGGTTTTTTCTAAATAAAGGGAGAAAATCTAATAGTTCGCTCTTTCTACTATCTGTCATTTCCAAATTTTTATGCAAGATTTTATACAATTTCAAAGCGGGAAATAAAATGGCAAGGTGGCTGCAAACCTTGCCATTTCTGCATTGTATAAAATCTTGCATAACGTGAAATTTCATATATCGGACAGAATGTTGCTATCATGGGGATTCTGTGGATCAAGAACTTCCGATAATGAGGAGTTATGTTAACTTCACATGTATACAGTATACAAGGAGGACATAACCATGTTGGATATGTCCTCTTACTACGTTGTTTCTTCACTATTAGACGAAGAGACGTCTGTTTTCTCCGATTTTGGAACAGCAAGCAACAACAAAACAAATAGCATAAAACCCCAGGTAACCAAAATCACCCAATCCCCTAATTTTATTCCAAAGTAGTGCCGTAAAGGCACTACTAACAGAACAGGAATGCTAAGTAGTATACTGAAAATCCATAATGCTATTCGTACTAATTTCATTTGCAACACAGTCTCCCTATTAGAAGTTATAGTCTCCTTAGTTTACGTCAGAACAACATGCTTATACCTGCCCTCAAAGTATCAAGTACATTGTTAGTCCCTTCTTCGCCAATCATATGTATTTACTTCCGTTTTCACCGATTATGTGAACACGAATACTCTCCAGATCGCTTAGCTGGAGAGTATTTTTTGTCTATTTAGTTTTTTACTCCCCTTACATAGTAAATTTATAAAATGCAAATAATTTCCGCTTTTGCGAATTATGTAAAATCATAAGAAATTGTCTGTCATCTTATAAGAAGTTTTGTCATATGTATTCCAATCATATAGGATTTTTCACATAATATTACTTGTACATAAAGAAACCTATTACAATGTACAATGGATGATCAGGGGAATTATTTATTATGTTGTTTACGGATATTGAGGATTTAGAAAAAAAGATTAAACAGTTTAAAGTAATATTACATCAAACAGTTAAAGAAACAGGCTTAAATA
>NZ_SCFM01000103.1 GCF_004138295.1 Ectobacillus funiculus | reverse complement strand
GGGTTTCCCCCTGTGAGAGTAGGACGTCGCTAGGCAAAATTTGAATCCCTTCTGTGTACATACAGGAGGGATTTTTTGCATTTTAAGAAAGTATAAACTTCTAACTGGATGCTAATTCGACGTAGCGAGAAATTTTAAGAATAAAGTATAAGGGCAACTACGCCTCTGTCTTCACCTAAGGGCAGGTCTCGCCAATCGGCGAGTTTTCTTTACTGGAAGACAATTTTTGGATAGGCCTTTTGAGAAGAAAGTTTGTCCTATAAGCTAAAAATTTTTTTTAAAACCCCCTAAAAAACAAGTTTCTTCCCGAATAGATATAGGTGGTATTACATCCAGTGATAAGAGGTGTCGAACAATTAATATATCTGTTCTACTAATCGTAATAATAGGCTTAAGTTTTGGGGTTTACAAAACATTCATAATAGCAACGGATGAATATAGGAGAAAAACAATTAGGATTCAGAGAACTTAATAAATGATAAAACAACGGTGGCATAGCATGAAGACAGATTATATTGTGACTGCATAATCTTTAAAGGTACGCTGTATAGATAGAAAGGGTATAGATAACGTTAGAAGGGGAGAATTATGTTGAAGGAATTTACTGTTTGCTATACTTTGGATAGTGATATTAAACGGGGAAAGCTAGTAAAGGAGTTAAACGTAAAAGCGGAAGATGTATTACAAGAGATACTAAAAAATATGGAGCGCAATGAGTATTTTGTAGTAGATAGTAATGAGGGGAGTTATATTATAAATGCTGCCCTAGTACGTTATGTACGCATTGTTGGTGAAAAAGAGTTAGTTTGTATGTAGTATCAGCCTTGTATAGCGTATAGTTACGTAAATAAGGTAGAGTGTATCCTTAGCTATACGGCCCTAGTCTGTTTTACTGTGAAAGCAAAGCAGACTAGGACCGTTTCTGAATCTCCAAGCCGAACAATCAGACTTTAATTTTTTCCTTTAATTAGAGCGCCAAGCTCCTCTGTGATGGCTTGCATTTCGCTGATGCTGAATGTTTCACGCTTCATAACGTGTTCATAAATATCCACAAGATCTTCATACATTTCCTCGCTAAAGCTTGATGCGCGCATAGCGCCTACATTTACCATACGCAGCTTTTGTTTAATCATCTCCACCATATATTCTACATTTTCTTGCGATTTTACCGATAAGTCCATCATTTTTCCTCCTGTATATTGGCGTAGTATTATCTTATCATTTTTTTATAGTATTCCTTAAACAATTCTTCTATTTTCTCGCTAAGCAACGCTATTTCTTTTATAACCGTTACATGATTGTCTATAATAGGCTTAACAAATATTAGTGAAAGGAAGAAAGTGATGATTCATGTACTATTTGTTTGCCTTGGAAACATTTGTCGTTCCCCAATGGCAGAGGCAGTTTTTCGAGAAATTGTGAAAAGGGAAGGGCTGCAGGAGAAAGTCCAGGCTGATTCGGCTGGAACTGGGCATTGGCATGTTGGAGCTGTCCCTCATCGAGGCACACGAAATATTTTAGAAGAAAATTCCATACCATTTGAAGGAATTCGGGCTAGGCAAGTAGAAACAAATGACTTAACGAAATTTGATTATATTATTGCCATGGATAGCAAGAATGTAGCCGACTTGAAGAAGCTCGGAGCAGGAAGTGGATACATTGGCAGACTATCTGATTTTGTGCCCGATGGCAGTTGGGGAGATGTCCCTGATCCGTATTTTACAGGTAATTTTCAAGAGGTATACGGCTTAGTGGCTGATGGATGTGAACGATTGATAACGTTCATCCGAAATGAACACAGTATTTAAAAAATCAGGATATATGAAAGGGGAAAGGGAGTATGGAAAAGAAGAATTCAATTGTCAAGGATATTGCGATTGGTGTGGCGGTAGGTGCGGCAGTGACAATGTTGCGCAAAGAAAATCGTGAGAAGTTTGCCAGCAATGCGCGCAGAGCAAAAACGAAGATGATTGAAATTCGAGAACATGCTGCCCCTTTAAAGGATCGTGTAAAGGAAGGCGTCCAAAATGTCGGCACAAAAGGTCGTGAGATGGCGGATTTAAAGGTTGTAAAGGAAAAAGTTGATGAAATTCGTAAATTAACTCCGGCAGTTGTGGAAACATTAAAAGAAACAAGGGATATTTTTAATAAAAAAAAGCAAGAGCTGAAGGAATCGTCCGTACCGACAGCACAGGCTGAATTTTGGGGCTCAGATGACCATGCTCAGGAGCAAGCCGATAGTATTGAACAAGTCAGCGAATCAGAAGTTTCCTTAGAAATGAGAAGTAACGATGATGGAGCAGCGCATGAGTCGCTCAGCGCTGAGAAAGAGGATAAGTAAAGCATCTAAGTAGGTGAGATGTATGTTTACGGCGGAAAGAAGAAGAATGGCACTATCATTCTTTCGGGATTTATATGTGCGAACAAAAGACGATGATGTGCAGGGTCTTGCCTCGCAGTTAGCCTACTTCTTCTTGCTTTCTTTATTTCCCGCCCTTGTATTTTTAATCACGCTCCTTGGGTATTTGCCCATTCATACGAATAATGTTCTTGAATTTTTAGAGCAATATGCTCCTGAGGAAGCAATGACAATCATTAACGAAAATGTCCATAAAATTATGGAGCATGAAAATGGCGGTTTATTGTCCTTTGGTTTAATAGGGACGCTTTGGGCTGCATCAAATGCTATTAATGCAGTGATGAGGGCTTTCAATAGAGCCTATGATACGAAGGAGACACGTTCCTTTATTATTACACGAGCACTATCGATTGTTTTGACGATTGAGATGATCTTCGTCATTATGTTCGCACTCCTATTGCCCGTATTCGGAAATATAATCGGAACAGCCCTCTTTGAAACATTTAGCCTGCCAGAGGGATTTTGGGGCATCTGGCATGTTGTGCGTTTGCTTGTAAGTCTTCTTGTTTTGTTTCTGACTTTTGCGTTTGTGTACAAATTTGCTCCAAACCAAAGACTGAGACCAAGGGAAGTTATAACCGGTGCGCTGTTTGCGACCTTTGGCTGGGTCATTGTGTCGTATTTGTTTGCCTTTTATGTGGAACACTTCGGCAACTACTCAAATACGTATGGTGGTCTCGGTGGCATTATTATTCTCATGCTTTGGTTTTATTTAACAGCATGGGTTGTTTTGCTTGGTGGAGAGATTAATGCATTGTTGAATTGCTACCGTACGAGCGGTAGAGATACACGGAATAAAACATGCTAGTGGCGGCATACTAAGAGTGCTTCTTTCATTTTAGTCAAAAGGGGATGTCACCGTGAGCAAAAATCAGCATGGTACTAACAATAATGATAAAAATCAACGAAAGCAGCGCAGCAGCTCGCAGCCAAAACATAAAACAAGCAGCAGCGCAAACAAAAGTAACGGTTTTCACTAGAAAAAGTGAATTTATTTTGCTTATGTAAAAAAGAGGACCATGGATGGTCCTCTTTATTTATTCGCTTGCAGTAACCGAAGTCCATTTAAAATGACTAAAATGGTGCTTCCTTCATGACCGATTACGCCGAGTGGCAGAGCCAGTGCTTGAAAGAAGTTCGAACAAATAAGCAAGGCGATAACAGAAAGGGAAAAGATAATATTTTGTTTTACAATTGTATTCATTCGCCTGGAAAGTCGGATTGCCTGTGCAAGACGGGAAAGCTCATTTTTCATAAGCACGACATCTGCTGTTTCTAGCGCTACATCTGTTCCTTCTCCCATGGCAATTCCAACACTTGCGGTAGCGAGTGCAGGTGCATCGTTAATACCATCGCCAACCATTGCAACTGATCCGTATTTCTCTTTTAGTGCTTTTACAGTCTGTACCTTTGTTTCAGGCAAGCATGATGCATAATATTCAGTGATAGAGCTCTCTGAAGCAATGGCATGCGCAGTTTGTTCATTGTCGCCTGTAATCATAATAGTTTGGATACCAAGCATATTTAGTTCGCGGATTGCCTCTACACTTTCTTTACGAAGTACATCCTTCATGGCAATTAAGCCTAATATTTCGCTTTCATCACTTATATACACAATTGTTTTCCCTTGCTGCGCAAGACGTTCTGCTGCAGAACCTGCAAATAAGTCTGCATTTTCTCCGATAAAGTTCGCTTTTCCAATTTTGTAAACAATGCCGTTTAATGTACCTTTTAATCCGAAGCCCGTTATATCCTCCATTTGCTCTGGTGTGCTCATTTGTATGTTATATGTTTTCTTTGCGTATTGCACAATTGCCGAAGCTAACGGATGCGTTGAGTGATTTTCAATGGAGGCTGTAATGTGAAGTAACTCTTCTTCACTAAGGCCTTCTCGTACGATAACATCTGTTACAATTGGTTTTCCTTGCGTAAGTGTGCCTGTTTTGTCAAAAGCGATTGCTTTCAGAAAGGCTAAACGTTCGAGATGAACACCGCCTTTAAACAAGATTCCATGGCGTGCCCCGTTTGAAATGGCTGAGAGTGTTGTAGGGGTAATTGCTGCAACTAGGGCACAAGGAGAAGCGACAACGAGAAGAATCATCGCACGATAGAACGTTTCATTCCAACTCCATCCTAATGTGTAATGCGGTAGAATCATCATAATTGCTACAGTGATTAATACTCCTTTTACATACGTGCCTTCAAACTTCTCGATAAACAGCTGTGAAGGTGACTTTTCACTTTGGGCATTTTGTACGAGACGGATGATTTTCTGAAACAATGTTTGATCACTTGGTTTTGTGATCTGTACTTCCATCGAACCGCGCAGATTCACAGTGCCTGCAAAGACCTCATCTCCTACTTTCTTGTCGTTAGGGATTGGTTCACCTGTGATGGCAGCTTCATCTACACTTGTTTCTCCGCGAACAATCAGACCGTCTGCTGGAATCCGCTCTCCTGGTTTTACAAGAATAATGTGGCCGATTTGCAATTGTGCCACGGCAATCTTCCTCTCTTTCCCATTCAATAGCAGGAGTGCCTCCTCCGGCTGCAAATCAAGCAGAGCAGAAATTTCCTTTTGGCTTTTATTCATTGTATAGGCTTCGAGGGCACCGCTTAGGGCAAAAATGAAGATTAAGATAGCGCCTTCTGTCCAATATCCAATAATGGCGGAACCGATAGCTGCAAAAATCATCAGCATTTCTACATTTAACTCTTTTTCAGCAATTGTGTCTTCAATGCCTTCCTTCGCTTTTGCGTATCCTCCAATCAGGAATGCCAATACATAAAAGGCAACGGATGCAGATGGATAGTTGTTTTTATCCAACATCCAGCCTGTTAAGATAAAAATACCAGAAGCAATAGCGAAAATGAGCTCATAATGCTTGCTAAGTACCTCCAAAAATAATGAACGTCTTTCTATACCGCTGCTTTGTACTAATTGTTTTGCTTCAGAACTCATAGTTATCTCTCCTTTCGTAGTCTCAATGAGAAAAAGAATCAAAATCGGTACCCCTATAAAACGACGAAAGCTGCCGTCCAGAGCGGACAGCAGCATAACAAGCAGGCCTAACATATTTTCAATTAATATATTCATCATTGTACCATATAGTTCCTGAAGTGGGGATAAAAACATATTTGTTGTATGTATCCTTCACCTTTGTTAGTATGCAGGGACTGTAAGTTGGGCAAACGGTGTGTTTGTAAACAAAATCTCATGAAGAAAAGGCAGGAAAACAAAAAAGTTTAATAAATGAAAGGGACAGCTTCTAGTAAAATAGAAGTAAGAAGTTTGTTTAGTCATTTTACTCTTATAGGTTGGAGGAACCAATATGCGTAAAAAAAGTCGCTTGCGTGAGTTATTGGAGGCTCTCATTGCGGCGTGTTGTCTTGTATTTTTAGCGAAGGTGTTTCTCTTTTTTCCAACAAAGGTAGAGGGTGCTTCCATGGTGCCTACCTTGCATGAAGGAGATAAGATTATTGTAAGTAAAGTTGTCACATATATACATCATCTAAAAAGAGGGGATGTAGTTGTCATGAAAACAGATGATTATTATGTGAAGCGTATAATTGGACTTTCAGGGGATACGCTTAAGGTAGAGAACGATCACTTATATATTAATGGTAAGCTGCAAGAGGAATCCTATCTAGAAAAAAATCAAAAGGCGGCAAGGCGTTTGATGATGAAGTTAACGGAAGACTTTGGTCCTATTACAGTCCCTGATAATAAGGTATTTGTTATGGGGGATAACCGAGCGGTTAGTCGTGACAGTCGAAATGGCCTAGGTTTCATTGATAAAAAGAACATTTTAGGGACTGTAAAGGCTGTATATTATCCATGGAAACGAATCAAACTTACAAACTAAAGATTGTAAGTCCCAGCTTGTTTTTAGCACTGTACGCAAAAGAAACTTTGTGTTTTATCTTGCTTGTTTAATGTATTTCCTTTAAATATAAGAGTGTAGAGTTTTAATTTACGCTGTAAGAAAGGATAAATTTCTATCTCGAAGCGAATTCGACGTAGTCGGAAATTTTAGGAATACAGTATGAGTAGGGCTACTCCTCTGTCTTCTCCCAAGAGCAGGGCTCGCTAGTCGGCGAGTTTTCTTTAAAAAGATCTGTATATAAAGTTACGAGAGAGTAACGATAGGGATGTGTGGTGCAAAAAATGGAGCAACAATTAATGGGTTTGCTGATGCATTATGGCTATTTGGGTCTGATTCTTGCTCTAGCTGGAGGAGTTGTCGGCCTGCCTGTTCCAGATGAAGTTTTACTTACGTTTGTTGGATATAACGTATCGCGTGGATATATGACGTATTTCGTTGCATTAGCAAGCGGTTATGCTGGAGCCTTTCTTGGTATTACGATAAGCTACATACTTGGGCTAAAGCTAGGTCTTCCTGCATTAAGAAAGTGGGGACCGAAGCTGAGAATTACGGAAGATAATATTGAGCGCACACATACCTTATTCGACAAGTATGGTCCCGTTGTTCTCGTGGTTGGCTACTATTTGCCTGGCGTTCGTCATTTGAGTGCATATTTTGCAGGGATTTCTAGTATGAGTATTCGAAAGTTTTGCTTTTACGCGTATACTGGAGCCTTGATATGGGTCAGCCTGTTTATTACGCTCGGTATGAAATTAGGGGATCATTGGTCTTATGTAGAGAGTTGTATCCATCAATATGGTATATATTTATTCTTTTTTTCCGTTTTCTCTATCCCCCTTATGATTATATATTTGCAAAGCGCTAAAAAATCAAAACCGAGTGATCGTGTATAAAAAGTAGCTGTGTGCACAGTTGCTTTTTTGCACTGTAAGAAAGGATAAATTTCTGGTCAGAAGACAATTCGATGTAGTGAGAAATTTTAAGAATACAGTATAAGTAGGGCTACGCCTCTGTCTTCGCCTAAGAGCAGGGCTCGCCAATCAGCGAGTTTTCTTTATATGATAGAATTATGCAGTTCGCGAAAACAAAAAAATAGTAAAAAACTATTGCATTCCAATGAATTAATTGTTATATTAATATTCGTCGCTGAGAGCAAGACAATCTGAAATGAATTAAAAAAGATTGTTGACATGAATAGCG
>NZ_SCFM01000102.1 GCF_004138295.1 Ectobacillus funiculus | reverse complement strand
ACTCCTTATCCTCCCGTTCCCTTCCGGGTCCGGTCCGGTACCGTTGACACGGGTATGCTTACTAGGTTCTAATCAGGGTTCCTTATATTTTCTATGGGCATCGCTTTTTTATTGCTAAACAAGGTATATCAAGTGACATAGCGAATGATATAGCGAGGTGATTTGATATGTCAGGTGACTCAAGCAATATACAAAAGGTTTATACAGCAAAGGAAGTCGCTGTTTTACTTGGGATACAGAATAGCACTGTTCGAAAGTATTGTAATCTTCTCGAAGAATCAGGGTATCATATCCATAAAAATGAACATGGGCATCGTGGATTTTTTGACAAAGATGTTTTAGTTCTAAGACAGATAATAGATTTGATAAAACACCCTGATATGACACTTAAAAACGCTATAAACGTAGTAATATCAACGGTTGATATGAGTGATATGTCAGACCGTGACACAACGAAAATAGCGGAAGCACCTTATATTACCAAGGCGGAATTTGACGAGATTCAACATAAACAGATGCAATTTCATCGTTCTATGTACGAGAGACAAGAAGCTGTTATAAAGGAGCTTATAAAAGAAGTCAAAGAAACAAAGATAGAATTGAATAAGCAACAGGAATACATTGAAAACAAGCTAGAAAGAAGAGATCAGCTCCTTCTAGAAAATATTAGAAGTATGCAAGCAGAAAAAGAAATAGCAGCAGCACAACAAAAAAATGGTGGAACTTTTGGAGCCGATAAAAGAAAAAAGCCGTACTTATAATAAGCACGGCTTTTTGGTGATTCCAGACGTGATGTACGACTGGATCTATATAATTCACCGGAAAACTGCCAGGGAGACATAGTATATCATACTATGGATAATTCTACCAACATTATACAACATTTTATGCAAAATTAGAGTGGGAAATAAAATGGCAAACTTGCCACAATCCTTGCCATTTCTACGTTGTATAAAATCCTGCATATTTCATATTGTCCGAGAATTGAAGACATGTTGATATCATGGGGATTCTGAGGATAAAGAACTTCCGATAATGATGTGTTATGTAAACTAAACATGAATAGAATATACATTGTTCCTTGTTCAACTTCCATGTAAGAACTAGTTTGCTAATGGGGCAATTGAGTTAAATAAACTTTCAAACTTATTCAACATAAAGAACCATCCGATTTTAATTAGTAGATAGAGGATGGTTCTTTATGAAATGTTATTTATGATTTCTCTAATAATAAATCCGATTATTATTCCAGGGAAAATAAACAACATTGGGAGCCAAACAGGACCCAATAACATTCCAAATATCGTTAAGTTTGAGGAAAAAATCAATCCAACAGTTACAAAGAACGCAGCGAACACATACGGAAGAAAAAAATAAGGGTCTTTCCCTCCGCCTGCATCTTTCACCGCATCCCACATAGAAAAAAAGTACAAACAAGGATAAAACATCAACCATTGATAATTCGTATGTTTTATCGCATCACCAATTTCCCCGTGAAAACTTAACAGTATGGCCTGATTAAAATTGGCTTGTACATTAATCAAAAATTCAAGTAGCAATAAAATTGTACCTTTAAAATATTTTCCATTTAAATACTGCCCAAACCCAGGAAGTGCAATGCTCCACATTAGTTTTTCAAATATATTCTTATTCACTTAGACATACCTGAATATTGTTATTACTATTTTTCTTTTGCAATTTCGTTTCTATCAGGAGCAAGTGGTGGCTGTTCTAACCATTTATTTTGTACCATAAGATTAAACCATTTTTTAGTAACCATAAGGTTTTTTAGAATGATGCTTTCATAAATCGCTACAAGGTCTGTTCGCATAGCTGATGCTAGACCTGTCCCATGATATGCCTGTGCAGCTTGGAACAAGAAACCAACATGATACAACATTAACTTATCAGAAAAAGGGGAATCCGTTGAAGTTGTCACTTCTGTTTCCCACGACTTAGGAGCTGGTAAATTATCCGCTTGCATGATTTTTGAAAAGGCTTGTATTTGTTCGTTAGCCGTTTGCTCGGAATTCTCTAAAAATTTTCTTACCTCTTTTGTTTGAGCGACTTGACTGAATGCGATAGAAAGGGTTTTAGCCATAATACTCTTTTTAAGGTTGAACGAAATGCTAATGATTTCTGTTGCGGCTAAGCGTCTCTCTTTTCCAAAAATTCCATCTGTGAAATCTTGACGAGAAACAAATTTAGGGTTCTTGTCAGGATAAAATAAAGGGTCTCTCTGAAAATTCCCCTTCTCAAGCAGTAACTCTATTGTTTGATGATACATCCTTTTCCCGTCATTATCACACGAGTCATAAAAATACCGTAAGTCCTTTCTGACAGAAACGCCTAATGCAGTTGAATGTCCTAACAAACCATGCAAAGTCATGATATGTAAATAATTTAAGCAAAATATGTCAGTAAACAGTCTCTCTGCACCTTTATTGAGGTCAGATTCAGTAAATCCAATTGGAACTGGAAATCCCTCATTTTCTATAAAAGTTACAAGTTGTTTCTTTTGTTTTTCGAACGTCCTGATAGCATCCTCAAAAATGGCTTTTATTGCCTCATCCTCAATAATAGAGACCATGTACCTATTTACTGTATCTGTCATTGTTCCGTTTACATATTCTGCCCACAGTGACCCTATTTCGGAAGATGTGAGTTTTAATTTATTCTGATCCATATTATCACCTCTTAAGTATTATTCACTTATTTAGCAATAGATATGAATTTTTTAATGGGCTTTATGAAGAAGATTAACACTCTTTAGAAAGGTAAATTCACTAAAAAAGGTAAGCGAAATACTATGATAACCTTATAGTGTATCAACTTCCGCTTTCGAGGATTATGTTAATACGTTCCCTCCAGATTACTTAACTGGAGGGTATTTTTTATAGGTTTTTAGATACATTGACTGCCGATAATGAGAAGTTATGTTAACCTGACGTGTATAGGGTATACATCATGAATTTTGTTGGACAAACATGGACAAGCATAGACAAAGATGCATATTTATATAAATAAACAGAATTGAAAGAAGGTGATATTTTATTGAATAATATGCAAAAAATTACTGAGAAAGATATTCGTAAAGCAGTAGATGAAATATGGGCAGCTGGAATGGCTGAATTCTTGAGTCAAGAACCAGCGACGCAAAAAAATAATGAAACTACCGAAACTACCGAAACTACCGAAACTACCGAAAATACTGTCAGTACGGGACCTATGATGTCTGCAAAAGCTAGAATAAGCCCTCCTATGATGTCTGCAAAGGCTAGAATGAGCCCTCCTATGATGTCTGCAAAAGCTAAAATGAGCCCCCCTGGTTTTGTACATGCAAGACCTATTTCTGTACATGCGGAATCTCCCATTCCGTACATGTTACTGAACGTACTAGACTTACTTCTCGGAGTTTTCAATTTCCTTAAATACCCTAATTTGGATAACTGTATCAAAAATAAAACTTACCTAAATAGGTAAGTTTTATTACATACTGAAAAATATAAATTACCAGAAAAACCCAGAAGTATATTTATTCCATTTGGAGTAAATGGAATTGAATTGTTAGAATGTAAAAGGCATGCATGAATAGTAGCCTATTTCATAATGTAATTCCTTTTTCTTCATGAAATGGACTTCCAATAAGCATGATTATATGAACACGAATCCCCTCCATATTGCTTAGCTGGAGGGGATTTTTATAGGCTCCTAGATACATTGAATTCCGATAATAAGGGATTATGTAAACTTAACATGAATACAATATACATAAACCAAAAGCCCCACATGGAAGATGGGGACTTAGTAATGCAATATTATAATAATATGATATATTGTCTGTTTTTGTACCAACTCATTGAGGTATCTTCCGATAATGACGGGTTATGTCAACTTGATATGTATAGGATATACATCAAAAATTTTGCTGGATAAGCATGGACAATCATACAAACAAAAGCTTGTTATCTAGTAAAAAATAAAGAAATTCAATCTTTGCCCATTACCAAATCCACTAAATAAGCATAATATATAGAACTTAATCCGATAGGGGGTGAATATATATATGGGGAAATACTACGATAAATTAATGGCTAGAGCCAGACTGTATGCCAAAGTGTTTGATAAAATGTATAGTAAATCAATGTATGGTAAATCTAATTATAGATCAAGTAAATCCGACAATAAATCGAATGAATCGAATAATAATCATAAAAATTGAATATATAATTATATAAATATTTATTAGAGTGATGGATCAAATTCGAAACAAAAAGAAACAAAGAAAAAATATGCAATCCTTATTGTACAGAACTGTTATGCTGTGAATTCATCGGAAGAGATCCAACTTTTTTTCCTGGGATACATATGATTTTAGATATGATTGATATTTGTAAGAGAAGGTGGCACTTCCCTTGCTTTTGGGCAGGGGTTTTGGTCGGGGGTGTGTGGGGCAGAGCCCCCACATTAGCGTATAGGCATAAGGAGAGAAAGTAAATAATGAACGGCTGATCTGGCGGTTCGGCTCGTATAATTGCTCGTGCAAGCA
>NZ_SCFM01000101.1 GCF_004138295.1 Ectobacillus funiculus | reverse complement strand
GAAAGAGCCAAAACGAGCCGAAAAAAATTGTGCAAGGACAACCAAGAAAAAGAAATGGCAATAGCCATTAGGCGACGATTAAGGAGCCGGCTTTTTCTTGGTTGAGGGTGGAGATTTTTTGAGCGGGGTTCTCAAAAAATACTACCCGTTCCTTGCGGAATTTTTAGCTTTAATAGAGAGTGAGATAGTAAGTGTTTGAAAACAATTATGAAAGCTTGTTATATCAACATTTATAGTGTTTTTCATATGTATTGAATTCAATACATATGTGTATTGAATTCAATACATATGAATTTCAAAAAAAATAAAAGACTTGAAAAATCAAGCCTTTTAACAAAATTTTTGAGGTAAATTTTTAAGTTCACTTCTTTTATTAGCTTTTTCAAACATAATCTTTAACGTGTCATTTACATTATCCCTATCACCAGAATAAATAATGTTAGGATTTAAAAACAAAGCATAACTTCTAGCGTTTGTATGGTCTTTAAAAGTTTCTGCTTTAGCAATAATACCTTTATCAATCAGTTGATTAATAAGCCTTGTTGTATTTGTTCTGCTAGCTTTAATCACTTTAGCTATATCTGATTGAGTTAGAGGAACAGGATCTTTCTTATGTATATCATCAATGATGCAATTTGAACGAATACCAATGTAAGGCATAATTCTAAACAAGAATGTAATTTCTTCATTCTTCAAGTACTGATTTTCCATTAAAACTTTCAAATTATCCTGTGAAATCTGCACAAATCTCCCTCTATTTTTTACTTTTTTTTCGGGGACAAGCTTCATGCCTTTAGATTGAGCCTTCGCCTGTAATTCGTTAGCAATCTCCATCTCTTTATCACTTAATATTTTACTACTTTCAATATCCCTTGATCTTGACCGCTTAGAAGCTTCTGATGTAGCAGAAATAATAGCCTTTACTCCTTCTGGAAGTTCTTCAAATTTTTCTTTCTTAAGCTTCCTTTCAAGCTCTTTTTGAGTTTCTTCCACACGACGACTCATAAAAATTTCCTCTCCTTCGCTACTAGAAGGAGCTAACCCACTTATGATAGAATATATACATACTTACTAAGGGATTAACCCCTTCATCCAATTTTTTGTAAAAAAACCCCAAAGTTTGGACGCCGAGGGGTTTTTTTACGTCTACATTTGTCATTCCACGTAATCTATTATAATCCTTTTTAACTAGCACTGGTGAAAACTAGTGTTTTTTTTATTCTTAGTCTATCAGTATCCATGTTCATTTTGACACCCTTTTTCAAGGCATAGAAATACCCAAAAGAGAAAACAGATACTTTACCCCTATATACAGCGGAACAACGAATACAGCCGTTCCTAGGCCATATTTCGCTACATCTAACCAATCGTTAAGAAAAATGTTTTTTCTAGCATTACCTACCAAGTTCAAAGTCTTGCGTTCTAACTCGCTTACGCTGTCTTGCACGTTGTTTCTCATGTTTTTGATCTCGGTCTGCATGTCGATTTTTATCTCGTTCATTTGCTTGTTCAGGTTGCTTTGGATCTCTTGAAGCTGCTGAATCGTTTGAGCGTTGTTTTGCATCATTTCGTTCTTGCCATTTACCAAAACCTTCTGCAAGGCTGCGTTGCTCCCCTGCAAGAGCAGCTCTTGCTTTTTCAATATCGAAATCATTCCCTGTTGAACGGTTTCGCTCGTTCCCTTTATCTGCGCTAACTCTTGTTCTATCGTTACTTTCGCTACGGTTTGTTTGTCCATCTGAACGCTGACGTAGCCCTTCAGAATGTCCATAAGTTTTTGATTGTCCTCCAAATTCCTCTGCAACTCTTTGACTAGTTGAATGACTGTCTCGTTCTCTTTCTCTAGTGGAACTTGGTAATTCGGTGACTCCTCGCTTTTTACTCGATTCAATTTGTCTACCAAAGCCATCTTCTAGCACCCCTTTTTCATAATCGTGACCTAATTTTGTCCCTCTCACAAATCGCTGCTGCTCTGGATGCTTAAAGCTAACATTCTTGTTCTGGATCTTCATCTCAATTTCAAATTTATCTTGTAAATATGTCTTCATTTCTTGTAAAGAGCTGCTGTTATCTCGTGCTAGTTTTACAGCTTCCCTGATTTCATCTTTCCAACTCATTTCCCCACGTTTTGCAAGACCATATTCTGCTCGATGATATCGTTCTTTTGCCGGTTCTTGCACAATAGACAGCCCTCTTTCTAAACACAGACGATCACTTACTTCCCTTACTTTCTCAATGGCCTGTTTTCCGTGTGCCTGATACTTCTTTCCATCCTCAAAACTAACGGAATTAATGACAATGTGATTATGAATGTGTTCTTTGTCAGTATGGGTATACACGACTGCCTCATACCCTTTGGCAATCTCTCTCGCTAAATCTTGTCCCATTTGATTTGCTAATTCAGGAGTCACTTCTCCTGGCTTAAATGATTGAATCACATGATGGGCTTGTATTCCCTCTGTTTTTCCCCATAACTCTCTAGTAGCCTTAAATTGCGATTTTGCATATTCTGCAGGACAATCCACCCCTGAACGCTCCATAGCCCTTTTCTCAGCGTAAGAGAGCAATCTATTTGCTACTTTTGTAGTGCTGAGTTGAATTGTTGCCATATTTCATTCAACTTCCTTTCTAAGCCCTCTAATTGCTCCATAGAGACGTTTTGCCCTTGATTCAGGCGTTTTGCTATCTGATTCACGTTTACGCCAATAGAGCGCAATTCTCGGGCTATCTCGAACGCTCCCTCTCTATCAATCTTCGGAGGTCGCATTCTCGCACCTTGTGCCTTTGCCTTTACGAAGGCAGGCACACTCATTTGAAAGCTGTTCGCGATCTGCTCCAGCTTTTCAAATTCGTCGTCGCTCACACGAAATTTAATCTGTCGACTCTCTTTCCTGTTCTCTCCCAAAATCAAACGACCGCCCTTCCATCAAATGGTCCCCATTTGAGTCATCATCCCCATTGGATAATGTTACCAGTATTATCCAATGCTATCATGATAACAGAAGGTTGGCAAGCTCTATATTTGGTACCCAAATAAGCTTGTTGGGGCACGCCCCAAACCCCAGAAAACCTTGGGCGCTGCCCAAACCCGCAAGGGGAAACCTTCCCCTTGACCCCCTCCAAAAAACTCCCCCAACCCCCTCATGTTTTGAGGGGGCTCCCTCGCCGGTAGGCAGGTCAAAACGGTAACCGTTTTAACAATCCAAGAGGGTCTTGGTGTAGTGACCGTGTCCACTCCTTATCCTCCCGTTCCCTTCCGGGTCCGGTCCGGTACCGTTGACACG
>NZ_SCFM01000100.1 GCF_004138295.1 Ectobacillus funiculus | reverse complement strand
ATTATAATCTCTATCCGTTTTTGTACCACATTCGGTACATCTGTATATCCTTTCAGATAATGTAAGTTTATCTTTCTTATGTCCGCAACAATTACAGATTTTACTAGATGCGAAATATGTATCAGCAACAATATAATATTTGCCTTTTCTTTCACATTTGTATTTTAGTATCGTGCGAAATAGCCCAAATCCGTTGTCATGTAACTTTTTCCCTAAACGTAAGCATTGTGCCAAGTTCCGTAAGTCAATATCTTCTACCACAACAGCCTGATAATCATTGGTTATCTGATTCGTCATCTTGTGGAGGGTATCTCTTCTTTTATTTTTTACCTTTGCCATGACCTTTTGATATTTACGTACTTGTTTTTGATAATTCTTACTATATAGGATATTACCGTTTTCATCTGTTTTCGCATGGTTCTTCTTACGAGCAAGGGATTGATTCATACGCCGTTGACGGTTTTCCATGATCTTATGGTATCTTGTATAACCGGCAATGTGACCATTGCTATCTACATACAGTTGTTCCTGACTATAATCTAAACCTATTACATCATCAGGAGATAGATCCTCTTGAGGTTGAGGTACCTGGAACGGATAATCGATGGACAAGGAGACCATATATCGGGTTCCCTCACGCTTTACCGTCGCCTTTTTAATTACACCATCAATTGGAACATCTCGATGTAGAATCATAGAAATTCCTTCTTTGAATTTCGGAATACATAAAAAACATTCTCCGTTTTCTTGCCTTATTTTTATATTTCCGTTTGTTTGGTTTGTCGTGTAGCTTAACTTACCTTGCTTTTTACTATGGAATTTAGGCACACCTTTGATGTCTCGAAAAGTAGGAATATAACCCATGGTTTTCATTTTTTTACGTACAGACTTTTTATACTGCATAGGCTTTTTTGCATATTCCTCATTGTATTTCTGAATCGCTGCTTGGAACCTCATTTTTGCATCATTGTAGACAAAAGAATCATTGCTTTTATCTAAATAATCGTACTGAGCGGTAATCGTTGTGTAGGAAGGAATCTTATAACGAATAAAACCACCTGCAAATCCAATCC
Source organism: Ectobacillus funiculus (assembly GCF_004138295.1). Taxonomy (GTDB): domain Bacteria; phylum Bacillota; class Bacilli; order Bacillales; family Bacillaceae_G; genus Ectobacillus; species Ectobacillus funiculus. The sequence goes on along the minus strand of NZ_SCFM01000100.1, from coordinate 6,769 downwards.
CTTCTAAATGCTCATACAAACCAGCTATATATGCATTGTAAACCTTTCTCTCACACCCAAACGCTCGTTCTAGACGCATTGCTTGTTCTTCAGTAGGAACAATAGAAAAACGAAAACCAGAAGTGATCCAACCATCTGGTAAAGATTTTTTTGTTCCTTTAATATGAGTTCCATCTTCCCTAGCTGCCACTTTTAACACCTCCTTCCATATCTTTCTAAATCCATTATAACGAACATATGTTCAGTTTTCAATCATCAAATAGAAAGAAAAGAAAAAATAGGCTTACGCCTACTGAAAATTCATCCCCCACCTACTCATTTGAGCTACGCCCTTCGCATTCCTTGAGGAAGGGGACTTCTTTTCAGAAAATCTGTTAAAGTTTTTTTCTCGTTCATTTGTATCTCTCCTCTTTAGCAAACCCCTCTTGTTCTCTGAAGGAGGACTTCAGGGAACAGCGGATGGATTATTGTTTTAATCTGTGAATATAAATCTTCCCAACAAAAAAGCTAATGATCCAACCTATCAACAAGGGAAGCATTGATCCGCTTTGCATATAATAACCATTTACGTTATCAATTTCTTCGTATCGGTACATGAACATAGGAATAGTAAACATATGACCAATGCAGTAAATTAATAGGGAAATCAAAACAAATGATAAGAATGAAACGATAAACTTTTTGGAGACCATTATGAACACCTCCCTCCAAAGATTCTTGTCACATATTTTTTACTAACTATCTCTTAATTTCCTAATTGTACCACTAGAGGAAATTTTTTGTTTAGATTTTTGGATGCACACTGTATTCATGTGAAGTTAACATAACGTGTCATTACCAGAAGTGGGATTCCCTAAGAAATCCGCGCCAATACTGGGGTTCTATCCATATCCGAACATTATCAAATATGCAGGATTTTATGCAATACCCTGGCGGTGCGGCTTTTGATCTCCCGATCTTTTTACAAGTCTCTCTACTTTTTGCATAAAATTCTACATATCATTTTCCTTCTTAATATTGCTTCGAAATAAAGTTTGATCATTTTCTACGTGTGTTTGCTCTACAATCGAGCCTTATCGTTAAAAGTCGTTATTGAAGAATGGCAGTTTAGTTATGTGGAATCAACTTGAAGATACTATTATAAAAGAAAAGATTGAAAATGAATTATTACCGCAAGCATCTACTGTCGTTTCTGCAGTAAATGGTAACTTTGCTCAAGCTAAGCACCCTAAGATTGCATTTGCTGAGCTACAATTTGAATGGGCAACTGGAGCTTGGTTTTCTCATGTAATTTGGGAAGACGATGACAATGCAAATCTAGCAAAAGAAGAAATTTTAAGCAAATGGTTCAATACCTTGAGTGCTGAAATTAAAGTCCAACCATTAGACAGTGATACCAAACTTTCATGGTATCCTTAAAGTCTACTTTAAAAGGAACAGACAGTTAAGTGACATAAAAGTTGGTTCATTGTATTCAAAAGAGATTTATGGAATAATTGATGTGGGTGTATTTATTCCCTAAATATCAATATTCCGTGCTAAAACCGGAGAATCATGGAGTTGCATTTTCAGATGCCTTTCCTAAAGAAATCTCTGAATCTATTTCTTTGTCCCATCCGTCATAAAATACTAAAAAATAGCCAGCTCCATGTCAGAGCAAAGGCTATTTTTTTGAAGTTTCCTCAACGTAGTGTAACTACATCTAATTGTTTAATAATAATTCAGTCATAACTCCTCTACAATTTTCCACGACTATTCCTCCATCAAATTTTCTTCATCGGATTTCGTGGATAGTATTTCTTTTTTCAAAAAAACTAAAATTGAATGTACCCCTAAGTTGGTTGCCCTTTCTAATCACTTATGTCACCTAAGAAAAAAGCAGATTGTATCGTACATATACAATCTGCTTTCATTTATTTATTGCATTTCATTCTTCAAGATACTATTTCTAGATCCATAAAAACGATAAAAGATTAAACCAATCACCAGCCAAATGCCGAAGGATAACTAAGTAATCCACTGTAAGTTAAAAATTAAATACAGGCACAAGATGAATGATGCCGCGTTAACTTAATAAGAATTTCTTTCCTTGAAACAATGCATTCTTTAAGTTCAGTAAAAAGCAACTAAACAAGTCTATTGTTACCTTACAATACTTATTAAAGCTTAACTACTTTCGTTTACACAATGAGAAAAAACGCTGACAGTTTAGCACCGCCCCCGTTAATCTAAGTAAACTATTACTTTTTAATCTGAATTTAACAACTTCTTCCTATTTGTCACGAGGGGAGGTTGTTCGAGCCACTTCTTTTCAACCACTATATCAAAGGTGTCCTTAGAGTAAAGCATAACTTCCGCTATGATTTTGCTATATTGTGCTGTAAGGTCTGTTCTCATTGAGACTGACATAGCATGCGATATTAAACTGATGTCTACAGAATTCAATACATTAATCATTGAAAAAATCAGTTTATCTGAAAATAGTGATAAAGTTGAATCTGTTACTTCCATCCCAACAGGTACCGTACCGAGTAGGTCTTCTTCCATCATCAAATTGTTGAAAAATTTGATTTGTTGTTCACTGAGAGTTTTCCCTCTTATTACGTGATTCTTTAGTTTCTTATCCTTTATTACTTGAGCAAATCCTAGCATGACAAGAACAGAGAAATAATTTCTCTCAATGTTAAAGAATATCTCGGACAATTCAATAGCATTTAGTGGGCGTTTTTTTCCAACTATCCCGGTTAAAAAAGAACCTTTTTGAACAAATTCGATTTCCTTTGGATATTCCATTTTAGGTGGTCGGTCATAAATTCCTTTTGACAACATCATCCTCACTACTTTGCCAAACATTTCTGTCGATGTATGTATGCATTCTGTAAAGAAGTCAAGTACATCAAGCCGAACGTTATTAGAAGCAGTATAACTAAAATTGATCATTGCAAGTCGATTCATCATGTAAATATAACTTAATGAAAAAATATCATGAAATAGTGGAGGGGCAGACAAATTTACATCAGCTTCTGCAAAGCCTCTAGGCACCGGGAAATTTTCTTTTATGAAGATTTGTTTAATTTTATCTAATCTGCCTTCAGAGATTTCTAATGCCATTTTAGTAAGTGGTTTGATTTCTTCATCTTGAAGATGGTGCATAAAATATGTTAGGAATCTAATGTTCATACTTTCTTGAATAAAAATTCCCCACAGTCCGCCTATTTCAGTGCATGTCAATTCAATATTGACTTGTTTTTCGTTTGGTTTCAAAAACTGATCCCTCCATTATTTTTTAGTTTTATTATTTCAAGATACACAAATATCTAATCTAAAATTTTTAATGGTATGGAGGAGAAATACAAGTATAAACAAGATTTATATCATTATGAAATTTGCTCTTTCAATACTTCTTCTTATTGAGCTAAACTTCCAGTTAGTGGAACAAGAAAAAGGAGCCGGAACTACCGAATTGTAACTCTGACGCCAATAATCCCAAAAAACGGGTTCACATTTCACAACTAACAATTGGAGGTGCGGTTCAAAAAAGTCGGCTTGACAACCGACTTTTTCAACACCATGATTCAAGGGACTAAATCAAGGTAGTTTACGGAATAGTGAAATTCCCTAGCTCCGCTATCCATTTTGTTTAAAAATGTTCTATATGAATTTGTGTTGTAAAGATCTTCTCTTGATTAGGCTTCAATCCATAAAGCCCCGTGATTTCTTCCGATAAAGGAATATTCGGGGCATTGGTCACCCATGAATACGGCTCTATAGCAAGAAGATCTTCCTGCCCTCCGGCAGTAAATAGAACCCAATGTCTAAAACCGCTTACAGCCTCATATGTAACCTTTAAGCCTAAAGCAGGGTGCTCCATAACAGCCTTGTGATTATCTGTTAGTGGGTAAACATCATCTAAAGCAAGCCCTTTCAACTTCATGCCGTTTTTCAATTCTTCTTTGTATGGAACATCTAATAGCCGTCCTGTTGGCAAATTTCTGTTATTCAATTCCCAATACATGTTCAAGTCCATGTAAAGCTTAGCACTCTCCATCGGGAAATTGAAGGTTGTATGATAGCCGACACCTACAGGCATTACCTCGCTGCTTTTGTTGATGACTTTTAAAGTCTGTGTAACACCTCTCTCTGTCAAATGAACAGTCATCTCTAATACAAATGCATGTGGAAATTGCCGTAAAATGTCTGGATGGTCACTGGAGCCAAATATCGTAGTGAGTGTATCATGTCTATCATCTATCCTGCTCACCGTCCACTTTTTGTTATGAACCCATCCGTGAATATGCACATTCTCTTTTGGTCTGTTCATATCCAACATGTACGTCCGGTTATCGAACTGAAACACAGCATCTTCTATCCGATTTGGCGGAAATAACACAGGTGTTCCGTATAACATTCTGCGGCCGTCATACTCTTCTTTTGTTTTTGGAACCCTTAGCAGTTCCACTCCTTTCTTTTTATCGAAAAGAGAAATTAGGTTACTGCCTTCCTCTGGAAGAATGATGGCTTTAAAACACTCATTTTCTATTTCATATGCAATTCCTTCTAGAAACTCAATTTGTTGAATACCCAAAATTTTCCCTCCTGCTCTTCTACAAACTATAAAAAAACTAACTACCACCCTAAAAAATACTGTCTTTTCCAATAATTCAGCTAAAAGGATAACGTATTCCCCGTATAAAGGATATGGTTAAAATATCTCGACGGGTATGCGACTGTACCCCAATCATAAGACTCGGTCACATTTTATTCCAATCAAATCCAATCTTCCTCAAGAAGGCTCTCGCCAGCACCATATGACCGGCAACACTTGGATGGACACGGTCCCATGCTAATGTTGCCGGGTAGAGTTGCTCTAACACTACATTAAACGAAGCTTGTGTATCTATGAAGATACAGTCCATTTCTTCGGCGATGCGTCTTACAACTGCCCCATACTGATCCATTGTCTGACGCATTGCATCATGTTCATTACTTTCTAAATAAAAAGGGGTCATCAATACAATCCCATTAACAAACGATTTTGTCTCTTTAATCAGCTTCCGTAGCGTCTCCTCATATTCATCCAAATACACATGCTGATCCTTAATAAACGGAAGATCGTACTGCCGCCACACATCGTTTGTACCAATCATAATCGCTAACCAGTCTGGGTTCTGATTAAGCACATCCTCTTGCCATCTTTTCTTTAAATCCCGAACTGTATTTCCGCTCATCCCTTTATTGACGACTCGAATCCCCACTTCCGGATAAACGGACTGCAGGAGCCCGTCGATGAAGGATACATATCCTTTACCTAGCGCACCAAACAAACCCTCTCCTTCCGGCTTCACTCGTTCACAATCCGTAATCGAATCTCCAATAAATAAAAGTTTTTGATCCTTATTTAATAACATGGTTTATATCTCCTTCTCAAAACTCCCCATTATGTAAATGAGCCTTCCATATATAACCATTATGGAACATACGTTTCTACAATACAATACTTTAGGCCGCGTCTAACCGAAATTCATCCCTTCCTTATCTCCGGGCGAAGACATAGGCGTAGTTGCATTGATACTGTATTCTTAAAATTTCCAACTACGTCGAATTTGCTTCCGGCTGGAAATTTATACTTTCCTATAGTGTAAGTAAACGCTTAAATTCTAGCAAAAGAGCTTTTCATAAACTCTATGTACTGTTTAAAAGCAATTTCCGGCTCTTCGATTTCAGGGCACCATTTTTTCTCCCACTCCAGGGTAAAATAGCCGTCATAGCCTTTCTCCACTAATAGCTGCAGCATTTGCTGCAAAGGAACATCCCCTTCTCCAAGCAAACAAAGCTGGTAACCCCGATCTGTATCTTTCTTCATATACGAATCCTTCCAGTGAGTATATTTGATCCGTTTTCCTAAAGTGTCCCATGTTAGAACAGGATCCTCACCCGCTGTTCTAAAAGGATGATGGACGTCCCATAACACGTGCAGATAATCAGAATTGACCCTTTCAACAACTTCTGCAATGTGTTCGCAATTTGTCCAATCATCATGTGTTTCAAGCACGAGACTTACATTGAAGGCCTCAGCTATTTTCAGCATTTCCACTAGATTTTCAACTACAATTTCAACTGCCTTGCTTCGCCCTACGTCTATAATCGGTCCGCCAAAAACCCGTATATACGGTGTGTTAAAATATTGGCATAGCTGCGCATAGCTCCTTAATTCATGTAAGTACTGCCCCAACTCCTCATGTGATGTGGTAAATAATTGTATCGAGCTCGAAAAACATGGTATTTCTAAGGATGCATCTTGAAATTTTTGTACCGTTTCTTTTATATTAGTTGAGAACGCGGGGAATGTAAAAATATTAAGCTCTCCTAAATATCCTCGAAAATCTACACCATGATACCCATTTTCAACTGCATTTGAAATAATGGTATCTAAATCCCATTCCGGACATCCTAACGTTGAAAAAGCTAGCTTCATTGCTTTCCTCCCCTACTACAGAAATACGTAATAAAAACCTTATATTTTCAACTCAAAATCTCTTACATATATTGTTAGATTGAATAACCTACGACTAAAAAATAATAGAGTAAGAGGATTAGTAAAAACTACCCCGTATCACTATTAACGGGATACGGGGTAACTTTGATTTCTACTTCTCCACCAATTATGATGTTCTATCCTGATGAGAACGTAACATACTCTTAAAAATTTCTCTTCTTAGCCTTTTACTCCACCTAACGCAATTCCTTCAATAACTTGTTTTTGACCAAT
>NZ_SCFM01000010.1 GCF_004138295.1 Ectobacillus funiculus | reverse complement strand
TTTCCTACAGTGTAAAGAAAACTTGCCGATTGACGAGCCCTGCCCCTGGGCGAAGACAGGGGCTTAGTTGCATTTATACTTGATTCCTAGCATTCCTCACTACGTCGACTGTCTTCTAGCTAGAAATTGATACTTTTCTTAAAGTGTAAAAAAACCTTTGATTTTCATCTAATATTCTGATAATATCGACATGAAATCAATTGGACTAACCAGTAGCCCAAAAATCTTTTTAAACGTGATGGGTATCTTATAAGTTCTGCAAAAGCGATAGCAAAAAAGAATACCGAATATTATGAGGAGGTATGGCCAAATGGCGATTGAGAAAGTAAATAAGAACAATCCATGGGCAAAGTTTCATGGTCCTAATCTTGGCTATGTGATCGAGCAATACGAGCAATACGTAAATGGGACCGACTCCGTTGATCCGGAATTAACGGAGCTTTTTGTAAAGTGGGGCTCTCCTTTATCCTTTGAAGCAAGCCCATTCCAAGAAAACATCGAAAGCTCAGCTTCTGTGCTTAGCAATGCGGCAGATACGGAAAAAATAATAAAAACAGTAAAGCTGCTTGATGACATTCGTTCATACGGACATTTATCAGCTCACATGAATCCGCTCGAGAAACAGGATATCAAGCACTCTTTGCTAACTCCCGAAAAATATGGTTTAAGCAAGCATGATTTGCAAACAATTCCTGCTAAATTGGTATGGAAGGACGCACCAGAGAACATTCAGACTGCATTCGATGCGCTAAACCAGTTACAAGAAATGTACATGGGCTCTTTAGCTTATGAGTTCGCCCACGTCCATCATATAGAAGAACGAACATGGTTACATCAGATAGTAGAAAATGGCTCTTTAAGTCGGGCACTATCAAAAGCAGAACGAAGCAACCTGCTGAAGCAGCTGACAGAGGTCGAAGGGTTTGAACAGTTTTTACATAAAACCTTTGTCGGTCAGAAGCGATTTTCCATTGAAGGAGTCGACATGCTTGTACCAATGCTTGATGAAATGATTCGTGAAGGAGTCGAAGCTGGAGTACACAATGTGTTGATTGGCATGGCCCACCGGGGACGCTTAAGTGTGCTGGCACATGTGTTAGAAAAACCATACAGTAAGATTTTCTCTGAATTTCAACACGCTTCCACTAAACAACAAGATCCATCCGGCAAGCCTGTTAACATCAGTGAGGGCTGGACAGGAGATGTGAAATATCACTTAGGGCGTGACCGATTGATCGACGGTTCCTCTGCGATTCGCACCCGGATTACCTTAGCCAATAATCCGAGCCATCTTGAATTTGTCGATCCGGTGGTCGAAGGATTTGCAAGAGCAGCCCAGGAGGAACGACATAAAGCCGGTTGCCCTGAACAGGATGTTATGAAAGCGTTCTCTATTTTAATCCATGGTGACGCTGCCTTTCCTGGCCAGGGAATTGTAGCGGAAACCTTGAATTTGAGCAAATTAAAAGGCTATCAAACCGGAGGAACGATCCATATCATTGTGAACAACATGGTCGGCTTTACGACAGATAGCCGCGATTCCCGTTCTACGAGATATGCAAGTGATCTGGCAAAGGGATTTGAAATTCCGATTGTGCATGTGAATGCAGATGATCCAGAAGCATGCCTGGCTGCTGCCTATCTTGCGTACCAATATCGTGTCCGTTTTAAAAAGGATTTTTTGATTGACTTAGTAGGCTATCGACGTTTTGGCCACAATGAGATGGATGATCCAGCGGTTACGCAGCCACAGGTGTACAAGAAAATTGTAAAGCATCCAACTGTCCGGGCCTTGTATGCCGATCAATTACAAACAAAGGGCATTCTCAGCGAGGAAGAAGTAGCACAAATTCAGCGCAGCGTGCAAGAAATATTGCAGGCCGCGTACGACAAGGTTGCAGAGAAAAAGCAGGCTACAACCGCTGAAGTAAAGGTACCAGAAATTATTGCCAATGGAATTCCAAGTATAGAAACGGGCGTACCGCTCGATACTCTTCGTGAGTTAAATCGTGAATTGCTGAAGTGGCCAGAAGGATTTAATGTTTATCCAAAATTAAAGCGCATTCTTGAGCGCCGTGAAACCGCGTTAGCGGAAAATGGCAAAGTGGAATGGGCAGTAGCGGAAGCCTTGGCATTCGCGACAATGCTAAAAGAAGGCACACCAATTCGCCTAACCGGTCAAGATTCGGAACGTGGAACATTTGCGCAACGTCACATTGTCTTGCATGACACCGAGACGAATGAGACCTTTTCACCATTGCACCGTCTGCCGCAGGCCCGCGCTTCATTTGCGGTTCATAATAGTCCGCTGTCAGAAGCAGCTGTTGTTGGCTTTGAATACGGTTATAATGTCTTCGCTCCTGAAACACTCGTGATGTGGGAAGCGCAGTATGGTGATTTTGCCAATACCGCCCAAGCGCTCTTTGACCAATTTGTTTCAGCGGCAAGAGCGAAATGGGGTCAAAAATCAGGCCTTGTTCTCCTATTGCCTCACGGTTATGAAGGACAAGGTCCAGAACACTCAAGCGCCCGTCCAGAACGCTTTTTACAGCTGGCAGCTGAAAATAACTGGACAGTCGCGAACTTAACGAGTGCGGCCCAATATTTTCATATTTTGCGTCGTCAGGCATCAATTTTAGGAACAGAGTATGTGCGGCCGCTAGTCATCATGACACCAAAAAGTCTGTTGCGTCATCCACTGACCGCTTCTGTTGGCACAGAGCTTAGCGAAGGACATTTCCAAACAGCAGTGGAACAGCCGCAGCTTGGAGGAAAGGTCGACAAAGTAAAGCGTTTAGTATTAACAACAGGAAAAATGGCCATCGATTTGGCAACGGAGATCGAATCGGGTAAGGAAAATCGAAATTTGGATGAGATACACATCGTTCGGATCGAACAGTTATATCCATTTCCGAAGCAAAAGGTAGAGGCTATTATGCAACGTTATCCTAATCTAGAAGAGATGATTTGGGTGCAGGAAGAGCCGAAAAATATGGGAGCATGGCACTATATCGCTCCACTTCTCCTTGAACTAGCTTCCGGAAGCCTAAAGGTGGACTATATTGGACGGCCGGAACGTTCAAGCCCTTCAGGCGGTGACCCAGCTGTTCATAAAAAAGAACAAGAACGGATTGTCCAGCAAGCATTGAGAATTGAAGATCCAGCAGATAGTCAAAAGCAAGAAAAAGTGTTAGTGACAAGCTGACAATGGCAATCAGCGAAACGCTCAGTTAAAAGGTTTCTTTAAAATAGAAAGACTCAAAAAACAGGAGGGTGCAACACATGATTGAAATTAAAGTGCCAGAGCTTGCAGAATCTATTACAGAGGGAACTATTTCAAGCTGGCTTATCAAGGTTGGAGACAGAGTAAACAAAGGGGAAAGTGTCGTTGAGCTTGAAACAGATAAAGTAAATATTGAAGTAAACGCAGATGATGCCGGAGTATTAACACAGCTATTAAAACAGCCTGGTGACATCGTAGAGGTTGGAGATGTTATTGCTATTTTAGAAGAAAATGCAGATGTCAGCGCACCTGCTGCCGAGCCTGTCGCCCAACAAGCTCCTGCCCCAAGCGCACCTGCTGCGCCAGTTCATAATCAAGCTGTACATCGCTTTCCAAGCACAGGTCAGCCTGTTGCTTCACCGGCAGCTAGAAAGCTAGCACGTGAAACAGGAATTGATTTAAATGACGTACGAAGCGCTGATCCACTGGGCAGAATTAGAACGTCTGATGTGAAGGCAGCAATCTCTCCAGCTCCTGTGGCAGAAGCACCAAAAACAGAAAAACCTGCTCAAAAGCCTGCAGTTGCACAGATGGAAACAGAGTTTGCAAAGCCGGTCGAACGCGTGAAAATGTCTCGCCGCCGCCAAACCATTGCAAAGCGTCTTGTGGAAGTGCAGCATACAGCAGCGATGCTAACTACATTTAATGAAGTAGATATGTCTGCAGTAATGAAACTGCGTGCAAAACGTAAGGATGCATTCTTTGAAAAGCATGGTGTCCGCCTTGGCTTCATGTCATTCTTTACAAAAGCTGTAGTAGCAGCACTTAAGAAGTACCCGCTGCTCAATGCAGAAATTCAAGCTGATGAAATTATCGTAAAGAAATTTTATGATATCGGCATCGCAGTGGCAGCACCAGAAGGATTAGTGGTACCAGTTGTACGCGATGCAAACCAAAAAAACTTTGCTGAAATCGAAGGTGAAATTAGCCAGCTCGGCAAAAAAGCACGTGATAATGCTCTTACCTTAAAAGAGCTGCAAGGCGGCACATTTACGATCACAAACGGCGGCGTTTTCGGCTCCTTAATGTCAACACCGATCTTAAACAGCCCGCAGGTCGGAATTCTCGGGATGCATAAGATCCAAACAAGACCAATCGCAATTGATGAGGAACGAATGGAAAATCGACCAATGATGTATATTGCTCTTTCCTATGACCACCGCATTGTTGACGGAAAAGAAGCAGTCAGCTTCCTAGCTACCGTAAAAGAATTATTAGAAAACCCTGAGTCCTTATTATTAGAAGGATAATAACTTTATATAGTGCTAGCGTAAAGAAAGGGCAGGTTTCCAAAAAAGGAAACCTGCCCTAATTAAAAATGATCCATGAACTACCTGTTCGACACGTCATCCTCGTTAACAGAAGCGTCCAAATTGAATGCAACTAATTGGTTTATTAGTTAATGTTGTTTGTTATTCACCTTAGTATATCGACAAAAAGTATCTGCTTTATGGTCAAACATTGTGTCGCATCCTGTTTGTATAGCGTTAGGATATATAGCCAGTTTATCATACCTTACTTTCATACACATGGAGGATTAAACAATGAAGCAATTCATAAATATGCGTTATCCAGTGGAATTATTAAGACGTATTGATGATTTTAAGGAAAAGAATGATTTTTCAACTCGTACACAAGCTATTATTTATCTTATTCAATTCTCACTTAAGAAATTGGAAAAATCGGATGTAAAATAATTATTTTTCCCGAAAGCAACTCATCCCTGTTTATTTATAGTTTTTTGTAGAGCTGCAGCAGGGATGAATCCATCGTGTAATCCAAAGGAGAGAAAATAGGAAAATTGAAAACGAAATGGATCGGCTCATTGATTTGTATGATTCTCCTTGTGGCCTTCATCAGCTTTATCGTTCGCTTTCTTAAAGAAGATGACAGGCCTAAAGTCGTTGTGGTGTTAAAAACCTTAGATAAAGAATATTGGAGAATCTTTAAAGCAGGTACAGAAAAGGCGTTTCATGATTTTGATATAGATGGTAAAGTAGTCGCTCCAGATTCCGCATACCCAATTACAAAGCAATTAAATATGTTAAAAGCTGTTGTGAAGGAAAACCCAGATGCATTAATCGTTACTCCATCTAATCCATCTCTTACCATTCCTGTATTGGAAGAATTTAAGCAAAAACACATTCCAGTGCTGCTTGCAGATACGGATTTCAAGTGGACGGACAAAACCGCTTATATAGGAACAGATAATCTTGAATTAGGAAAAACAGCAGGTGCACTGTTAGGTTCGATGTTACAACCTGGAGACCAAGTGGCCCTTATTGGCGGAATTTCAGACGAGCCCGTCTTCAATGATCGAATAAAAGGAGCGAAACAGACTTTAGAGGATGCTGGAATCGAAATTGCCACAGAGCAGTCAGGGTATGACGATACGGGCCACGTAAAATCAGTGATGGAAAACATATTACAGACTTATCCTGATATCAAGGGCGTAATTGCTGTTAATGATTTAATAGCTCTAGATGCCTTAAAAACCATAGAGAAACAAGGGACGAAACTTCCTGTTATTGGAGCTGACGGCATTACTGAAATGGTTAAGTATATTGAAAAGGGAGATTTAGATGCTACCGTAGCGCAGAATCCTTACGACATGGGTTATTTAAGTGTTAAACAAGCGCTGAAAGCAATTAAGGGGGACTCTGTCGAGAAGAGAATTGATAGCGGGATTGATCTGATAACTCAGGATAATGCAAAAGATAAATTAGATTTTTTGGCAAACGCAGTGAATTTGAGATAGTGATTTTTTTTAAGACTTTAGGGGCTTTTGGTCACCCTTTTTCCAAAGCCCCTTGTTTATTTCATAAAAATTTTACTAGGCTGTTGAAAACAGACTTTATCATTTGTGCTGGGCGTGGCAAATCCGGGAAGAAAAGCAGAAGGATGGCCAGTACCCATTCCATCGCTACCAATATGACAAAGACTGACTTCTCCTTGTTCTGGTTCGGGTTTATTCTAGGCCATTCATACAGAAACATAAGAGCAACCACTAGTGTTACACCTATGACAAAAAACCATGTCAATTTTCTTCACCTCACTGTTGAGCACTTCCCATACCAGTTCTAAGAATATGAGCCTTGATATCAAACGTCACCTCAACCTCAGGGAATAGCTCCTTCCAGTCATCCTTCATTTCATTCCAATTGTGGGGATATTTTTTCTCAAAGGCATCTGCGAAGCCAAAAATATCGGTTTTCATTTCTTTTTGCACTTGATCTATCGTTTTTGTTAAACGTGCTTTTATCTTTTTATCTACCGCTCTCTCCAACACCTTCCCATTTTCCGGATCCTCTAGCTTCAAACTGCTTTCGTTTAAAATCACTTCAGCCTCCATTACCGCTTTAACAGTCATCTCCAATTTCCCATCCTTGATTTTCGGGTTAAGCTTCGTGTACGCCTGAATGATATGCATTGAAATATATCCATCTGCCTCTTCAGGATTCACTGTAATGTTGGCGTCCTCGATCTCGTTTCTTATCCAAAGCACCCCCCTCGTTACTTCATCATTAAGAGAGCCTACCATTTTGTCCTGCTTAAAAACAGCGGTACGATTAATATACGCAATAGTTTGTAAAGAACCCTGACCCTTTTCTGCTGGTAATCGACCAATCATTGGAAGAGCTGCTGCATCTTTTTTCAACATTTGCAGTAACTCAATTAATGTCACGTGCATCAGGACCTTAGATGCAGCCAATTCCCGCAGCACTTCAGATGAGCTTTTTTCAAGAGGAGGATGTAAGACTAGCACATCCTTTGCACTTCCCTTTGCGACAAACACATAAGCTCTGAGTCGAGGCTCCGAATACCGGATAAAGAAATCGATTTGATCACGGATCCCTTCTTTCGCCAGTTTCTCACCAATCACAATCACTTCTGAATGACCCCAAAAGACTTTTCGCGGAATTTTTTCTTTCAGATCCTCTAGAGCCTCTGCGATAGTGACTCCCTGTCCAGTTCTGATCATGGTTGAACCTCCGCCTCCACCGCCTCCTCCACTGCTTTCTTGATTAAGCTGTGCTGCAGGAATAGCAATTTCAACGGTCACTTCGATTACATTGTCTTTTTTTTTGTCTAATCCAATTCCCCTGATGAGGGCGATATCATTTAGTTCTGTTCGATCCCAACAACCACTAAGAAGCAGCATACTTGTACAAGCGAAAATCAACAGGAGGATTCTCATCCTTTTGCTTCCTCCTTATTTTGCTGCTTCCCTTTTCGTATGTAAGCAACAAGCAGGAGAAATAACGGGATAGCCGTTTGCATAACTGGGTCTATAAAATGGGCAATCTGATTATGACTAGTTAATACCCATTTATTGGGTACTTGCCAGATCGACATCAGAATCATTAGAAAGCCGACCGGAAAGACAATTGGACGATAGTCTGACAGGTTTAGCCATTGAGAAAGTCCCAATACCAATGCATAATAAATTACGCTAATTTTCATAAACGCTCCCGCAATCCAACATGCCATGACGAGAGATTCAAGATGAGAGAGGAAATCAGCAATACTAATATATGTAACAGCAGCCATTAACGGAGCCTCAAAATTTCCTGTGGACTCTCCGAACACCAAAAGAGTAGTGAGGTTTGTCACTACCATCGTCAGCACTACGGCAACTAGCGAAATCACCGCCCATTTCCTTCCTTTTGTTCGGTCCGTTACCATAGGGAGAAAAAAGGAGATGTAAAAAAATTGACCAAACCAAATATTCAGGAAGATGGTTGCCCTTATCGATGGCATAATTCCGTTTCCCATGATGGGAAATACATGTTTCATTTCTAAATCTGGAAGCAGAAGGATCACGATGAGGATAAGAGCCACTAGTAAAATGGGCACAATCATTTCCGCCAGCCTTCCCAGTACCTCCAGCCCCCCTCTTATCGCAAAAGCACAAGTCATTATCATACTTCCAAGAATGACAATTTTCGGGGTTTTGGGAAGAAAGTTACCCATCATAAACTCCCCATATTGAAAGATAACATAGCTGCTTGAGTGTAAGTAAAACAGCAAAAGGATTCCCCCAAGGATCTTCCCTAAAGCTGTCCCTAAAATATTACAGCTGTATTGGATAACAGTCTCTTTTGGATAGAATCGGTGCAAACGGTACGCTATAAATATCGTCAATGCCCCCGTAGCAGAGGCTAAAATAGGGGGAATCCATAGATCGCGTCCTGCATATTCAAACATAGAAGCTGGCAAAAAAAGAATCCCAGTTGCGATGATAGTAGGATAAATCATCAGCCCCATTTGTAACGAAGATATTTTTCCTTTCTCCATCAGTCTGTTTCCCCCCCATTTTTAGGGCCTGGTTTTTGCTGAGGTGCTTGACGGTATTGATTGTATTTCCCTGTTAAATGCGGGCGTGTGTTTAATGCCCACCAAGGGGCTCTTATGAGTACATCCTTCATATCTCTTCCTTTCATCGGAGCCATTGGGGAAAGGTATGGAACACCGAAGGAACGTAAGGTGCATAAGTGGATGAGAATGTTGATAAGGCCTAGCATCACTCCGAGTAATCCCAGTATACCCGCCATAAATATCATCGGAAAGCGCAACAACCTTATAGAGGCTCCAAAGTTGTAGCGGGGAATAGTAAAAGAAGCGATTCCCGTAAGAGCGACCACCATAACCATTGGAGCTGAAACTAAACCTGCCTCAATGGCTGCCTGACCAATTACTAAGGCCCCTACAATACTAACGGCCGCCCCCACCTGCTTCGGCAGCCTGACTCCAGCCTCACGTAAAGCTTCAAAGGTAACCTCCATTAATAACGCTTCTACGAACGCCGGAAAAGGGACATTTTCCCGAGAAGCTACCATACTAAGGATCAGCTTCGTAGGTACCATCTCCTGGTGGTAGCTTAAAACCGCTACATAGATTGAAGGAAGGAAAAGGGCTAGCAGCATAAGTAAATAGCGTAACCAGCGGATTACTGAACCTAACGTAAAATGTTGGTAATAATCTTCACTAGCTTGAAGCAATGCATAAAGAGTCGTGGGCGCAATCAATGCAAAAGGACTGCCATCGACAAGAATAACAACACGGCCCTCTAGCAAATGGGCAACAGCTGTATCAGGTCGTTCGGTACTCATAATCTGGGGAAATACGGAAAATGGATTATCCTGTATCATTTCTTCCACATACCCGCTGTCTACTATTCCATCGATGTCGATTCGTTGCAGCCGATTTGTCACCTCTTCGATCAGGGTTGTATCTGCAATTCCTTCCACATAGGAAATGATAATATCCGTTTCGGTATATCGCCCAATTTTTATGGATTTCATTTTTAATTGGGGACTTTTGATCCTTCTTCGCAGCAGTGATGTATTCACTCCTAGTGTTTCGATAAATCCTTCACGCGGTCCTTTTACAACTGATTCCGAAGTGGGTTCCTCAATCGAACGCTTCTCCCATTGAGCCAGTCCTAAGGCCGCCCCCTGACCTTCTCCATCAATTAATATGACTGGATTGCCTCTAGATATTTGTCCGATACAATCATCCAAGGTTTTCACTTCTGTTACCTTTGAAACAGATACTGTTTCCTTCAGCCATTCGGTAAGCTGCTGTCGCTCTCCTTTTGCCTCGTGCATCAATGGCGAAAGCACATTTATATCCATCTCTTGCACATTCGATAAACCCTCAATATAAATTAGTTCTGCCTTTACTTGTCCGCCAATCAAGAAAGACCGAAACACGACATCCGAGCAATCTGTATAGAGAGAACGAAGAAGCTGGAGATTTTGATCCAAGTCCGAAGAAAGCAATTCTTGCTGCTTCTCATCCTGCTGATCTTGCTCTATTCTATTATCCTTAGACCTCCTAAACATCATTTACATCCCTCTTTTTTTCTATATAACATCCATCGTTACACTTCAATTTCAGCTAATTATTCGTGTACCATTATGGACAAAATACAAGAGATTTAAACGACACCTTGCCTCTACCCCTATATACGGATATACAAGTCAACTGCATAGCCAGGGACAAACTGTTGCTCTTATACTTTATTGCTAAAATTTCTCACTACGTCGAATTGGCTTCTAGCTAGAAATTTATACTTTCTTAAAATGCAAAAAATCACCATTCTCATCAATTCATTGACTAGTCAACGCATTAATGAAAACGGTGATTCCTTTAGGGTGTATAACTCAAAAACATGTTTTTGCACTTCGAGCAACCCTCTCTTCGTTGGTAGATACAAGATACTCTTACAAGGTCTGTGTATCATTACTAATAGCTAAAGAAACCAATTAATAAATTTCCTTAATACCAGATAAACGAATGGAGAAGATCTTTTGCTGTTCATCCTTTAAGGAAAGGGTTTGTTGATGCAGATCAAGCTTGCAAACACGGCCCTTACATGTTTGTAACAACCCATTTTTATAGTAATTAATAGTGAGCAAGTGATTTTTTAGTAATGCTTTTAGAATCATTTTATTTATCTCCTTTCTAACAAATGGTCTGTGT
The DNA here is from genome assembly GCF_004138295.1 of Ectobacillus funiculus. Lineage (GTDB taxonomy): Bacteria > Bacillota > Bacilli > Bacillales > Bacillaceae_G > Ectobacillus > Ectobacillus funiculus. Next base: position 6,764 of record NZ_SCFM01000010.1, on the reverse strand, counting down.
CGATAACACTCTTCAAATGAGTGACTACTTATAAAAAGTTACAGGAAGCTATGCAGCTTTAAGATATCGGTTACTACACTTTTATTATAGCTCAGAATTTAGGCGGCGTTTACAATCACATTTGAACACTTTGTGAAAATTTGCACAAGATGAAATTATCGCAATATGAAAGTGCAAGCACACACATTCTCAGCAAAGTCTTATGGATTGTTCGACCCGTTCATAATGTTCGTAAAAGTGACTTGTATGAACGAAGAACTCCTAGCTTATTAGAAGATGGGAGTTCTTCATTGGTTCTAGCCCAAAATGAGCCCGGTATTCAAAACTACATTCTTCAGTAAACTTGATCAGGATAAAATCATATAGGTAGCAGTCCCCATTGCCACTAATGTCCCATCCGGATTTACTATCTCGGCCTGTCCTACTGCCAGAGTTCTTCCTCGATGAGAAAGTTTAGCTTTAGCAATCAAATAGCTTCCTTTGGCGGGACGAAGATAGTTAATGTTCAGCTCAACTGTGGTCGAGACCTGATCCTGTGATAGTGTAGAACGTACGGCAGAACCGACAGCACCATCAATAAGGGAGGCAAGAACTCCTCCATGAACGGAGCCTCTCCTTTGGTGTAGGTTTGGTGTTATATTTATCCTTAACTCAGCATACCCTTCTTCAATTACTTTCTCTTCCATCCCAATATAATCCCAAAAAGGGCTCATTCCCGGTTCAGTTTTCTTCATAGAGTAAGTCCCCCCTTTCTTTTGTTATTCATTACAATAGCCAAGGGCTTATTGCGACTGAATCCTTTATGAAATTAACTCATTCTGACGTGACTCTGGGTCAGCACTTTCAATCGGCTCTAGATCTTTCAGCAGGAACGTATAGCTCAAAATCCCAGCGATGAGAAAGGCTGCTGCTAATAGGAACGCATACATAAAAGAGCCGGTGGCCTGAACGATAAATCCTGTAGTAATTGGCGCTATAATTGCCATCGAATTGTTTCCAAAGGTTAAAAGTCCTGTCAATGTTCCCACACTTCCCTTAGGCGCAATAAAGGTTGGGATGCTATAGGCAACCGCCGACGTAACTACAAGACCACCAAGAGCCAGTGAAATCCAAAATACAGCCATATTTACACTATGAGTGAACGCTGCACCAATGATTGATAGGCCGAAAATCATCCCCGTAACTAAAAATGTTTTGCATACGCGCGTTCGATTGTAGCCCTTATTAATGAGACGATCTACGAGCCAGCCACCAATGACAAGCTCTGTGATTGTACCAACAATCCACGGAATCGCCGAGTACCATCCAGATTTCAATATTGACATGCCCATTTCTGTTGCAAGGTAACCTGGAAGCCAGGTGAGGAATAAAAACCATGAATATCCATAGGATGCAAATCCAATAAAGACTGCCCACACTTTTCGTTTTGTTAATAGGTAACGCATGTTTTTCATTGTACTGCCTGAAGCTTCTTTTGAACTTTGTGAACCGCCCTCGGTAATATATTGATATTCTTCCTTCGTCAAACGTTTATCTTCATGCGGTTCACGGTACCATATCCAAAACACAACGGCATAGACCAAGCTGAGAATAGCAGTTGCCAAAAAGCCGCCGCGCCATCCCCATTCAGTCACGACCAAGGCTAGTATCGGAGCACCAATTGCATTGGAAAGCTTAGACTGCGAATCATAAGTAGCGATGGCCCTCCCTCGTTCATTTCGCGGAACCCATTGACTGACTGCCTTGGCAGCAGACGGGAAAAATGGAGCCTCTCCCACACCCAATAAGACCCTGGATAAGATAATTAATCCCCATCCATTAGCCACTGCGGTTAAAAGGCAAGCTCCTGCCCAGATAACCGTAGCCACCCGCGTTATCCATTTAACGCCGATCTTGTCCAATAAAGGCCCGATAGGAAGTTGAAGAAGAGCGTACGACCAAGCAAAGGCAGATAAGAAAATCCCCATCTGACCTGCTGTCAAATCAAATTCCTTTTGTAATAACGGCATTGCGATCGACATATTGATTCGGTCGAAATAGTTCACGATCACACCAAAAGCAATTAAGATTACAATTGACCAACGATGTTTTTTCATACTTTCCCCCATTTACTCGAATGTTTTATCCATCCACCCGTAAGTATGCGCTTTCATTTCCGTTCGGAATTACTACTAACAACACGCTGCTCCTGCCTCATGTTTTATTTTTAAGTATTGAGATGAGATAAGGAAAGCTCCTCATCTCATTGTTCTTAATCGTTAGACAGCTATCCTTGAAGGCGATAGCACCATAACAACCAAGGCGGATCATCACCTGAGTTTACCTGCTGATGAAATTCTCCCCCGAGACTGAACATGTAGTCGCTATCCGCAGGCTATTCGATTGCCGCTACGGCAGCTCTCAGGCCAAGGAGGTAGCTTTCGACTCCGAATCCGCAGATTTGCCCCTTTGCAATATCTGCAAAAACTGAATGATGTCGAAACTCTTCTCTTGCGTGAATATTAGACATATGAATCTCAATAATTGGTACCGTAAGAATGGCAAGAGCATCACGCAAGCCATAACTATAATGGGTCCATGCACCGGCGTTAATAATCACGGCATCCTTATTCTCTAAAAAGGCTTGATGAATTCTTTCGCACATCTCGCCTTCATGATTAGTCTGAAAGCTTTCTATCTCAACATCTAGCTCATTTGCCAGTTCATTTAGGCGCTCGTTGATCTGATCAAGAGTGATTGTACCATATTGCACAGGATCCCTCTTCCCAAACATGTTGTGATTGATTCCGTGCAGCATCAGAATTTTTTTCATATGATCTCCCCCTTTGTTTTAATAGAATGGAGATTTCCACCATCCTATGGCACTAAGCAAATATCTTGCGAATACAAGTAAGCGCTATCTTATAGCTCGGCATAACTTCCACCTGATGCCACGTAGCATTTTCCTAAGCGTTCAGTTAATATTATCTATCTATAGAAGTAGCCTTTATCTAGATTCATCAGGCCTTTGCGAAATGAGTCTGCGTTCTCGAAGTCCATGTCATGTACGTTTACTAACACATGTGAAACGAGTAAGCCTCAAGATACGTCTTCGCAGTCTGCAGGCAACGTCGTGCATGTTCCTCATACCCTAGTTCCTGAGCGCGTTTGTCGTGGGGCAGCTCAATTGAGTAAGGAATCTCAGGAATCCGATTCACGATATTCGCAATATCAATGCCGCCTTCTCCTATATACAAACGTGCCTCGCGAAGAATTTTGGTCATCTCTTCTTTTGAGGTTGGAATTTCCGCAGGCGCATCGCAAAGATGAAGGAAACGGAACCATTCGCGCGGCACCGCGTCCAAATCCTCAGCCTTATCTCCTGCGCGATGGAAATGATGGATATCGATCATCAGGCCAGCGTTTTCCTGGTTTGCGGTACGAAGAACATCAAGAGTTCCCGCAAGATTGGTTACACTCGCAATCGGAACATACTCTAATTCAATTGTCAGTCCAAATGGTTTAGCGAGCTCGCAAAGCTCAATAAAACGCTCCATATACAAATTGCGATCGTTCGTCCAGATACTGCTAAGAACATGGCGTCCGCCGAGTTCAGCCGCTGCTTCCATAGCAGGTACATATTTCTTTGGATCAACGTCCGCACAAATACGTGCCAGTTCGATGTCAAGAAGCTTCACTCCCGTTTCAGCAAGTGCAGCTTTTGTTTCCCGCATCATCTGTTTATTCTCGGCTAACGCATAGTTCGGCTCGCCGGGCAGACCCATATAAATGGGTCTGAGGCTGATGAAATCATAGCCAGCTCTTGCGGCAAGGTAAGCCATCTCTGGTGGTGTACAACCAAGCACTGTAAGATGGGCTAGGGAGAATTGTTTAGTCATCTTCTTTTATTCCTCCAATCATATAGTGCTTTTTAGCTTTAAACAGATACGTGGTGAACCTTCTTACCTGGAGAATAAATATCCATGATGTTCCAGTGTCCAGCAGTTGGTACTGGGTTGTTTAGCATCGCAACATCGATAACGACCGGTTTATTGGACGCAATGGCCCGTTGTAAAGCAGGCTTAAATTCCTCTGCCGCTTCGATTTTAATTCCTTCCACGCCGTAAGCTCTTGCAATAGCTGCATAGTCAGGAGAATAAGGTTTTCCGTCTTTTTCAAACAATGTCCCAAGAGTTGTGCCGTAATGGGCTTTTTGCAAGCCGGCAATCGTACCGAACGCATAATTATTCATGATGATCCACACAACCGGGATATTTTCCTCAGCCGCTGTTGCAAGCAAGGCAGGATTTTGTCCAAAACCACCATCGCCTACCAACGAAACCACCACTTTATCCGGCCGCGCAATTTTTGCCCCTAAGGCTGCTGGAGCGCCAAATCCCATTGTGGCGAAACCGCCAGGCGTTAAAATGCTGCCTGCTTCATAAATCGGGAACTGCTGTCCCACCCCGTTTTTATTCCAGCCTACATCTGTTGTAATGTACGCATCTTTTGGAAGGACTTCACGAACTTCTTCTAAAATGCGCTGAGGCTGCATTGGGAAAGAGTTATCGGTAATAAATTTTTGATTGCTGTTTTTGAATTCTTCTCGATATGCAGCAATTTCTTGTTTAAGCTCCTCATTTTGCAAGCCTTCTGGTACCAATTCTTTTGCCACACGATTCAGAACCGTTAATGCTTGTTTTAAATCCGCGACCACCCCGATTTCGACTGGATAGTTCCGGCCGATTTCGCTTGGATCGATATCAATTTGAATTAATTTCGTCGGCGGGAAGTTAAAGGTATATTCTGACTCCCATGAACTGCTGTCGGCTTCGGCAAAGCGAGTGCCTAACGCAAAGATATAGTCCGCTTCTTTACATTTATTATTAATAAACTTCGTTCCCCAGAAGCCTGTCATTCCTAATGTGAATGGATGGTCATCAGAAACGGCGCCTTTTCCCATAAGCGAATGGGCAACCGGAATACTCAAATGGTTAACAAGTTCTCTCAGCTCTTGCGCTGCATCTGCTAGCATAATCCCTCCACCCACGTAGAAGAGAGGATTTTGGGCATTCACAAGAGCCTGAATGATTTTTTTCGCTGTAGCATCATCAATCGAAGGCTTATGAAGCACTTTCGTATTGTGGTTTAGCTTCTCAAATAACGCCGGATCCACTTCCTTCGAGAAGATATCCATTGGTACCGATACTAAAACTGGTCCCGGATTTCCGCTTTCCGCCAGTTGGAAGGCTTTCTCCATAATTTCCGGGAATAAATCCGGACGATCTACGCGCCAGGCACGCTTAACAAATGGACGATAAATTTCATACTGCGAAGCATCCGCATGTAGGTTGACTTCCTGATGTGGATGTTTGCCGTAGTAGTGACTTGGAACATCCCCAGCAATCACGACCATTGGAATAGAATCTAAGGCTGCATTGGCAACCCCTGTAGCAGCATTGGTTAGGCCAGGCCCTAAATGACTTAATAAAACAGAAGTTTGTTTTTTCGCTCTCGCATATCCATCAGCCATATGAGCGGAGATTTGTTCGTGTCTGACATTGACAAATTTGATTGAGCTGTTTTCCAAGGCAGTTAAAACCGCAATGTTTGTATGCCCGCAAAGACCAAAAATGTGTTCAACTCCTCTGTCCTCCAAATACTTAACTAACTGATGGGAAATGAGATTGTTCATTCGCTTTGTTCCTCCTTAAAGTTCAAAATAATTTCTCCATACTTTCCTGGAACAGCCGCTTCAGCTATTCTCTCGTCTCCTGTAAATGTTCCTATAATAATAGAAGCAATTGATTATGAATGCTTTAACTGTTCATTGTTTTTATTCACTAACAGGAAGCTGCAATACGATCATTTTCGTTTCTGTCATATCCTCAATCGCATAACGAGGACCCTCACGTCCAATTCCACTATTCTTCACTCCGCCATAAGGCCAGTGATCCAGTCTGAAGTTCGACGTGCCATTAATCACGACACCACCGACTTCCAATGAATGAGCGACTTTATAAGCCAAATCCATTTGATTTGTAAACAATCCTGCCTGAAGTCCAAAGGAAGAGTCATTAGTCTCTGTAATGGCTTCTTCAATAGTTTCATAAGGAATGATACTCACAATCGGTCCAAACACTTCCTGACAAACGACCTTGCTCTGTTTAGGAGGATTTAATAGAAGCGTTGGTTCTACTGTTGCGCCATGCTGTTTACCGCCACATACAACGGTTGCACCTAACTGAACGGATTCATCAATCCAATCCATTACCCGTTTTGCTGCATTTGTATCGACTAAACAGCCGACATCCGTATCAGGTAATAAAGGATCCCCGATGTTAAGCTTTAATATCTCTTCTTTTAAAAGGTCTGTAAACGCTGGAACAACGGAGTGATGCACATAAATTCTTTGAACGGAAATACAGCTTTGTCCTGAATTACTGAAACCTGTTCTCGCACACATTGTGGCAGCTCGCTTTAAATCGGCATCTTCATGGACGATAGTAGAAGCATTTCCCCCCAATTCAAGAAGGACTTTTTTCATATTGGCTAATTCGCATATATTTCTGGCAGCCACTACCCCGCCAGTAAAGGAAATCACATTAATCCGGTCATCCTTGATAATTTGCTGTCCGACTTCTACTCCACCAAGCACCATGTTGACAGCGCTTTCAGGTAAACCAGCCTCTAGTAATAACTTTAAAAGTTCAGTAGCAATCAGCGCTGTTTGCGGCGCCGGTTTTAAAATCACACTATTGCCTGCTGCAAATGCTGGCCCCACC
>NZ_SCFM01000001.1 GCF_004138295.1 Ectobacillus funiculus | reverse complement strand
ATTTTGCGTAACCATTCGGCCCCTGCTCTCCGCCGGTGACATTTCCGCTAAAAAGGTCGGAACTGTTACAGATGCTCCTCCTACAGCAAGTCCCAGCATGAAACGGCAAAAAATCATAACCTCAACATTCGGAGAAAGAGTACATCCAAGTGTTGAAATAAAGAACAATACCGCAAGAAACAGAATAGTTTTGCGACGACCACTATAATCTGATAATCGGCCACCGAATACCGCGCCAAATGCTGCGCCAAAAAGAAGTGAACTCGCAACAAGGCCCTCAGTAAGTGAATTAAGACCAAGCGCTTCAGACATATAAGGTAAAGCACCATTGATAACACCTGTGTCATATCCGAAGAGTAGTCCTCCGAAGGTCGAGACTAGGATAATGGTACGTAAAAATGACTGTTGATTCCTCATGTAAATTCTCCCTCTCCTTTCTTAATTTAAGAAAAGATTAATCATTTTTCAGTTGGCTTTTTCCAATCTAACGAAGCATAACAACGAGAAAGCCGCGAAAGATTTTATTTAAGCTCAACCCTTAGTAACAAAGAGTACTAATCCTCCTATTGCTTTTAGCCTCATAATGCAACTCCCTAGGTATCACAAACAGGAAAAAGTGAATCTATGTCCTGTTGAATATCGTGTTTAGCACTTTATAAAGGTCTATACAATGTAAGTATCAGTGCATTTTTCATAACAGATGGTTACTCATCCGCCTTAACAGCTTACAATTTCCTTAAACACCAAAGGATAACGCTTACATTCCCATCATAATTATTAACCTAAAATCTTTCCCATGATAACAAATAAACAAGAGCTAAAACATATGTTATTATTGCTATTTCAAAGATTTCTTTTAAAGATTAAGGATTATCGATTACCCTTTTAACAAAAAATATGAACATCTAATAAAACAATCTTCTCAGTATTCTCCCTCTGCTTTTGCAAGAAAAACAGTTATAAACGCTTTCACTTTTCATCAACTTAAGGTTATCGATTACCCTATTGGTTGCCTTTATTGTATCTTGTACTTCATAAGATTTCAATACCTTTTTTGAAAAAATTTTCTGCATATTCAATCTGTTTTCAAAAATCAATACTCTTCTCAAAATTATTATATCGAATCATTAAGTAGACTAAAACTTCACATAACAAAATGAGAAACGAAAAACAGCCCTTTTGAGGCTGTTAATTGACACAATAGTTGAAGTTAAAGCTTTTTCTAAAGAAAACTCGCTGATTGGCGAGCCCTGCCCTTGAGTGAAGACAAAAGTGTAGTTGCCCTTATACTTTATTCCTAAAATTTCCGACCATGTCGAATTTGCTTCTAGCTGGAAATTTATACTTTCCTACAGTGCAAAGAAACAAAACGTTTACCCTACTTGTAATCCTTCAAATTGGGTTTTTGCCGATTCAGTTCTAATAACTCCCTTATTGTCACTAGCGAAAAATACCTCTACTCTATCATTGGCTTGTAATTCTAAGATAGTGGCTACGCTTACGGAACCATCAACAGTCGTAACTTCAGAGTCTGAAGCCACAATATTGCCATTTACTCTTATCTGTAAATGTATTGCACCTGTAGGAAGACCACGAGGGGCAAAGGAAACACTTGCGATAATAGAATATAGACCTTTTTCTTTTGGAATAAACGCCGATGCAATTGAATCGTATTCATCCGCTAAATCAAATTGTTCCTTTTGGAAAAAAACTTTTACTTCTCCAGTTCCCGGAACAGTTTGGCCTACAGCTTTAGTAGCCGTGAACGCTGATTTCCTTGCATTTTTCTTTTTTCCGCCTTTCTTATAACCCCATGCATTTACATTAACAGTAGGATAATAGGGATTTTGTTTCTTGTCCCGTGATTGATCGTCGCTCTTCGCTTTGGAATAGTCCTCGGTCTTATCTTTCTGATGATCGTCGCTTTCATCTTTCTGTTGATCGTCGCTTTCATCTTGCTGTTGACCGTCGCCCTCATCTTGCTGTTGACCGTCACTCTCATCTTGCTGTTGACCGTCGCTCTCATCTTGCTGTTGACCGTCGCTCTCATCTGGGTAAAAGCCATCGCACTTATCTTTGTGATAATCCTCGTACTTATCTGGATAAAAGCCATCGCACTTATCTTCGTGATAATCCTCGCACTTATCTTCATGATAATCCTTGTACTTATCTTTGTGATAATCCTCGTACTTATCTTTGTGATAATCCTCGTACTTATCTGGGCAACAGTCATCGCACTTATCTTGATAATAATACCCATGCTTAGCTCGATACTCAGCGTCTTGCTTGGCTTGCTGCTCAGCAACGTACTTAGCTCTTTGGTAGCTTAATTTATCGTAATAGCTTCCCATATGTTCATCTCCTTTTTGAAATCCTCCTAAAACTATATTAAAATTTACTACTTTCGTTTGTGCGTTCGCCTTTATATGTAAAAAAATTCTCTAATGTATAATTCATGTCAAATTTCTATTCTTGAAGCAGCATCTGAACGATTGAATCACAGCAAATAAAAAACGCTAGAAGCAGTAATCGTACTGTGTTTCTAGCGTTAAAATAATTTCCATTAAAATGAACTAAGAAATCAATTAAAAGTGATTGCTCCTTCCCCTCGCACGTTCTTATAAGAAAAGCGGACAAGGCCCGCTTTTTATGGCAGCATAGGGGTGGGCCGGAGTAAAAGGAATTTTTTTCCTTTTTTTGGAGGTTCAGCCTGGAGTCTGCCATTTTGGGTCTTGGGGGCTAGCATCACCCCGAAAAGTTATACTTTCTTACAGTGTAAATTAAACCTCTGCATTCTCTTATAAAACGTACTCCTTGGAACATCTAGTAATTTTGCAGCTAATGAAACATTCCCCTTTGCTTTTTGCAAAGCATCAATCATTAAATCTTTTTGGATTTTTTCACGGAAGGTTAATGTCTCTGTGCTTGTGCTGTCTCGCTCTATATTTGATACAGTAGTCGAGTTTGTTTGAGTACTCAATAGATGGGCTAATGTAAGTGTTTGATCTGCTGTTCCATCTGATGCTACAATATATCCCCGTTCTAATACATTAAACAATTCCCTTATATTTCCTGGCCAATGATATTCCATCAATCTATCCAAAAACGCATAGGGCCACTGCATGTTCCAATTATTTTTTTGACAAAAGTATCTGACTAAGTGCGGGATATCTTCTTTTCTTTCTCGTAAAGACGGCACATGTACAGGGTACACATGGAGACGATAGTATAAATCTTGCCGAAAGGTTCCTTCTTGCACAAGCTGGGAAAGATCACGGTGAGTAGCCGTAATAACTCGAATGTTTAACGGGACTTCTTTTGTTCCACCAATCGGAATCACCTTACGTTCTTGCAAAACTCGTAAAAGCGCAACCTGCATGGATGGAGGAATCTCTCCAATCTCATCAAGAAAAATAGTTCCATTGTTTGCCTGTTCGAATTTTCCTTTATGTCCTTTGCGTTTTGCTCCCGTGAATGCACCGTCTACATAGCCAAATAACTCGCTTTCCATTAGCTCTTTTGGAATAGCGCCACAATTGATTGTAATGAATGGCCCATCCTTCCTTGAACTATTTTCATGAATCGCCTTTGCCACCAATTCTTTTCCTGTTCCGGTTTCTCCTAATATGTAGACACTCGCATCTGTGGGAGCTACACGCTTTATATCATGTAACACATATTGAAAGGCGTCACTGCTTCCCATCTCTCCTTCAAATCGGAACGACTGAGCGGAAAAAGAAGGCACACAGCTTTTCTTTGTACTGTTGGCTGCTGCTTCAGATAACAATAAGGACATTCCAATTCTGTTTTTATGAAGGTCTGCGTATAGAGGAGTTTCAGTTTGAATGGCAAATCCACACTGTAATAGTTCGCTCACATTCATGCCAATGCAGTTATGTATTTTAGAGCGAACTGATTTGCTTGCGGCAACTACTTTCTTCTGTTCATTACATAAAATAATCGGCTTGTTCATCTCAATCCATTCTACACTTTTATGAACAAGCTCCAACTCGTTCTGCCGTGCCCTGATACTGAATTCACGTTCAATTGTATGTGCAATGGAGAAGACAATCCCAAGCATAAACGGATGGGTGTGGCTGAGCGGGCAAGAAACATCGATGAGCCCTAGCAACTTCCCATCATCATTACGAATTGGAGCTGCTGAACAACTCCAGCCATGAGAGGCAATAGAATAATGCTCTGTTCCGCTTATCATCACGGCTTCTCCAATTTGCAATGCTGTTCCAATCGCATTAGTTCCAACTTCTCCCTCTGTCCAGCGAACACCGTTGGTAAAATTAATTTTCTTTGCCTCGCGTAAAACCCTTTGATTGCCCATCAAGGATAACACATATCCATCTGGATCAACCACTAAAGCCATCATTCCTAACTCCTCAATCATTCCCTTCATCTTACCCAAATGCAGCAAAGCAATCTCGAGAAATAAAGAATTCTTTTCTCTTTGAAGGGTTAGTAACTCGTCAGATAGAATGTGCGGCCCCTTATGTAAATGCGGATTTACTTCATTGTTCTTGCAGCGATACCAAGATTCCATAATTCGTTTGTTTAAACGAGCTTCATCAAGTACCCCCTCACTCACAAAGCGCTTCCATGTACTTAAATAACAGGCTGTCCCAATCATCTCTCTATCCCCCTAGCCATTTTATCAGTTCACACCATTTGGATTCTCTTACAAATTGTTTAACCAAGAAAAAGGATGAATATATAGAGGAAAAAATCAGGCTGTCATGCGGAGTATTTTCCATCATTATAGACGATAACGAAACCGCTTTCAATAACATTTTCCATATTAAGAAAAGCGGACAAGGCCCGCCTTTTATGGCAGCGTAGGGGTGGGCCAGAGTAAAAGGAACTTCTTTCCTTTTACGGAGGTTCAGCCCGGAGTCTGCCATTTTGGGCCTTGGGAGCTAGACATCACTCCGAAAAGTTATACTTTCTTATCTTGCAAGAAAACGTGCCGATTGGCGAGCCCTTCTCTCAGGCGAGGACAGCCGTGTAGTTGCACTTACACGTTGTTCCTAAGATTTCCGACTACGTCGAATTAGCTTCTAGCTGAAAATTTATTATATTTTCTTAAAGTATAAAAAACTCCGCGTAAAAGAATACGCGAAGCGAAAATGAGACTTATATACAACGACTTGCTTGTAAAGATATGTACACTAAAGCTCCTAAAGACTCGGACTAACTAATATCTTAATCTGGTTTTTATTCTTTGTTAATGCGTCAAATCCTTCAGAAATGATATTTTCTAATCTAATATGCTTTGTGACTTCATCTAAAAGCATTCAAAAGGTGAGCCCCCCTTTTGAATGCTGCAATTTTATTAAGCATGCACAGCATGCCCCACCGTGCTGTGCAATGCTTCTTGAATCGCTTCAGATAATGTCGGGTGTGCGGCAATAAAATCCTGCATCGCATCCACCGTCATCTCTGCATGCAGCATAATAGCCCCCTGACCGATTAACTCCGTAGCATGTGAACCTGCAATTGAAATACCTAGAATTTCATGATGTTGAGGTTCTACTATCACCTTTACTTTTCCAATCGGCTGATCGAGTATAAGAGCTTTTCCATTAGCAGCAAACGAAAATTCCCCTACTCGAATATCACCGTAATCACTCCTTGCTTGCTTTTCCGTCAATCCGACACTTGCAATTTCGGGTGATGTGTAAATGCAGCGAGGAACCGATCGATAATTTACCCTCGCCTCTTGACCGCAGGCGTGCAAAGCAGCAACGCCCCCTTCATGAAAGGCGACATGCGCAAGCTGAATGCCGCCAGTTACATCACCACAAGCATAAATATGCGGAATATTTGTCTGCATCTGTTCATTCACTATAATCCCTTTTTGTGAATATGCGATACCAGCATTCTGTAAGGCTAACTCTGCCACTCTCGGCTTTCTTCCAATGGACACTAGCACAAAATCGGCGGTTAATTCATCAATTCCATTAGAATGTTCAAGAACGATTTTTCTTCTCTCTTGGTCTAAGTCTTTTACGGAAGTAGAAGTATGAATGATTACTCCTTCCTTCTCTAATTCTTTATGCAGAAAGGAAGCAATATCTTTGTCTTCACCAGGTAAAATTTGCTCAGCCATCTCGACGATTGTGACTTTCGCTCCCATCCGGCTGTAAATGCTAGCAAATTCGCATCCTATGACCCCTCCCCCCACAATAAGTAAGGAAGAAGGGATAGCAGGAAGAGACATAGCTTGTCCGCTATGAAGAATCCATTCCCCATCAAAAGGAGCAAATGGTAAAGGAATCGGCTCAGATCCTGCGGCAATAATAAATCGATCAGCTTCAATTGCCCTCTCAGTGTCTTCAGTTATTACACTCAAACAGGAATCACTTTGAAAGCAAGCTTGTCCTTTTATCACTTGGATTTTATTTTTCTTCATTAAATAGCCTATGCCTTGCACAAGCGTTTGAACAATTTTACTTTTACGCTGCTGAACCTGCAGCCAATTGATCCCTATCTGACCAGGCGAGAGGCTTATGCCGAATTCTTCAGCCTGTTTGACAGTATCATACATTTCCGCGCTCTCTAATAATGACTTCGTAGGGATACAGCCTTCGTTTAAGCAAGTTCCTCCTAACAAGCCCTCGTCAATGAGAATAACGTGTTGCCCCTGCTGGGCGGCAGTAATTGCCGCCACATATCCTGCAGGTCCGCCCCCAATTATCGCGATAGTTGTCATGCCATCACCTCTTCCTATAAAAGCATTAAAATTGGCTCTTCTAAATATTGTTTCACAGCTTGCAAGAATGCCGCAGCAGGTGCACCGTCTAATACCCGATGATCAAATGTTAAGCTAAGCGGCATAATCGTTCTGCGCTGCAACTCCTCCTCTTTATAAACAGGCTTGTCATAAGCAGCTCCCACACCAAGAATTCCCGCTTCTGGCGGATTCAATATTGGGGTAAAATGTTCAACCCCATAAGCGCCAAGATTACTGATTGTAAATGTTGAACCCGTCATTTCATCAGAGCTAAGCTGTCCTTGCCTTGCTCGCTGGGCAGCCTCTTTAATCCTTTTCGATAAGGTGATTAAAGACTCATTTTGGGCATTATGGATTACAGGTACAACCAATCCTTTATCGAGGGCAACAGCCATTCCAAGATGAATAGCATCAAAAACATGTATATGATCATCGATATAAGCACTGTTCATCTGCTTATGCTGCTGCAGGGAAAGCACAACCGCGCGGGCAATAAAATCGGTTATGGTAAGTTTAGTTTCATAATGTGTGTGAACTGTTTCTGCTGCCTGCTTTTGCATGACAATTAAGTCAGTCACATCAACCTTCATGGTTACTGTTAATTGCGCACTGGTCTGCAAACTGCTTTGCATCCGCTCCGCAATTACTCTACGCATTCCAGTCACTGGCAGACGCTGCATCGAATCACTGTGATGGGATAGCCTATTATTTGATTGTTCCTCATCCCTGACTTCATTCACAGTTCGAGCAAACTCTTCTATCACTTTTAGGACATCCTCTTTTGTAATACGTCCCCCTGGACCAGTTCCCCGAATCTGCTCAATATCAACCCCAGCAGCCTCCGCCATTTTTCGGGCGACAGGCGAGATTTTGACTCTGTCTTTTGTAGCTGCTTGGATAGGCGGCGTTGCTTGCTCAACCTCTGTTACAGCAACAGCTGCTTCTGTTTTAGCTGTTTGTAAATTGCGCTCAACCTCCACTATTTTTTCACCCGCTTGACCGATATAGCATATAACAGTACCCGGAGGGACTCCTTGTCCCTCTCGTACGATAATTTCCAAAACCACTCCTTCTGCCGGAGACTCGATTTCCATTTCAATTTTCTCTGAATTGATGCTGGCAATAAGCTCTCCTTTCTCGACGAAATCTCCGACTTGCTTATTCCAAACCGAGACTGTCCCTTCCTTCATAGCCATTCCTAACTTTGGCATTACGATTTCTACAGCCATGCTTTTCTCCCCTTTCCCGCTTGCTTGTCAGATTAGACTTGCAAAAGTGTTGCATCCCCTAATAATTCCGATACAGCCTCGAGTACTTTTTCAGGTGTAGGAAGATATAAATCCTCTAGTGGTGGAGAAAACGGTACAGGCGTATGCGGTGCTGTAATTCTTTTAATCGGTGCGTCAAGAGTGTCGAAGCCTTTATCTGCAACTAATGCGGCAATATCGGTAGCAATACTGCATCTTGGATTCGCTTCATCAAGAATAATAAGACGGCTCGTTTTGGCAACAGAACCAAGAATTATATCTTCATCAAGCGGCGACAAGCTTCGCGGGTCAATTACTTCCATTTCAATCCCCTTCGCAGCAAGCTGATTGGCAGCCGTTAACGCAGTATGCACCTGCTTCCCAATCGCTACAACAGTTAAATCTGATCCTGTTCGTTTAATATCTGCTTTTCCTAAAGGAATTGTATAGTATCCTTCGGGAACGTCCCCTGTCATGTTATAAAGAGTTTTATCTTCAAAAAAGATGACCGGGTCATTGTCCTCAATCGCTGCAAGCAACAATCCCTTCGCATCGTAAGGGGTGGATGGCACAACAACTTTCAGCCCTGGTATGCTCGTAAACAATGCGTATAAGCTCTGAGAATGCTGGGCAGCAGCCCTAAATCCAGCTCCGTGCATGGTTCGAATTGTAACAGGCACCTGGGCCTTTCCTCCAAACATATAGCGAAATTTCGCTCCTTGATTTAATACTTCATCTAAGCAGCTGCCGATAAAATCATTAAACATCAATTCTGCAATCGGCCGCAGTCCAGTTGAAGCAGCTGCCATAGCTGCTCCCATATAGCCTGCTTCTGCAATCGGAGTATCTAAAATTCGGTCGCGTCCAAATTCTTGAACAAGCCCTTTTGTAACACCGAGTACGCCTCCCCACGCTTCATCATCCTGTAAATGATCCACCTGAGCGCCGCCAGCTACATCCTCCCCCATCAAAATGACATTTTCATCTTTTCTCATCGCGATTTTCATTGCTTCATTGATCGCACCAGACATATTTAAAGTTCTTGCCATATTTTTTCTCCTCCTCAAATTTTATGAATTTCTGAAAGAAGTCCCCTTCCCCAGGTAAAGCAAGAAGGGGCATTGACTCAATACGATACGTATACATCCTTTAAAAGTTCTGATGCACCCGGATACGGGCTTTCTTCACTGAATCTCACTGCTTCCTTTACTGCCTCTTCTACTGAATCCTCCAACGCTGTTAATTCATGTTCAGCAAACAGCTGTTGACCCAATATATATTTTCTAAAGTGAACAATCGCGTCTTTTTCTTGCTTATGTTCCTTCTTCTCTTGTTCTGTTTTATATTTCTGGGCATCGCCCTCAAAGTGACCGTAATTGCGATATGTTACACATTCAATTAACGTTGGACCTTCTCCGCGGCGTGCTCTTTGAACAGCTTCCTCCGCCGCCTGATAAACAGCCAATATGTCCTTTCCATCTACACGAATACCAGGAATCCCGTAACCAATTGCACGATCCGCAATAGTCTTGCAGCTGGAGGCATAGGAAAACGGTGTAGCTTCTGCATATCCATTATTTTCTGCAACAAAGATAACAGGCAGCTTCCAAATTGCCGCTAAATTAACGCCTTCATGGAAGGTTCCATGATTGTTAGCACCATCGCCAAAAAAACAAACGCTTACATTATCTGTCTTTTTATATTTGGCTGTTAAAGCTGCTCCGCAAGCAAGGGGAAAGCCTCCTCCTACAATTCCATTAGCCCCCAGCATTCCTTTGTCGAAATCTGCAATATGCATGGAACCGCCTTTTCCCTTGCATAACCCGGTAGCCTTGCCGTAGATTTCAGCCATCATTCCATTTAAATCACAGCCTTTCGCAATACAATGACCATGCCCGCGATGTGTACTTGTAATGCTGTCATGATCATTGAGATGTGCACATACCCCAACAGCCACAGCTTCCTCACCTGCATATAAATGAACAAAACCAGGCAATATTCCCTGTGCAAACAACTCATGCACCTTGTCCTCAAACTTACGAATTTCCAGCATCTTTTGGTACATCCAATAAGCCTTCTCCCTAGTAAATACCTGCTCTTTGCTTTGCATAACTTCCATGCCTCTCAGCCTCCCATCATCTTTTCTTCCTCACCCTTCTTTAATGCAAGTACCATGCCAAATAGAATAGGACGAAAGAAATTAGGAATCTAGCTGTTCTCTAATCCAAATGAATCCGGATCTCCTTTGCTTCTACAGAAGAATATTGCTCATCACACAGGGTACTTTTGCTTTTTGTACCAAAAGGTATTCTGGAGATAGGAGCTAAACAATTCCCTAAAAGTCTTACATAAAGAAAACTCGCTGATTGGCGAGTTCCGCCCTTGGGCGAAGACAGAAACGTAGTTGCACTTATACTTTATTCCTAAAATTTCCCGCTACGTCGAATGGGCTTCCTGCTAGAAATTTATACGTTCTTAAAGTGTAAAAAAGAAAACGAGACAAAATGAGATAGATGTCTCATTTTGTCTCGTTTTGGACACGCGCTTTCTTTAACCACTTTAATCCTTGGGATAAGTTTCTCTCAAAAATTTTACAGATTGAGTAATTAATGACTTTAAAATGCCAACATCAATATCGGCTACTTTATTGATGTACACACACGCTTTTCCTGTCGTATGTTTGCCAAGGTCCTTTAACCATCCCTCACGTTTTGTGTCACCCGGCGCAAAATACAAGCTGATTTTTGCTTTTCTCGGTGAAAAGCCAACCAGTGGGGCATCACCCTCGTGACCGGATTCATATTTATAATGATATGCGCCAAATCCAATAATACTTGGTCCCCACATCTTCGCTTCGTACCCTGTCGTTTCCGTAAAAATATCTAATAATGTATAGGCATCCTGACGTTTTTTAAGACCTTCTATATTTTCAATACATTCAATCACACTACTGTCCGTTTCTTTTGTTTTTAGTTCATACATAACGAAACTCTCTCCTTTTCTTAAGTATAAGCTTAAACATCTGGGGACAGTGGAATTAACTATACTAAAACTTCTGCATAAAAAGCTTTTTCCCTCTACAACAAACCTGCCTCATTAATCACCCATGTCACACCTCGCAGCAGCACAGATGATGTGAGAAAAATAGTTCCATCACAGGAGCCGAGAAAGAAAATTAATAATAAACGATAAAAAAAAGCTGCTAAGGCAGCCCTTCTTTATTCAATCCTTGCATCCATTAGTGTAATAAGCTACAACATTGCAATTAGTCTAGAAAATACTTTGAGTGAGAATCCATTTTATTTATCCTCTTTACCAAACTTTGTTTCAATGAGATCTAATCCATGTTCAGCTTCATTTTCAACTACATGCTTAAGCATTGACAATTTGTTATTCCAAAATTGTTCATAAAAAGAAAGCCAATCTTTTAATTCCTTTAAGGGCTCTGGTTGCAGTCGATAAAGTTTTTCCCTGCCTACCTTTCGCCCATTAACTAATTCTGCTTCCGAAAGGATATGAAGATGTTTTACAATGGCTGTACGACTTATAGGAAAATGGGATGCGATTTCCGAAATAGGCAATTCTTTTACGGCAAGTAATCGAAGTACCTCTCTACGAGTTGGATCAGCAATCGCTTGAAATACATCGTGCTTTACTGATGATGATAACACTTAACTCTCGACAGCCTTTCGAAGCCGTTCATGAACAATCGCTGTCCAGCCATGTTCCATTCTATCGCGAATAACAGAACTTTTCTCATTCGCTTTCGAAAGAATTGTCTCAGGATGTTTCCAGCCACCATGAATAATTGTAAACTCTGTCTGAGCATCACCCAACTCTTTTAAAATAAACGAAACAATCCAGCCATCTGTATCCCATGCAAAAGAAAGCCGATGAGGAGCATCTATTTCCAATACTTTACATGGAGATGGTCCAAAAGGCGACTGCAAATGAAATTCATATCCTACTTTCGGCTGAAAATCATTTGGCATGAACCATAACGCAATGCCTTCTGAAGTAGATACTGTGTCCCACACTTTTTGAATAGGTGCTTTCAAAACAATGGTTTGTTTAATATCTTGTAGTGTATGATTTGCTTCCATACTACTCCCTCACTTTCTTCAAATAAAAATAAAACCTTTTGGTTTCATTTTCGATGATATAACACCTTTTGGTTTTATGTCAACATTTACTTTTTCTCCATTTGCTTATATCTATCCCTAGTTTGATCATCATTTTTCATAAAAACACACCTAAGATTGATTTAACAATAGCCTGATGACAACGGCGTGGTTAAACTTACATTTTACCCCTAAAATTTCTAGGTGCGTCAAACTCACTCCCCCAGCTGGAAATGTGTCCTTTCTTAAAGTTCACGGCACTCTTGCAACTTAGACATTCACATTATAAGTTAGTGTTAACTCATCCCCAGGTAATCCTCGTATTCCCCAATTATGTCTTGGAGTCTCAAAAATAGTGATCTCAATATCCTGCGGAGAGATATTAAATTCACTATGAATCCGTTCAAATAATAGCTTTATCAATCTCTTTTTAGCCTCAACCGTTCTGCCTTCAAAGATGCTGATCTCAATAACCGTATATGCTTCTGTTCTCCCGCTTGCAAAGTAAAAATCTTCTTTGTCCAACGGGAAAAATCGATGAAACCTCTTATCAAATGGATACTCCAACGCATCCATTACGCACGAATGTATAACGTTCGACAACGTCTTTTTAATCGGATTTAAATTTTCTCCCAGACCATAAATCTTAATTTGTGCCATTTCTATCCCCCTTGTTTAATCCTTATTCTTAATGATTAACATAGAATTCGCATGTGCTTGAAACTCATATGAGGCCTTTACTTCTTCAACATCAAATCCCTTTTCACCCAAATAACCTAGTATCTTATCCAAATGTTCATAACGTTTTCCTTCCAAATCAACTACAGGAAAAATACGAACTTCTTCTTTAGCTACCCGTAATAATTCATGCAGTGTTTTGAGATGAAACTCATAGCTTAACCGGTCCGCATATGTAAATAAAAAGTGTGCAGATAAAATGATATCAAACGCCTTATCCTCGAAAGGCAGTTCGGGTAAAGTAACTGGAATGTAGTGTTCGTTGTTTTCCTTCATGTCATTTGCACAATCATACAAGGCATTTAATCGATGTTTTTTCAAATCGTCTACATCCTTAAAATAGTCCCATTTAAAGTGATTCTTCGCTTTTTCCATCTTCTCCATAGCGTGTTCAACATCCTGAAGACCTTTATTTTTTAAAGCTTCTCCTTGATGATAGTAGGCAATATCACACGCAGTTACATCTAATCCTTTCTTGTTGCCTATAGCAGTAAAGGAACATGCTCCTGCTGGACAATCGAGGACTTTCTTATCTTTGAGTTCATCCAATGTAATGGAAAACATATCTAAATACTCTTCAAATGTTCTACCGATAAATACAACTCTATCCAACTCTAATCCGATTTTATCCATACTTAACCAACTCCTTATATTTGCATAAAAAAACGGGTTCCCCATCCTAAAAAAGGACGGGAAACCCGCGGTGCCACCTTCGTTCGTTTATTAAATAAACGCACTTACTGTACGGAAACAATATCAAATTGTTCGATACATTGTCCCTTTTATCGGTAGGACGTTCCGCCATAGCCTACTATTCGTTCAGCTTGGTTGCTCAGAAGCCCATTCAACAAAATTCCCACGCTGATTTTCACCAACCATCAGCTCTCTGAAGTGTTCCTTATGTCTACTCCTCTTCATCATCGCATTATTTATTTCCAACATTAATTTCATTCATCTTATTATTCACATTATATTATTTACTCAGAGAATTATCAACCTATATTTTCCAAAAAATATTATAACTAAATTAAAACAGTAGCTTTATTAAGGCCAAATATAAAGCAATATAAATTATTTTTCCCCATGTGGGTAATCATAGGAGAGAAAGGTGGCACAAGCATCTATGGGAATACTAGAATTAATCGTAAGAATCACTTTAACATATGCAGTATTATTAGGGCTCACTAGACTGATGGGCAGAAAAGAAATTGGCCAGACAACATTTTTTAATTTTGTTTCAGCCATTACAATTGGAGCAATAGGAGGAGCTGTTGTAGTAGACGCGACTCTTCCACTTCGTAATGGAATCATTGCATTGGTAGGGTGGAGCGCTATCACAATTGCTCTGGGATTTCTTGATATTAAATCAAAAAAAGTACGTTTGCTTATAGAAGGAGAACCGGCCATCGTCATAAAAGATGGTAAGGTTATGGAAAATACTCTTCGTAAGGCTCGTTTGGATATGGATGCACTAAACGCCCTTCTTAGGAAGAAGGATATATTCTCTTTATCTGATGTCTCGTATGCCATTTTTGAGGTAAACGGGGAGCTTACTGTTATAAAAAAGGAGAACAAACACGCCACAGCACCAAATATACATATCCGCGGCATAAAACAAAATGTACTTCCTATGGCACTTGAGCTTATAGCAGAAGGAAAAATGAATAAGGAAAATGCACAGAAATTACATATTCATAAGGATTGGTTGGAGCAGCAGCTTCATCAAATCGGCATCCAATCCATTTCAGATGTATTCTATGCAGAAGTTCAACAGGATGGCACGCTATATGTTGATAAACGAAATGACATACTGCATTGACTCTGAAAGGCCTGTCTTGTTTGAGACGGCCTCTTCATATAGTAATCAAACAGGATTACGTTACATTTTCCCTTCTTGGCTGAATATTAATTTTAGGTCCATCTTCCTGAGGTTTCTCCGGCTTCTTTCTTTCCTTTTTCACCCCTTCTTGTTTCTGTTCCGCTTCTTCCTCTGCCTCCGGTCGTAAAAAGTCATTTCCATATGTCGCGCCAATATTCAATCTTCCCTTTAATTCCTTAATACCAAGCTGCCCAAAGTTATTATTCAACTCAAACTTGTCGAATACAATTTTATCAATATGTACCTTTTCAATGACGACAGGCGGCTGGGTGTTTTCTTCTTGCAGCTTCTCCCACTGTTTCTCTAACAGCTGCAGTTTCTGAATTTCTAACTCTAACAACCGCAGCTTTTGTTCCATCTTGCAATACTTATCATTTTTATCAGAGGAAAAGAATAATTTTTTTAATAGCATGCTAAGTCCCCGCTTATATGGAAAGTCTTCTCTTACTCAGTATATGTACGTGCTGCGGGAACATGTCCATATTTCTTGCGTAAATTTCTAAAATTGAGGAGGAGCCCTGTATGTTTTTTTTGCCTTCATCAGTAAACTTAAATTATATTAAGGTCAACGGCATAGCAAATAACAGCAATATCTCAACAGGATCCAATGTAATGATGAATCGAAATGCCTGCCTTCATAAAAACGAAGGATTCGGAGAGCAAAACGCAGATGGTGTAGAAGTCCATATCCCAATTTCATACGTTGATGACGGCGACTTGATGGATTCAGTGGCAGTGAAAAAACGATATAGCCGTCCTTAATCAATTGGAATCACATCGCCGGTTTGCTCAAGCCTTGGATAACTGACTTGCAGTACGCCATTATGGAATTTCGCTGTAATGTTGCTGCCATCTGTCGGCTCTGGCAGCATTATGTGCCGTTCAAACGGACCATGCTTTCGCTCGTAAAGAACGATTTCCACGTCACTTTCCTTCACTTTTGATTTCGGAGTGCCTTTTACAATTAAATAATTTCGATTTACCATTAACTGTACATCCTCTTTATTTATACCAGGAAGGTCAATCATTATAATGATTTTTCCATCCTTTTTTATAATATCAACGAGTGGAAAAGTGTGATTTTCGTTTGTGTATAAGGGTTGACTAGCATATGGACGATCGCTCGAGTTTCGGTTTGGTGTTTTAGTAGCTGGGTGCTTTTCATTCATCATATCTTTTAAGGCCTGAAGCTTCTCCTGCCCGTCACCCATAAATGGATTCATCGTATTCGGATCAAAAATATCCTTCCAAAAACCTGTACCGTATACATTTGCAGCCAATTCCATAAGTTGCTTAATCTTATCGGCATCCAATCGTTTCACCCCTTATCCATCATAATTCACTTTAGAGAGGCATATATTTGAGAACAAAAAGGAGGAGGTTTTTCATGCCTGCACCAGTCCCTTACGTTAATATTAATATTTTCTTATTGAAGATAAATTCCTTTGAAAATGCTTCGGCTGTAAATATCGGGCAAAACTTGTTAGCAGATTGGCATAACTCGGATAAAAAAAATCAGGGCTACGGGCAAAACTTTGGGGATAATAGCGAGTTTGTAGCAACACGAAGTGCAGTAGATGACCGAGATCAGTTTGATTCCTTAGCATCCTTTGAATCTGCTGCTCCCAACTTAGAAAGGAAGTGAGCACTATGAACTTTGCACCGATGGTTGTCAACTTTTTAGGCATGAAAATTAACACGATGGATCACGACTCCGCTGCAACAGTAGGTCCTTACCTACAAGTAGATACATTTGTTTCGGAAAAACGAAATTATGGCTTTGGCGAAGAAAACGGCGATTTCGCTTTCATTAATATACCGATTTCCGCTGTGAATGATCCGGATGTTATTGACTCAACCTCTGCTAAAGGCAGTGTGGTATAACAGAAGAGATAGAAAATCCCTCGTTTTTTATCACGATGTCTTTAAAACTAGAAAATATTTCCATAAAACGAAAACGCAAGGAGACATATATCTCCTTGCGTTTCTACGCTTAAAGCACGGGTTTGAGCGATTTTCACCTTGTCTGCAGTTCTGCCGCTCTTTCAAAAACAGCAACACTAATTCTGTTCACAAATACAACCGAATATGCCTATCCTTGTGATATGAACAAAACAATTTAATTGATGCTGCATATGTTTGTTTTCTAAAGGCAATACTAAGATAAAAAACAGGTAGCAATATGAACCAGTTCCAAGAAATACAAAAACAATATGAAGATTTACGGCAGTTATGGTTAGATTACTGGATTCAAGAAGTGGTTTTTACGTATCATTGGTGGATAATGGTTGGAGTATTAATCATCTCCTTTTTTCTCTGGTGGAAATTGGTGGATAAAACTCGAATAATAGAAATAAGTCTGGTTGGACTGCTTATATCTGGAATTGCTTTTATATTAGACCAAATTGGTACATCACTTGGTTATTGGACTTATCCGTATACGTTGACACCTTTAGAAAGGGATCTGTGGGCAATTGCTGATTTTTCCATTCTCCCCTTCTTTTATATGATGATTTATCAAAGGTTTGCTAAGTGGAAAATATACATATTAATAATGATACTATTCGCATTATTCTCTGCATTTGTCGGGGAAACTATTTTTCAATGGTTGGGCCTTTATGTGTTATTAAAATGGAAACATATTTACTCTGTTCCCGGATATATTGTACTAGGACTATTTGTAAAAGCCGTTATTCAAAAGTTACATTCGCTTGAGGCGCAATCCAAGAAAAATGTATAAGTTTGATACTAAACAGGACATTCCCCAAGGCATTGACTGGAATCCACCACTCACCCGCCTTGAGGAAGAGAGAAATTCCCACCTATTTTGCATGTATAACGCCCTTTGCTCACATATGTAAAGGGCATTGTGCATTCATTCGCTTCCCAAGTACACCGCTTCCAGCACTTCGATATAAGACAGGCTTCTTCCACTCTGCTAACTTTACTCATCTATATATGTTTCAGCTCCGCCATATCTCGTTTCTACTGATGTACAACTAAAAGTTAAAAATTTATCGGGGATAGAAAATACATTAAAGTAAAAAATAGGAAAAAGGATATAACTGGGAGGGAAAGCAATGTCTTCAGAAATAAAGGAAGAATGTGGGGTATTTGGAATATTCAATCATCCACAAGCAGCTAATTTAACCTACTACGGGCTTCACGCTCTTCAACATCGCGGTCAGGAAAGTGCGGGAATTGTAGCCAGCAATGGTAAAGCATTTAAGCATCATCGCGGCATGGGGCTAGTGACCCAAGTATTTACACGTAACATTCTTGATGGATTGAAGGGAAATATGGCAATTGGCCATGTTCGATACTCAACCTCTGGTGAAAGCTTACTGCAAAACGCACAGCCGCTTGTATTCAAATATATTGAGGGGGACTTGGCCGTCGCCCATAATGGCAACCTAGTTAATGCAAGAATAGAGCGAAATGTATTGCAGCAGCAGGGCAGTATTTTCCAAACAACAACTGATACAGAAATTATTGCTCACCTTATCGCCCGCTCTAAGAAAAAGCACTTTGACGAAGCTGCCCCTGATATTCTTACGCGGATCGATGGTTCCTTCGCTTTGCTGATTATGACAGAAAAACAAATGCTAATCGCTCTAGACCGTCATGGTTTGCGCCCTCTCTCTCTAGGAAAAATCGGCGAAGCTATCGTCGTTGCTTCCGAAACATGTGCTTTGAATGCAGTGGATGCTAAATTTTGGAGAGATGTGGAACCTGGAGAATGGCTTCTTCTTGACGAAAATGGGATCCAAACAGGACGATTCGCTCAGAAGGAAGAGCTGTCTCTTTGTTCTTTTGAATTTGTTTATTTTGCCCGGCCCGATAGTGTTATTCAAGGAAGGAGCGTCTTATCCATCCGAAAAGAATTAGGGCAAATTCTAGCTAAGGAACATCCTATACAAGCTGATGTGGTTGTCGCTGTACCTGATTCAAGCATCCCAGCAGCCATAGGTTTTTCTCAACAATCTGGAATCCCTTATGAAATGGGGTTAATCAAAAATCCGTATGCAGGACGCTCATTCATTGAACCGACCCAAGAACTGCGTGAATTAGCCGTCCGCCTTAAGCTAAGTGCCGTTCAGGAAATTATTGAAGGAAAAAGGGTAGTGCTTGTTGATGATTCCATTGTAAGGGGGACAACAAGCAAACGAATCGTCCAGCTCATCCGACAGGCAGGCGCCAAGGAAGTCCATGTACGTATTAGTTCACCAATGGTTCGAAACCCTTGTTTTTATGGAATTGATATGCCGACAAAAGAAGAGTTGTTTGCTAATGCACTTGAACATGAACAAGCAATGGGACAGGCTATCGGAGCTGATACTTTGGCTTTTTTAAGTACCGAGGGATTATTAGAAGCAGTAGATGTGAATCTTGCAGAAACCAGCACTCGCTGCATAGCCTGCTTCAGCGGTGCTTACCCGACTAAACTGTATCTAGAGTAGCTAGTCTAAGCAAAACGGCATGTTCCGTTCCTATGCCAGTTCTTCGTCTCTCCACATCAAGATGAGGATAAGCGCGCATACATAATGTTTATACGTATCCCCAAAAAGGGGATATGTATAAACAAATTAAAGCCCTATGCATCCATATCCCTCCAGTAATTTAGCTTAGCATCCCACCAAGTTAACTATTTATATACAACAGGGAGTTCAATAGAAAAGCATGTTCCTTTTCCCTGCTCACTGCTTACACTCATCTTTCCGTTCATTCGATTTATAATATTAAACGAAACCATCATCCCTAGCCCTGTACCTTTTTCCTTTGTTGTGAAATAAGGCTCTCCTAGTCGCTGGATTTGTTTCTCCGTCATTCCCTCGCCTGTATCACGAATATTAATTTGTATCGTTGAATAGTAGTAGACAAGGGATATCTCTAATGTCCCGCCATGCGGCATCGCTTCTACGCCATTTTTAAAAATGTTCATTAAACATTGCTCAAAAAGCTTTCGTTCTCCTAGTACATAAACATTCTCGTGATTCAGTTTTTGCAAATCAATTTGTACTGTATTCATATTAGCTAGGGGAGTAATCACTTTTACAGCATGATGAATTTCCTTATAAACATCGATCTGTTCGCTTCCCTTAGCTTCTGGCTTTGCATACGTTAAATAATCACTAATGATCTCTACAGCACGATCTAACTCCCTCACCGCGATATTTAAGTAATCCGTTCTTTTATTCGCCGGTATGTCCTCATGCAACAATTGCATAAACCCTCTGCTTACTGTTAATGGGTTTCGAACTTCATGGGAAATGCTCGCTGCTAAGTGACTTACAACCTCTAATTTCTCTGCCTTCACCAATGCCTGTAATAAATCTAGAATTTTTCTGACACTCTCCCAAAGAATCATAACAATCAACATGGCTCCCATATTAATAGCAACAATCGACAATTGAATATAGACTGGGACGTTAATATTTAAAAGTTTTGTTACCATAATGAAAAAAATTGCTTCTAAAAGGGGAATAAGGACTACATTTAGCAGAATTCTTTGTTTTACAGCCATTTGCAAATAATGTTTTGCTAGGACGCTTAAGAGGATTGTCAACAATGGATAGATAATAAGTGCAACATGAAACCCCGATCCCCCACTAAAAGAACGGATCACTAACATTAACGCCATTAAAAAAAATCCAAATCGATGCCCTCCGTATAATATCCCTAAAATGAAGGGAATACGCCGAAAATCTATCACAAATCCCTCATATATATGGGCTGGAAAAGCCATACAAAGAACCATAGAAAGAACTGGGAAGATCATGACAATCCAATCTTTTAAATGTTCAAGCTGCTTCGTGTATTTTAATAAATAAAACATTTGCACTATAAATAAGGGTAGAAGAACGAATAAAAAATTAACGAGTAAATCCTTCACTACAACACTCATAACTTCACCATGCTTTCTACTAAAAACTATCTCCATTCATTTTTGTCACCAGAAGATTTTTATAACTGTTACGTTTCAACATCTATTGTATGGGAAATAACAATCAATTAATTAAAATCTTCTAACACTGTACCTACTTACGTTCAAATGACTTTCCCTCTGGAAGATATTATACCAAACACAGTATATTATCGTTTAGCTTTTTAACAGCCTTGTAAAATCCTATTTTATTTTATTTTTCGTCTCATGTATATCATATTCACCACTTTGTAGAAAAAAAGTGCAGTTCATGTGCTTCATAACGGGACAAAATTGCTTGGCAGCGAGCAAATAGTTTATTGCCCCGCTCTTGGGCGAAGACAGAGGCGGAGCCCTACTTATACTGTATTCCTAAAATTCCCGTCTACGTCGAATTGGCATCTAGCTATAAATTTACAGTTTCTTACAGCGCAACTAAAAGCCCTCACTTCCAAGCTGACACGCTTGAAGTGAGGGCTGCTAGCGAATTCCTATTTGTTTGCAATCTGATGAATAAACCTTTCGAAAGCACGTTGTCCTTTCTCATCCCGTTTAAATACACCAGCATGCTCTAATATTGTTGCAAATACAATCCCAATCTCTTCCTTTAAAATATCCAGTACATTATCCTGCGCTAGTTCTGGATGTTTTTCCTTTATCGTTCTCGCCCACTCTGCATGCTTTACAATTTCCTCTTGTTCCATAATCTTTGCTTCAAAGGAATCTGAAATCATGACCTGCGCCAGTTCCTGCATTTCGTCTTTTAAGCGTCCTGGTAAAACAGCAAGTCCCATCACTTCAATAAGTCCAATGTTTTCTTTCTTGATATGATGGACCTCTCCATGTGGATGAAAAATGCCAAGTGGATGTTCATCATTTGTGCGATTATTGCGAAGCACTAAATCTATTTCAAAAACACCCTCCCGCTTTCTAGCAATAGGTGTAATTGTATTATGCGGTGTTTGCTCCGTAAATGCGAAAATGCCGACTTCTGGATCGCTGTACATCTTCCATTGTTGTAGAATGTAATCAGCTGCTTCCACAAGATCATGATAATCAGCCCCTTGCAACCGAATGACAGACATTGGCCATTTGACAACGCCTGTCCGAACATTCGGAAAACCCTGAAGAGTATATTCCTTCTCAATTGCCGCTCTTGCCATCGGAAAATCATGGTGACCGCCTTGGAAATGGTCATGCGTTAAAATAGAACCGCCTACGATTGGCAAATCGGCATTCGATCCAAGAAAATAATGCGGAAATTGTTCCACAAATTGCAGGAGACGTGCAAAGGTATCCTTACTTATTTTCATTGGTGTATGCTCTTGTGCTAATACAATAGCATGCTCATGATAGTAGACATATGGTGAAAATTGCAGAAACCATTGTGTCCCTCCCATCTCAACAGGTACGATGCGATGATTCTGCCTAGCTGGGTGATTCACACGTCCAGCATACCCAGCATTCTCCTTACAGAGCAAACAACTTGGATAATCACTTTGCTTAATATGTTTTGCCGCTGCAATAGCCCTTGGATCTTTTTCAGGCTTTGATAAATTTATAGTAATTTCCATACCTTCATATTCCGTCGGAGCAATCCACATCTCATTTTTTGCGATGCGATCTGTGCGGATATAATGGACATCCTTTGAAAACTGATAGAAAAACTTCGTCGCGGCTTCCGCTCCTTCTCGCTCATAACTTTCGTAGAAAAGACGGTTCAGCTCAGAAGGAAGTGGTACAAAACATGCCATAATCTTTGTATCTAGCAAATCCCGATATGTGACAGTATTTGCTTCTATACGACCGTTCTCTGCTGCCCAATCCAATATGTTTTCTAAAATTTCAACAGGAGTGTCAAGCCGTTCTTCTTTTATCTCAACAGCTGTAAAATCATCAAGTCCAAGCACTTCCAACAGCTTATTTCGAACAACATCCACATCCCACTTTGTAATCAGGCTCTTTTTCAGGCCATATTGCAGCAGTCTTTCTATTTGCTCGTAAATTTTAGTATCCAAATCTCATCGCTCCCTTCTCTAAAAATCTCTAGTTGACTTTCTCCTTGCTATAGCCGGCTGGATGCTTTTGGAACCAACGCCAAGCGCTTTGGATCATTTGTTCAAGTGATGTATAACGCGGCTGCCACCCTAATTCTGTCATGGCTTTTTCAGAAGAAGCGACAAGCCTTGCCGGGTCTCCAGCACGTCTTGTTACCACCACGGCTGGAATAGGATAATTTGTCACCTTGCGCGCTGCAGCTATGACTTCTTTTACAGTAAAACCATTTCCATTTCCTAAATTATAAGTACCACTGATACCATCACGGCGCAGTTTCTCGATTGCTAAAATATGCGCGTCAGCCAAGTCTGTCACATGGATATAATCACGGATACATGTCCCATCATACGTATCATAATCATCACCAAAAATATTGATTTTCTCACGCTTCCCTAATGCTACCTGTAAAATAATTGGAATTAGGTGTGTTTCAGGTGTATGATCTTCCCCAAGCTTCCCGTCCATATGAGCACCTGCCACATTAAAGTACCGCAATACAACATACTTCATACCGTAAGCTTGCTCCGACCACTTTAACATTTTCTCAATTGCCAGCTTTGTTTCCCCATATGGATTTGTTGGTTCAGTCAAAGTCTCTTCTGCGATAGGAAATTCCTTTGCTTCACCATACGTTGCCGCCGTGGAAGAAAAGACGATCTTCTTCACATTATGCTTTACCATGGTCTGCAGCAGACAAAGGGCGCCATTTACATTGTTATCATAATACTTGAGCGGGTTTTCTACACTTTCGCCTACAAGTGAATCCGCCGCAAAATGCACAACCGCTTCAATCCCGTTGTTTGCAAATACTTCATTTAAAAAAGTCGTATCGCGTAAATCCCCAACATACAGCTTAACACCATCTAGGACTGCCTCTCTATGTCCCGTTTGCAGGTTATCTACAACAATTACGTCTTCTCCTTTATCTAATAGCTCCGAAACAGTGTGACTGCCAATATATCCAGCTCCACCACAAACTAAAATTGCCATAATAAGGTCCCCCCTTCTTCGTTATCTTACAAATGTAAGCTCCCTTGCACCGCCGCCTACTTGTACAACATAAAAGTCCGCTGTTAAACCCGTTTGTTCAGTATATATTTTTCCTGTTTGTTCAATAAACGAATCGATTTTATCGTTCTGCACAATACTGATTGTACATCCCCCAAAGCCGGCGCCTGTCATGCGTGAACCGATAGTGCCTTCTTGCACCCATGCAGCTTCTGCTAATGCATCCAGCTCTTTTCCTGTCACCTCGTAATCATCACGCAAGGATTCATGGGATTGTTTCATAAGTTGACCCAGTCCGACTAAATCGTTTGCTTGCAGGCAGCGCACAGCTTCCTTTGTACGTGCATTTTCATAGATTGCATGCTTTGCACGCTTACGGTCTGTTTCATTTTGAATCAAGTACTTGTATTGCTCAAATAATTCTGGGCTCAACTCACCTAAAGATGCAATCGTAAGCTCCTGCTGAAGGTCCTTCAAAGCTCGTTCACACTCACCGCGGCGCTCGTTATACTTAGAGTCAGCCAAGCCTCTTTGCTTATTCGTATTGGCGATAACCAAGGAAGCTCCCTCCATCGCAATCGGGCTGTACGTATATTGTAATGTTTGACAATCTAGCAAAATTGCATGCTGCTCTTTTCCCATCCCAATGGCGAACTGATCCATAATTCCGCAGTTTACACCAATAAATTCATTTTCCGCTTGTTGGCTCATCTGAACCATACTGATCATATCAATTCCTAAATCGAAAAGTCCGTTTACTACAACCGATGTTGCCAACTCGATAGAAGCGGAAGAAGAAAGACCTGCTCCGTTCGGAATGTTGCCATAAAACAACACGTCGAAACCGCTTTCAAGTTTGTGGCCATGCTTTTGAAACATATCCATAACACCCTTTGGATAGTTAGCCCAACCGTGCTGCTGCTCATAAGCTAAATGTTTTATGGAGAATGTAATAACATCTAAATTCTTAAAGTTCATCGAATACATTCTTACTGTGTCATCATTACGCTTTTTCGCAATCGCATAAGTCCCGATGCTTAATGCACAAGGAAAAACATGTCCGCCATTATAATCTGTATGCTCTCCAATCAAATTTACACGCCCTGGTGCAAAGAAGGCGCGAATTTGTTCATCTGTTGTATGAAAAACGTTCATAAATTCTTGCATGAGGTTCTCTACCATTGCTTCATCCCATCCTTTGACACTGTATATTATTTATGCCTTCATTTTACGATTCTATTTCATGCCTCTCAATGGTAAAATAAAAAGGCGAAATAGGTAGTTTCTTGCTTTTTCATCTATAATAAGCATAAAAATGATATCGCTTGGAGAGTCCGCTCCCTTCAAATGCTACAAGAAGCCTTATTAAAAAACGAAAGAAT
This sequence comes from Ectobacillus funiculus, assembly GCF_004138295.1. Taxonomy (GTDB): domain Bacteria; phylum Bacillota; class Bacilli; order Bacillales; family Bacillaceae_G; genus Ectobacillus; species Ectobacillus funiculus. The sequence goes on along the minus strand of NZ_SCFM01000001.1, from coordinate 54,653 downwards.
GCAAAGTACAGAGAAATTTTTAGGAAAGAAGGTGAAAATTTGCTCTCAAAATTTCCAATAAAAGATTACAGCATTTTTGCCTATCGGTTTTTGGAGGAGACAACGAATGAAGCTGCGCAAATGTGGTCTGTTGGATGGGAGAAGCAAACCTCTCCGCTTTACAAATGGAGTGGCCGAAATCGAAAAGAGGCAGAAAAATACATTTTCCAGTACACTGTTTCCGGTTATGGAATGATTGAAATCAATGGAAAAGAATATAAATTAGATGCAGGAAAAGCTTTTCTTATCAACATCTCTGGCGATCACCAATATTACCTGCCGAAAAACAGCGAACATTGGGAGTTTATTTTTATTACACTGTACGGCATGCATGTAGAAAAGTGCTGGAATTATATTCAGAGTCAGCATCATTTTATTGTTCCTTTTCATCCTGAATCCAGTCCAATCCAGCTTCTTGTTCAAATCTTCCAAGAAGCCAGCGAAAAGAAGATTACAAATCCCTTTCAGGCCTCAAGTCTATCGTACCGCTTTATCATGGAGCTATATCAGTACGTGAAGAGTCTGGATACATCGACAGAGGATTGGCCGGAAAACATTTTAAATGCTGTTTTATTTGCCCGCAATCATTTTCAAAAAGAAATCGGACCTGACGAAATGGCGGAAGCAGCAAATTTGTCCCGTTTTCACTTCAGCCGTTTATTCAAGCAAACAACCGGCATAACCCCCATTCAATATTTGACCAAAATCCGAATTACCAAAGCGGCCGAACTGCTGCATCAAACAAAATATTCAGTTGAAGAAATCGCTACAAATGTCGGCTATGCGAATGCAAACTATTTAACAAAGGTATTTCGAAAAGCAACCGGTATGACGCCAGGCCAGTTTCGCAAAAGCAACCAAGTGCTAGGAGATCATCTATTTTAAAGTGTTATAACGCCCAAAAAGCTTAATGAACAAGTCATTAAGCTTTTTTATCTTTGAAAATCTCTAACGTTACTGATCCCGGTTCATACATAAAGGTAAGCTTCTTACCGGGCACCATCAGATTTTCCAATACATCCTTTGCAGTTTGCAGTGCGAGCTCCATACGTAATGCTTTTTCTTTTTCCTCTTCGGTTGAGGCTTCTAGATTTAATAGCTGAAGTTCTCTTACCTTCTCCAGATACTGCTCAACACTCTCATATACTTCATCGTAAATCGTCTCAATCTCTGTTCTCATACTCTCACAATCCTTATCTTACGCTAAACAATTATTATCCTTATCATAAATGAATTAAAGAGCAGAAACAATATTTATGTATCCTCAGACGAGCCTTACATTAAAGGAATATATTGATTTCTAAACGAATTATTAATCAGTGAGGTGATAGAATTGAAAAAGAACATCGCAATAAACGGCATTGTTACAAATGTCAATATGCCCCACGATGAATTTTGGGAGTTATTCGTATGGTGGGTAGAAAGCAATGGCTGGGAATATAACGGGACGACCAATGAAGTCGATAACTCGAACGAAACAGAATCATCTCCCCTCCCGCCACTTCAACCCTAATGGCACCACATTCTTGAGCTTTCGAAACAGACAACTGCTTTTGATCTAAGCAAAAACAGCTACAGTCCCGCCGCAAAGCCTTTTTTGTAAAGAAAATGCGCTGATTGGCAAGCCGTTAGGCGAAGACAGAAGCGTAGTTGCACTTACACCTTGTTCCTAAAGTTTCCCGCTACGTCGAATTCGCCCCTAGCCGGAAGTTGATCCGTTCTTAAAGTGCAAAAAAGCTTTGCGGCCTTTTTATGCTTCAATAATACCGCGCTGCTTCCCTCCAGATAAGAGATGGCAATCCATCCCTTCCCTTATGTCCCCTTCCTAGGAGGAACCCCCTCTGGTTGAAGGAAGGTATGGTTCTGGCCTATTTTTTGACACATATTGGCCCCATCCTAGCCGTTGTGGAGAAAATAATACTCGTAAGCATCTAAGGATAACTATTAAAAGCAGGTTCATTGGACAACTTACACGTACCTAAAACTAAATCATTAAGAAGCCTTCATGAAATATCGAATTTGTCATCTTACCGTTCATACATCATATTACTTGAAACTTCTTCCCATCCAACCGCCTTTCCTTTTTCAACAGATCCTGTCTAATTTCAAATGTTTGCACACCGTCTTCTCTTTTTTCAATAATATCCATTAGTCTTTCTATATCGCCAAATGAATACTTTCTTGTTCCCCTTTCTGTACGTTTCGGAAAGATTAGTTCTCTTTCTTCGTAATAACGGATTTGTCGTTCAGTTATTCCTGTTATTTTGCTAACATCACCAATTGAAATGACTTTTTTATCTTTATAAGATATAGCTTGTACTGACATAACTGCCCACTCCCCTTACATCAAGATATTTTTGTAAAACAATATTAAAATTCACTGCCTGGAGCTATCTTTTTCCTCAGGCAGAGCTAGTAGACTCGTCCAATTAGAGCTTCCCTTACCGTTTATTTCTAAAGAGCATATTGTAATTCTGAGACCATGGTGTGGCTTAGAAATAGAAAATGAATAATACTATTCTTCACCCCATCCTCCATGCATAATGCCTTCTCATACAATGCTCAACATGGATAAGTATAGGACAAGCCGAATCTATCTGTATGTCGAAATGAGACCTTCATCTGTGACAATTTTGTGACAAATGTATAAATGAAAGAAGACTCACCGATTGGCAAGCCTTGTCCTTGGGCAAAGACAGAGGCTTAGTTGCACCCATACTTCACTCCTAAAATCTCCAGATACGTCGAATCCACTTTTGGCTGGAAATTTATACTTTCCTACAGCGAAACAGATCAGATCAGCTAAATCTACTGGGTGAACAGCTCAGACAAAGATATATTCTATCATTCTCCACTGCTCTAACCGCTTCTAATATTGTTTTTCATGCTATCTATGTTAGGTAGCGCAAATACTGGCCAGTTAGATCATTAATCCCCTCCAACCGTTTATTACCGCTTTGATTGATATTCAGATCAAAGATCATATCATTTCCAAATTTAACATTAAAAGCGCTTACATAAGTATGTATGTCTTTTCTCTCCAACCTTAAAAGTTCGATACTAATATGTATAAGTCTAGCGTAAACAATTGACCTATGAAAACTACTATTGTCAAGCATCCCTCTTGTAGATGAGGGACTTTCATGTTTAGCTGTATTACTGATTATATTTATAAAGCCTGTTTCATTTACACATGCAATACACGTAAATTTTTAAAGCACTTACATTAACTGATAACTAGTTGATATTTTTGAACCTATATCAACATCAAAAAACTAAAAATTCAGAAAACAACATCTAAGAACAGGCCGAGTATTCTATGTTTTGAAATGCTTTTATAAAAGGAATCCGTATCTAGCTGCATAGTCCATCCTTTCAAATGCCTATTTTAAAACTAGAAAGCGCACAGGCAAATGTAAACATGTTTACTTCCGTTACCTATAACCTACGAAATGTCCTGAAATACAACTTACATACAAGCAATAAGAATGTAAAAGCTAATCATGTCCTGCAATGTCCCTAAAGTTCCTGCGCTCAAAAACTAAAAATTTTGAACACCCATTTGGATTAACTTCGATTTTACACCAGCAGTCCATTCCTCATTAAACCCTTCAGGATCTCCCTCATCCCCAACAGGTGCATATACCTTTCCAATTTCTTCAACCGTAAGAAGCCCTTGGTTTGCATATACATTTCGAAATAACCAAGATGTATACACAATACAGTCTTCAATAGAAGAAAATGTTGCGTATTCCCCATGATCGGTCGTTCGCACACAGCCTACCTCCCCGTAATCAGGATATACTTGCTTTATTGCCCGAATAGAATCAGGACTCATACATCTCATACCTGATGTATTATTTCTTTCATATAAGGAGTAGGAAGTGCCATTTCCGCTCTCCTGCATGAGTACAGCCGTCAGAAAGTAGGGGTGAATAGAAAATGTTTTAGAAGCCTTTAGTATCACGTCAACGAGATGCGGCTGACTTGCAAATAAATTCCCGTACACTCCTCCTTCGTCATCCAGTCTAGGTTTAATGTCTGTCCTAGTTAAGGCTTTCATTATGACTTCTTTAGCATGAGCATCCGGTTCTACAACATTTGTAATGGAAAATGTTTCTGGCTCCTTATATTTTTGTACAGATGTTTCTTGTGTTGCCGCTAATCGTACAGTAACTCCATCATCGAATTTGTCACTGGGCAGAGTTCCGTATAGTCCAGTAGATAATACCACGCCGGAAATCAATATGTTTACTCTCTTGGATAGTACCGATATATGCTGCATATGTTGCCCCCTAGTTTCAGATATTGGTGTAAAGATATACATCAATGACTTCGCTAAAGTTACGTATTTCAAAACATACCTAATATGAAATTCTATTTCGTGCAACTCTACAAGAAGCTTAAGGACCTTTTTTTACATATTAAGGGTATTCACCGAGAACAGAAAGCGTTGTAAATGTTTTGTTAACTAAATGTAATTTTTGTTATCATTATGGTAATTGAAATTAATATATCTTTTATAGACAAATACATTATTATCTGAAACTAATCCTTTCTCAAGCTACATGTTTTTCCGAAATGAACGGTAATCAATCAACAAACCGGCATTAAAAAACGGAGAAAAATTATTCTCCGTCAGACACTACGATTTCATAACCTGATTGCTTCGGTCCATTTTCGTATACTTCAGGCGTTACAATGTAATATGTTTCGCCATTGTTATTCGTAATCACGATCTCACTTGGACTTTTATCTACCTTCGCTTCCATAAGATTATCGTATGGAACACCTAGTAATTCCGTTAAGTTAATAGACATACTAAACACCTCCTGTTGCGAGTGATTGTAACAGAATTATGCAAAAAATTAAAGAGGAGATTTGATAAATCATACAATTTAATGCCACATAGATCGAATATCCCTGTACGACGGATTCATAAACAGTAACAGCTAACAAGTTTCTTTTAGCCCGATATACAGTACCAGCAAACGTTGGCAAAACGATCTACATTCAACGAGTTTTACAACAAAGAATTGAACTACCTCCACCTACTCGCTAATGCTCACCCATCACGTGCTTGAAGTGGGGGTCTTCTGTCGGAAAATGATAAATAGAATTTAAATAGAGGCTATTTCTCATTTTCAAGAGCATGTTAACGTATTAAAGGCTGAACATGCTAAATAATGAAAAAAAGAAAGCCCTCTGCTAAACAGGAGCTTTCCCCTCTTTATAATGCTGTGTTTGTTTCCTTCTGCATTCGCTGCTGCTTCGCCTTTTTAAAATGAAGCAATTCATATACAACCGGAATGACAACCAGTGTTAACAACGTCGCAACACTCAATCCTCCAATAACAACAACGGCAAGATTGGCGGACACAAGGCTGCCGGTTTCTGATTTCTTAAATAGTAATGGCAGCATAGCGCAAATAGTCGCAACTGCAGTCATGAGAATTGGGCGCATGCGTGTTGCCGCAGCATCAAGAATGGCATCGCGAATCGTCATCGTAGTCTCATTTTTCTTCACCCGATCAAGCAGTACAATGGCGTTTGTTACAACAACTCCAATGAGCATTAATGCTCCAAGCAATGCGGTTGGATCTACCACGATGCGGCTAATTAACAATCCTAAAATAGCACCGATAGCTGCAAGCGGCAAGGAAAAGAGAATCGCGATAGGAGCACGTAATGTTTTAAATGTGATAACCATGATTAAAAATACAATCCCGATGGAAGCGAGCATTGTCATGAACAAATCAGTGAAATCATCAGCCTGCTGCGTACTCGCACCGCCTACAAATATATCCACTCCCTTTGGAAAGTCCAGCCCTTTTCCTGGTTGCTCTCCAAACAATGCTTTATTGATTTCTGTAGAGATAACAGATAACTGATCAGCTTCTACCGTAGCTGTCACACGAATATAAGAATCTCCATCTTTATGAAACACATTGGTTGGTTGTTCTTCCTTTTTGAGCGTGGCAATTTCTGAGACAGGAATGGTACCTGCCGGAGTTGCTAGATTGATATCTTTCAAGTCTGATTCTTTCTTCGGATCTAAAACTGGCTCCAGCAGAACTGGTGTCTGTTGATCATCGACCATAATCGTTCCCATTGGCATTCTATTAAACATTACGGCCAGCTGTTGTGCAACTTGCTCTGCCTTCGCTTTAGACGGGTCAACTACAAAGGAGTATACTGTTTTCTTCTCCTCTTGATTCGTTTCAACAGCCTCCACGCCTTTTATACCTGCTATTTTGGCTTTAATATCCTTGGCAGCAGTTTCTAGATCGCCTAGCTTTTCACCGACAACATCAATTGTAATTTGCGGCCCGCCGCTCCCTGTCAAAGATCCTGCTCCTGCTGTTAGCTTAGCACCAGAGTAATTTCCCTTTTGCTCTTCAATTTTCTTCGTAAGTGCTTCAGAATCAATATCCTTTTTTAAAATCAGCATATAGCTTGCTTTTGTAGGAGAACCAATTTCACCATATTTGGCAGCATCCGCACTATTGCCAAGCTGTGTAAACAAATACTTCACATCATCTTGACCGAGTAAAAATGTTTCTAGCTTTTTCGTATTGTCTTTCACAGTCTCAATTGGTGTATCATTCGGATAACTTAGCGTTACTTGCATAAAATCGACAGTCGATCTATTAACAGTTCCTTTTGGCATCATGAAGTAAGCGCCAATGGAACCTGCGAACATAACAAATGAAGTTAAGAGTATAATCCATTTATGATTAAGCGACCAGCTCAGCAAATTTTTAAATCTAACTGTCGGTTTGTGCTCTTTTAGCTTTGCGTTTTTCAAAAGCCCCGCACTCATAAGCGGAACAACAGTTAATGCAACGATAAGAGATGTAAGCAGGGAATACGTAATCGTCAGTGCAAATGGCAGCACTAAGTCCTGTAAATCACCGTTAACAAGACCAATCGGCAAAAAGACAGCTACTGTCGTTAATGTAGAAGAGGTAATGGCTGCGCCAACCTCCTTTGTTGCAGCCATTATAAGCTCCGCTGTAACTTTCTCGCGCTGAGCTCGGTGGAAAATATTTTCAATAACAACAATGCTGTCATCTACTAGCCGCCCTACCGCTACAGCTATACCACCCAGTGTCAATATATTTAAGGTAATACCCGATTTAACAAGCAAGAATAACGTCAAGCATAAAGATAGCGGGATTGAAACAATTGTGATAAAGGTAGAACGGATATTGCGTAAAAATATCATAATAACAATAGTAGCAAATAAGGCCCCCAGCAGTACTTCCTTCATCATGCTGTTGACGGAATTCTCTACCATATCAGCTGTTGCCAAAATAACGGTTGCCTTTACATGATCATACTTACTGTTAATTTCCTTCGTTGCCTTCTTAATCTCGTGGCTAATGGAAACGGCATTAGAATGACTATCCTTCGTCACAATAAAAAGAAGTCCATCCTTCCCATTAATGCGTGTTAAAGTATTTTCCGCCTTCTTAATTTCAATAGAGGCCACATCGGAGAGCGATGTGTTTGGCGCAACTGTTAGCTTTTTTAAATCTTCAATTTTGTTAACATCCCCGACTACCTTCAGGTTGCTTGCCTTCCCATCAATGGTTTTTTCACCGATGGAAGCAGCCATGTTCTGCCCCTGAAGCACAGTCATAATATTTTCTAAAGAAACCTGCTTTTCACCCATTTCTTTGTTCTTTACCTGAACAGAAATAAAAGAATCCGTTGTCCCAAACGTCTGAAGGTTGGATACGCCTTTAATATCCTTAAAGTAAGGAGAAATTTTTTCTTTTGCAAACTCCAGATTGCTTGGAGTAAGACCATCATCAAAGGTAATCGCAATATCGGCAATTGGGATCATTGACGTATTAAGCTGTACGATGCTCGGTTTGGATACATTAGAGGGCAATGCAATAGTGCTAAGCGCGTCTTGTATTTCCTGCTTAGCATCCTTTTTATCAGTCTTGGGCTCAAAGAAAATATCTATTTTAGAATAACCGTCACCTGTTGTTGAGAAAATATTGCGTTTGCGGCTTACTGTAGCAACTGCCGTTTCAATTGGCTTTGTCACTTGATTCTCCATTGTAGAAGAGTCAACTCCTTGACCCATTACCACAACCGACACCTGCGGCTGATCAATGGGCGGAAGAAACTCCATAGGAAGAGTGAGGTAGCTAACAATCCCCATGAGCAAGATGAGAATAGACATAATGGAAACCGCGGCTTTATTTTGAAAAGCCCATTTAGTAAACCAAGACATATGAATCCCCCCTTTTCAACTTGTTTAAAAGTTTGAACAATAGTAATATTAACATCCAGCGATTGTAAATAAAATGTTTTATTTGTAATTTTTTCATAATTTGGTTTAATATTCCATATTCTATTAACTTTAAAAGGAACAGGTCTTTACGATTAGTGCAAGTAAATGAGTTATAGAAAATAGCTTTGTAATAAGTGCGCAAATTCAAGATAAAATCACTCCTGCAACCTGCCTGCTATAGAAAACATCCATAATTGATGATACGATAATGAAGTCTTAAAAAATGTTTGGAGGGTACATAGATGAAAATTGCTATGGCAAGTGACCATGCTGGAGTTGCTTTGAAAGAAGAAGTAAAGGAACTACTAAAGCAACAAGGACATGAAGTATTAGATTTCGGAACAAATAGTACCGATGCCTGTGATTTACCGGATTATATATATCCTGCATCATTAGCAGTAGCAAAAGGAGAAGCGGACCGCGGTATCTTCATTGATGGTGTTGGTTATGGCAGTGCCCTCATTGCCAATAAAATATACGGTTTGCATGCAGTCGTTTGTCAGGATCCATTTTGCGCACGATTAGCCCGTGAACATACAGATAGTAACGTTCTATGCATTGGAGGAAAAATAATCGGTTCAGCCTTAGCTATTGAAATCGTAGACGTATGGATGAAAACAGATTTCCTTAGCGGGATTGAAAAATATGAAAGACGTGTTAAAAAGGTAAACGAAATCGCGGAAAAGCATGTGAAAAAATTATCTGAAATATAAGTAAAGCGGAATTGAACTACCCCCACCTACTCGCTAATGCTCACGTCACGTGCTTGAAGTGGGGGTCTTCTGTCGGAAAATGATAAAAGCGTTGCTGAAACGTCCCCGCATGGCAACTATACATGCGAGAGGAACGCATAATAAAAGCGGCTCGTTTCTACTGATGCTTTGGAGGAACGACAACAATAAGGAAGGCGTGGCTATTATCTTTCACGCCTTCTTTATTTTTACACTTTAAGATGGAAAATATTAACTGAAGGTTGTACAATATAAATTAGATAACTTGATTTACATAAGGAGGGTTTATACATGTTTTTATCTACCGCTGGTTTTAATAAAGCATGGGAGTTCGAAAGTTCTTCTACACAAAAAGTGCTTGATGTATTAACAGATGAGTCTCTCAAGCAGGCTGTTAAACCAAATGATCGTACCTTGGGCGGTCTTGCTTGGCACCTCGTCACAGCTCTTTCAAGTATTATGGGACAAACAGGCTTACTCTTCGACGCACCTGCCCACAATACTGATCTTCCTGCTACTGCAAAGGAAATTGCCGATGCCTATCGTCAAGTGAGCCAAGCCTTAGCCAAAGCAGTTCAAACGCAATGGACAGATGAAACATTGCAAGAAACATGTAACATGTTCGGACAAGCAGGCTGGACGAAAGGAATGGCCCTTTCTATCCTCATCAACCATCAAATCCATCACCGTGGTCAAATGACCATTCTTATGCGGCAAGCAGATCTAATCGTTCCAGGCATATACGGTCCTGCTAAAGAGGAATGGAGCCAAATCGGTATGGAGGCCCCAGAAATCGTTTAAGAGGGAAACCAAAGCAGAAACACTAGATACCTCATGATAATGATCGTAACTACCTACGTAACTTTACATGATTTTAACCTCTTTGGACATACTGTGTATGTGTCTTTTAGAGCACTATTAGCTTATGACAAGGAGGAATTCTTATGCCGAACCAAAATCAGTTCACAAATTCCACTAATTCTTCTATCCAGGGTACAATGGAGAACATTTGGCGCACAACTTGCGGATCATGGGAAAACTGTAATGAATCTACCGTTCAGTCTTTCTTATCTCAATGTGAGCAGCATAACATCGACCCTCAGTTTTGCATGAGCTGGATTCAACAACATAGCGAGCAAATCCCAAACTGGTCGGCCGTTTCTGATACAACTCGTGAATGGGTAAACCAACATACCTCTACGGGGTCGCCCATTTCTGTGTCGAAGCAAAATATACATTAAAGAAAACCCACTGATTGGGCATAGTTGCACTTACACTGTATCCCTAAAGTTTCCGACTACGTCAAATAACTTCTAGCTGGAAACTGATACTTTTCTATAGTGTAAAAAAGCAGACCTAGTCCACTCTGCCCCATGGGAGAACACCCATGCAAAAGGCACTTTTTGTCTTTTACACGGGTTGCATCAAGGTCACGGAAAATGAAGAATAATTCTCAAACTTAAGTTATCTTCTCCCTAAACGGGTTACAATGAAATTCTTAATTTGGTCGCATTGATTACTGATAGATCGGCGAGCCGTTAGGCGAGGACAGAGGTGCAGGTGCAGTTGCACCTCTACTTAATTATTAAAAATTACCATTATGTCAAATTCGCTTCTGGTTGGAAATATCTTTTTCTTGCAAGTGTAAAGAAACCTGCTAGTTTTCTAGTAGTTTCCCGCGACTAGTTAAGGTTTACCACCGTATACTCCTTTCTAATCTATCTTTTTCTTCTTTTATAAAGATGACATAATCCAGTTACTCTACAATCCATATAAAACCATTTTTTCATTGTAAATTATTAAGGAAATGTTAAGAGAAAGTTGAAGACCTGCTTCAATAATATTATAATGTGTTTTGTGACCTTTAGTTGTCTGTTCGAATCCAAAGCGTAATTTTGTTTTTACAAACTAAAAAACTACAAGCTTACTACCATGAAATTAGATTAGCAGAGGTGAATTATGAAGATTTTAGTGAACAAAGCACAACGCTTTTTAAGCAACCATCTTGGTTTTTTTATTTTGGCAGTAGTATTATTTTGGGCAAAATCCTATGTTGCCTATCGTGTTGAATTTAATCTAGGAATTAGTAATTCTATACAGAAATTTCTCTTGTTTATCAATCCCATAAGTTCAGCTCTATTTTTCCTTGGACTTGCATTACTGGCGAAAGGTAAAAAGGTTTATACCCGTATTATTGTAATGAATTTTATTTTGTCCTTTGTTTTATATGCCAATATTGTCTATTACCGATTTTTTAGTGACTTTATTACATTTCCGACTCTTACTCAAACGAAAAACTTTGGTGATATGGGCGGAAGTGTTCTAGCTTTATTAAAAGCACATGATATTTTCTATTTCATAGATTTAATCATTTTAATTACGTTGGTAGCAGCAAAATTCGTAAAACGCGAATCGGTTCGTGTAGGGAAGCATAAGGTGTCCTTAGTATTTCTAGTGGCCATTGCCATTTTCAGTGCAAATTTAATGTTGGCAGAATCTGACCGTCCACAATTGTTATCACGAACATTCGACCGTACCTATATTGTGAAATATTTAGGGGCATATAATTATACCATTTACGATGCGATTCAAAGCGCGAAGTCATCTTCCCAGCGAGTTTTCGCAGACGGCAATGATGTTACAACTGTTCTTAACAATGTAAAGTCAAATTACGCAAGTCCTAACCCGGAGTATTTTGGAAAAGCAAAGGGTATGAATGTCATTTATATTCATTTGGAATCGTTCCAAAACTTTTTAATTAACTACAACTTAAATGGTCAAGAAGTAACTCCATTTTTAAATTCATTAACAAAGGACGCTAACACGCTGTACTTTGATAACTTTTTCCACCAAACAGGACAAGGTAAAACATCTGATGCAGAATTTATGTTAGAAAACTCTTTGTTTGGTTTACCACAGGGATCTGTATTTTCAACAAAGGCACAAAATACATTCCAGGCTGCACCAGCTATTTTAGGTCAACAAGGGTATACATCAGCTGTGTTCCATGGCAACTACAGAACTTTCTGGAACCGAGATCAGATTTATAAATCATTTGGCTTTGATCACTTTTTCGACGCAAGCTACTATGATATGAACGCAAATGATGTGTTAAACTATGGCTTAAAAGATAAACCATTCTTTCAGGAATCTATTCCGATGCTTCAAACTTTAAAGCAGCCGTTCTACGCAAAATTTATTACATTATCCAACCATTTTCCTTATCCAATCAGTAAGGAAGATGCGACAATTGAGCCGGCTCAAACAGGTGACGCTTCTGTTGACACGTATTTCCAAACAGCACGTTACCTAGATGAATCCGTCCAAAGCTTCTTTGATTATTTAAAGCAATCTGGATTATATGATAATTCTGTCATTGTTCTCTATGGTGATCATTACGGCATCTCAGAGAATCATGATAAAGCAATGTCTCAAGTTCTAGGTAAGGACATTACACCTTTTGAAGATGCTCAATTACAACGCGTACCGTTAATTATCCATGTACCTGGCATAAAAGGCGGTGTCATGCATCAATATGGCGGGGAAATTGATGTTCTCCCAACGTTGCTTCACTTGCTGGGCACTGATACAAAGAATTATTTGCAATTTGGTACAGATTTATTATCAGCTAACCATCAGCAGGTTGTTGCTTTCCGCAACGGCAACTTTGTAAGTCCGACTGTTACTGCATTAAATGGTAAATATTTTGATTCTGCAACAGGAAATCCAATAGAGCTCAATGATGAAATCAAACGCATGGAACAGCTTGTCCAAACAAAGCTAAGCCTTTCTGACAAGGTAGTATATGAGGATTTATTGCGTTTCTACACACCGGAAGGATTTACACCTGTAGACAGTTCGAAGTATAATTACAACCACTAATGATGAAATCCAAGACAGTATTTGGAAAAGTGATTGGAATAGAAAAAAAAAGCTAATCGTCTATTATATAGATGATTAGCTTTTTTTACTTTGCACTTTAAGAAAGTATAAATTTCTAGCGGGAAGATCATTTGACGTAGTGAGAAATTTTAGGAACAAAGTATAAGTAGGGCTCACCAATCGGCAAGTTTTCTTTATGAAGCATTTTTTTTAAGCATATAAGCCATGAAGTACAATATCTCCAACCGCATGCGCAATCATCGCATACTCTAACCCTTTTTTCCAATACAAATAACCGCAAAGCAGACCGATAAGACCATTGAGTATAATTGTGCGAGCAAAGAGAATCGGTGTGATTTCACCAAACAGTTGCTGTACTGCCGGAAAATGAGCTATTCCGAATAAAAGAGCTGCTCCTAGTATTCCTGTCCAGTACATCCAAGGCTTCAACCCTTGCTGCTTTCGAAACACTCTAGAAAGCACCCAGACAATCAAGGTCATGAGAAACAGACGCAGCTGCACCTCCTCATACACTCCTCCCTGTAGAAAGGTTAGCATCCCTACTAAAGGGGAAACCTTGCTGTCCATACTTACCAGCTCTGGAATAAGTGGCCGGAAAACAAACAGCTCCAATCCAATAACAACCAGCGCGCCTATTCCCCCAAGTATAATAGCTTGCCAAACATCTCTCTTCTGAAAACCAACTTCTCCTGTTTTTAAAATCCAGCTTCGAAAAATAGGGGCACCAAGTCCTACAGCCTCTCCCATCATTAAGCCGAGCCAACCGAGTACAAAGGCTAGAATCGTTCCTTGTACAACGGATGCAATAATCACTGTAGCAACAGGAACCTTTGTACCTGCTAATGTATCTCCTATAGTTGCTATCATATATGGGATGCCGCATAAGAGACCGATTACACATAAAATGGCAAGAAAAATAGCTAATTTAACGTGCTTCAAGATAATCCTCCCCCACTACCATCACGGTCACTATTACCGCTACCTGGGAGAATCAGTACCGCCGGATACACAGACTCCCCATTTGGAATCGTCACGGTCCCAGCTAGCTTTACTTCACTTTGAATAACTACATTCTCTTCTTTGACTTCATAACTCACGATTCATCCACTCCCTTCCCCGCATCAGGGATAATAATTGTCGCTATAGTCCGCTTTTTCCGATCATCGCGAGGGTCATTTTGAATAAACTTTTGAAATACCGCCGCGATGCCTTGAGCAAACTCTTGAAACTCATCATCATTCATATGTAGTTCAGCCTGCCGGAATGTAGCTCCGTCCTTTACAAAATCAGCTTTTTCTTGGTTTACATAGCTGCCAAAGTTGTTAATTAAACCGCTCACAAATTGGATGAATACCTCCATCTTTGCTTCATTTGAGCTTTCCATAAATTCCTGTGGAGAAATAACACCACCGCTAGATAAGGCATATACCTTCTCCACCGCACCGCGCACTTGATGCTGCTCCACAGCCTCAATGACTCCGCCCTGAACCAGCTTGTTTAAATGCCGATACAGCGTAGCCTGCGGTACAGCTAATAACCGTTGCCCCATTTCCTGTACAGTAAGCCTGCGACCTCCTATTAAGGTTTGCACAATTTGCATGCGAACTGGATGTAAAATTAGATTTGCTTTTTCATTCATCATTATCACCTTGCTTTATTGCCATGTTTTATTATCATTATCAATAATGATAATAATTGTATTTTTATCTTTTGTCAATAATTTCTAAGTAAAATATTCCAATTTTTCAGAAACTGCCGTTAAAGGCCCCTATCCGTTATCCTATATTCCCCTTATCTTCTTCCTACCTGTTTATCGAAAATTTTCATCCTAAGGCTTTTTTCACATCCAATTACCGAAAGCATATACCTTTTGTATACTTTTCGTAAATGTGAGAAACATAAGCGAAATTTCACTATCTCACAAAATCAACTTTACTCATCACCATACTCACATTACTTCTACTATGTAAAAAATTTCCTGATTCATCGGATTATATAAAAAGATATTGATACCATATCTACTGTCTCTCGGTTTAGAAGGCAAACTACATTATTGAAGAACACATAAAAAAGGTTGTTAAAATTTTTATCCTACCCCCTTAAAAATAAGATCTCTTGCGAATAAATATAAATGGTAGTTCGAAGGAGTGAAACCGATGAGAATTTCTATACACGATTTTATCGTCATTTTTTTCGGCTCTATCTATGGTATTTATGAAATATTTATAGATAACACGTATGTTTACATCAAAAGAATAGTAGGAATGCTGTCCTTAATTTTATCGATATGGATACTTGTTTCATGTATAATGTCTAGTCTAGAAAAGACAAAACAGAACGTTAACCGCATGCTTATACAGGATAGGAATTTTACAGAAAAGAGAGATTCTATTATCGACTCCTCTTTAGTACGTTATGTGCGCATTATAAAGGAGAACGTGTTAGTTCAAATATAATGCCCATCGTACAGTAAATAAGAACTTTACTTAACATAGTTCTTCTTCATCAATAGATTAAACATAGGAGAGAGGAATCATGTCAGATGCATATCGTTCTCGTGAAGAGCGAAAACAACTAGAACAAAGAATCATGTCAGGAACGTATCAGTCTCGTGAGGAACGAAAACAAATAGAGAGAAGCCAACAAACGCAACCTGGGACTAAAAAGCCCCCCAAAAAAAGACCTCTCTTGAAAAAGATCTTACTTGCATGTTTGCTAATGGGTATCATTTCAATAGGGGCAGGAATTTCTGTTTTCTTTTATATAATTAAGGATGCTCCTTCAATAGATGCTTCAAAATTAGCAGATCCATTATCAACGAAATTTTACGATAAGGATGGAAATTTTATCTACGAATATGGAAAGGAACGGAGGACAAAAATTACCTACAATCAAGTTCCAAAAGTGTTAGAACAGGCATTTATTGCTACTGAAGACGCACGTTTTTATGAACATCACGGCGTGGACATAAAACGGACTGGCAAAGCCATTTTGGAAAATTTGACTGGGGGCTTCGGATCGCAAGGCGGAAGTACCATTACACAACAAGTAATTAAGAACTCATTTTTGTCTCCTCAAAAAACATTAAAACGAAAAATACAGGAATGGTATTTATCGTACAAGTTGGAACAAAAATATTCTAAACACGATATTTTAATGATGTATTTAAACAAAATTAACTTAGGGAATCGTTCTTATGGAGTTGCTGCCGCAGCGCAAAATTACTACGGTATTGCATCAAATGATTTGAAAAAATTAACGCTTCCACAGGCTGCTATGTTGGCTGGGTTACCACAAAGTCCAAATAACTACGATCCTTCTAAACCAGAAAACGTAGCCGCAGCTACAAAACGCCGGAATCTTGTCTTGGCTTCTATGCATAGACAAGGATACATTACGGAACAACAAATGCAGGACGCTATAAAGGTTCCAGTAACGAAAGACCTTGTTCCGAGAAACAATCAAGAAGGCATGCCATATGAAGTGTTTTTGGATGCTGCAACGAAAGAAGTTGAAAGCAAATTAAAAGATGTCAATATCAGTACAGATGGTCTGCAAATTTATATGACCCTTGACCCTAATGCGCAACAGTATGCTGAGAAAATCATGGCTACACAAGATATTGTAAGTTATCCGAACGATCGTTTTCAGGCAGCTTTCACGTTTATGGACTCAAAAACGGGTGAAGTACGTGCCCTTGGAAGTGGTCGTAATGAATACAAAGCAACATTCCTGGGAAATAATTTGGCAATTGATATGAAGCGTCAAGCGGGGTCGACATTTAAACCGATCTTTGATTACGGTCCAGCGATTGAAAACTTAAAATGGTCGACATACCACCAAGTTGTAGATGAACCGTATCAATACTCTAATGGAACGCCTATTCGAAATGCATATACTGAGTACAAAGGCTCCATGTCTATCCGGAATGCTTTAGTAGAGTCACGAAATATTCCAGCTTTAAAGACATTACAAAAAGTCGGTTTGAATAGAGCAAAAGAATTTGCGCAATCGCTTGGGATTACATTCCCAAATGATCAGGTTTATGAATCTTACGCAATTGGAAGCAACCCTGTATCTCCTCTTGAAATGGCAGGAGCATACGGTGCATTTGCAAACGGTGGTGTGTATACAAAGCCTCATTTCGTCACAAAAGTTGTTTTTCCAGATGGCAAGGAAATAAATTTTAAGCCAAAAAGCAATCGTGTTATGAAGGATTATACAGCATATATGATTACTGATATGCTTCGTGGTGTAGTAAATGCTTCTAACGGAACAGGCACAACAGCCCATATACCTGGTCTGGACATAGCAGGAAAAACGGGAACAACAAATTTTGACAATAAGACAAGCAGTCAATTTGGATATCCATCTAAAGCAACCAATGATAGTTGGTTTGTCGGCTACACGCCACAATATACGCTGGCTGTTTGGACAGGGTATGCAAAAAACGGTCTTGGTAATTATATGCTTGGAGATACTACAAAGATCTCACACCTTATTTTTAAAGCGATGATAAAAGCATTTGGAACAGATACATCCAGATCCCAACAACCAAGCAGTGTATACACATTGAATAATGAGCTGTACATTAAGGGGACTAGTCCTGACGTTATACCGCCAGTAATTGCACCACCGGCAGCCACGTCACCAGCAGCTGTACTACAAAAACAGAACAGTAATAAGGGAAATAGTAAAGAAAACTCAGGACACAAAGATAAGAAGGATAAAGGTAAACATCACTAGAGTAAGTATAGTAAAGGGATAACGTAGGTGGAGTAAATACTTGGCAAGCCTTGCTCTTGAGCGGAGACAAAGGCGTAGAGGCCCTTATAGTGGATTCCTAAAATTTCTTGCTATATCGAATAGTCTTCCAGCTCGAAATTTATACTTTCTTAAAGTAGATAAAAAGTCGCTGTTACTTCACAGCGACTTTTTATACTGGTTTTCCAACTGATTGATTTTGAAACTGTTGCAGCATCTGCTTTGAAATTGCATCATATCCTAAAGCATTCGGATGCACCCCATCTTCAGAAAGATATTGAAGATGTTTCCCATTAATAACTTTCGTTGTCTCAATCACAATGGACGAGCTAAATCGGCTGGCTGCCTCATATAATTTCACATTCCACTTTGGCAGCAACTGATCAGCCAAGGAATACAATTCGCTCCCCGGCTCTAAAGGATTATATAATTCAAGCAACACAACTATTGCCTTTGGATTAAGCTCATTCACTTTTGTTGTGATTTGGGCAAGATTATCAACAAAGGCAGCTTGCAGCCCATCAAATGACTGAATCGCTTGAAGATAATTTCTGTTTTTTACAGAGTGGATAATATCATTACCTCCGATATTGATTGTAATAATATCCGCTTTTTGGATACTCTCATCTAATTTCCCAGTTTGTAAAAGAGCATTTAGCTCAGAACTTGTCATTCCCGCAACACCTTCATTTTGCAATACAACAGGCTTGTTCGTTTGTTGCTCTAGCATGGCTGAAAAACGATCGACAAAGCTTTCATTTTCACCAGCCCCAATCCCGCGGATAATTGAATCCCCTAACGCAAGATGCTTCAATTCGGGTTTATTAAGCTGACGAACATAATCTATATACGAAACGCTGCGTTTTTCTGCTTCAACAGAAGGAGCCGAGGCATTCTTCATCTTGTAAATTTGATATTTAGGATAATAAAACCAACCAGCAACTCCTAAAGCTATGCAGCTCGTTACAACTAAGACAAATATTAAAAACTTCTTCATGCGTATCCTCCTTCACTGACAATCATTATAGCAAAATAAAATATAAAATAATCACCCCAAAATGTGTAAGGAAGAAAAAATTAATATAGGTTTTGTTTTAATAAACAAAAAAAGAGACAGAAATGAATCCTGTCTCTCATTTATCTTAATTACTCGTGAAAATTCGTACCATCTGTCGTTTCTTTGACGATGCCGGCGCGGATAACAAAGTCACCGAAGTGCTCACCTTCGTTTCGTTCTTTCGCGTAGCGAGGCAGAAGCACACGCAGCTCACTCAAAATCTCTTCCTCACCAATACTTTCACGGTGTATTTTGCTTAAACGGCTACCATCAAATGCAGCACCAAGATACATATTGTATTTGCCTGGAGACTTACCAATAAAGCCAATTTCACCAAGTGCATGACGACCGCAGCCGTTCGGACAGCCTGTCATGCGGATTGTGATTTCTTCATCACGCAAGCCATTCTCATCAATAATAACATCAATCTTACTAATAAGGCCTGGTAAATATCGCTCAGCTTCCGCCATTGCTAATCCACATGTCGGAAGCGCAACACAGGCGATTGAACTGCGGCGAAGTGCAGAATAATGCTGGCCATCTGTTAAACCATACTGTTCAATGAGTTCATTGATTTTTTTCTTTTTCTGACTTGATACATTGGCAATAATCAGATTTTGATTTGCCGTCAGACGGAATTCACCCGTATGAACCTTAGCAATCTCACGAATTCCCGTCATTAGCTTATAGTCATCATAATCAGTAATACGGCCGCCTTCAACAAATAGCGTGAAATGCCATTCTCCTTTAAGCCCCTGTACCCAGCCATAACGGTCGCCATTACTCTCAAACTGGTATGGTTTCGCTTCATCTAGTTTCCAGCCTAAGCGGTTCTCCAATTCAGCCTTAACATTTTCCAGTCCAAGTCGATCAACTGTGTACTTGAAACGAGCATATTTGCGGACAGAACGGTTTCCATAATCGCGCTGAATCGTGATAACTTTTTCAGCTACATCATACATTTGCTCCGGCTTACAGAAACCAATCACTTTAGCAAGCTGCGGATATGTCGCTTTGTCGCCATGCGTCATCCCCATACCGCCGCCGATTGCCACGTTAAAGCCGATAAGCTTGTCTTCCTCCACAACTGCAATGAAGCCAAGGTCTTGTGAAAAGACATCAATATCATTCGCTGGAGGAACCGCAATCCCGATTTTAAACTTCCGCGGTAAATACAGCGGTCCGTACATCGGTTCAACTTCTTCTACCTCCGGTGTACCGGCCACTTTTTCCTCATCTAGCCAAATTTCATGATACGCTCTTGTACGAGGCAACAATTGGTCACTTAAAACTTTTGACCACTCATGCACTTCAGCATGAATTTCAGATTGATATGGATTGGAAGTACACATAACATTCCGGTTCACGTCACCGCATGCAGCTATCGTATCCATCATAGACGCATGGATTTCTTGAATCGTTTGTTTCATGTTCCATTTTAAAATACCATGAATTTGGAATGTTTCACGTGTTGTTAGCTTCAACGTCCCATTTCCGTATTTTTGAGCAAGGTCATCCATAACAAGCCACTGATCCGATGATGCTACACCGCCTGGCAAACGAACGCGCAGCATGAATTGGTACGCAGGCTCCAATTTTTGCTTTTGGCGCTCATTGCGGAGATCACGGTCATCCTGCAAGTAGCTGCCGTGATGTTTCATCAAACGATTATCATCTTCAGGAATCCCAGCTGTCATCCGATCCAGCATTACTTCCTTCAGCGTACCGCGTAAATAATTACTTCTATCTTTTATTCCCTCAACGTCGCTTGGCGAGCCGTCTGGGGCTTTTAAAATTTGGTTCACCATGTTGAAAAAGCTCCTTTCAATCCAAATCAGTATACATCACGTTGATAACGTTTTTGTTTTTTCATGTCGGCAAGATAAGCTTCTGCCTCTTCACGACTCACGCCGCCCTCTTTTTCGATAATCTCAAGCAGGGCATTATGCACGTCACGCGCCATATGCTGCTTGTCTCCGCACACGTAAAAGGCTGCTCCTTCTTGAAGCCACGCAAATAACTCTTTGCTGTGCTCAAGCATGCGGTGCTGTACATATACTTTTTCAGCTGTGTCACGAGAAAAGGCAACATCCATTTTCGTTAACACACCATCTTTAAGCCATTTTTGCCATTCAGTTTGGTAAAGGAAATCTGTAACGAAATGCTGGTCGCCAAAGAACATCCATGACTTACCTTCTGCTCCGGCCTCTTCCCGCTCCTGCATAAAAGCACGGAATGGCGCAACGCCTGTTCCTGGTCCAACCATGATAATTGGCGTACTTGGATTTTCAGGCAATCTAAAGTGACTGCGCTGAATATAAATTGGCAATGTATCTCCTGGCTGTAGACGCTCCGCACATAAAATAGAGCAAACACCTTTTCGCTCACGTCCATGTGCATCATAGCGGACAGCACCAATTGTTAAATGGACCTCATCCGGATTTGCGGACAAGCTGCTCGCAATAGAATACAAACGAGGCGGTAGTTTCCGCAGAATGGAGACAAACTCTGGTGCTGATGCATTCCATGGACCGAAGTCACGAATTAAATCCAGTACATCGCGCCCAGCAGCATATTCTTTTAATTTTTCTTTATTCTCCGGCAATGTAAGCTCACGTAAAGCCTCATTTCCAGAAAGTTTCGCAGCCTGCTCAAGAAACGGTTTTGTTAAAACAGTAATTTCAAAATGAGAGAGGAGCGCTTCTCTAAGCGGACGAACATCTCCTTCTTTATTAACCGTCACCGCTTCTTCCGGATTCCATTTCGTTTCCTCAAGAAGCTGATCTACAAGATCCGGGTCATTTTGCGGATAAATACCAAGGCTATCCCCTGGTTCATATGTGAGTCCAGAGCCTTCAAGAGATATCTCAAGATGACGCGTTTCTTTATTGGAACCGCGACCATTCAAGTTTAAATTCTCAAGTACTTCCGCATGAAACGGATTTGTTCGAGAATACACAGATTCAGTTGCTTGCGCCTGAGTTGCCGCTGCCGTAGCAAGAGCAACACTTTCGCCCTTCGCTTCACTTAAGCTGCCTAAGACTCCTTCTATCCATTTGCTTGCCGGCTCTTCAAAATCAAGATCGCAATCAACACGGGGGTACAGACGCGTGCCGCCAAGCTGTTCTAGGCGTTGATCAAAGTCTTTTCCTGTTTGACAGAAGAACTCGTATGAGCTGTCCCCAAGCGACAACACAGAAAAACGAAGATCGTCTAGCTTTGGCGCCCGTTTGCCGTAAAGAAACTCATGGAATGACAGCGCATTATCTGGCGGCTCGCCTTCTCCATGTGTACTTGCGACAATCAGTAGATTTTGAACCTTCTTCAAATTATTCGGCTTAAAATCGCTCATGGACGAAACTGTTACTTGAAATCCTTGAGCCTCAAGCGTCTTGCCTGCTTTCCCTGCAAGCTTTTGTGCGTTACCTGTTTGTGATCCGTACAAAATAGTCACTTCTTTAGAGACTGTCGGTCCAGCGTTCGCGGTAGGCACCTCTGCCACATGTGCTTCTAGTGTTCCTAAAGCGGAAACAGCCTGAATAGCAGGCTGGGCTGCAGCTAAATAGCCACTCAGCCAGATTTTTTGCGATTCTGTCAAGGTTGGCAGAAGACGGTTAAGGAGCTCTGCCTGCTCCTGGTTAAACGGACTGTTTATTACCTGAAGTTGCAACGATATCCACCTCTCAAATAAATATAAACTGATTGTATGTCATTTTGTTTATAATGACTATTGTCAATAATCCTTACCCTTCACCTTTCAGTGAAAAAATGATTAACTCAATCGTATCTCTACTATTACTATAAGTCAAATCAGTTTTAATTATATAAACCATTAGTGAATACTTATGAATACATCCGCCACTTAACCTTCTTACGGAATGTTTGAAGTCGGGAGGCTTTATAACATATAGACTCGTTCCAGCAAATGAAAATATGCAATCAAACATATAAAAAGAGAGTCCTCTTATATGTTAATAAGAATGACTCTCTTATGGATAATAAAAAGTCTGTTTATGCAATGTGAGCTACCCGCGGTTGATTGTAATCTTTTATTTTATATTTTACATATGTTTGAGGAATTTGAAAACGTTCAGCTACCGCCAACGACGCGCCGTAAAGAGTTCTACCATGTTCAATTTCGTAACCAATCATGGAACAGTATACGTCTGCTTCAATATCAGAAACTATTGGCAGCATGTGATGTTGTTCCATCAAGAGCTGATAAAGCTGATTGATCAGATCCAGACTCTTATCGAATTTTTCCTGCAAATATTCTACATCATACTCATTAAGTGTCAAACCTTTTTCAACAAAAACTTTTAACTCTTCTAAAAATAATTTGTTTTCCACCATCACATTTATCACTCCCTTTTGATAGTTTTATTCTAGCACTCTTTCAGCAAAAAAGAAAGCGTTTTCAATTAATTTTTTTCTAAAAATTCAATTCACTAATTTGAGGCAAAGTGCTTTTTCGTTATAGTAAAAAAAGCAAGAATCGCTAGTAGAATTTGTATTAAGTTAGAGCCACCGGTGGTTTTCTTTCTACAACACTAACAGCCCGTAACAATAAAGTTACGGGCTGTTGCTTTTCATAACATATTTAAACAAAAAACGTTAGCTTAGATATCAACCTGTATTTCGTAATCCTGCAGCAACACCGTTGATAGTAAGCAATACTTCGCGGAGCAGCTCACTTGTATCATCATTCTTCTCTGCTTTTTGACGAAGCTCTGAAAGAAGCTGAACTTGAAGGAAGTTCAACGGATCAACATATGGATTGCGAAGTCGAACTGATTCTTGAATATTTGGAACATGGTCAAGTAAACTACTTTGTCCTGTAATTTGCAGGATAATATCTTTTGTTTTATTATACTCCTCCGTAATTACACCAAAGATTCTTTGTTCAATTTCTTCGTCTTTAACCATATCTGCATACTCTTTTGCAGTTGTTAAATCAGCTTTTGTTAAAGCCATTTGCAAGTTATCGATAGTCGAGCGGAAAAATGGCCACTTTTGGTACATTTGCTGAAGTAAAACCAATCCTTCTTTCTTCTCAACAAAACTTTGCAAGCCAGTTCCTGCTGCAAACCAAGCAGGCATTAATTGACGGCTTTGTGTCCATGCAAACACCCACGGAATCGCACGCAAATCTTCAAATCGATTGCTTCCTTTACGGCTCATTGGTCTAGAACCAATATTAAGAGCCCCAAGCTCAAGTAAAGGAGTAGCTTGTCTAAAGTATGTTAAGAAATCCGGATCTTTGAAAACAAGTGATTGATACTTTTCTAAAGCATACGCTGCAATCTCATCCATCGCTTGTTCCCACTCCGCAGAGCGTAAATCATCTTGTTCAGCCTCATTTGATACATGTGCAATCGCTGTAAGCAGCGTGCTTGTAGCTTGCTCAAGACTGCGATACGCAATCTCAGACAATAGGTAACGAGAAGACAGAACTTCTCCTTGCTCCGTGATTTTTACACCATCTCCTAATGTCTCAGCAGGCTGTGACAATAGACTGCGATTTAGAGGACCGCCGCCGCGTCCTAAAGAGCCGCCGCGTCCGTGGAAGAACTTCAAGCGGATATCATATTGCTTCGCCATATCATGAATCTCTTGCTGCGCTTTATAAAGCTTCCAGTTAGCAGTAAGCGTACCGCCGTCTTTGCTGCCGTCGGAGTAACCTAACATAATTTCCTGCAAGTTATTGCGAGCAGCTATATGGTTACGATATAACTCTAGCTGGAATAATCGTTCCATCAGCTTTGGACCCGCTGTTAAATCATCGATTGTTTCCAATAATGGAGCAACATGCAGATTGCTTACAACGCGACCATCCGGATAAACACGATATAAGCCAACCTCTTTAGCTAGAACGAGCACTTCTAACAAGTCGCTGGAAGATTGCGTCATACTTATTAAATACACTTCAATAGCACGATCGCCAAATTCCTCTTTCGCTCTTCTAATCATCCGGAATACTTCGATGATTTCTTGCGTTTCTGGAGAATACGTATCAAAAATTGAGATTAATGGTCTGCGATCTTGTAAAACTTTTGTTAAAACAGCCATTTTTTCCTCTTCGGTCAACGCTTTATAGTCAGGAGTAACATTGACTGTTTTGAAGATTTCGGCAATTGCAGATTCATGTTCCCCACTATGGTTGCGAATATCAAGAGTAGCCAAATGGAAGCCGAATAACTCAACTTGTCGCTTTAATTTTCGCAGCATTTTTAATGCATAGCCATGCGGATGATGACTTTTAATGCTCTTTTCAATCATCACAATATCACGAAGCAGTTCATCAGCAGACTGATATCCCGCACCGCTTTGACCACATTGCTCTAATTTTTCAAGCATAATGGTTACTTTGCAGCGATAAATTTCATCTTCATTTCGCCATTTCTTTTGCCCTTCAAATAAAGCTGTTTCCTGTTCAACTGAGTTAAGCAGCTCCTCACTGACCTGTATCCTCTTTGTCGAATGACTTAGTCGCTTCATCAAAACTTGAAGAGCAGCTTTGTATTTTTGCAAAGCTAGTTCACGTTGTTGCTCTAACGTTTTCCACGTCATTGCAGCAGTTACATTTGGGTTACCATCACGATCGCCGCCGATCCAGGAGCCAAAGCGAAGGAAGGTAGGTACATCCCAATTTTGTCCATACTTCTCAACAAGTAAATCCTCTAAGTCTTGATGAACTTGAGGCAGCACATCAAATAACGTTTCATCAAAATAATAGAGACCGTTTTTCACTTCATTCATAACAGTAAGCTTGTGATCTCTCAATTCATCTGTTTGCCATAATACCGTGATTTCGTTAAATAAGCTCTCTTCTAGGTCTTCCTTTTCACGTTTTGTGCACGGCTGATCTAATTGCTGTAACAAGTTAGCGATACGTTGGTGAATTTGCAATACCGTCCGTCTCGTTGCTTCTGTCGGATGAGCCGTAATAATCAACTCAAGTGATAATGTTTGTAAAGCATTTTCAACAATATCCGTTGAAATATTATTTTCAATTAAAGACGCCACTCCATCTTCAAGGGAACCTGGTTGAAGGAGTTCACCGCTCTGGTGCTGATACTCACGACGTCTTCT
Source organism: Ectobacillus funiculus (assembly GCF_004138295.1). GTDB lineage: Bacteria > Bacillota > Bacilli > Bacillales > Bacillaceae_G > Ectobacillus > Ectobacillus funiculus. The sequence goes on along the minus strand of NZ_SCFM01000001.1, from coordinate 28,756 downwards.
AATTCGATGAGTTTGCTCAGCAATATTCACAAGCTGTAAGTAAATAGAAAACGACCGAATTACATTCTGCCTTAATGGCGGCTGTAAATTTGTCATTTCTTCTTTTAACTGTGCGTACACAGATGGATTATGCTCATCTCGAAGTGATTTTGCAATACTACGGATGTTCTCCACCTTATTGACTAATGCTTGCCCCCCTTCATGAAGAAGAACCTCATCTAAGATATCTCCCAAAAATTTTACATCTCGTTGCAAAGGGTCGCCGTGACCTTGCTCTTTTACGGATAAATGTAATGTCATTGTAGTTACAACCCTCCAAAGTGGTAATTATGTGGTAATTCCTTAATGTTCTATGAGTAATACCACTGCATATGAAGCATTGATTTATTATACCACAGACTGATTAATTATTAACTAGCATACTTCGTTTCTTGTCGAAAAATCGTATTATTTGCTGATTTTTTTGATAATATTAGTACTGTTTCTGAAGTGGGATGGAGAAAAAGTCTGCAGTAATACACTTTCTATATGTATGGATGCAGACTGTCTTAATAATTTTATATTATGTTACTTATAAGTTATACTCCTAACTATTAAGACCAAGTTACGTGTTCATCATTGCTAGTTAGACGTAGGGATATATGCTTTGCAGCAATGGCTCCTTGTCCCACTGAAGAGACGATACTAGAAAATAAAGGCTTTGTGCAAATATCACCTATTGCATAAATAGAATCATTACTAGTTTTTCCTATGTGATCTACAACTACTACCCCTTGCTCAGTTATTTCTATGTTATCTTCAATCAACTCAGTATTTGGCTTTGTTCCTATTCTTACAAATAGAGCGTCTATCTCTAAGGAAAAAACCTTATTTAAATGCGTATTGATCAGATCGATGGATGTTACCTGCTTGTCTCCATGAATGGCGGTGACTTTAGTATCTGTAATAATTTTTATATTCCCTTTTTGAGAAGCGATATCAGTATATTGGGTTCTTGCCTTAAAATATTTAGAACGGTGGATTAAATAAACTATTGCTCCTGCCTCCGCTAATAAAATTGCTCCTTCAAAAGCACGGTCTCCTCCACCTACAACAGCAACTATCTTATTTTTAAACAAATATCTGTCTGCTGTAGCAGAATAGCTTTCTCCTCTATCTATCATTTCCTTCTCTCCAGGAACCTCAAGCTTTCTTTGATTAGTCCCTGTCGCTAACACTAGATAGTTAAAGTGAATTTCTTCTATTTTATTTTTCTGTTGAATCTTAATCGTTTGTAGGGAATGATTAATAGAGAAAATGTTTGTACCTAATCTGTATGAGCATCCTGAGCAGTCAAACTGCTCTACAAACATCCTTTGCATTTCCTTGCCATCCTTAGCATATAGCCCTGGATAATCGATAATTTCATTATGGATCTTGGAGAATTGTCCGCCCAGTTCTTCCTTTTTCTCAAGAAGGAGATGGTTAACTCCCAGTCTCTTGCACCATATCGCAGCCGAAATTCCTGCTGGTCCACCCCCAATAATGATTACATCAACATGTTGCATGCAGCCTATCCCCCTCTCAGTCCCCTTTTTTTAGAAACTCTTCAAACTCCAGCCAATTTTTAACCCTTGGAACAGGGACTTCTTTGTTATAAGGATAATCCATCGCTACTGCAATCCGGCCTGTTGAGGAAAACGCTGTTAAATTGTGCGGCGCATCGTCAAACAATAAATCTCCCACAATCATATCTTTACGATGAGAAAAAACCAAATTATGTTTTCCAATAAAAGGAAGATACTTTTCGATCCATAGTTCCTTTTCGGCAAAAGCATTAGAAACACTGCTTGTTACTATTAAAATATCATACTTACCGTGTAATCTTTCTAGCACCTCGATAGCATTAGGAAGTGGTTCTAATCCTAGAAATAAACCAGGTTCCTTTAAATAATCATATATTTTTGTCCCGCATTCAGGCTTGACATATTTTTCAGAATTCCAACATTCTAACCGATCAACAGTTAAATTATCCTGATAATCTCTGTTATAACGCTCATGCCATACTGACATTAAGTCACATATTACCGAGTCCATATCAATTAGCAATGTTTTTTTCACCGTATTCTTCCACCTTAATCATTTTTTATTTATACGTTCTTCTGACTCACAGCTATTTTCTTATTTTGACAAAATCAACTCTGAATACAACTTAAATCTGTAACCATATCCGCTATTGCCACGCCTTACATTTATTGTCTATTTCCCTAAGAAAAAAAGCGTAAACACTTTGGCATACGCTTTTTTTCCTTAATAGAATCAACTATAAACCACTTAAATACGTCCTTGGAGAAGTGATAAAAATTCAGCACGCGCATCCGGTTGATCGGCAAATATACCACGAACGGACGAGGTAACAGTGGATGCATTTGACTTTTTAATGCCACGCCCACACATGCACATATGCTTTGCCTCAATCACTACCATTATTCCTTTAGGCTCTAAAATCTCCTCTATCGCCTCTACAATTTCAGTTGTCATTCGTTCTTGAACTTGAAATCTTTTTGCATATCCTTCGACCAGACGAGCAATTTTTGATAAGCCTGTAATTTTCTCATTAGGTATATAACCTACATGGGCTACACCAAAGAAGGGGGCAAAATGATGCTCACACATGGAATGAAATTCAATATCTCTTACTAAAACCAACTCTTGATGATCAACATCAAAGGTTTTCATCAGGTGAGCTTTAGGGTCTTCTCTATACCCTTCTGTATATTCTAAAAATGCTTTCAGTACTCGATATGGAGTTTCTTCAAGACCATCGCGATCCGGATCATCCCCACATAATTCAATCAGCTCTCTAACAGCATTCATAAAATTTTGTGACTGAGCAATCTTTTTATTGATTTCAGCAGGATTTTGTTCCAATATATCAAAAAAGTTCTGGGTAATTAACCTATGCTCCTTGTTTTCAGTAATAAACACTTCGTATATACAGCTCCTTTATTCTAAATATCTACTTACTCTCGTTAGCTAGTAATGCACGCCAATAACACTCCAGTAGTTTTAAGCATTAATTAAAATATACATTCTGTTATCAGGTTCGGTCAATACAGCTAGATAGATACTGGTTTTATCATATGAAGCTTTTATCATATATAATGCACTCTCTCATTCCATGAGCCCGCCCAAATAAACTCAACAGCCTTATGAGTAAGTTTTCTGTTCATTTATATTTAGCAATAACCGTTCAAGCTCCTCTTTACAAACTGGCTTACTAAACAAATAGCCCTGCATATGATAGCAATTATTTTTCATTAGAAATTCTTTTTGATATTCTTGCTCAACCCCTTCTGCCACTACTTGTAACCGAAGGCTTTGAGCTAGATTGATAACGGCTTTAGCAATTTCAGAATCACTATAATCTTCCTGGATATCTTGAATAAATGATCGATCTATTTTAAGACAATTTATTGGTAGAGTCTTTAAGTAGCTTAATGAAGAATACCCTGTTCCGAAATCGTCAATAGAAATAGATACGCCATATTCTTGTAAGCTTTCTAAAGCTTTAATTGTTTCGTCCGAGTTGATAAATAACGTACTTTCTGTAATTTCTATTTCAAAGTTTTGTGCTGCCAGTTGACATTCGCTCAAAATTTCTCTCACCCGTCCTACCAGGTAAGCAGGGTCTTGAAATTGTTTAGCCGAAAAATTAACAGCAAGGCTCAACGGTTCTAAACGCTTCTCATTCCACTTACTTATTTGAGAGCAAGCTTTCCTCATCGCTAACTCCCATAAAGAATGAATGAGTCCTGTTTCTTCCGCAACGGAAACAAATATGTCTGGCCGTACAAACCCCAATTCCGCATCAGTCCATCTCAACAATGCCTCTACCCCTGTTATTACATCTGCTTGAGCATTGATTTTTGGCTGATAATACACTTCAATTTCCTCATTTTCAATTGCTTTTCTCAAACGTGTTTCTATGCGCAATCTTTGTTTTTTCTCTTTGTTTATTGCATCATCATATAGGATAACCTTGTTGCCGCCTTGTTTTTTCGCAGCGTACATCGATACGTCCGAATATACCATAAGTTCATCAGGATCTTCCGTATGAGTCGGATATACACTCATGCCACAGCTTGCACTTACATAAACTTCATTTCCTTCTACAGAATAAGGCTGTTTGACGGCAGCTACAATTGTTTCAGCTATCTCTTTTATTTTCTCTAAATCAAGGTTACTAAATAAAATAACAAATTCATCCCCGCCCTGTCTCGTGAGGACACTATCTTTCGCAGGCAGGCATCCCTTTATCCGCTCAGAGATCAGCTTTATCAAGCGGTCCCCTTTAGCATGTCCCAACGAATCATTAACGTCTTTGAAACGGTCTATATCAATAAACAACAAAGCGATGATATTCCCTGTTTTTTTCACATTCGCCACTCCCTGATGCAGCTCTTCTTGAAAATATCTTCTGTTAGGCAACCCAGTGAGCGGATCATGATACGCTTGGAATTCAATAACTTCCTGGCTTTGTTTTAAATCATCTACATAGTTTTTCAAAAAACTGGATAAAGCATTTACATTTTGTGTAAGATGCCCTAGTTCATCTTTTCGTTTTAAAACTAACTTTTTCCCAAAGTTTCCTTGGGCAATCTCATTTACCTGTTCAACTATATAACCAATTGGTTTTGTAATAGAACGCGAAAACACAATACTTGTTATGAGCACAATTAATATAAAGGGAATGGATAATAACAAATGTTTTAGCAGTTCATTTTTGAGTTCTTTCTCAATTATGCTGTAATCATATGTGACTCCTATAACATACGGTTCTGCAGTTCCTGTTCGGATAGGAACTAAAGTTTTCCTAACATCTTTTCCATTTATCTCTTTAATATAACTCTGTGTTTTTCCAGTCTTTATCGCTGTTTGAATGAGTTTTGCATCTGTTTTTTGATTTCTATACTTATATGTTCCGTACCAAATCGGCTGATCGGCTATCTTGATATAAGTATTCCCATTTATAGATACACTGCTATTCTTCTGGCCAAAATTTTTCGGATTAAAAACCGTCAATTCTAAGATACCATCGAGTTTTTTCGTGAAACGATCCATTACATTAGCTGGTCCAAACCGTTTTTCATAATCTAGCACCTGATTGTCACGGAGATATGGGTCTATTATAAAATTAGAGGATCCATCATAATAGTAACCCCATTTATCTGTATGATCAGGATTGCTAGAAGCAATCTCAATCGGTCCTGTCCAATAGTTAGGTAAAGCTAGCCCTTCTTTCACTGTAACAGGGGATAAAGAGAAGAGCTGTTGAAAGGCATCATGCCAATAGGTCCATTCTTTTGTTGACATATTAATCTCATGCGGATCAGAGGACTTTACTCCTATAATATCATCCTGCGTTCGTGCCAATAACGTAATATGGGATATCATTAGTTCATCAGCTAAGGCTTTTAACTGTTCATTTGTCACATCTTCATATTTGGACGGTAAAGATTTGTTTATGGCGATAGAAGCTGTTCTCAACTCCCTGCCAATAATATTTTCCACATATAAAGAACCCTCTTTTGCATTCTCTACCTGGTACGATACTTCTTGGGTAATTAATGCTATTTCTTTTTCATTATATTCTATTAATTTATTTTTGGATAATATATAGTGCAATGTATTATTAGCTATTAAAATACATAATACTAGTAAGGTAAAAATTAAAGATAGCCTCTTCTTTATTGACACTATCATGTACCTCTCCTTCTGTAAAAAATAAAACACCTTATATAAGTCATGTTACTTATAAGTAATATTGATTTTAAATTCATTTAAGTATATAGGCATCCCATATAAGTAGGAACTAAATAACACAAGTAATATGGCTATTATGGAATATTCAAACTAAAAAAGATTTTACTTATAGACTCTCTACTGTATTTTCACTTTATCGATGCTAAAGCGTAAAATATTCACATAAAAGCATTTTAACATACATAGCATGCTACTTGCCTAGAGTTTTTTATTCCATAAGTACCTCGTTGAATAAAGAAAACTCGCCGATTGGTGAGCCCTGCCCTTGGGCGAAGACAGAGGCGTAGTTGCCCTTACACTGTATTCGTATTCCTAAAATTTTCGACTACGTCGAATTCGCGCCTAGCTGGAAATTTATACTTTCTTACAGTGCAAGAAAAACCACTCATATGCTTCTGTTTATCCGGTAATGAATTCTAAACCACAACTTATAGATAAAAACTAAAAATTCACATATATAAATTTTAACAAAAGATCATTGAATGACTTCTAACTGGAAATTTTGTCCTTTTCCACATTGTAATTAACAGCAACTACCAAGGTTCCCACCGTATCATCACCTACGCTATGCGCTTCCCTCGGAATTATATTACATATACTTGGAGAACATATAAACTGAAGGTTAATTGAGCTGAACTAACTATACTCCAGCTCAACTAGATAATAAAGAAAGCAACCATTCATTCTGTAAAAAATCAAAATGCTATTGAGTGGTAATAAGAAGCGTAAAAAAGAATTTCTTTATATCCTTACATATCTTTAATCCTTTCCAAAGGAGGAGTTCACTTTGAGCACAACAGAAAATACATTGTCTATTTTTGCTTTAGGCGGCATTAATGAAATAGGAAAAAATATGTATGCGCTACAATACGCTAATGACATCGTAGTCATCGATTGCGGCTCTAAGTTTCCGGATGAAAATTTATTAGGCGTTGATTTAATTATACCTGATATTACATACTTACAAGAACATAAGGATAAAATTCGAGCTTTAGTTGTTACCCATGGACACGAAGATCATATCGGGGGTGTTCCATATCTATTAAAGGAACTGAATATACCCATTTACGCTACACGCCTAACACTCGGTTTAATTGAAATTAAATTGCAAGAACATGGACTTCAAGATTTAGCTCAATTGTTTCCGATTCACTCTGAATCGGATATTGAATTTGGAGAAATTCGTCTAACCTTTTTTAAAACAAACCATAGTATTCCTGACTGCCTTGGGATTGCATTTCATACACCTGAAGGCACAGTCGTTCATACGGGTGATTTCAAATTTGATTTGACCCCTGTGAATAATCAATATCCGGATATTCATAAAATGGCTAAAATAGGAAGTAATGGAGTTTTAGCGTTACTCTCTGAAAGCACAAATGCTGAACGCCCGGGATTTACCCCATCGGAACGCTTTGTTGGCGAGCATATTGAAGAAGCATTCATGAAAGCTCATAGAAAAATTTTCATCTCTACTTTTGCCTCTAATGTGAATCGTGTACAACAAATCGTGAATGCCGCTTTAAAAACGAACAGGAAACTAGCCTTGCTGGGACGGAGTATGGTGAATGTAGTGTCTGTTGCTATGGAACAAGGTTATTTAGATATTCCTGAAGGGATGTTGATTGAAGCAAATGCAATTAATCAAATGGATCCTGAAAAAGTAGCTATCCTTTGTACAGGAAGCCAAGGTGAGCCTATGGCTGCTCTCGCCCGTCTAGCCAGCGGAAGCTATCGGCAAGTAGAGGTTCTGCCGGAGGACACCGTCATTATAGCTGCAAGCCCTATACCAGGAAACGAACGCAATGTTTCACGTATTATCGACAATTTATTTTTATTAGGGGCTCATGTCATTTATGGCTCAGGTAGTTCAACGGGAATGCATGTTTCCGGGCATGCATATCAGGAAGAATTAAAGCTAATGCTCACTTTAATGAAGCCCAAATATTTCATTCCAATTCATGGCGAATTTAGAATGCTGCATCATCATCGCTTACTGGCAGAATCGGTCGGTGTCAAAAAAGAGCATATCTTTATAATTAATAATGGAGATATTGTCGATATACATAACCAGGTGGCTCGACAAACTAGACGAATACCTGCGGGCAATATCTATGTAGATGGCCTAAGTATTGGTAATGTTGGAAACATTATTTTACGGGATCGCAAACAGCTTTCTGAGGATGGTATGCTCGTGATTGTTATCACCCTTAGTAAAACGGAACATAAAATCATTGCTGGTCCGGACACGATTTCCCGCGGATTTATATATGGTCGCGAGTCGGAAGATCTCATGAAGGAAATTAATCAGCTCGTTGTAACAACCATCACCAGCTTACAAAAATCAAATATTAGCCAATGGAGTGTTCTAAAAAGGGATGTAAAAGAAAAACTCGGACAATTTTTATACTCTCGTACAAAAAGAAGGCCGATGATTCTTCCTATCATCATTGAAGTATAAAATCATTCATTTCATAATTACCGAAGCGGGGCTATTGTAGCGGTGTTTTATTGCAGCCATCTCTTTTCCAATAGCCGCACTCCATAAATTACTCCATTTCAACTAAAATGAATGAAAATGAGTAGATTTACGGGACCTTATCCTATAAGGGGTAAGGTTCCTTGTTTCAACCTAAGAACTTATTTCCCTTAGCTGGAGCTGGAAATCTTCCGCGAGAGAGTTTCCCCCGCTTCCAATCCCACCAAACCATATACATTGGGTGTTCCACCCCGATGTAGCCCGTGCGTGGCAATATCTTTTTGGCTTTTCGTGCATGATTTATACTACTGTTAATATCACGATAGAAGGTGTACTAACATCTTAAAACCTTTATTTGGTTCATCATACAACAAGAGTGTAAATAGATGTATAAACAAAAAAAGAGTAACTTTAGATCATTTTACCCTTTTAAAATATCTTCAATCTTTTCTTTTATCTGCTTTTGTTTGTGGCCCCGATTCCCATACAAACGACTACTAAAAACAGCCATAATGGATAACATATCTTCGACAAGTTCCTGTTCATACGTTTTGTCTTCTGTATGGTTAATGACTTCAATTTCTGTTCCGTGACACTCACATATTTGTTCTAAAAGTTCCATTCCAAAGCGAATGAGTCTATCCCGATAGTTTACAACAATCCGTTTTACTTGGTTGGATTGTATCAACTTCATTAATTCCTTTAAACCTTTTTTTGATAATTCAAACCACTACCTAGGTCCCCGATAATTCGAAAACATGTGCAAGCATTCATTGCTTCTATTAACCAAACGCCGGAAGAAGTCATTAATAGACTGTGTATCAGGATGCAAAAATTAAATTCAACTTATATAGATAAGAATAGCAGCTGAAGGATATTCTTTGGATTCTGCCTTCGGTAACCAACTAGTTATGATGAGATAATTGATTATAAATCTGCTCAATCTCCTCCCCGGTTAAATCTCCCCGCTTCAGCAACTCATCCGCGATGGTATGAACAAATTCAGCTTGTTCCCGTACTAAATTCTTCACTTCAATCATCTGGCCATTTAACAACTCGTTAATTTTAGGGCGGAGCGCTTTAAGTCCATCTGGTCGCGAGTCTAAAGCAAGCCAACTAAACAGTTCATCCCCCATACCAACCAAACCGAGATAAGCACCGGCCAACTCTGTAGCCCGCCTCAAATCAGAAGTCACTCCATTGAATTTCTTCCCTAGAAACTCTTCTTCCGCCGCACGGGCTGCTAAACAAACTTGGATCTCCGCCAAAATCTCACTATTGCTTCGATTATACCTTTCATGTATCGGTTTGGTAGCGGCAAGACCGAGCGCACTGCCCCTGCGGATGATTGTCACCTTCCAAACCCGTTCATGCGGCTTTAGCAGATATTGAGCCACTGCATGACCAGCCTCATGGTAAGCAACGTTCCGCTTCTCATCCTCGCTCATGGAGCGAAGCGGCTGCTTGAGTCCCCACTCATAGGTCTCCATAGCAGCCCGGAAATCCTCATAGCTAGACAGTTGGGCTCCTCGCTGATGAGCAATTACAACTGACTCATTGACAATATGTTTAATCTGCGCGGGGCTGTAGCCAACTGTGTCAAGTGCCGCACGCTCTGGAGTCAAGCTGGGGTCCCTTTTCACCTTCTCGAGGTAATAATGGAAGACATCCACTCGGCCATCATAGTCAGGAGAGTCTACCCAAAGCTTCCGGTCGAAGCGTCCAGGTCGGAGCAGTGCAGGATCGAGTACATCGGGCATGTTAGTCGCTCCAATCGTCAACACCGCCGGACGCTCTGCCTTTGTGCGGCGCAACCCGAGTGAGCGAAGCGTCTTAGCAAACCAGGAGTTATCGATGTTCGGGGGATCCATCTGCAAGAGCAGCTCATTAAGCAAGCCTGCCCCACCCATGCCAAACATCCCTCCCATTCCGCCAGCCCCTGCCTGCCTGTTCATCCCAATCGCATCGATTTCGTCAATAAAGATGATACAAGCACCATATACCTTTGCCAGCTTCCGGGCTTTCTTATATAAAGACATGACCTTTAAGTTGCCGACACCAAAAAACATATTTTGAAAACTTGGAGCTGAAGCATAAGCAAAGGGCACCTGTGCTTCGTTGGCAATCACCTGAGCTAGATAAGATTTTCCTGTTCCGGGAGGTCCGCAAAGCAACAATCCCCGTATTGCCTCGCCACCCATCTCCTTAAATTCTTTGACACCTTTAAGCAGGATAACAATCCGCTTAGCATTTTCAACAATCTCAGGATTCCCTCGATAATCATCCCAGGTAGCACCGGTTTCGCCAGGCAAAATCCAATATGTGCGTCCGCGGGCCAGGAACCAGAAAAGAGCAACAAATTGGATAATTATAAACACAACAGCAAAAAGCAGCTGCAGTAAAATATTAAGAATGCCTAATGCGATCTCCCTGGCTGGCGGCCCTCCTATCCATAACACGACACCGATAAGAACGAAGATTGCCAACCAAAGAAGGAATTTACGCCACTTAATCCACCGATACTTCCTCATGCCCCCACTCCCTTTACAGATTTTACTGTTCTACAAAAACACAGTCTCAAGGGGTACTTCATACCTAAAGACAAACGCTACATGATGAAAACTCCATAAAGTATAGTGAGGAGGACTCACTCTTCCCTTTCACTGGTTTCCCTGAACCCAAAAAAGCCTTCTTTATAGCATTAAAAGGCTTTTTCTTTCCATGTAAAAAAATAATATTCATTACCTATAAAGTCCATAGATTCCTGAAAAGCAGACATACCCTCATCCTGCTTTTCAGTTACCAGAATTAAACAAAAACTATAAACTCTCCCTCTAAGGATGTCTTATAAAAAGAATCTTTCCACAGATTTTATTCGTTGTTTCTCTTTTTAGAACCGAAGTTGTTTCACTAACCTCTTTTTCAGGCTGTTAATATACTCATCATCAAAATCCAGCACTTTACATTTAATTCAAAATAAGTACCCAGAATAGCTTGAACCCAATATTCACTATAATAAAAAAACTCGCCGATTAGCGAGCCGTTAGGCGAAGACAGAGACTTAGTTACATATACACACTATTGTTAAAATACACCAAATAAAAAAGTCGTTTGTTAACAAGCGACTTTTTTAACAATAAGAGAGAGCTTATGCTTTCCATTTATTTTTAATTGAGACCAAATAATTCCAAATAACAGCCAAGCTGCCAATATAGTAAAAAATCATAAGTATCCAGCCTGTAGGATCAATTGACATAATATTCATAACAAATAATAACGGAAATACATAGTATAGAACATCTTTTAAATAATCTAACACCAATTTCGAAGAAAACGTCCCAGTAACCAAAGCTTTAACAAAGCCAACAACCAAATCAAGCAACATAAAACCTAATACCGCCCACAGCGCGTAAATCATCCAAGCACCTATTGTCATCATCTCCCTGTTGATTGGTACTTTATGTTATGCTGCAAATAATCAAATTGCTCGCTCTCTTAAAACAAATTAATATTCTATTTTAAAGACGTCTATGCCTAAAATTTCTCTACAGAAAAGGAGCAGCGACTGCTGCTCCTAACCTATCATTACATCAAACAGCAGCAGCCACCTCCGCTTAAATTAATATCTCAAAAAAATTTTATATTTCATAATTATTAAACAATTCCAACAAGAACGATACATAAAAGCTTCAAAAAAACATAATAACCCCATAAAAACAAACAAAAAAACTTAACATTATGAAATTTTTTTGAATATATAGAAGTAATTTTTGACTAAGTAAAACCATCAATAGTATTATTATAAAATAATATAAAGGAGGTTGCAGGATGTCAGACTTAAATAAGCGTAAAATTGTGGAAAGCGTTCCTCAAAAGGGGTTTTTCGGACACCCTAAAGGCTTATTCACTCTCTTCTTCACGGAATTCTGGGAGCGTTTTTCCTATTATGGAATGAGGGCAATCCTTGTTTACTACATGTACTATGAAGTTTCAAAAGGGGGATTAGGACTTGATCAGCAGACTGCGCTGGCTATTATGTCTATATACGGATCATTAGTCTATATGTCAGGAATTATTGGAGGATGGTTTGCTGACAGGCTTTTCGGAACATCAAAGGCTGTGTTTTACGGTGGAATATCGATTATGCTTGGCCATATTGTTTTAGCTATCCCTGGAAGCCTAGCAATGTTCTTTATTTCAATGGTTCTCATTATCATCGGTACTGGATTATTAAAGCCTAATGTTTCTAGCATTGTCGGGGAAATTTATAGTATAAAGGACAATCGTCGAGACGCTGGATTTAGCATTTTTTATATGGGAATTAATCTTGGAGGATTCCTTGCCCCTTTAATAGCCGGAACTGCTGGAATGAAATATAATTTCCATTTAGGTTTCGGAATTGCTGCTGTCGGTATGTTCCTAGGATTAATGGTCTTTATGTTCACTAAGAAAACAAATCTTGGTCTCGCAGGTACATTGATAGCAAATCCTTTATTACAAGCAGAAAAGAAAAAGGTTTTCACTCTTTTTGGACTAGCTGCTGTTATTGTTGCTATCTTAATTATCATTGCTATTCTAACGGACGCTTTAACTGTTAAAACCTTTATTGCACTTGTGGGGGTATTAGGAATTGCAATTCCAATCGCTTATTTTGTTACGATGTACCGCAGTCCTAAAACAACAAATGATGAGCGTTCACGAATCATCGCCTATATTCCGTTATTTATCGCATCGATCATGTTTTGGGCTATACAAGAGCAAGGAGCGACCATCCTTGCGAGCTATGCCGATAAACGTACACAATTAGATTTTGCTGGAATTCATATTTCACCAGCTTGGTTTCAATCCTTGAATCCATTATTTATTATCATTATGGCACCTGTACTTGCCTGGGTATGGGTAAAGCTAGGAGATCGACAGCCAACAATTCCACAAAAATTTTCATTAGGATTATTATTCGCTGGTTTGTCATTCCTAGTGATTCTTCTGCCTGCTTACTTCGGCGGCACTCATTCATTAGTAAACCCGCTCTGGCTTGTTCTAAGTTACTTCGTTGTCGTAATTGGTGAATTGTGTTTGTCACCTGTAGGATTATCAGCTACCACAAAATTAGCACCTGTTGCTTTCTCAGCACAAACCATGAGTTTATGGTTTTTATCCAATGCTGCTGCCCAAGCAATCAATGCACAAATCGTTAAATTTTACACACCTGAAACCGAAATGATCTACTTTGGTGTTATTGGCGCAGCCTCGATCCTCTTGTCAATTCTATTATTTTTAATGTCATCAAAACTCCAGCGTTTTATGAAAGGTATTCGATAACCTTCCTGATCACTGCAGAATATTTTTACTGGCCAAAAGGGTTAACTTGTCCTCTATAAGAAAAGCGGAGAAGTTAACCTTTTTATGGCTGTGTAGGGGTGTGTCGGAGTAAAAGGAACTTTTTTCCTTTTGCGGAGATTCAGCTCGGAGTCTGCCATTTTTGGCCTTGGGAGCTAGACAGCACCCCGAAAAGTTATACTTTCTTATCTTACAAGAAAAAAGCTACAGAGCATCATATCTCTGTAGCTTTTTTCTTGTTCCTCAAGTAACTTATTCAGGATTATAAATATTTCGCAACATCTATCTTTCCTTCAAGACCTTTTCTAAAAAGTCTAATTTCTCTTTCGCATTATCCTTCGTTATAATATCAACACCACTATCAATCTGTTTTGGTATTTTTTCACCCTTTATGGCTTTTACTGCATTTTCTACGCTTATATATCCCATATCATATGGGTTTTGTGCTACTGTACTCGTTAAAGTTCCTTTTTCAATATAATCGATAAGTTTTATAATACCATCTGCACCAATAACTGGTATGTTTAACCTTTTTTGTTCTATTACCTTTAATGCATCTAAAGCCATTATATCGTCAGTAGCAAATACACCTTTAATCTCAGGATGTGCTTGTAATACGTTTTCCATTACTGGTTTTAGATCACCAATTTCGTTATACCCCGATTGCTCCGAGACAATGCCGATACCTGCAGCCCCTAAGGCATCCTTCGCCCCCGCGCTTCTCTCAACAAACACCGAGTTTTCCCCGCCAATAAGGGCTACTTTATCCCCAGGCTGCAGCATAGAAGCTAACAACTCTCCTGCCTTTCTTCCTAGTGTAGGGTTATCTGTACCGATAAAAGCAGTTTGACCATCCCAATTTGCTCCTGTATCGACTAATAACACAGGAATATTGTTCTTTTTATATTCTTTTAATACAGGTACAGTTATAGAAGGCTCCGTCAAGGCAACGATTAATGCTTTTGGTTTTTCCTTCAACACATTTTTCAGTATACGAATTTGATTTTCGGCTGGATAGGTGGTCTCAGGCGCTACAACTTTCCCCTGTACCCCAAAATCCTTAAATGCTTTTTCGGCTCCTGCCTTAACAATTTTCCAATACTGTATATCTGATCCTTTTAAAACAACAACAATCTCAGGCTTGTCCTTTTTAGCAAATGTAACTGTATAACCTATAAAAACGACACAAAGGACAGCACAAATAAATAGAATGTTCCTCCATCTCTTTCTCACTATCGATTCCCTTTCCATTATAATTCAAGCTGGAAATTTATCCTTTCTTAAAGCGGAGCAAATCAGGCTTTAAAATGAATTGAAAAGATAGTTCCCTGGTCATTTGTTTGTACTTTAATTACAGCATGATGGCGTTCAGCTATGCTATAGCATACTGCTAAACCTAGTCCTGTTCCATTATCCTTCGTTGTAAAAAATGGAGTTCCAATTTTATCAAGCAATTCTGCTGTAATGCCAGTGCCTTGGTCTTGTACTTCCATTACAACCTCTTGCCCCTCGGAATAGGTTTTAATCGTAAGCTGGCCTCCAGAGGTCATAGCCTCTAGCCCATTTAAAGAAAGATTTAATACAAGCTGGCGAATTTCTTTTTCATCTAAGTACAGCTCCGCACAGTCCTCCAAATCTAACAAAAGCCGTTTGCCTGCAAGCAAGGCTTCTGCATGTATAAGCGGAAATAAGGCCTCAATAATCGAGTTGAGAGATTGTTTTGTTTTATGGTTCGTTTTGTTTTTGGCCAGATTCAGGAACTCTTTAATAATACCATTGGCTCTGTCAAGCTCCTCCAGCATTAAATCGATATGCTCAGGCGAAAGCTGTTTGCTGTCGATTCTTCCGATTTGCAAGAATCCACGAACCGTTGTCATCGGATTTCGAATTTCATGGGCAATTCCAGCAGCCATCTCCCCAACTAAATTCAAACGATCTAATCGCGACACTTCTTTCTCTAGAAGATCCCTTTCGGTAATATCTATCAGCACAATCAGGACGCATGTTTCATCCTGAATTTCTATCATTTCTGTTGATAATAAACCACGCCGTACTTCTCCCATTTTAGTTTGATAACTGATTTTCATGTTCCGAATTGGCTTACTAAATGCAAGAGTATCAAAGTCAGTATCGTCGCCATCACAGCTCTGAACAAAATTTAATAAGTCAGACGTTTGCTGCTTCACCTCATCATAATGATAACCGGTATAATGTAACCAGCTTGCATTCACATCTATATATCTTCCATCCTGTAAGGAACGAATCGCTATTAAACACGGACTGGATTCAAAAATCTTCCGAAAGCGGTCTTGAGATAGATAGAGATCATCTGCTATCTTTTTTCTTTCCTCAATTTCCTTCTGTAACTTCTCATTAGCTAATAAAAGGTCTAACGTCCTTTCCTCCACCAGCTTTTCTAACTCATTAAATCTTTGGTTTCTCACTTCTTCCATTTGCTTCCGCTCTGTAATGTCATGAATGGAGCACACAAAGATGCAATCGCCTTCAATGATAGCTTCTCCGATTTGAATGTCAGCAAAGAAATGGCTTCCATCTTTGCGTAACGCAGTACATTCCATTACCTGCCTAGTAACTTGCTTAACAAAGGAAGCAGTGGTAAAAGTAGTACTTTCTCCCCCATCCTGCTTTATAGAAAGGAGGAGATCTGTAATAGATTGTCCTAGTAACTCTTCTGTTTGGTATCCAAACATCTCTGTTACCGCAGGATTGACAGATAGAATGTAGCCTCGCTCATCACAAGTAACAATTGTATCCCTTAATGTTTCACCAATTACTCTTGAAAGTGCCTCTGTCTTGCGTAAATCAAGAGTTGTTATATCTAATTTATTATGCACTTCCTCAAGTTCGACGGAACGCTTTGCTTCACTTTGCATCCTGATTTGTTCATGATTTTGATGTATTTTTACAAATTGTTCTATTTTTCTTTGGAGCGTTTCTGGATAAAATGGTTTAAAAATATAATCAATAGCTCCAACGGAATAGCCTTGAAGAACATGCTCCATATCCTGGCTGATAGCTGTAATAAAAATAATTGGGATATTCTTGGACTTTTCTCGTTTCTTAATTAATTTCGCAGTTTCAAATCCATTCAATCCCGGCATTTGTACATCCAGTAAAATAACTGCAAAATCCTTCTGCAACAAACACTTTAACGCTTCTTCTCCAGAGCTTGCGCTAACTAAGTGATAATGAGGAGATGTAAGCACTGCCTCTAGAGCTAACAAGTTTTCTGGTCGATCATCAACCATTAAGATATTCACTTTCTTAGAAGTTATTACACTATTTGATTTTCCGATATAGTCTTTCTTTCGAGTCAAATTCGTTATAGTAGTCTGCATAGCTCGTAAATTGAACTTCCTCTCTTTCACCCAGTCCAAGGAAACCAGATACGCTTAGACTGTCGTATAATAGTCGATGTACATGATTTTGCAAAACTTTATTAAAGTAAATCATAACATTCCGGCAAATAATAATATGGAACTCATTAAATGAATGGTCCGTCACAACATTATGCTGAGCAAACACGATATTTTCTCTAAGAAATGGCTGAAAAATTACTTGTTCCTGCTGCACTGTATAGTACTCTGAAAAAGCTCTTTTCCCTCCGGATTGAAAATAATTTTTTGTATAAGTTTGCATTCTTTCTAAAGGGAAGGTCCCTTGCTTAGCCTTTTTCAAAACCTTCGCATTCATATCAGTTGCATAAATAGTTGTTTTCTCATACAGCCCTTCTTCATGCAAAAGAATTGCCATAGAGTACACTTCCTCTCCTGAGGCACAACCAACATGCCAAATACGGATATTATTGCACTCTCTCAGCATAGGGAGCACCTTTGTACGAAGCGCCAAGAAAAAGGAAGGATTACGAAACATCTCTGTCACATTCACAGAGAACTCAGCAAACAATTTTTTCATTACTGCAGAATCACGAAAGACCTTTTCCTGCAATGCTGATACACTTGTAAGCTTCTCTGCTCCCATGCAATGCAGAATTCGCCTTTGCAGGAACGGGAAGGCATAGTTTCTGAAATCAAAACCATAATAACGGTAAATACCTTCCAACAATAGCTCTATCTCTATTTTTTCCAGCTCACTATGATGATTGTCTCTGATTTTATTAAATTGATCTGTAATAGCCGTCCCCACCTATCTATATAGCCATACTTGCATTAAAGAGAATAGCTGATCTAAATTAATTGGCTTACTAATATAATCGGAGGCTCCTGCTTCAATACATTGTTCCCTGTCGTGCTTCATAGCCTTAGCCGTCAAAGCGATAATTGGCAACTCTGCAAACTCGCTCATACCTCGAATTAAGCGCATTGCTTCAAATCCGTCCATTTTTGGCATCATAATATCTATCATAAGCAAGTCTATATCACGATTTTCCTGTAGAACCTCAATTCCTTCCTCGCCATTTTCCGCAAATAAAACTTCCATCTCATATCCTTCCAGTGCTGCTGTTAAGGCAAATATATTCCGCATATCATCGTCCACAATTAGAATCTTCTTCCCTCTCATCAAGGCATTTCCACTTGTATTAGATTCATTTGTCTCATACGGATAGGCGCTCACTTTATTTTCAACTGAAGAAATCTCCTGCTCCATCTGACCCGCTGCAACTTCCATTCTTGCAGATAGGGATTCTCCATGACTGTTTAATTCATAGTTTGAAAGGTATAGGACAAAAGAACTCCCTGCTCCCTCTTCACTATCCATTTCAATAAATCCACCCAGCAATTGAGCAATTTCTCGACTAATCGATAGCCCTAATCCGGTACCGCCATACTTGCGGCTAGTAGTCCCATCGGCTTGTTTAAAGGCGTCAAAAATAAGCGCTTGTTTTTCTTTTGGAATACCAATTCCGGTATCAATTACTGAAAAAGCTAATGCTGAATCTTTTTGTTCCACAGAAAATCTATCCTTCGAGCCTTTTTTAACAGCCTTGTGTATGATTAAAGATACACTCCCTTTTTCTGTAAACTTAAAAGCATTCGATAATAGATTTTTCAAAACTTGATTAAGTCGATGCTCATCCGTATAAAGTACTTCTGGTACGTCCTCATCTAGCTGCACTGAAAAACGGATTCCCTTTTGACGTGCTAATGGTAAAAATTGTCTTTCAGCAAGCTGTTTCACATCTTGAAGTCTTACAGCAGTCGGAATTACTTCTATTTTTCCTGCTTCCACCTTCGCTAAATCTAAAATATCATTGATAAGATGGAGTAGGTCATTACCAGATGAATAAATGGTTTGAATATACTCTAATTGCTTAGATGTAAGATTTGCATAATCTTTCTCTGCCAACATTTGAGCTAGAATCAACAGGCTATTAAGCGGTGTTCGAAGCTCATGAGACATGTTTGCCAGAAACTCAGATTTATATTGGGAGCTAAGGACAAGCTGCTGAGCCTTTTCCTCGAGCATTCTGCTGATTTTTTCAAGCTCCTCTTTCCTCTGTTCTGAGCTTTGGTACTGCTCCTCAAGCTGCTCATTCATTGTTCTTAGTTCCTCCTGCTGCATCTGCAGTTCCTCAGATTGGCTCTGCATTTCTTCAGTTAGAACCTGTGATTCATGAAGCAAATTTCTCACTTTCATACGGCTTCCAATACTATTAATCGTAATTCCAATATGGCTCATAACTTCATGAAGAAATAGCTGCTCAAGGTCACTAAACGGCTCAAATGAAGCAAACTCAATGACGGCTACGACCTCGTCTTCAAACTCAGCAGGAAGGATCAAAATATTCTTCGGCGCTGCCCTACCAGTTCCAGAGGTAATTTTCATATAATCGTCAGGCACTTCCGTAATTAAAATAGGCTTCTTCTCGATAGCACATTGACCTACCAATCCTTCTCCAAAATGAAAGCCATCGAACTCAGCCGCGTCAGGAATAAATGCGTACGAAGCCATTCTTTTCAGATACTGCTGTTCGCCGCTTCCCTCGTTAATATAGAAGGTACCATATTGGGCTCGTACCATCGGTGTAATCTTTTCAATAAATAACTTCGCCAATGTTTGAAAATCCTCTACCGTAGGATATATAGCAGTGATTTCTGCAATCCTTGACTTTAACCAGCTATGTTCCTCCGCCTTTTTCTTTAATTCCTGCTCCTGCTCCATATATTCCTCTAGGGATTGGGCCATACCATTAAAAGCTTCGGAAATCGCGCCAATTTCATCCTTAGAAGTAACCTCAATCCGAGGAAACCGCATTCCTTGATACTCGGAAACACTCGTCATCACTGATGTCACTCGATTTAGATTCCTTATCATGCCTCTTATTAACCAAAGGGCGATTCCTAAACCGATTAAAAACCCTATGATGGCATAAGCATAAATCACCTGAACAGCTAAGTTATATGTTTGTCGAGTTCGATAAAGCTCATTTTTCATTTCTTGTTCCTGCAACGTATGAAGCAAATCTACGAGTTGCAGCATACGTTGTTGCGTCAGCTTAAAGTCCCCCCATAACAATGTATCCAAATCAGCATTGGGATCAACCTTTTGAAGGGTGATAACTTGCTGACCAATGCCTTCATATGCTTCATACAGAGTGTTAAACTTTGCGATTAATTCCTGAGACTTCTCACGTTTATCTATCTCCTGAAGGGAAGCAAGGGACTTGTTGATATTCAGGCGAGATTGTTCCCAATCATTTATAATCTTCGGACGAATGTCCTCAGGAGGATGAGATGCAACCTCACGCAATTCTTTATCCATATTATTCGTCTCATACTGAATAGCTGAAGTGAGCTTTACCCTATCAGACAATTCATTCACTACAACATTCATATTTACAGTTAATTGATTAAGCATACTCAATAGAATGCCTAAAAGGATTATAATTAGGGCAAATATAGAACCTAGTCCAACATATAGCTTTGTCTTAAACTTCATATGACCTCCGTTCCATTTAACATGACTCAAAAACTCGAAGATATTTCTATCAAACTTTTTCATACCTGTAAAGAAAGGATGAGAAGGTATTGTTTCAGCCGAGTTTTTTAATTAGAGAGCGGATCGATAAAAATTTATAAATCCAAAAGCAAACATAAAAAAGTCATGTAGAAAAACAACTGTTTTTTCTTAATATTCCCAAGTGAAATTATATTATAAGAGGGCATAACAAGCAATCCTTGGACACGTTATGTCCCTGTGTTAATAAAGTTTAATATCATGCACTTTCACATGGAACTTATGTGAAAATTCAGGATTCACAGCCAAAAAGCAATAAAAAATGGTTACAATTACCAATTTATATAAATCCAATTGCTGATGCCACTTCTAGTATATCTAATGTATTACACAAAACAGTTATTGGGTAGTCAAGATTATAAAAGAGCCGTTATTCATTTTCACCTTTTCGTCATACAAAAAGTCACAAACAAGTATAGAGTGAATCATACCTGCCTGTGACTTTCATCCTTTTTATCTATTACACCACTTGTACGCTCGTTGTTTCTTCGTGCGATTTATCATGAATAAAGAATGCAGTTAAAAGCGCAAGCAAACTTCCTACAAACCCAAATACAAACAAATGGTGCATACCTTCCATAAAAATGGACGCCTTTGTCAGGAAAGCACCCATAATTGTTACACCAATCGCGGTACCGATATTACGAGAGAACATTAGAAAAGACGTCGAAATCCCTTTTTCATGCGGTGCTACAAATTGCTGTGCACCAATGACGCTGACGGTCGAGATTAGACCAAATGCAATCCCTTGAACAACCATAGCGATAAATACATACCAGAAGCCATTTCCTTCTTGCAGCAGAGCGAGCATAATACCAGACATAACAAGTAAAACATTGCCAATAATAAGCAGCATACGGTATCCATATTTGAGGATCCATTTCCCTGCCGGTACAGCAGCCACCATCCAGCCGAGTGACATACCTAGTAACGCTACACCACTCATAAAAATCGATTGATGGGCCATTCTCTGCAAAAACAAAGGGATGTAACTGGATGTACCAAATAAAGCAGCACATCCTACGAATCCATTAATATTCATCCACTTAATCGTTTTGTGGTGAATCATCGATATCGGGACAATAGGAGACGTTTGCTTTTTCTCATAAAAATAAAAGATAACGAGAATCATAATTCCTGCAATCCCATATAAAAGTTGCTCGCTCTCTAATACCGTCACAAGCAGCAACAGACTGACACCAATCGCAAATAAAGCCGCACCCAGATAATCCACACTTGCTTTTTTCGGTGTATACACCTCTTTATACGGCAGCAGCATAACAATAGACAAAATACAAATCGGCAAATTGACAAAGAAAATCCATCTCCATGTCATATACTCTACAAAGAAGGCACCAAGCATCGGAGCCAATATCGCAGAGAGCCCCCACATTGCCGTAAAAAAGGCTTGAATCTTCCCACGCTTCTCAATCGGAAATAAATCTCCTGCAATAATCGCAGGGAATGGCATCATGACACCCGCCCCGATTCCTTGAATAGCACGGAAGATAACCAGTTGTATCATACCTTGAGCTAATCCACACAAAAGCGAACCAATTAAGAATAAAATAATTCCCGATGCAAATACTTGTTTCCTTCCGAATAAATCAGAAATTCTTCCCGCAACTGGCGAAAGAACTGTACAAAAAATCATATATGACGCAAATGACCACGCATATAGGTCAAATCGCCCTAATTCCTTTGCAATAATCGGCATAGTCGTATTCATGATAGTAGAATCCATAGACGCAACTAACATCGCAAGGATAATGCTAATCATAATAGAAGTTCTGTTTTTCATTTGTCCCGCCCCTCCTTTATACCAACAAGGTATTATACACTATGTTAACTAATTAGCAAAAAGAATTCATCTGCTATCTACAATTTAACGATACTGCATTCATACCTTATGCAGTAAAAATCTGATTAGTATCAATAGCTCAGATTTTTACTGCAGGCTTTATCGCTTGCATTCGTGCACTATTTATTCCTTTGCCAGCTTATCCCGGTCATCTGTTTGGGGCGATTCCTCTAACCAACCATGCTCAATCATAATATTAGCCCCAGCTTCTGCATATAACGAAACTTCAGGAAGTAAGGATGCATATCTCATTCCAATATCCCGCCTTGGACTTGCAGACATAGCTACTCTATAGTTCCCTATTCCAGCTGCCGTCATTGCGGATACATGAAACATCATCAACTTATCTGAAAAGGGACTTATTGTAGAATTACTAACAGCTGTATCCCAAGACATAGGAGCAGAAAGGTCTTCTTTCTTTAAAATCTCACTAAAGAAGTCCATATGCTTTTGGACAATTTGTTTTCCCCTTAAGAAATACCGTTCTACTTCCTGATGTTTGGCTACTTGAGCAAATCCCATCACATCATTCTTAAAGTGCAAAAAAATAAACTAGGATATTGTTGATAAATGTCGCAAGTTTGAATTTTCAAAATAATCAATTTATAATCGGTTCCATGGTATGATTTTTGTATATTAAACATGTTATATGGAGGTTGAGTAATAGTGTTACTGCAAGACTTTATACACCAATTTATACTCATGAACAAACGAGTACCGTTACATACAATGGAATTATTAGACTATCTGCAAAAAAGCTATACTGGTGGCGATTTATCTGCCAGTGACTATAAAAGTTTATTTCGAGAGCTTAATAAGCGAGGAGTGGAGAGAGCCGGGAGGTTTATTCTTGAAAATATTCTAACATTTAACCGAACAGCTTTATAGCGAAAGGCTGAATGGTGAACCAGCCTTTCCTACATCCATTTTTCCGCATTATGAGCTAGATTCTACCAACTCCTGCTAAGGCAGCCTATCTTAAAATACCTCAGCTACGTATAAAAAGCAGCTCTCATGCAAAATCTTCTATTAAGAATTCCTTAATAATGGAGGATTGAATATGTTTGCAACACGCGGAGATGCTCATAGATTTTATCTAAAACTAAAAACAACACTGAGTAAGGACCAACAGTTTATATCTATCCAAGAACTTACAGAAATTGATGAAATCCAAAAGTTTTATAGTACCATTGATGACCGTATGTTAAAAAAAATTTATTATCGTATGATTAAAGAAAAGAATGGTTCAGGAATTATCCCTATCCTTGTGTCATCGGGACCGTTAATTTTGTTAGTATTCTCCAATCAACTGCAAAAATTTCTTTTTAATTACGGAGGTTTAATTGTCATTGGCTTCTCTTTTATTTACATCCTCCTTCTAACCATTAGCGTGATCCTTCACTTTCACGAGAAAGCTTGGGCTGCCGTTCACATCGAAATCATTCAAGATATTCTAAAAGAAAGAAACAAGCCTTTATCATCTACCTAAAGAAAACTCATCGAGCATCTAAAATCAGTATGTTAGTTTAAAACCCACTCTTCGTGTACTAAAAATAGAGGGTGTCCCGAAGTTCGAGACACCCTCTATTTGTTACATGGTTAATAGATAATTATTCACTTATATATGAGCAGCAATAATCAGCAACAGTATAAACCTTCAATAGAAATGTCTCGTTTGCAGGCACATAGAATACGCCGCTCTCCTCGATTTTTTGCCAATCTTGGCCTTGTAACTTATATTCTAAAGTCCCTCCTACGAATTCCATCTCTTCCTTCACAGAAGTAGAGAATTCGTATTCTCCCGGAAGCATAATACCCAATGTCTTTTTTGTACCATCAGGGAACACTACTGTTCTGCTTGTTACCTTTCCTTCAAAATACACATTAGCTTTCTTTGAAATAGTTACATTTTCGAATTGTGTCAATTGTGTCAATATTCTCATTCCTTTGCGTTATTGTCTTACAATACCATAGAATTGAAAGAATGAAAACCATCTTTTATCCTTCGTTCATACTATCTGTATATTGTTACAAATATTGTATAAGCTATTCGTAATACAAGTACGGAAGGAGAATTTTCTTGTCATGAAAACTTCGGTTTCTAAGTATATCAGCTGCATGATTGCCTCCATTTTGTTCCTTACAGTATCTTACACTGTTTCCGCTCAAACAAATACGCTCCAAAACCTAGGAGCAAAGGGGGCGCTGCAAGACTCTTCCATTACATTAGAAAAAGCATTAACATACGCACTTCAGGATGAATATGCAGCACAGGCAAGGTGTGACGCAGTCATTCAAAAATTCGGGGCTGTCAAACCATTTGTGCGTATTAAAAAGGCCGAGCAATCACATATTGAAACCTTACTACCGTTATTTAAAGCCTACAAGGTCCCTGTCCCTAAAAATCAAGCTGCCAATCTTACAGAAGCGCCAGCATCCTTAAAGGCAGCCTTTAGAGTAGGCATCGAGAAAGAAACAGATCACATTTCAATGTATACTAAACTTCTTGAGACTCCCGGAATCCCTGCAGATGTCCAAAGAGCGATGACAACCATTCGACACGCTTCCCTTAATCACCTTGCAGCCTTCCAAGCTGGACTCAGCCGCTCTGAATGAAGCGATAGGCGAAATGGAATGCAGTTGCAATCTATTTCGCCTTTCTTTTATACGCATACAATATAAATCCAACCTTCATCTATTTCCTAAAATAATAAAAATAAGTTTTTATCCCGCTATTCCCCAGATCCCAAAAAACTATTCTAATAATTCCATTCCTTTTATTTCCTCATTCTATCAACCTTTTAAAGAACTAGTCTTGTTAAGAATATATCCAAAATTCTAACAATTACCCCTTGTATTTTTCGGTTGCTTTATATATAAATTTAAAGAATTTGTCATATCTTTCTATAATTTTTTTAATATTTAAACTTTACAAACTGTCATATCCATTATACAATCACTTCTGCGAACAAAATATTTCGACATAATTTTTTCAGCACACTAGGAAGGTGATTTATATGAGTCTTTTTCGAAAGAAGTCTATTCAGACTCTTCTTAAAGAATCTGACAATAAAGGTGTAGGACTCAAAAAAGAACTAGGAGCATTCGATTTAACGATGCTCGGAATCGGTGCCATTATTGGTACGGGGATTTTCGTACTAACAGGAGTTGCAGCCGCTGAACACGCTGGACCTGCACTTGTACTCTCATTTGTTCTTTCAGGTCTGGCTTGCGTATTTGCGGCTCTTTGCTATGCAGAATTCGCTTCTTCTGTGCCAGTATCTGGAAGCGCTTATACTTACAGCTATGCGACGTTTGGTGAGCTGATCGCTTGGATTTTAGGATGGGATTTAATTTTGGAATACGGTGTTGCAGCCTCAGCTGTTGCAGCTGGTTGGTCCGGTTATTTCCAAGGATTGCTTGCAGGCTTTGGTATCCATTTCCCAACAGCCTTAACAAGTGCATATAATCCAGAAAAGGGTACATTTATTGATTTACCAGCTATTTTAATCGTTTTTGTTATGACATTCCTATTAACACAAGGCGCAAAAAAATCAGCACGTTTCAATACGATCATGGTAATCATTAAAATAGCAGTTGTTCTTTTATTTATCGGCGTAGGTGTATGGTATGTAAAACCAGACAACTGGACACCATTTATGCCATTTGGCTTCTCCGGTGTAGCAACAGGTGCAGCAACCGTATTCTTTGCTTATATCGGTTTTGATGCAGTTTCAACTGCTGCAGAAGAGGTTAAAAATCCAAAGCGTAACATGCCAATTGGAATTATTTCCTCCTTGGCAATTTGTACTATATTATATATTGTCGTTTCTGCAATTTTAACAGGGATTGTCCCTTACACTGAGCTTGGTGTAAAAAATCCAGTGGCTTTTGCGTTAAATTACATTGGTCAAGATTGGATAGCAGGCTTTATCTCTCTAGGGGCAATCACAGGTATTACAACAGTATTACTTGTTATGATGTATGGACAAACTCGTCTATTCTATGCAATTAGCCGTGACGGATTACTTCCAAAAGTGTTCTCTAAAGTAAATTCAAAAACACAAACCCCATTGGTAAACTCTTGGTTAATTGGTTTAGTTGTTTCATTCTTTGCGGGAGTACTTCCTCTTAGCAAATTAGCGGAACTAACAAACATCGGAACCTTGTTCGCGTTTATTATGGTTTCCGTCGGTATTTTAGTACTACGTAAAACACAACCTAACTTAAAACGAGGCTTCATGGTTCCACTCGTTCCGTTAGTTCCAATTTTAGCAGTTCTCTTCTGTGGATATCTCGTACTGCAGCTTCCTGCAGTTACTTGGATTAGCTTTGGTATTTGGCTGGTTATCGGTCTTGTTATTTACTTCGTATACGGACGCAGACACAGCAACTTAAACGGGGCTAACGCAGGCAAAAAACAAGCAAGCTAATAAAAAAGGGCAATCATAGTGTTCTGTGATTGCCCTTTTTTTTATTCCTCTTATTTGTATTTTTCGAAGTAAATAGCATGTTTTAGCCTTACATGGGAAACCTTTAGGGGTAGTCGTTATAGCGAGGAGGAGATCATATGAGCTTAGAATGGTTTTATAGAATGGAACACGCAGTAAGACAAAGCCTTCCTGGCATATGCGAGGGCTTTGATGAACTTAATATTGTATTTGATACAGACACAACAACAAAGCATCCTTCGTTTATCTTCTCAGTTGCTGTCGGTTTTGATGAGGGTGAACAGGAAAGCTTTTGTCTCATCCATTTTGATCCAGTCAATCAAGAATTTTATTGCTATCATTCTGAAGAGGATACTGCTTTTGAAACAAAGGCTCTGTTTGGGAATTTAGATGAAATGCTCGCATTTATCCATGATGCTTTTCATGAATATTTGGATGAAATGGAAGATGCGGATTTCGATGAAGAAGATGAAGAATTTGATGACTACGATGATGATCCTGAAGAATTTGATGACTATGATGATGATCCTGAAGAATTTGATGACTATGATGATGAGTTTGAAGAAGACGTCGAGGAGAATGATTCTATTGAGTGGATTACAAATGATAAATATGCTCACATTGAAGAGCACTCTCCTAATGGAGATATAGAGTATAACATTCATTATAAACTTGGCATTGTCCCAGAAACAGGAGACGGCGTTCTGCTTCGCAATACTGTGACAAAGGAAAATGGAGAAGAATCCGAAGAAGGCATTATGATTTTCTTCAAGGAAGAAGAAGCTCCTTATATTAAAGATTTAATAGGAGAATATTTAGCCCGTGAGGTTCCTTACCGATAACTTTGAATAACAACACAAACACTGCTTATACCCTACAGATAAATAATCCTCTCCAACACACATCGGAGAGGATTATTTTATTATAAGGACTTGTTCATACAAGCAAGGAAACATCTTATCCTTTATACAACTGCACTTGCTTTCTTTTCTTTCTCCATTTTCGATAAAATCGATATGAGTGCCGTATAGCATCCAATACAAAATCAGGGATTGGTATAGAATATTTATAAAAAAATGGCTTATAGAATTTATAATAAGCTTTCACTAAATCATTCCACTTTTCGTCCTCGCCAGGCTTATAAAAATCAGAGATGTCAACTACATACCCTTTCCCTTCATTCATCATCACATTTTTCCCATGGATATCACAAGGGGTGAGTCCGCGCTCTCTAGCATATTGTAATGCTTCATTTACATCGTGGATAATACTCTCATGAATTTGTATCCCTTTATGAACCGCTTCGTATAAAGTAATACCCCTGAGCCTTTTTAACACTAAGTATTGCTCTCCCTGATAAATAAGCTCAGAGTAAGCAGGATGCCCCCCTAGCTTACGGTATACCTTTGCTTCTTTTTTCAGTCCTTCTTGTTCCCTAGCATAAATTTTCACAACCCACTCTTCATTTCCTTGGTATGCAAACACAGCCGCATAGTTTCCTGCTCCTATACAGCTCCATCCAGTTGGAGTGTGCTTAACAACAACTGGATCATACGGATTTTCGCTTTCTAGACGAACTCCCTTTAGTAGCGTTGTTTCGATTCTCTCTACGAATTTATTTAATTGCTCCATCTGCTCAGCTCCAATATATCCCCATCTGCACCTTCTCTCTTCATTTTACACGTCATTTCATGGTCATGGCAGTAGAAACATATAAAAAATATTGGAAACAGGTAACCTGCTAACTGCCTGTTTCCAATGTTCTTATGCTTACGTTCTAAAGAAAACTCGCCGACTGGCGAGCCCTGCTTTTGGGCGAAG